>JBBRNO010000028.1:0-55812 GCA_038230275.1 Bryobacterales bacterium
TCCCCCACACCCAGTGGGTGCAATGAAAACATTTCCCTCTCTCCTCACTCATCTCGCCCGGAGCCAGTCCCACGGTGCCTCCCGCGCGCATCCCTACCCGCAATCTCAATTCGCCGCACCGCTTATCGAGCGATTAGGGACACTTATTCCCCCTGGTTTTCGTAAACATCCGTTAGCAAGGATCACAAAGTCGCGCGCCTGGCGAAGACGAAACCCTCGTCCCCATGGATTCGAAGGTTATTGCGAGCGGTCAATAATCTCAAACGTCCCTCTGTCGAGAGCCCGGATCCACTTAGACGTAATGTGCGCAGACCCGAAAGTGTCGCGAGGTGAGGCACTGCGACATCGGTGAGACTCGAACCGTAGAGGTTGAGCTCTCGCAAGTTCACAAGATCCCGCAGCAGCAAAACCGTATCGTCAGTTACTGATTCTCCATAAAGATATAGCTCTAACAGCAATGCCGAACCTGCCATCGCTGTCACCGTTGCGCCGGTGACCTGAGTTCCATCCAAAGCCAGAGATTGAAGGTTGGGCGCACTGGAGACAAGATCGGCAATGCCGGCGGGCGTAACGTTGGTGTTCGGAAGATCGAGACAGTGCAGGCGCGGAAGGGTAGCGAGAGCCTCGATCGCGGAATCATCCACATCCGTGTTTCGGAGCTCGAGAGTGTTCAAATACGGATTCCTTAGTCGAGAAACGGAGCGTGACACGCGATTATCTGAGACATAGAGCTCTTCCATTTCGGGCAAGATAGCCAAGCGGTCTAAGGCACCGTCGTCGAGCCTGGAAGCTTCGGCGATTACCCGTTTCAGTCGCCTGAATCCGTCAGGTCGAATGTCGGCTAACAAATCTCCGCCACCGCGAATACTAAGCTCCTCCAACTCTTCAAGGCCACCCAGGCCATCCCGCAGTTCGGCTGTGAGCGCGCCGGCCAGACGCAACTTGCGCAGGAGTTTGGGCAGGCGGATGACGGTGGGCGGTGCTGCGGTGAGGTTGACAGAGGCTGTTAGAACTTCGAGGCCGGTCCAATCTGCTCCGACATCAATCGAGACTGCTGTCAACTGTGAAAGTCTTGTAATGGCGGCGATCCCGTCACGACCTATCCGGACAGTTCGCAAACTGAGGTCGCTCACGGAACTGGAGCTCAGCACAGAAATCTCGGCGGCGCCAAGCCTGGTTTGGTCGAGGTTGAGCCGTTTCAAACGTGGAAGAGAGGAGAGTGCCGCAAGCGTCGCGGAACCCGCATTGGTCCGGGAAAGGTCGAGGTCCTCCAATTCGCCCAACCCGCCCAATGCAGCGAATGTATCATCACCGATTTGTATTTCCGCCAAGCCAAGGCGGACGAAGCGGCCCAATTGCAACAGCCGCCTCATCCCAGCCTCGCCGATTCGCGTGCGGGAGATGTCGAGATCGTCGAGCGTACCGATGTCAGCTAAAGCGGCCGCTCCCTCGTTTCCGATCTTTGTCCCATCCACTGCAAGACAGCGTAGATTTCGCGAACGCGTCAGCAATGCCGCCGTCGCATCGCCGATTTGCGTATCGCCGAGATCCAGTGCTTCTAGCCCAGCAAGAACGGCAGGTGAGGCCGAAACCATCGAGTCGTCGAGCGGGACATCCCTAAACACCGAGGCTGGTAAGACCACGCAAGCTTGCAACGGCGGACCACACATTCGTCGTGAGACGGCTGCAGTCAAACGGATGATAATTGTCGCGGGGACGGCGCCCCCCCAGCTTAAGCCGACGCAGTTGAGGAACGGCAGCGGTCAACGCCGCTGTGTCGTCATCGGTGAGGTCCAAGCCCGATAAATCGATAGAAGTTAGGCGAGGAAGTTGGGCCAGCTTTCGAATCAGAGCAGAGGGTGAGATGGACACTCCATGCACCGTCAACTGCGTCAGCGATTGTTCCGCCGACAACTCCGCCATATCTTCCGGACCCAGCCTTTCTACAGGGAAATGGTGCCCGCTTAAGTCTAGATCTCTCAGGGACGAGATATCCAAAGAATCCATACCATCCGTCGATAGCCGTGAGAGAGGCCAGTGCGCGGAACGGAGCATCTCGCGGCCATGCGCGCGTACCGTGGTGGTTTCCCCTTCCCGCTCGCGCGATGAAAGGCGTGATATGACTGCAGTACTCTCGGGCAACGTTTGTCGGCATGCGCCCCCCGTCGGCGGGTGGACGCCTGCGTGCTGATTCATGGTTCACCCTTACCTTCGGCAACGCATAGGTGAGCTTCGGCTCCCATCATAGAGTAGATTTGGTCGTTAGATTAGTGGCTGCATCCCCGGATTGATTGACGGCCTGTCCTAGCCGGAAATTATAACAGTTCGGCGAAAAGCGGTGAGCGAGGTTGAAAATCTCCGCGAAACATCAGGCAAGTGCGCGACCGCAGGCCGCCCGCCTCTTCGATCTCGCCAAGTTGTTCGACGGGGTTCACACAACTCCGCGTCACCCGGCGTCCCCGACCAACAGCTCGGCTCTCACTATCCGAATCCGGATGGGAGTTTCCAGCCCATATTGGGTTGCTCAGGAAACCGAAGCGGCCTGATGCCCTGTAGAAACAGATTCCATCACATTGACTCTAGACGCCCGGAAGGACTCGGCCCTATCCGGAAAGCGAACTACGCGAGACGGCTTGCGCCGACTTGACGGCGCCAGCACAGGGCCTCCCGGTGCGGAACCCTTAGCCAGAATCGTCTGGCGTACCCGCCGACCTACGACTCCGACTGCGCTCCAAGGTCGAATGTAGCGGGTCACCACGGCCGACCGTCAACTTATCGTCTGTCTCAAAATGCGGGGCGGGTCAAATCGGCGAAGTGTGACAATGGAGTTTTTCTCAACCGAGGGGTTCACCCCATCTTAGTGGGACAAAGTGGGACAAACGTGCAACACAGCCCGAAATAGGTAGAATCCGAGGAGTAGTGAACACGCGGACATCCCACGCTAGACTAGATCAATAACTTAGGGATCTCGAAGCATCGCCGCCAAACTCGCGCAACTAGGTTCTTCTGAGTCAGGTTCTGTTCTCCCAAACACAATGCGAAGGCAAACTTGATGAATTCGACAAGCTGGGTATCCGCTTGACTCAGGTGGCCACAACATATAGGATGCGAGGGAATGGAAGAGTATCCGCGAAGTCTGACGGAATTGGAGGCGATTTTTTCCACGGAGGAGGCGTGCCGCGATTACCTATTTAGATTGCGGTGGCCGGAAGGATTTCGATGCCCGCATTGTAATGGTGGGAAATCGTGGCCGGTGCGGGGCATTCTTCTGGAGTGTTCCGACTGCGGACGACAAACGTCGGTGACGGCGGGTACGATTTTCCAAGATACGAGGACTCCGTTGGTTGTATGGTTCCGAGCGATGTGGTGGGTGACGACCCAGAAGAACGGAGCCAGCGTCCTGGGACTACAGCGAGTGTTGGGCTTGAAAAGCTACGAGACGGCGTGGACGTGGTTGCATAAACTACGCCGGGCGATGGTGAGACCGGAACGCGAACTCCTGACGGGTCGAGTAGAGGTGGACGAGTGCTACCTGGGCGGACTGGAGGAAGGTCTGCGCGGGCGCCGGGCAGAAAAGAAAGCGCTAATTGTCGTTGCCGCCGAGGAGGATGGCGAAGGAATCGGCCGGATCCGCATGCGGCAGATTCCGAATGCTTCGGCGGCAAGCCTGAAAGCGTTTCTGTTAGAGTCCGTCGAGCGGGGCGGTGTGGTGCATACCGATGGATGGAAGGGCTACGCTAGGCTCGGCGCGAAAGGATACCGCCATGAGGTGACGGTGATCAAAGGAAAGAAAGAGAGCGCGTCCAAGTTGCTGCCGCGAGTGCACCGGGTCATCTCGCTGATGAAGAGATGGTTGATGGGAACCCATCAGGGGGCGGTGAGCCACAAGCATCTGGACTACTACCTGGACGAATTCACGTTCCGTTTCAATCGGAGAAAATCGAAAAGCCGAGGGAAACTCTTCTTTCGGCTGGCGCAGCAAGCGGTGATAGTCGATCCGATTTCTTACGATCAAATCGTTCAGAGGGCGCCGCGGAAGCCGAAAGCCAAACCACAACCTGTAGTGCCTACCTGAGTGAAGCTGATACCCAGCTTCGACAATTTTCTCAACGCAATCCGGCTTTGGACTGCCTTGGAGGACGAACTGCGGTGGCTTTGGCCATACCAGGAATGCCGACTTGCTCCAACTTCATGAGCACGTCGGTGGCCGGCACCAAATATCGCATCGTCGTCTCAAGGGATTTGTGACCCATCCAGTGCTGCACCGTTCGCACGTCGAAGCCCGACCGCAGCATTCGGGTGGCATAGGTGGAACGGAAGGTCTTCAAGTCGAAATTCTCCGCGTCGAGACCGGCGGCGCGAGCAATCGCCTTACAGTGATCGAGCATGTGCTGTTCGCGGTTTCCGGCCGGAGACGGAAACACAAAGGAGCAACCCGGCCGTTGGGGATGATTCCGCAAAAGGTCGACTAGTTGAGACGTTATCGGCACTTCGCGCTCTTCGCAGCGCTTCGGCGTAAAGCCACGATCGGGCTTAGACGTCACACGCGCCGTGCGAAGGTTCAAGTTGACGTCGCCCCAGAAAAGGTACATCACCTCTTGCTCCCGAAAACCGGTCATCAGAAAGGTCGAGTACATCGCCCGATGGAAGTCGTCGCAAGCGGCGAAGAACTTGGCTAATTCCTCGTCTGTATAGGCTACGGGAAGCGCAGTTGTCCGTTCAGGCAAGTGCAACTGGCGCATGATGCCGCCGCGGCCGCTGCGCTTGAAGAACTGCGCGATGATGACGACGTTGTGGAGCACCGTGTTTGGCTCCATGCCGCTCTTCTTAAGGCGCACGACGAAATCGTCCAACTCATCGGTGGTAATGGATTCAAACTGGCGATCCGTAAACTGGTCGGCGAAACGGTCGAGCACGGCTTCATACTTCCGAAAGGTGTTGGGCTTCTTGAGCGTTTCAACCTGATCGAGGTAGCGATCGATCAAAGTCCGTAGTGCGCGACCCTTGTCGATGGGCACTGGTGGGGCAGAGGGCTTTCGAGTGGAGACTAGGCCCAAGGCAAGCCCGTCGATTTGATGCTTCTTCCGGCGCTGGACCTCGAGCACCTGGGCTACAGTGGTACCGCCGGTTTCGCGGCACCTCTTCGGGCCCTCCCACCACTCGATGTAGTAGCGGCCTTCAGGAAGCGACTTCCAATCCCATTCGCCGTTCGGCTTCTTAGGAACCGAGCGCATAACCCATCGGCCATCGCTCTTGATGCGTTTGACGATATTGACGTGTGCCATGCTGCCATCCGAATACCATGATTCGTGATAGACAGCAAACCAGACAGCACAGCTAGAAGTCTTTGAAAACAATAACGCCAGCAGGAAGCTGGCATTCTCCCTTAGGATTACAACCGTGGCTGGACAAATCATTGCCAGAGGCAAGAATACCTGGATCGTCCGGGTCTACCTGGGCGAAGACCCGCAGACCAAGAAGCGCATTTATCAAAACCGAACAATACGTGGGAACAAGAAGGCCGCGGAGGCGGCGCTTGCCGCGATGCTCCTGGAACGCGGCGGCGGGCCGACGCTCGACACCGCCCGAAAGATCAAAATCTCCGAACTCCTTGCCGATCTCGTGGCCGACTACCAGATCAGCGGCAAACGTGTCGATTGGTGCAAGCTCGTCGTCGAGAAGCACCTCGATCCCTTCTTTGGCCACGTGACCGCCGCCAAGTTGACGACGGAGATCACGCGGAACTACATCGCACACTGCCAGACGAAGGGCATCGCGAACGGTACGATCAATCGCGAACTGTCACTGCTTCGCCGCGCCTTCAATCTCGCGCGGCTGTCCACGCCGCCCCGCGTTGTGACGGTTCCGTACATTCCGATGCTCGAAGAACGCAACGTCCGGAAGGGCTTCTTCGAGGATGACCAATACAGAGCGTTGTTCGCGGAACTGCCCGACTACCTGCAGCCGCTGCTTGCCTTCGCGTACTTTACTGGCTGCAGGCGTGGCGAGATTCTGGCGATGCAATGGAAGCAAGTTGATCTCGAAAGGGGAGTCGTGCGTTTGGAAGCTGGAACCACAAAGAACGACGAGGCAAGAATTCTGCCGCTGGCGCCCGAGATCCAGGAGATCCTCGCTGCCCGGAAGAAGCTCCGCGATGCCCGCCACCCCCAGTGCTCGTGGGTGTTCTTCCACGAAGGCGAACGGATTCGTTCGTTCAAGACCGCGTGGTCTGGCGCCTGTACCCGCGCCGGGTTGGTAAACGAGGCCGGGGAACCTGAGAAGCTCTTCCACGATCTTCGCCGGACCGGAGTTCGCAACTTGGTCCGAGCCGGGGTCCCGGAAACGGTCGCCATGCGAATCTCAGGCCACAAGACCCGAAGCGTGTTCGACCGTTACAACATCACGTCCGAGGCTGACCTCATGGATGCCGCGGAAAAGCTCGCCAAACACCTCGCCGCCAAACGGACGAAGCCGTCTGAATGATAGCCGCCGGAGCCAGGAGCCCCTTGCTGTCCGCACATAATCCGCACACTCGGCTGGGATCCGGACCTGGTCGTGCGCGGATTGGGTGCCCGCCCGTGGCCGGTCGCGGGCAAATCTCACCCCCCTGGGCTGGGGCCTGGCGCGTCCGGATCCGAATCAGGAGATTTGGAGGCCCAGCCGCTCAGAATCAACCACCGGAAAACAGGGCGCGCCGCACACAAAAACAAAATCCGCACACTATACGCACACAAACGCGAAAACGCCCTCCGCTGGAGGGCGCCTGAATCTCTGTAACTTATTGATTGTATTGGTGCGGATGAGAGGACTTGAACCTCCACTCCCTTGCGAGAACTAGAACCTGAATCTAGCGGCTGCGTGAGATCTCGCGGGAAGTAACGCCCACCAACAGCATCGCGATCAGCATCAGCATTTGAATCCAGACGGGCTGTAACACGGATACCGTGCCCGGATCGGCGCTACCCCCGAAAAGCGGGGTGAAGCAGAGTAAGATTATGCCCAGGAGTTTTCTCATAAGCGCAATTTCATTATGCGGCAGGTTTCCCGAATTGGAATACCTTTCTTAGTAACTTCTCACGTCGAAATGCGCAACAAGTACTAATTGATGCAGTTTGGGACTAGCGCTTGTAATTTTAAATACACCTCGCGCGCTGCGAAACATCGGGCCGGCGGCTGGATTGGACTGCGCTCCACCCGCCGGCCATACTTCTACTGACCGCCTCCGGTCGGCGTCGGCACCGAATAGGTGACCGTCACCGTATCGACGGCTGAGAGCCCAGCTGCATTCGTCACCATCAGTTGGAAGGTGTAATCGCCCTGTGCATCGGAGTAGCTTGGTACGGTTACCGTGGGCGTGGCCGTGTCCGCACCTACCAGATTGGCCGTAGTTCCGAACACCGGCAGGAATGTCCAGTGGTAGGTCAGGGTTCCTCCGCTGGGATCGGTGGAACGCGCACCATCCAGCTGAAATTGTGGATTTGCGCTGATAAAGTTCTTCGGCCCGGCAACCGCAGCCGGCACCGCGGTAGTTCCTCCGCCATTGAAAACCAGGGTTCCGGAGCCTTGCTTGGAAAATAGCGACGCGGATCCAGCGATGCTGGTGGTGATTCCCGCGAAGGTTGTCGTGGAAGCTGCGCCGGGGGCCTGATATCCTGCCGCGACGCTTACCAGCGCACCGGAGATGTCTCCGAAGGGTGTACCGGTTGAACCACCGGCGGCGCTACCTAGAAAGGCCACGGCGTTTCCTGGCTTCGAAGTCAGGTCCACGCGATCCACGTTAATCGTATAGGTCCACAGGACTGTCACGCCGGCGGCGTCGGACGCCGTCGGTAGTGGCGATCCGGCAACTTCGGAAATCCCGGTTACCTTTAATGTCTGGGCCGCCGCATGGTAACTCAGTTGCTGGCGCAGTTCCATGGTTCCGCTGGTAAGCGCGGAAAGCAGCGCTGCCGGAATATTCGGCGTGACCGTGGACTCCACGCTATCGATGGGAACAACTGCTTCCAACGTCAACAACTTCAGACTGGTTCCCGTAGCGGTTGTCTGCCCGTAGGCAGTCATAAATCCGCAGAAGGTGGCAAGAACAATAGACGAGATACGGCTCATGAATAGATCTCCTCTTTTGCCGCGGAAGCGGCTCAACCTGGGTTGCAAATGCGTTCGGCGCCGGACTAATGGAAGACTTCGCCGTGCGGGCGTAAGTGAAAGGGAGAAAACGGATTTGGGGTCACTTACGCCCGTCCGGTTGAGCTCCGTGGCAGTAGTACGGAAGCTTCTGACAGTAGGAACACCTGCCTCTTGCATGAGTTGCTTTTGTCTAATAATTCGTTTCGGTAAATGTTCAAAGTTATCAAGAATGTAAAGAGTTTGTAAACGGATTGCAGTGTGTGTCAGTAGATATGGAAAATATTACCGTCCCTGCAATCGTCTCCCGCCGCGAGTATGATGTGTGTACATTCCATGTTCCGACTCATCGCTGTTCTACTTACCCTCACGATGGTTCCGGTGCCTGCCCAACAACCCCCGAACCGTAGCGAAAAGGATGCGGAGGACGTCCGCCTGCCCAGTGGCAAGATGCAGAAGGATGAAATCCTGAAGGCCGACCATGAAAAGACGCTGGAAGACGCCGCCGCCCTGTCGAAGGCCGCCGAAGACTTGAAGATGGACCTGGAGAAGACCGACCGCCACGTCCTTTCCATCAGTACGTTAAAGCAGCTTGACAACATTGAACGTCTCACCAAACGGATCCGCTCGCGGCTCAAGAAATACTAGCGTGTGTTAGCCTGAGAATTCTCCGCCTATGACCTCGATACGCGAAAAGACCCAACTGATGAGCGCCTCGGAAATCGACCGGACTCTGGTCAGGCTGGCGCATGAAGTTCTCGAACAAACCGAGGATCTGCGGAAGCTTGCCTTCATCGGAATCCGCCGCCGCGGCGTGCCTCTGGCGCAACGGCTCGCCCAGAAGATCACCGCCCTTGAGAACCTGGAAGTTCCGGTCGGTATTCTGGACATCAATCTCTACCGGGATGATCTGTCCACGGTCGGTGTGCAGCCGGTAGTGAATCCCACCGAGATTAACTTCCCGGTTACTGGAAAGGACATTATTCTGTTCGACGACGTCCTTTATACCGGACGCACCATCCGCGCGGCGCTGGATGCACTGTTCGATCACGGGCGTCCTGCCCGTGTGCAGCTGTGCGTCTTGATCGACCGCGGCCACCGGGAACTGCCTATTGAGGCGCGCTACGTGGGCCGCATGGTGCAAACCACGCAAAATGAGATCATCGAAGTGAAGTTTCAAGAGATCGATGGAATCGAAAAGGTGATAATGGTAGAGAAGGTGAACGGCTAGTTCCCGTTTGTCATGAAGTGGACAGCACAGGAAAAGTTTCGCGCCGGATTCGTTCTTCTCCTGGTCTTCCCTATTCTGCTGGGTATCATGGCCGCTCGCACCACCCTTCACCTGATCGCCGCCGCTGACGACGTCGCGCATACGAACGAAATCGAAAAGAAACTAATGCAGTTGGGCACCGGTCTGCGCGAAATTGAGGTCTATGAGCGTGAGTTCGTGCTTTCGGGCGACCCGAAGCTGCTGGAACAGTTTCGCCAGGGCGGGCCCCGAATTCAAACGCAGATTGCCGAACTGAAACACATGACTCGCGACAACAAGCGCCAGCGCGAGTCGTTCGATCTGTTGGAGCCGCTAATCCCTCAGAAATTCGAAGAGATGCGCAAGGCGGTGGAGATCCGCGAATCGGAAGGCGTTGCCGCCGCTTCGGCGATGATCCTGGGCGGGAAGGGAACCCGCGCCATGGATGATATCAACACCGTGGTGGAGCGCCTGATGGCGGAGGAAGAACGGCTGCTGAATCAGCGCACCGGCGATCAGAGCAAGAACTTCCGGCGCACCATGTTCGTCTTCGTGGCCATGCTGGTCGTCAATCTTATGCTGGTGACGGCTTTGTTCTTTCTGATTCGCCGTGATGCCGCCGAGCGCCGGCGGGAAGAAGAACGGATTCGCCACTTGAACGCCGATCTGGAGCGCCGGGTGGAACAACGCACCGTCGCTCTCCGCCGCTCCAATGAAGACCTGCAGCAGTTTGCCTATATCGCCTCGCATGATCTGCAGGAACCGCTGCGTATGGTGGCCAGTTATACTGAACTGTTAAAACGCCGGTATCATGGAAAGCTGGATGGCGACGCCGACCAGTTTATCGACTACGCGGTGGACGGAGTGAAGCGGATGAGCGCGCTGATACGCGACCTTCTCGCCTACTCAAGAGCCGGTGAGACGCCCGCCGAAAAGGTGCGCGAACTGAATCCCGAGGAAACCCTGGATACGGTACTGCAGAATTTGAAGGTGACCATCGGAGACGTGGGCGCCACCATTACGCATGACCCTCTACCGCCTATCGAGTTCGATCCCATGCGCCTCTCGCAGCTCTTCCAGAATCTGCTTGCCAATGCCATCAAGTACCGCGGTGAGCGTCAGCCCACGGTGCATATCACGGCGCGGAAAAGCGGTTCGGAAACGCAGTTCTCCATCTCCGACAACGGCATTGGAATCGACCCGCAGTACGCGGAACAGATTTTTGGAATTTTCAAACGCCTCCACGGCCGGGAGTATGAAGGGACCGGAATCGGCCTTGCCATGTGCAAAAAGATTGTGGAGCGCCAGGGCGGCCGCATCTGGGTGGAATCGAAACCCGGCGAAGGCTCCACATTTTTCTTTACCGTTCCCGATCACCGCGCGGCCCGTGCGGCGGGCGCGGTCTAATGAAATGACCCATCTCACAACACTATGAATCAGGGCCTGCTAGGAATTCAGGGACTGGAACGTCCCGAAATAGAAGCCATACTCGATCGCGCCAAGTATTTTCAGCCCTTGCAGAACCAATCCTTCAAACGCCTGGATACACTGAAAGGAAAAATGGTGGTGAACCTGTTTTTTGAAGCTTCCACGCGCACGCGGGTCAGCTTTGAAATTGCCGCCAAACGTCTGGGTGCGGATTCAGTCTCCATTACCGCCTCCGGTTCCAGTGTTTCCAAGGGCGAATCCCTGGTGGATACGCTGAATACGCTGGTTGCCATGCGTCCGGACGCCATCGTCATGCGTCACGGCGCCTCGGGCGCGCCGCATTTCCTCTCCCGCTATCTGCCCACGCCAATAGTGAATGCGGGCGATGGTACGCATGAGCATCCCACGCAGGCGCTGCTGGACGCGCGCACCATTCTCGACCGCCGCGGCCGCCTGGACGGGCTTCGCGTCGCCATCATCGGCGACATTGCACACAGCCGCGTGGCCAGGTCGAACATCCATTTGTTATCGAAGTTCGGCGTCGATATCGTGCTCTGCGGACCGGCGTCGCTACTGCCTCGGGAGCTTGCTCAAATCGCACCCGGCGTAACACTGGAATACAACATTCGCGACGCGATTCGCGACGCCGACGTCATCATGATGCTTCGCGTCCAACTGGAACGCCAGCATGAGGCGGCCTACCCGGTTGGCGAATACTTCCGTTTCTACGGCCTGCGGCTGGAACACATGGAACTAGCCAGGCCTAACGTGATTGTGATGCATCCGGGCCCCATCAATCGCGGCCGAGAAATTTCATCCGACGTTGCCGATTCGCAGCGCTCGGTGATCCTGAATCAAGTGGAAAACGGCATTTCCGTACGCATGGCCGTACTCGAAAAGATCCTGCAATAGAATGGAAAAACTTCTAATCAAAAACGGACGGGTGATGAACCCCGCCACTGGGTTCGATAGCATCGCGGATGTGCTGTTGGTGGACGGACATGTGGCTGGAATCGGCGTAAACCTCTCCGCCGCCGGCGCGACGCAGTTCGATGCCTCGGGGATGATTGTCGCTCCCGGCTTCATTGACATGCACGTGCATCTTAGGGATCCGGGCTTTGAACATGCCGAGACGATTGAGAGCGGTTCCCGCGCGGCCGCGGCTGGCGGATTCACTTCCATCTGCTGCATGCCGAATACGAATCCGGTGAACGACAGCGCCACCGTCACCAGCTACATTGTGGAGCGCGCCCGGCTGCGTGCCGTGGTGAACGTGTTTCCCATCGGCGCCATCACCAAGGGGAGTGCCGGAGAAGAATTGGCGGCCATTGGCTCCATGAAGGCGGCGGGTGTGGTCGCTATTTCCGACGATGGACGGCCAGTGATGAACGCCCGTGTCATGCGCCGCGCCATGGAGACGGCAAGCGCCTTCGATCTGCCCGTAATCGACCATTGCGAAGACCTTCACCTCAGTGCCGGCGGCGACATGCATGAGGGGCTGGAATCGGTGAAGCTCGGCTTACGCGGCATTCCGTCGTGTTCGGAAGATGTCATGGTCGCGCGCGACATTCTGCTCGCGGAAGTAACCGGTGCCCGCTATCATGTGGCTCATATTTCGGCGCGGAATTCGGTGGCCATGGTAGCCTTTGCGAAGGCGCGCGGATTAAAAGTAACGTGCGAATCCACGCCGCATCATTTTGCCATAGCCGATGCCGACATGCTGCCGTACGACAGTAATTTCAAGATGAAGCCGCCGCTCAGATCCAAGGAAGACGTGCACGCGGTGGTGGATGGAATTGTGTCCGGCGCCATCTCTGTGCTGGCTACGGACCACGCCCCGCATCCCGGCAGCGAGAAAATGCAGGAGTTTGAGAAGTGCCCGTTCGGCATTACCGGTCTGGAAACCGCCATCGGCCTGACTACGGATGAATTGCTGCACACGAGCCGCATTTCGTTGATGAAGATGATCGCGCTCTATACCACCGGGCCGGCGAACGTGCTGCAATGGAAAGATCGCGGTACGCTAGCTGTTGGCGGCATTGCGGACGTCACCATTTTCGACCCGGAACGAAAATGGACGTATGATGTAAACCGGTCGCTATCCAAGAGCAGGAATTCCCCGTTCGACGGACGCCAGTTCCGCGGGGGCCCTGTGGCCACAATCGTAAACGGTTCCGTCGTCTGGCACGCCGAGTAACACTGGAGTTTAAATTATGGTGTTGAGAGAGATCCCGCAAAGGCCGCGCCCGCAGCGGAAGTTCTTTTTCATCGCGCTGCTGTTTGCCATTCTAATCGGCTCGCGAAGCATCGCCTCCTACACCATCGAATACGAATGGTGGAAGGAACTGGATCAGGTCGGCACCTGGACCAGCATGTTGCTCTATGGCATTGGCCCGCTGGTGGCGTCGTCCATACTCGTGTTTGCCGTACTGTGGATTGGTCATGCCCGCGGCATGAAGTTCGCCGGTGTGCGGCTGGGCGATTTTCCCCTCTACGCCAAGCTGTCCGCCGTTGCCCTGCTCATTCTATCGATCTTTATCGCGCTGGGCAGCATAGATTCCTGGACGGTGGTTCGTTACGTGGGTGGCCGCACGGTGGCCGCCAATGCCACTTCCTGGCGCGATCCGGTCTTTGGACAACCGCTGCCTTTCTATCTGTTCGATCTTCCGTTCTATAACGATCTGCTGGGTCTGGTGGTGGGCATCACGTTCTTCGCCTTGCTGGTCTACTGGCTAACAGCCCGTGGATGGCAACTGCGCCATGTGTTCCCGCAGGTAAAGGAAGAGGGGCTTACCTTCGATCTGCGCGACCTTCGTTTGCATGGCGCCATGGAGTCGTTCTTTTTGCGCGGCGCCGCCACTTTGCTGTTGCTGGCCATGGCCGGCCGCTTCTATCTCAGCCGCTACAGCATGTTGATGAACGACCATCGCTTCATGGTGGGCATCGACTATGTGAACCAGAACATCGACCTTCCACTGCGCTGGGCTTCCGTCGCCGCGTGCGCTGCCGCCATCGTTTTCGTCTGGATCGGACATCTGCGATTCGCCGCCGCCCTGGTGATTGTGCCGGTGCTGCAATTCATCGTTCCGGGAATTGTGTCCGCGGTGTATGTGCGGCCGAATGAGATTTCCATGGAGCGGCCATATATCGCGCGGCATATTGAGGCCACCCGCTCCGCGTTCGGCATCGAAGGGAAGGTGATTGAGAAGCAGTATCCGGCCAAATTGGAATCGCGCATTGATGTCACCAAGCACAAGCAGGCGCTGGATAACGTGCGGCTGTGGGACTGGCGAGCATTTCACGACACCGTGACGCAGATCCAGGCTCTGCGGCAATACTACACATTTAAGAGTACCGATGTGGACCGCTATCAGATCGATGGCCAACTGCGCCAGGTGATGCTGGCGGCCCGCGAACTCGATGTGGAGCAGCTGGCCGACGCCCGCGCCAATTGGATCAACCCCCATTTCATCTACACTCACGGCTATGGCCTGGTTATGGCCGAGGCGAATCGGATTACCCCCAGTGGTCAGCCGCAGCTGATCGTGCAGGATGCTCCGCCGAAGGTGAACACAGCCAGCCTGAAGCTGACGCGCCCGGAACTGTACTATGGCGAGCAAACGCATGAGCCGGTCTTCGTACGCACTAGCCAGCCGGAGTTCAACTATCCCGCCGGCGCCGACAACGTGCACAGCCAGTACGAAGGGAAAGGCGGAATCCCAATCGCTTCGTTCCCCATGCGCCTGGCCGCGGCGCTGGAATACGGAGACTGGAAGATTCTGCTCACCAGTTACTTCACCAATGAAAGCCGCATGTTGATCCGCCGCGACGTTCGCCAGCGCCTGGAAACCATGGCGAATTTCATTGAATGGGATGCCGACCCATACATAGTACTCACCGCCGAGGGCCGCATGGTCTGGATGGTGGACGGCTACACCACATCGAACAATCACCCCTATTCGCGAATGGTGCAAATGGGTGACGTGGGATCTGTCAATTACATCCGGAACTCCGTCAAGGCCACGGTGGATGCCTACGATGGCCATGTATCGCTCTATGTCTTCGATACCGCGGACCCCATTATCCAGGCCTGGCAGGCAATCTTTCCAAAGCTGTTCAAGCCCTCGTCTGCAATGCCGGCGGACCTGCGCCAACATGTCCGCTACCCGGAACTGCTGTTTCGCGCGCAAGCCGAAATCTATCGTACTTACCACATGCAGAACCCCGATTCCTTCTACAACAAAGAAGATTTGTGGGACATCGCCAAAAATGCATCCGGCCAAGGCAAACAGACCGATACCGTACAGCCGACTTACGTAATCGCTACCGTCCCCGGCGAGACTCAATCCGAGTTTCTGCTGCTGCAATCGTTTACGCCGCGGAGTAAAGACAATCTGATCGGCCTGATGATGGCACGGTGCGACGGTGAACATCTCGGCGAGATTGTGGTGCTGTTGCTCTCCAAGCAAAACCTGATGTACGGGCCGCTGCAGATTGAAGCGAAGATCGATTCGGACCAGAACATCTCCAAGGATCTGACGCTTTGGAATCAGCAGGGGTCTTCCGTGTTGCGCGGCCAGATGCTGGTGCTGCCCATTGAGGATACATTCCTCTATGTGGAGCCCATCTACATCCAAAGTTCGCAGGCGCGGATGCCGCAATTGAAAAAGGTTGTAATCGCGATGGGGAATACCATTATCTATCGGGACACCTATGAACAGGCGCTGGCCGACCTGGCTGGCGGAACCTTGCCGCCGCCGGAGACCACACAAATCTCAACGTCCAAGGTGACTGCGGCGGTGGAGGCCAAGCCCACCGGAGATCCTCGCCTGGACGCCGTCCGCAATCATTTGCGGCGCTTCCGCGAACTTAACGCCCAAGGAAAATGGGCCGAGGCGGGCAAGGAATTGGAAGCCTTGGAAGCTGCCGCGGGCAGGTGATAGGGGCCGTCAGCCGGCGGGGATGTTGAACTTGTGGCCAGTATCGGCGCTCCACTGTGCGTGTCCAGCTTGCTCTCCGGATTGAGATCACCGGCTTCGGGCGCGCCCTCTTGCTGTGCAGATCTTCTGAGGCTGCGGCAACAGCCCTCGATGCCTTTTGCCGGCACGTTCCGCGATTCATCATCCGCGATTCATCAACGCACCCGCCGCTCTAGTGTATTAGCAGGCGCCGGCGGAAGTATAGGCGTGCGTGGGAGAAACGGCTTGCTCACGCGCGCGGCTCGGTCTCGAACTCGTCACTGCAACAGTAGTTTCCGAGCCGCGACTGTAAAGGATCGGTTTCCGGTACTGTCCACCCCATTCGCGGACACTACACTAGCCGGAGCGGAACGCGGCCAGCAATTTGCCATACGTCACCGTTAGATCTTCCGGCAGCACGCGTGTCTCGGCAATCGTGGTCATGAAATTCGCGTCGCCTGGCCAGCGCGGAAGCACATGCATGTGCAGGTGGCCCGCAATGCCCGCGCCAGCGCTCTCGCCAATGTTCATTCCGATGTTATAGCCCGGTGCGTTGTAGGTGCTCCGCAGCCGGCTCTCCGCCATCTGCGTGATTTCGGCTAATTCACTCATCGCCGCGGGTTCCACATCCTGCAGCCGCGCAACGTGACGGTACGGCGCCACCATTAAATGCCCGCTGGAATACGGATAGATATTCAGCAGCACAAAATTGTGTTTACCACGATAAACGATGAAATTCTTGTGGTCTTCCGCTGCCTCGGATTTAGCGCAAAAGATACATTCGTTTTCAGGCCCCGCCGTGCTCACGTAGCGGTAGCGCCACGGACTCCACAGGCGGTCCATGAATCGGAAACTTTAGAGCGCCGGCGGAGCATCCGGTACAACGGCCGGTTCTGCAACCACAGTGGATACGTTTACCAGATCCTTCAGCTCTTTACTTGGTTTGAAGTAAGGGATGCGCTTCGACGGAACTTCCACCCGCGTACCGGTTTTCGGATTGCGTCCCACGCGCGGTTGACGCTGGCGCGTGCGGAAACTGCCGTAGCCCCGGATCTCAATTTTGTCCCCGGCGCGCAGCGAACGGACGATGCTATCGAAAATGGCTTCTACAATTACTTCTGAATCTTTGCGCGTCATTTCCACAACGCGCGAGACTTCTTCAATCAAATCGGCTTTGGTCATTGTTTGGTTGCTCCTCCAGTGTATCGTGTCCTACTCTAGCTTTCGCCGTGGCCCCGTACATTAATGACTTCTTCAATCGTCATCGTTGCCGCTACCGCCTGGCGCTGATAGTCTTCCAGGCGCGTCCTCTCCTCGTCCTCGGCGACGGCTTTGACACTCAGGCCAATCTTTTTCTCGGCCTCATTCATTTTGATTATCTTAAAGTCGAATTCTTCCCCGATCGGCAAAAGCGAATCGCCTTTCCGCCGTTCGCGCGTCACCGGTATTTCCGAATTGTGGCACAATCCTTCCACTCCCGTAGCCAGTTCCACAAAAATCCCAAAGTTGGAGGCGCGGCACGTCCGTCCGCGGATCAGGTCGCCCACCTGGTGCGAACGGAAATACGTCTCCCAGGCATCCGGCTGCAGCTGCTTCACTCCCAGGGAGAGGCGGCGGTTCCCGGCGTCGATATTCAGCACCGCCGCTTGTACCAGTTGTCCCTTCTTCAGAATCTCGGATGGATGCGTCACACGCTTGGTCCAGGAAAGATCGGAGATATGAACCAAGCCGTCGATTCCATCTTCAATTTCGATGAAAGCGCCGAACTCGGTCAGTTTGCGCACCCGCCCTTCCACCACCGAAGCCACGCTGTAACGCTCGGCCACCGTCGTCCACGGGTCCGGCTCCAGTTGCTTAATTCCCAGCGAAACGCGCCGGTCCTGGGGCTTCACCTCCAGCACCACCGCTTCCACTTCGTCGCCCGCCTTCACCACCCGCGAAGGATGCTTCATACGGCGGCTCCAGGTCATTTCGGATATATGGATCAAGCCTTCGACGCCCGGCTGCAATTCCACAAACGCACCGTAGTCGGTCACGCTCACCACACGGCCCACCACCCGGTTTCCCACCACGTACTGTTCCTGCACGTTGTCCCAAGGGTCCGGCGTCACCTGCTTCAAGCCCAGTGAGATGCGTTCCTTCTCGCGGTCGAATTTCAGAATCTTGACGGTGATCTCGTCGCCCGCATGCACCGCTTCCGACGGGTGATTGATACGCCCGTGTGACATGTCGCTCACGTGCAGCAGACCGTCGATTCCGCCCAGATCCACGAAGGCGCCGTAATCGGTAAGATTTTTCACCACTCCGGTCACGAGTGCGCCTTCCGCCAGCGATTCCAGCGCCACTGCCTTCCTCGCCGTTTCTTCATCGGCAACCGCCAAACGCCGGCTTACCACTACGTTTCCACGCCGCCGGTTCACCTTCACCACTTTCACCGGCACATCCTGACCCACAAACATATCCAGGTTGTGCAACGGCCGGTGATGTACCTGCGAACCGGGCATGAAAGCCTCTACGCCCACGTCCACCGTCAGCCCGCCTTTTGCTTTCCCTACCACCCGCCCGGAGATGGTCAAGTTCTCGCGGTGTGCGCGTTCCAAATTATCCCAGGCCCGTGTTTCGTTGGCGCGGCGATGGGAGAGCAGAACGTAACCGGGTTGTCTAGGACCGTTGCGATCCACCATCACATCGATGCTGTCACCTGCCGTGTAGGGAATAGTCCCATCCGGCAGCAGCACTTGCTCTAGCGGAACCAAACCTTCGGACTTGTAGCCGAAGTCGACGATTACTTCTTTATCGGTGATTTTGAGGACGTGCCCGTGTAGCAGTTCGCCGTCAGCGGGCGGAGCTAGATGACTATACTCGTCCAGCAACTGCGCATAGTCCTTTTCCTCGATCGGCCCCTGTGGTTCTAACTGTCGATCGTCTTCATTGCTGGCCATGGCCAAATTCTCCGAGTCCAATTGCAACTTCAACGGTTCGCAAGCAAAGCGGAAAGAGTTGCTGACGGGGAAATCATTACGATCTGTGTCTCACAAACCACTGATACATCAGTACTTCAGAACTATAGCGGACCTAGAAACGGTTGTCAACCGAGGGGCGGCGGCAGGGTAGGTGGAAGATTGTCAGACAACAATGACTGGGAGCGTAGCAGTCGGCAGTTCCGAAGAACGCGCGCAAGCGGGTCGCGCCTCGCTAGTACTCCCAGTACTCTACAGATGAGCGGCCACAAGTCGAGCGTGGAGTTCCGCCTTGGCCGATTCGGCCGAGCCGCCAAGCCAGGAATTATGAGACTTCGGCAGGTACGAGATCAATTCGTCGAAGGTCCAGTCCCTATCTGTAGCAAAGGCGCCATAACCCAGCGAGTCGGCAAGGCGCCAACTGAGTTTCACTACATTTTCCAGACTGCGTTCTTGGCTCACTGGGGCGTCGTGATGCGTGGCGATGGCGGCGGCAAGTTCGTCCGGGAAATCCCAATCCTGTGCGATGTAAGCTCCGGCGGCGCAATGATCGATCTCGAACAGATCGCGTTCGGTCGTCAACAGGTCATACCCGAAGTCGTTCGAAACTTCCAGCATCCGCGAGTATTCGTCCGGATACGCAGCCATCAGGCCCAACGTTCCCAGGTTGTGTAGCAGCCCCGCGGTATAGGCGGATTCTTCGTTCATGCGTGCCATGCGCGCGGCCTCATGTGCAATCAGCGCTGTCACCAGGCTGTGCATCCAAACCTTACGCAACCCTTGAATTCGCACCGACGAGCGCACCATGTTGTTCACCGCAACGAAGGTAGCCATGGATTTCACCCGGTCCATTCCCAGCAGCATCACCGCCTGGCTGAGGCCCGTGACTTCGCGGCGTGCCCCGAAAAGTGCCGAGTTGGCGAAACGGAGCAACTCGGCGGAAAAAGATGGATCCAGCTTGATCAGATCGCCTACCTGCCGGGCGGTGACATCTTCTTGGCTGACAAGCGCCAGGATGCGCTGTGCAACCGCAGGGAACGGCGGCAACAACCGCAGTGCCCAAGGTGCTTTCGGACGAGCAAATGTTTCGGTCATAAGAGAGCCTACACCTTTCCTCTTCGGTGCGAAGAATGATTTTGTGAGTTGCAGATATAGGCGTACTCGCTTTTCGACGGCCACTCTTCTGAGCCGCAACCGTAAGGGAGCGGTTGGCCGGTCCAATGCACCCGCTTGAAGCGGAAGAAGGATCGCGCAAGTCGTTGATTCTTCGCGCGACCATTTGGGAGCGGTTGGCCGGTCGAATGCGCCCGCTTGAAGCGGAAGAAGGTTCGCGCAAGTCGTTGATTCTTCGCGCGACCCTTTGGGAGCGCTATTACGATCTCCTGCCGCCAGCTATTAATGCGCCTGATGCCCGATGTGCGTGCCTGTTCCCAGTGCCTGCTTGTCCATCGCCGCCCGCAGCGCCTTGGCTAGTTTCACCGCGCTCCCTTTGCCCCAGAAGTGCAGAAACACGAACTGCGGCTCCTCGTGCGTCATATGATTATGGATCGCAACGATGCGGATGCCTGCTCCGCGCAGCGTCTTCAGAACGATCTGCAACTCGGCTGTAGTCACCGCAAATTCACCATCCATCAACGCATTGTCATCGGTTCCCGCAAATGCCGCCCAGGTATTGGCGCCCATCTGCCCGCCCACCTCCCGTCCATACAACCGGGCATGCCGTTCCACCACGGCTTTATACATCCCGCTTTCCGTTTGGCCTCTCACTCCCAGGATCTTGTCCACCGGCCAGGCGGTTATCTTGCTGATCTCAGGGATCTCGCTGCCGGAGGAAGAAGTGCCCGGCACCGGTGCGGCGGAGCGAATCTCCCTGATCTTGTCCAGGCACTTTCGCAGTCCCCGTGCCAGTTCCGCCGCCTTGGCTTCGCCCGCGATGTGCAGAAACATCACCCGCGGATTATCGAACAGGAAGTTGTTGCTGAGCGCCGTCACTTCCAGCCCGCTGTCTAGCGCGACCGAAAGCACCGGATTCACCTCGTCTTCAAACACCACCAACTCGCCAATCACCATCGCTTCTTTCAGCGTTCCAGCGGTAAAGGCAGCCCAGGAAGTCAGCCCCATGAACGTCTGCATCGGGGATCGGTCCACCGTCACCCTGACGTCCGTGCGCGGAAAGCTGACTTTGTAAACGTCCTCGCTATCGACGTACACCCCTTTCACGCCGGTGATCTGGTCGATCGCGCCTCTGGCGGCGCCCGGAAATGTCCCGAACACCGGCAGCGCAGCGACCAACAACAGTACGGCAATGCGGGTCATACCAGGACGGCTTCCAATTTTGGGGCATTCGCCTTAGCCAGCACGTAAGGTCCTTCCGGCATCAGAGCGATCTTTGCCCCTTCCGGCAATCCGCCAGTCAGCTCTTCAATGGCCAGCTCCAGCGTCGACGGTGCTTTTCCCCACAACCACTGGTGATATTCCGGCGGTAAGCCGGGGGTATAGAACAGGATTTCGTATTTTTGTGCCACCAGCGCCAATTTTTCCAATTGCCACTGATCTACTTCGACCGCGGATTCCGCAATTATAGACAGAAAGGTCGAACAGGAAGCAGTCTTTTTGAGCATCCGGCAGAACTCAGGCGCGCCGGCGCCCTCCTGGCACTCGGCAATGAGCAGGATTTTACCGCCGGGTTTCAGGATGTGCTGCGCAGCCGTAATGCCCTTGATGGCCTGGTAGAACGTGAGGTCCAGCGGATATCCGGCGCAGCTGGTGATCACGGCATCTACCGGTTCGGGCAGTTGTTCCAGCATCACCCGGGATACGAATTGCATCCCGGCGGCGTGGGCCTTTTCCGGATCTCCGGCGAAGACCCCGGCAATTTGGCGGGTGCGGGTAAGGGCGACGTCCAAAAGGAAGTCGTGGCGGGCCAGGCGGGCGATCTCCAATAGCTCGCGATGCAGTGGATTGTCTGCTACGGATCCTTCAACGGCGCGCGGATCTCGCATGAATTTCGGGCTATGCAACACCTTGATCGTTTCCTGCGCGGCCAGGCCGGGAGCGATTAATTTCCGGCCGCCGGAAAAGCCCAGCATGAGGTGCGGCTCGATGAAGCCCAGGGTGATATGAAGATCTGCAGCCATAAATCGCTCATCGATGTAGACCGGTGTTCCGGACTGCGTTTTTCCCAGCGCGCGGTGTTCGGCCAACTCGCGGGCGTTATGGTTGACAACCCGGTTGCTGTTTGCGATGTCCGGTCCCAGAATTTCCTGGATCTCCGCATCCGTAGCCGGCCGGTGCAGTCCAGTGGCGATCAGGATGGTGATGCCGTCCTTGGCGATGCCGGCCCGGTGCAGCCGCTCCAGAATTGGCGGCAGCACTTGCCGGTTTGGCGCCGGCCGGGTGATGTCACAAACCGAAATAGCAGCCGTGCGTTTGCCTTTGGCGAGTTCCGACAGCCCTGGGCCGGCGGTGGGTGCATCCAGCGCCGCCTCCAGCGAGGCAGCCGCGTCGGGCAATGGTTCGGCCGAGCGAGCCTCCAGAATCTGGTAGCTAAAGTTGGCGGGCAGACCCAGCGAGATGCCGGTTTTTCCGTAGGCGAAATCCATTCTCATACGGCTAAACGTATCACAATCGCACCTCGTCTTACTAAGTGGTGATGGAATTGCAATGGAATTGGTAAGGGAGTTTCAGAGCTTATGGTCGTCTCAGTGTTTGTTCTCGGATTCATCATTTTCGGCCTGTTTCTGTCGATGATCTCCTCATCGCCAAAACCAGACTAGTACATTACTGCCACACTACTGTGTAGAAATCTCACACATTTGCCGTAAACTGGCTGAATGAAACTCCTGTGGTTCGGATTCGTCTGCTCTTCCTCCCTCTGTTTCGGCCAATTAGACATCCTGATCACCGGCGGCAAAATTGTAGACGGTATCGGCAGCGGCTGGTTCTAAGCCGAGGTAGTCGTTACCGGCGACCGTATCTCGGCCATCGGGAACCTTTCCACTTCTACGGCCAGCCTTCGATTGGACGCGAAAGGCCTCGTGGTGGCCCCCGGTTTCATTGACATTCACAGCCACGCCCGCCATGGAATTACGCGAGTTCCTTCCGCCGAAAATCTGATCCGCCAAGGCGTCACCATGGTTCTGGAAGGCAACGACGGAGATTCCCCCCTGCCTGTCGGCCCTTATCTTGACAAACTCAACACCACGCCAATCGGGATCAATTTCGGCACTTTCGCGGGCCAGGGTAGTATCCGCTCCCAAGTGATGGGGTTGGTCAACCGGCCCGCGACGCCAGAAGAGCGGGACAAAATGCGCGCGCTGATGAAGCAAGCCATGCTCGATGGCGTATTTGGAATTTCCACTGGCTTGTTCTACGTACCCGGCAATTTCACGCCGCCCGAAGAAGTAATCGAGGTGGCGAAAATCGCGGGGCTTTATGGAGGCATGCAAATCTCGCACATCCGTGACGAGGCCGCACACATTCTGGATGCGGTCAAGGAAACCATTCGCATTGGCGAAGCGGCAGGCATGCCAACGCAGGTGAGCCATCACAAGATCATCGGTAGGACAAACTGGGGTCTCAGCAAACAGACGCTGCAACTGGTGGAGGAGGCCCGGCGCGCGGCGTGGACGTCACCGTGGATCAGTATCCTTAATACAGCGTCGAGCACCGGCACAGCCGCGCTGTTTCCGCAGTGGACGCTCCGGACCAGCGCCAGCGAATCAAAGCGGTCATCGTTTCAAAGATTCTCGACGATCGCGGCGGCGGCGACGACCCAAGAAACGTGTTGCTAGCCAGTTGCTCCTTCGACGAGGGGCTGGCCGGAAAAAGCCTGGCCGTAGCCCAATGCAAGCAGCCCACCCCTGAGAATGCAGCCGAAATTGCCATGGACCTCCAGCGCAAAGGTGGCTGCTCGGCGGTTTATCACGCCATTGACGAAGCCGACGTGGAGCGCATCATGCGCTATCCGTTCACCATGATCGCCTCGGACGGCGGCGTGCAGGTGTTCGGCGAAGCAGTGCCGCACCCCCGCAGCTACGGGACATTTGCGCGGGTACTCGGCGTATACGTCCGCGAGCGCCATGTGTTGACGCTGGAAGACGCGGTGCGCCGCATGACGTCTCTTCCAGCCGGCCGATTAAAACTCTTCGACCGCGGCATGATTCGCCCGGGAATGAAAGCAGACATCGCGGTCTTCAACCCGGAGACCGTCATAGACAAATCCCAATTCGAAAAACCGCATCAATACGCCGAGGGCGTCCGGCATGTATTGGTAAACGGCCAGGCCGTGCTGGCGGACGGCAACAGGACCGGCGTACGAAGCGGATCAATTCTCCGCGGCCCAGCGTACACACCCTAAACAAAATCTGTGTGCATCTGTGTATCGGTGGCTAAGAAAAGTGGCTCCGGATAACGCCGACAGACAAGAAGAAAACAATCCGCCCGAACCCTGAAATCCAGCCGTTCCACCATCCGCGTTTATCGGCGTGCATCGGCGGCCAAAGAATTTTAAGGGAGCCAGGCGCATCGATCCCTAAGATCGAGCCAACCCAATCAGCACCTTATGGCCGGTAGGTTTCGGACTTCCTCCAGCCGGCTCGTCAGTCACCGACAAACTGGTCAAGGAATTCAAAAGAGTCGCATCGGCAACCTGAAATTCCGCCTTCCGGTCTGATGCCCGGAAAACACCGGCACTCACAATCGCCGGACCACTGGAACGGATCATCCACAATTGATATTCCCGTCCAGCCGGAAGTGCCGGCAAATCGCCAGTGAAAAGCAGGATCTTGCCGCGCCCGGAGATCAGAACCTGCGCGGTCGCCTTACCCGCGGCCTCGGTTCCCTTTAGCTTAATCAGACGAACCTCGGGAGAGCCCAGAAAAGAAGCGAGTTGCAACCCCTGTTCCGCCCGCTGCCGCAGCACCGTCAAATCGTTGCGTAATCGGACGTTCTCCTCTTCCAGCAACTGCACTCGCTGCAGAGTAGCTCTATCGCTTTGCGCACGCTGCGGTTCCTGTGCTTGCACACGCCGGTAGTCGGCTTCCATCTGCTGCCGTTGCTGCAATGCCGCCTCCAAAGTGGTCTTCTGACTGCCAAGCTCCGTTTCCAGTCCCTGAATTCGTTCGCGTTCAGACCGCAGCGTCGTTTCAGATTGTCCAGCCGACACAACCGCCGCGGACAAATCCCGCTCCAGGCCAGCCAGTTTCGCCTGCAAAGTCGCAATTTGGAGCTGGTCTCCACCCGCAATGGAAGGCGTTGCAGCAGGAACCGGTGCTATCGTTTGCGTTGCCGGAGCCGGAACCGCCGTAGGCATTGGCTGGCTCTGCACTGCCGTCTGAACGGGAACGCCTGGAACCGAAGCACCGCCATGCCCATAAAACCAGACCGAGGCTCCCGAAATCACCACCACCATCGCTGCCGCGGCCCATGTCTCTCGCATCAGGAACCATTCCACCCAGGTAGCGCGGGCGGGTTCCACGCTTTTCATGATCCGGCGTTTCAGGGCAGCCCTCGGTCGCACACCAGAACCCTGTGCAGCGGATACAGCCACTCCAGCCCAAAGATCTAACGCTTGGCCTGTGCTTTTTTCACAGGCAGCGCAACCATTCTCAAGGTGCGTTTTGACGAGTTGGGACAGCGGGCTCTCCAACAAATCCAAAACGTATAGGTCGTAGATCTCCTGGTCGAGGCCCTCACATTCATTCATATTCGGGCTTCCACCTCATAGTACGGCATGGCGGGCACATTGGTTTTAATTGGAACGGGTTTTAATTGGAACGAAAATTGCCGATCTTGTGCTTTCGCCGCCACGCCTTGGCTCGAACGTACGCCACGTAGCCTACGATTAGCAGGTTCACCAACAAAAAGACCCAGGCAAGCCAGGTGTTCCGCACGATGACTTCGTAAATCTCAAAGGGTATATAGACTGCCCCGGAAATCAGCGCAAACCACTCCGCCCACACCCTGCGGGTCCACAAACCGTAGGCCTCCACAAATCGCATCGTCGAATATCCCAACGCCACCGATGCTATTGCCCAAACCTTTCCATCGTCCAATTGCTCCACCGCGGCAACGAACAGGCGGCCGTAGTGCCCCTCTGGATTCAAATGCAGATCGCGGACCAGATTTTCTGCCGCCTCTCCAAGATCCTTGTGCAAATTGTGCAATAACGCCAGGGCCACTAGCAGGACGAACAGCCCCTTGATCAACTCAATTGTCGCGATAGTCCGCAACCCGGCCTTGGAGGCGCTCTCGTCCACCGCTATCAGCACCGCGGGTGGGTGGATTTCCATGCTTCCATTAAACCGCACCGCCGGTAGGACTCAGCCAGTAGCGCAATCCAGTCTGGACCAAGTATCATTGACCATCATGCTGCGCAGAGCTCTCGGCTCGCTTTTACTGGTTGCGGGGTACCTGCAGGGTGCCGCCATCCCAACACCGGCGCAGTATTTAGGCTTCACGCCGGGCGATGACTTCAAGCTCGCCGACTACGCGGAAATCTCAGGATATTACCGGAAACTCGCTACGTTGAGCGATAAGATCAGCCTGGTCGATATCGGGAAAACTTCGGAAGGCAAGCCCATGTTCATGGCCGTGATTTCCTCGCCGGAAAACCTGAAACGCCTGGAACAGTTCCGCCAACTCAATCGCGGATTAGCGCTCGGTTTAGCCACCGCGGCGGAAGCCGAGCGCCTCGCCAACCAGGGCAAAGTCTTCGTCTGGATCGATTCCGGTCTCCACGCCAGTGAAGTCGCACCAGCGCAACACGCACCGGAGTTGGCATATAGAATGCTCACCGGGCAGTCCCCCGAACTCGTCCGCATCCGCCAGAATGTCATCCTGCTGCAAATTCCGGTCATCAATCCAGACGGCCTGGATCATATCGTCCATTGGTATCGCCAGAATCTCGGCACCGCGAATGAGCTTGCGCCGCTGCCGTGGCTCTACCAGAAGTACGCCGGTCATGACAACAACCGCGACTGGTACATGATGAATCTGCAAGAAACGCGCAACATCAGCAAATTGCTGTTCAGTGAGTGGTTTCCGCAGATCGTCTACAACCAGCATCAGGCCCCGGCGTTTCCAGCGCGCATCTTCGTGCCTCCCTACGCTGAGCCGCTCAACCCTAACATCCCGGCGCCCGTCATGGAGGGCATCAACTTGATTGGCGCCGCCATGAAAGAGCGGTTCGCGCGCGAAAATAAACCAGGCATTCTTTCTTACTTTGGATATGACGCTTGGTGGAACGGCGGTTTGCGGTCGGTGCCCGCTTTCCACAATATGCACGGCATCCTTACGGAGACGGCCCTCTATTCCTACGCCACCCCGAAAGACTACCAGCTCACCGAATTGCCAGAGCGGTTTCCCAACGGCATGCCCGCAAAGGAACCGTCGGTGTTCTACCAACGTCCCTGGATGGGCGGCAAGTGGGGCGTCCGCGACGCGATTGAATACATGCTCACGGCCGACATGGCGATATTGGATCTGGCCTCCACCAGATCTTACAGTTTTCTGCACAAAGCTTGGGAACTGGCCGTCTCAAACATTGAGGCCGGCCACTCCGGTAAACCATTCGCGTACGTACTCGATAGGAATCAGCCGGATAAATCGAGCGCCCTTGAGATGCTTCGCCGGTTTCGCATGGGCGGCATTCAGGTGCAACGCGCTCTCTCCGCGTTCAGCGCAAGCGGGAAGCAGTACCCGCCGGGCACCTACATCCTTCCCGCCGGTCAACCGTTTCGCGGCTACCTGATGGACTTGCTCGAACCGCAGAAATACCCTGAATTGCGCACTGGCATCAGTGGCCCTACCAAGCAGCCGTATGATGTTGCCGGCTGGACACTGAACCTGCAGATGGGCGTAACGGTAGATCGTGCCGACAGCCCGTTTCAAGTGAACGTGGAGAATGTGGAGCAGATCGAATCGCAAGATCTTTCCATGGATCATCGCGATAATTCGTCCTTCCTCGCCACCGCCGATCTCTTATCGCGCAACGTGAAAGTGCGTTGGACTGGCGACGGAACCATTCTCACCGCAGCCTCCGCCGCCTTTGGCCAGGCGGCATGGGAACTGCGAACGCCTCGCGTAGCGCTCTACGAATCCTGGACCGCCAACATCGATGCGGGCTGGACGCAATGGGTGCTGGATACATACAGGGTTCCGCATACCTTGATCCACAACGGCGATTTTCAGAAAGGTGCGCTGCGCTCGCGTTTCGACACCATCATCCTTTCTTCGGAATCAACCAACTCCATCCTGCACGGCATGCGCGATGGAGAGCGAAACCCTGGCATCGCTGGACGATCTGAAGAAATGGCGCTTCAGCGGCCCGAGTATACGGGCGGCATCGGTGTTTCTGGACTGGCGCAGCTTGAGAATTTCGTTCGAGAGGGAGGAAACTTGATTGCCTTTGACGCTGCCGCCGATTTGCCGGTGCAGTTGTTCCCTCTGCCGTTGCGCAGCTTGATTTCCAGCTCAACCACTCCGCGGGAAGACCGCGCATCCACTGCCTACTATAGTCCCGGCTCCATTCTGCGCATCGCGGTGGATAGTTCCAATCCGCTGGCATTCGGAATGCCGCCGGAGGCATTCGCCTTCTCCAGCGGAGGACAAGCCTATGACATTACACTGCTGCCCGAATACAATCACGGCGAACGCGAAATCCGCTCAGTAGCAAAGTACGCGTCCAAGGACTTGCTTGCCAGCGGTTGGATTTCCGGAGAGAAAGCAGTGCTCGGCAAGGACATCCTGGTGGATGCACGGTATGGAAAGGGCCACGTAATTCTATTTGGATTCCGGCCGCAGTTCCGCGGTCAATCGTTTGGTACCTTCAAGTTCCTGCTGAATGCGATCTATCTCGGGTCGGCCCGTCCGCTATGAATCGGCCCTTCCTGGTAGGGATCACGCCTGACTTTTACGCCGATGGAGACAGAACGATCGATGCGTTACTGGCTGAGGAACTTGGCCTGGTTGCCGGACTGGATTACCGGCCGATGTCCATCGCTACCGCCAACACGGCCACACCGGAGGAGCTTCAACCCTTTGACGCCATCCTCTGCCTCAATACCCGAATCACGGCGGAGAGCTTAATCGGTGTCGAACGATTAGCGATCGTAGCCCGGTGGGGCATCGGTTGCGACAACCTGGATGTCGAGGCGCTTACAGGCGCCGGCGTCGCGGTCGCCACAACTCCAGAGGCTGTAAGGCGTCCCACCGCCGAGTCCATCTTTACCCTCATCCTGGCACTCGCGAAAAACCTCGTCCAACAGGACCGTCTGGTTCGCGCGGGCGGCTGGCGCAACGAACTGCCGCGCCCTGGAATCGACCTGCGCGGTCGGGTGCTCGGTTCCATTGGCTGTGGAAACGTGGGCCGCGAGATGTTTCACATGGCCCACGGATTCGGCTTCCGTTGCCTGCTGGCATATGACCCATACCGCAGCCAGTCTGAAGTGGTAGACCTGGGCGTGGAACTGGTGGATCTCGATACACTCTGCCGCGAGAGCGATTTTCTAACCATCAACGCGCCGCTCAACGCCGAGACAAACGCACTGCTGGGAACTCGCCAATTTCGATTGATGAAACAGGCGTCCTACCTGATCAATACTTCGCGTGCCCAAATCGTTTCCCATCCCGCGTTGGTGACGGCGCTGAAGGAAGGCCGAATCGCCGGGGCAGCCTTGGATGTATTTCCGGGCGAACCGCCTACTCTCGATGACCCCCTAATGAAGTGCGAAAACCTCATCCTGATTCCTCAGTCGCTCGCCTGGACCACGGACATGCTGGAAGGGGCAGGGAAGGAGGCCTGCCATCACATTCTCAGCGTGGGCCGGGGTGAAATTCCAGACATCCTGATCAACCGCGGCATCATGGAAAATGAGACGTTCCGGGCGAAGCTGGATTTCTACCGCCGCCATTTGCGGCTCTAAAATTACATGTACATGCCACCGTTCACGTCCAACACGTGCCCGGTGATGTATCCCGCGGCATCGCTGGCCAGAAACACAACGGCCGCCGCAATGTCCTCCGGCGTGCCCATGCGCTTCAGCGGAATGCCGGCCAGTACTTTCTCCTTCACCTCAGCCGAAAGTACATCCGTCATGTCGGTTTCAATGAAACCCGGCGCCACGGCGTTTACGGTTATGCCGCGGCTTGCCATTTCGTGCGCCAGTGATTTGGTGACACCAATCAGCCCCGCCTTCGACGCCGAATAATTCGACTGTCCCGCATTTCCCGCCTCGCCAACCACCGAGGTGATATTAACGATCCGGCCCCAGCGTTCGCGCATCATACCTTGCAGCACTTGTTGAATGGCGAAAAACGATCCACTCAGGTTGGTATTGATCACCACGTCCCAATCTTCTTTCTTCATTCGCATGGCCAGTCCGTCTTTGGTGATGCCGGCGTTGTTAACCAGAATGTCGACCTTGCCGAACTCCTTAGCCGCCTTCGCGAACGCTTCCTTGATGGAATCGATGGATTCCAGGTCCAGCTGCACGACGCACGCCTCAGCTCCCTTCGACCGGATCTCAGCGGCCACCTCATCCAATTTATTTGTATTCCGCGCCGCCAAAACAACGCGGTTCCCGGCGGCGGACAGCGCCAGGGCACAGGCCTTTCCGATGCCACGGCTTGCGCCGGTGACGAATGCAACTCGAGTGTTCATGTGTTTTTTGAAAAAGCTGTCTGAAGATCAATCATAATAAAACTTCACACCTATGGCATACAACGATCTGCGCGAATTCGTAGCCGCGCTGGAAAAAGCTGGCGAACTCAAGCGGGTCTCGCTCGAAGTGGACCCCTATTTGGAGATCACCGAATTCGCCGACCGGTCCGTCAAGAACGGCGGCCCGGCGTTCCTCTTTGAGAACCCCAAAGGCAGCAAAGTGCCGGTGTTGGTCAATGCATTCGCCAGCATGAAACGCATGGAAATCGCGCTGGGCGTGGGCAACGTGGACGAGATTGCCAACCGCATCACGGAATACCTGGAACTGCGCATGCCCCAGGGCCTGATCAATAAGTTGAAGATGCTGCCGAAGCTCGCCGAGGTCGGAGCATTTTTCCCAAAGATTGTTTCCAGTGGCGCCTGCAAGGAAGTGATTAAACGCGACGGCTTCTCACTCAAGGATTACCCCGTGCTGCACTGTTGGCCGCAGGACGGCGGACCCTTCATCACGCTCCCCTTGGTCTTCTCCAAGAACCCGGCCACCGGCAAGCGCAATTGCGGCATGTACCGCATGCAGGTATACGATGAGCGCACCACCGGCATGCACTGGCAGACCCACAAACAGGGCGCCGAACACCATCGCCGCTTGATTGCGGAAGGCAAGAAGCGGATGGACGTAGCGGTAGCCATCGGCTCCGATCCGGCAACCATGTACTCCGCCATTCTTCCGCTGCCCCCGGATCTGGACGAGATGATGATCGCCGGTTTCCTGCGCGGGAAGCCAGTCGAAATGGTGAAATGCGAGACTTCGGATATCGAAGTGCCGGCCAACGCCGAGATCGTTCTGGAAGGCTACCTGGAACTAGGCGAGTCCCGAAGCGAAGGGCCGTTCGGCGACCACACCGGCTTCTATTCGCTGGAAGAAGACTACCCGGTCTTCCACCTAACCTGCATCACGCAGCGCAAGAACCCCATCTACGCGACGACCATAGTTGGACCGCCCCCGATGGAAGATTTCTACATGGGCAAGGCGATCGAGCGAATATTCCTGCCGCTGATGCGCCTGCAGCTTCCCGAAGTGCGCGACATCTGCATGCCCGCCGAGGGCATTTTTCACAACCTGATTCTGATCTCAATCCGCAAATCCTATCCCGGCCACGCCCGCAAAGTGATGCACGCCATCTGGGGCCTCGGCCAGGCGATGTTCAGCAAGTGCATCGTGGTGGTGGATGAAGATGTGGATGTGCAGAACGTCAGCGAAGTGGCCTGGAAAGCCCTCAACAACATCGACCCCGAGCGCGACATTCAGTTTGTACTGGGACCGGTGGATTCGCTGGACCACGCCAGCAGGCTGCTCAACTACGGTTCAAAGATGGGTGTGGACGCGACGAAGAAATGGCCGCAGGAAGGCTTCACCCGCCGCTGGCCGGACGTGATCAAGATGACCCCGGAAGTGCAGAAACGAGTGGACGAGCTTTGGAAGAAAGCGGGCATTAAGTAATCTGGCGCGAGTCATGTTAGACTAAAAGCGCACGGTGGCTTTAGCTCAGTCGGCAGAGCATCGGGTTGTGGTCCCGAGGGTCGTGGGTTCGAGCCCCACAAGCCACCCCATCCCCCAAAAATAAAACTAGTTTCCCCATGGCCTATGTTCCGGATGCCGATCTCTCAAGGAGTGTTCCCGGATTTGCGGAACTGGTGGCGTACTGCAACGGCGGTTGGCCATGCTTCCACGATTCGGAGATTCTGAGTTTACACTTGAATCGTACCGGAATTTCTAAACTGGCTATCGACCTCCTGCATTCCGGCGTCTTTCCGCCCGAGTATAAACAGAACGCGATTGCCGCAAATCATCATTTATGTTTCACACCACGAGAGCCAATTGTGATCACGTTCGAGCTGGAAGAGATTGACGAGCTTGAGTTGAACGGCTTTAGCCATCAAAATGTGATTGGCGATCTCTCCTTGGAACCGGCGAAACTCGGATTTCTGCTGAAGCTTTGGCCTTGCTGCGGCCTTTCCGGCTGGCTACATGCTGGAAAGGTGCGGGTCAAGTACGAGCCGGCCCGATAACTCCACCCTCGCATTTCTAAACATAGGCCCAATGGCGGTGAACTTTTCCCGTTCCCAAAATTCGACAACCTAAATCTAGCCCCTAATCAACAACTTACCAAAAATAATCCAACACCCCGCCCACCCCTCACCTCAAAATCAAGCCAAAGTAATCCAAAATTCTCATCAACGAAAAGGCCAGGCAAACACAATGAGCACAACGAAACAAATAGCGGCGAATCAATCCAACGCCCAGCACTCCACGGGCCCCCAATCCCAGCAAGCCAAAGCATCTATCCGCAACAACGCAACCAAACACGGCCTGACCGCAAAACAACTGATCATCCCAGGCGAAGACCCCGAAGCCTTCGAATCCCTGGCAGCCGACCTAACCGAAAGCTACCACCCAGCCAACGCCCACGAACAAATCCTGGTAACCCAAATAGCCGAACATCTCTGGCGTCTCCTCCGCGCCCGAGGCATCGAAACCGCCACCTTCCAGCTCCACATGCTCTCCACCACGCCACCGCCCGGCAATCCTACTGGAATGCGCCTCCGCACGCCGGCCAGCGAACCCGAAGCCGCCGCCCGGGCATTCGACGAACAAGGCGGCACTTTCGACAAACTCCGCCGCTACGAAGCTGCCATCGAACGCGCCTACTACCGCGCCATGGATCACCTTGCCAAGCTCCAAAAGGAACGCCGCGCAACCGAACAGAAACAATCACCCAACCCCAAAATTGGCATTGTTTCGCAGCCGCCCGCGGATGCCAAATCCTTCACCGCCGAAGCAGCACCCGCGCCCCCTTCCCGGCGGCCAGAGCCCCAACCACAGCCCGCCCCGCAACATTTAGTACCATCACATTGATGAAATACCTCAAAGATCTATGGGATGACCAAGTAGCTCAGTCTCTAGCCGGCGATACGCTGGAGCTTCTCCGCTACAGGTCCAATTTATTAGGCGCCGATCTGCGCATCACCAATTTCGGCGGCGGTAACACCAGCTCGAAACTGGACCTGACCGACCCCTTCACCGGCAACACCGTCAAAGTCCTGGCCGTAAAAGGCAGTGGCGGCGACCTCGGCAGCATCAGGAAGTCCGGCTTCGCGCTGCTCTACCTCGACCGTCTTAACCAGCTCCAATCGGTCTACCGCGGCGAACAATTTGAAGATGAAATGGTAGCCTTCTACCCAATCTGCGCGTTCGGCGACAGCAAAGCCCCAGCGTCCATCGATACGCCGCTCCACGCCTTCCTGCCGTTCGCTCACGTAGACCATTTGCACCCGGATTGGGCCATAGCCCTGGCCGCCAGCGCCAATGGCAAGGCAAAACTTGCCGAATTCAATAAGCGATACAACCACAACATAGTCTGGCTCCCCTGGCAGCGCCCCGGCTTCGAATTGGGAATGATGTTGAACCAGGCCGTCAAGGACAACCCGAAGACCGACGGCATCATCCTCGGCAGTCACGGCCTCTTCACCTGGGGCGATACGCAGCGCGAGTCTTACGTCAACAGCCTTACCATCATCGATGAGCTAGGCGAATTCGTAACCGGTCATCACGAGGGCAAGAAGCTATTCGGCGGCACGCAACTCCCAACTCACAGCGACCCAACGGAAGTGGCAGCCACAATCCTGCCGTATCTCCGCGGCCAGTTAGCCACCAAGCGCCGCACCATCGCCCACTACGATGGCTCGCAGGAAATGATCGACTTCGTCAATTCACTGGACGCCAAAGCCCTGGCGCATCTAGGCACCAGTTGCCCCGATCACTTCATCCGCACCCGCATCCGCCCCATGTTCGTCGATTGGCACGCGGAAGACGAAACTGTGGCCGATCTCAAGGCCAAAATCGCAGGCACAGCCGAACGCTACCGCGCCGAATACGCCGATTACTACAACGCCTGTGCCGAACCAGGCTCGCCCGCACTCCGCGATCCCAATCCATCGGTGGTGCTAATCGCCGGCGTAGGCATGTTCACGTTCGGCAAGAACAAAACCGAAGCCCGCATCACCGGCGAGTTTTACGTAAACGCCAAAAACGTAATGGCCGGTGCCACCGCCATGGCCGGCGCGGAGGAAGTCTCGGATCTCCCGCAATCGAAAACGCCCCAGGAATCGCACCGCTTCATCAGCCACAAGAACTACGTAGCGCTGCCGCCAAGTGAAGCCTTCCGCATTGAATACTGGGCACTGGAAGAAGCTAAACTGCAACGCATGCCGCCAGAGAAGGAATTAAGCCGCAAGATCTTTGTGGTCGTAGGCGGAGGCAGCGGCATCGGTCGCGCCACCGCGCTGAAGCTGGCGCAAGGCGGCGCGCACTTGATGATCGCAGACCGCAATCAAGCCTCGGCCAGGGAAACCGCGGAACTGGTAGCGAAGCTTTCAGGTGCCGAAACCGTAGCTAGTTGCGCCATGGATCTACAGGACCGCGCCAGCATCGCGGCAGCTTTCAAGATGACGGCTCTGCAGTTCGGAGGCGTAGACGGAGTAATCAACACAGCCGCGGTCTTCATTGCCCCGGACGCCGCCGGAGTCTTAGCGGACGACTTATGGAAGCTTACATTCGATATCAACGTAACCGGGAATTATCTGGTAGCCGACGAAGCTAGCAAGCTCTTCAAAGAACAAAATCTCCCCGCCACCATCGTGTTGACCAGTTCAGCCAACGCCGTGGTGCCCAAGCGCGGCAGTGAAGCCTATGATGTCAGCAAGGGCGCGGTCAATCATCTCATCCGCGAACTCGCGGTTGGCATGGCCCCGCTGGTTCGCGTCAACGGCATCTCGCCCGCAACAGTAGTGGAAGGCAGCACAATGTTCCCCCGGGAACGCCTCATCCCATCGCTGAACAAATACAAAATCGCATACGCGGAAAGCGAATCCACGGATGAGCTCCGCACCAAGCTGGCCAACTTCTACGCTAAACGGACGCTGACCGCCAAACCCATCACACCAGCCGACTGCGCCAATGCCATATACTGGCTAGCCAGCGATCAAAGCGCCAAGACTTCGGGGCACGTAATCCCAGTTGACGGAGGGCTCCCGGAGGCATTCCTCCGCTAAGGACAAACACATGCTAAAAAAACTGCTTCTAGCTTCACTCTTGATGACAATGACTATGACAGCCGAAAATCGAGTATTCGAAATGCGGACCTACACCACTGTGGATGGCCGCCTGGACGCACTGCTGGCCCGCTTCCGCGATCACACAATCAAGCTATTTGAAAAGCACGGGATGACCAACATCGGATACTGGGTTCCGCAGGATCCCCCAATCTCCAAGAACACGTTGGTATACGTCCTGGCCTATCCAAGCCGCGACGCAGCCAAGAAGAGCTGGGCCGCCTTCCAGGCCGATCCAGTCTGGATCAAAGCAAAGACGGAATCGGAAGTAAGCGGCAAAATTGTCGACCACGTAGTCTCGGTCTTCATGGATCCAACCGGCTTCTCTAAGATCAAATAGATGATCGTTTGGCTCCTGCTGCTCTTGTCAGTCACGCTCCAAGCCCAGCAACCAAACTCAGCCCCCACACTGGCCATAGTGAACGCCCGCGTCTGGACCGGAAACCCGGCCCAGCCGTGGGCGGAAGCCATCGCCGTAACAAATCAAACCATAACCTCGGTAGGCTCCAACCAAAAAATCAGTCAGCTCTCTAAAACGCGAACGCGAGTAGTCGACGCCAAAGGCCAAATGGTCGTCCCCGGCTTCATTGACTCTCACGTTCATTTCCTCGAAGGCGGCTTCAGCTTAGCCAGTGTCCAACTCCGCAACGCAAAAACCCGAACAGAATTTGTAGATCGTATCAAGGCCTTCGCCGACACCACCGCTCCCGGTGTATGGATCACCAACGGCGATTGGGACCATCAGAACTGGGGCGGGGAATTGCCCACCCGTCAATGGATCGATTCTGTAACCCCAGATAATCCGGTGTGGATTAATCGCCTGGATGGACACATGTGCCTGGCCAACACAAAAGCCTTGCAGGCGGCGAAAGTGTCGAAATCCACGCCGGCGCCGCCAGGTGGCGCCATCGAGCGCGACGCCGCGGGCGAGCCAACGGGGATCTTTAAAGACAGTGCCATGGCGATCATCGAAAAAGTGGTCCCGCCGCCAACTCCCGAACAAAGCGCCCGCGCACTAGACGCCGCCATGAGTTACGTAGCCGAACGCGGAGTCACCTCGGTAGTCCACATGGGTAGCTGGGACGATCTGGAAGTCTTCGACCACGCAGACCGCGCCGGCCGGCTGAATATCCGCATCTACGCAGCCGTTCCACTACGCACCTGGCAGCGGCTGCAACAACGGGTAGCCTCCGCGGGCCGGGGCAACGATTACGTAACAGTCGGCGGGCTGAAAGCCTTCGTCGACGGCTCTTTAGGCTCGCACACAGCGGCGTTCCTCGAACCATTCACCGACGCTCCCAACGACAGCGGCCTGATGTTGAACAAGCCCGAAGATCTATACGCGTGGACGTCCGCTGCAACCAAAGCCGGCCTGCAAGTGATGGTGCACGCCATAGGCGACCGCGCCATTCGGACGCAGCTGGATATCTTTGAACGTGTTCAAAAGGAACAGCACCCCGCCGATCCCCGCTTCCGCATCGAGCACGCGCAGCACATCGCTCCGTCCGATCTCCCGCGCTTCGCCAAGCTGAATGTGATTGCCGGCATGCAGCCCTACCACGCAATCGACGATGGACGCTGGGCCGAAAAAGCGATCGGACCCGAACGGATCAAGACCACTTACGCCTTCCGCTCGCTTCTGGACTCTAAAGCGATAGTAGCTTTCGGCAGCGATTGGAACGTAGCGCCGCCGTCGCCCTTAGAGGGGATATACGCTGCGGTAACCCGCCAGACACTGGACGACAAGAACCCCGGCGGTTGGGTTCCACAGCAGAAGATTAAGGTGGAAGAAGCGCTCCGTGCGTATACTGTGGACGCTGCTTACGCACAGTTCGCGGAAGCTCGAAAAGGGACGCTGCAGGCTGGTAAGCTAGCCGATTTCGTCATCTTAGATCGCGACCTTACCACCATCCCGGCACACGAAATTCGTAATGCCAAAATTCGCATGACGGTAGTCGGCGGTAGGATCATCGTTGAGGTCACAAACCAACCGTGACCCCCGCCCGTCCACGTCTCGACACCGTAGATCTGCTCCGCGGGGTCGCCATGGTCCTCATGGCCCTCGATCATTGCCGCGACTGGTTTACCAACGCAACCGTAGATCCGCTTGATCTGGCCCACACCTGGCCGGCACTCTTCTTCACCCGCTGGATCACGCATTACTGCGCCCCGTCGTTCGTCTTCCTGGCCGGCGCCGGCGCGTATCTCTACGGCTCCCGCGGCCGCACCAAACGAGAGGTGTCCCGTTTCCTGGTAACACGCGGACTCTGGTTGGTATTCCTGGAATTGACGGTAGTCCGTATGGGTTGGTACTTCAGCCTCGATTACCACTACATAGGCGACGCGCAAGTCATCTGGGCCATCGGCTGGTGCATGGTCGCGCTCTCGGCACTGGTCTATCTGCCCGCCCGATATGTGGCGGCAATCGGCATCGCCATCATCACGCTGCACAATACGCTGGATGGCATCGCTGCCAAGACATTTGGCGGCTGGTCTCCTCTCTGGATGTTCATCCACGAAAAGGGCACAATCACTCCGGCTCGGGGCTACGTTCTCTTTCTCGCCTACCCGGTGTTGTCGTGGATCGGTGTAATGGCTGCCGGCTATGGCTTCGGTGCGCTGCTTACGCTTGAAGCCCGATTACGCCGCAAACTTTTCCTCACCCTCGGACAGGCCATGGTGGCCGCGTTCCTACTTCTCCGTTTCACTAACCTCTACGGCGACATGGCGAAATGGACCAGCCAGCAGAGCAGCCTCTTCACGTTCATGTCGTTCCTGAACGGCACCAAGTATCCGCCGTCATTGCTCTACATCTTGATGACTCTGGGTCCAGCCATTTTGTTTCTCGGTATATGGAAAAATGAGCACGGCGTGCTGGCCCAACCCTTCGTCACCTTCGGCCGCGTTCCGCTCTTCTACTACGTGCTGCACCTGTTTCTGCTGCACGCCATGGCCGCCGCGTACTCGTACGTGATGTTCGGAACCGCGGCCTGGCTCTTCTCCATCCCGTTCGCGACAGACGCCATCGGGGGACCGCCGCCAAAAGGCTGGGGCGTGGATCTCCCCATGGTCTACATCTTCTGGATTACCGCGGTGCTGATCCTCTACCCGCTCTGCAAATGGTTCGCGGAGTACAAGCGAACGCACAGTCAAACCTGGTTGTCGTATGTCTAACGCAGCAGCCCGCGCACCCGGAACCATTCCGCCAGCCGTCCACTCCAGCTCGACAGCGTCGGGTCCAGCGGCGCCAGCCCCACGCCGTGTTTGCCCTCTTCGTAGATGTGTATCTCGGCTGGTACATGCGCTCGTCGTAAAGCCAGATAGAACATCACGCTGTTCTCGGCAGGCACGCCCGTATCGCCGTCGGTATGAAACAGAAACGTAGGCGGCGTCTGCGCAGTAACCTGCTTCTCGTTTGACAGCAGTTCCACCAGCTTCGGGTCGGGGTTGTCACCCAGCAGGTTCCGCCGCGAGCCGGTGTGCACGAAATCGGTGAAGCTGATCACCGGATAGCTCAGCACCATGAAGTCCGGCCGCGAGCTCATGCGGTCCACCGCGTCGCTGGCGTTGGCGTCGCCGGCGTCGAAATGCGTACCCGTCGTGGACGCCAAATGCCCGCCGGCCGAGAAGCCCCAGACCCCAATATGGTCTGGTCTCACGTGGACATCCGCCGCCCGTGCCCGCACCATCCGGATGGCCCGCTGCGCATCCTGTAATTCAATCGGATGATGATAGCGGGGCCCAAGCCGGTACTTCAGCACGAATGCCGAGATGCCCAGGTTGTTCAACCACTCGGCAATCTGCTTGCCCTCGTGATCCATCGCCAAACTGCCATAGCCGCCGCCCGGGCAGACGATTACGGCGGTGCCCACGGCCTTCGCCGGATTCGCCAGATACGGCGTAATCGACGGCTTGTCCTTGTCGTCGTCCTCCAGCGCGCCGGGCGCGCCGTTCGGCCAAAGCAGCTCCGGAGTAGGCTGCGCAAACGCGGCAATCGAGGCCGCAAACAATATCACCACGAAATGTTTCATTGAACGGCGGACTCCTCAATCGTCAATTCGCCTTTATCGGCGTCCAGCGAAGCCATCACACCCAGCGGCAGCGTCAACTGGTCGTCCGTGTGGCCAATCGTCAATCCCGAAAGCACCGGCACCTTCAGCTCTCCCAGAATGTTGTCCACCACTTCTCCCAGCGAAAACGTGGCGTCGAAGGAAGGCTTGTAATCGCTTCGCCGGCAGTCCTCGCATTCGCCGAAGATGATGCCCGCCGCGGCCTTCAGCTTACCCGCCAGCCGCAGTTGCGTCAGCATACGATCGATGCTGTAGGGTTGCTCCCCCACGTCTTCAATGAACAGGATCTTCCCACGGGTATCGATCTCATAAGGCGTACCCATCAGCGAAGCGATCAACGACAGGTTGCCGCCAATCAACGGACCGCGCGCCTTTCCCGGCCGTACCGTGCGCAGCGTGTGCGCGGGCCGCAAAGGATCGCTAAGCGGCGGATTGGTGACCGCGCCGATCGGCTTCGCATCAAACATCGCCTTCCGGAAATGTTCCTGCGTATACCCGGTGAATCTCGACAAAGTGACCGGCCCATGAAATGTCACCAGGCCGGTCTTTTGATGGATGGCCAGATGCATCGCCGTGATGTCGCTGAAGCCAAGGAAGATCTTCGGGTTCTTACGAATCAGGTCGTAGTCGATATCGTCCAGCAGTTGCCCCGATCCGTATCCGCCGCGAATGGTGAATACCGCCTTGACTTCCGGATCGCGGAACATGTCGTGCAAGTCGGCCACCCGCTGCGCGATGGTGCCACCCACATAGCCGGTCTGTTTGCGCACATTCCGGCCCATTTTCATGCGCAATCCGAAGTACTCGATGGTCCGCGCAGCGGCGGCGATGCGGTCCGGATCGCTGACGAACGTAGACGGAGTGATCAAACCCACCGTGTCTCCCGGTTTCAACACCGCGGGCTTCAGCAGCGTCTTTGAGGAGGAAGCTTGCGGAGCCAGCAATGCCGCGGCCATCAGGTTTCGTCGGGTCATTACTCAGCTTACTCCGGGTTCATTCGGATCACATCCGCGCTGCGCTTCTCCGGCGTCACCGTAAGGCGTTCCAGCTTCCCGGCTTTGAAGACTCCCTCGACGGTGGTGTTCAGCGGCGCGTGCAGCTTGAACTCCACGTTCCAGTCTTTCGGCCAGGCAGGGAAGAGCACGATCTTGGTCCCGTCCGTCTGCATCAACATCGTCTGCAATGCCATGGATGCTACGCTGCCGTGATCCTGATCGGGGAACCATTCGAGGAAAGGCCCCCAGAACGCAGGGAAGCGGCTACCCTTGGTGGGCGTCGCGAAGCTCTCCGCCGTCAGTCTTCTCGCGGTATCCGTCAGACCGAGAAATCCCGCCTGAATGGCGTCCTGCGCCCACCCGCCCGTCCCCTTGAACTTGCGCGCGTCGAACGTAGAGCGCCCCACTTCGAGGTTGAGTTTGTTGACTCCGTAAAGCCGGTACGGAAACACCGCGTACAACTCCGGGTTTTCGGAATTCTTGATCTCGCCGAAAACCTGGTCGGCCGGTTGCAACACCGCCTTGCCGTCCACCTGCTTCACCGGCAGGGCGGGAAGCTCCTGTTGCATCCGCTTCGCCCTGGTGGCCGCGGCCTTGCTCAGCGGCAGCTTCTGAGTGAGCACCTCATTCAGCAGCCAACGGAGTCCGGCAATCTCCGGCAACGGATTCAACGCCTCGTGCCAGGTGTCCAGCGCTTGCGCCGGATTGAAGCGGATCTTGCCATCCGGCCCTCGTTCGTAGTGCTTGTCGTAGAAGGCGATTACCCCTTCCGCGGCAGGTACAACGGCATCGCGCAGAAAGCGCTTGTCTTGCGTGTACTCATGGTAATTCAGCATCATTGAAACCAGTTCGAGCCCATTTGAGAAATCCCTCCGCTTCGCCCTCCCGGTCTCGTTGGCGCCGGCGCCGAAGAAGTACATCGCCTCCGGAAAGTAAAGGCCCTCGTGATGGAAATCGGCCCGCGTTCGCCGCTCTGCAAGCAGACGGTTTGCGGTGTACATCTTGAAGAACGGCTCCATCAAATCGAAATCACCCGCAGCCAACATCGGCCAGTAGATCAGCCGCGTTTGCTGGAACCAATAGGCGCCACCCCGCCGGCGGTAATCGGCGTCGTAGGAATTCTCGCCCTCCTTGGCATCCACAGTGAAGATGGATCCGTTGGCCTTGATGGGCTGCGCACCGCGGCCCCCGCAAGCATTAACGAAGCGCTGCAGAGCGTATCCCGAGCTGACCGCCTTCTGCTCCTTGCCGCCGCTAACCTGCACCCAACTACGGTTCCAAAAGTCTTGCCACCACTTCTCATGAGCGGAGCGGCGGTCGCTTAGCTTGACTGCTTCCACACGGCCGATCATCTTCCCCAGTTCCTGAAACCACTGGTCTATCGGGTCGGCGGTCATCGTCAGCGCGTAGATGGACACGCCCTGTTGCTTCCGCGGCGTGGTGCTGCGCAGCGTAGTCTGGTTGATCTTGCTGAATCCGTCGCCCTCCATCGCCGCACCAAAGGTACGGTACAGAAGTGTGGAATCAGGCCACAGAGATCGGGTGTTCCGGTGATACCAGACTACGCGGCTCTCGGCGTCTTGCTGGATGGCGTCGCCGTCCACGAGAATCGGGTCCTTGCCAGGGCCGATGCCATAGGCGCTCGACATTTCCGGCCCTTCCAGCCGGCGCTGCTGATCGCGCCATCGCTCGTAGATCACCTCCATTTCGGTGTTCTGCGCAGAATCGCTTTCAAGGCGGATCAGCGGTTGATTCGCGTCCACCCAAACACGCAGCTTCGTCTTAGCTCCCGGCTTTCCAGCTTCGATAAGAATCTCCCCGGTGCTTAGCTGTAGAGTCTGCCGGAACGGTTGCCCCGCGCTGAAAGGGTTTGGAGTGAAACGGACACGGACGCGACCGAGTTTCAACAACCTCGCCGATTCACTCCAGGCGTCGGTCTTGCCGATGTAGAAGAGCAGATCGCCGCCCTCTTCTACCCAAACATTCAGGCCAATGTCGCCGTTTCCAATAGGCATGGATCCGGACGAATCCTTGCTTGGCGAATTCCATACGACGTTGAACTGGTCCACTGCGTTTTGCGCCGCGGAAGGCAGCGCCAGCGCAACAGCGGCGGCAGCGATATGCAAAGCCCGAAAAGTCAAATTATCCTTGTGAATAATGATAATATCAGGCGATTCCAGATCATTCCAGAACAACAAGGAGCATCCATGCAACAACTCGTCTACACCATGCAGTTCAAGGGGCACGCCGCGCCGTCTGACACTTCACCGGGTGCTATGAATGTTTCGGCCAAAGCGGCCAGTTGCAGTATTACGACGGTGTTGAACAAGGGCGGAATCACCGGCGGCTTCGACCCCGCCGCGGTGACCAATGCTGTGTTTGAGTCCGAGGTGAAACTGGTGACGCCCGGCACGTTTACCGAAAGAGGCACCATCGCATTCGGCGACGCGGGACACCGCCTCGACTTCGTCAGCGTCGGGGAGGGTTGGATGGGGCAAAGTCCCGATCCGGCGCTCAAACAAGGCACCATTACATGGACCGTAGATGGCGGCCAAGGCCAGTTCGAGGGCGCCGCCGGAACTATCATTTCCAACTTCACCGTCAACGAAGCGGGCGAGGTAAACGAGTCTCACATGGGGGTAATCTACCTAAGGTAGGTGGGGGGATTAGGCATGCCCCCAAATAGGGGTGGAATCTACCCCCCATTTTTGCTACTATTCCTATGGATACGATTCTGACGCTTCCAGTTGGGGGATTTCCTCATGAGCAGGTCGCACATAGGAAAGGTAGTAGCGTTTGTGATAGTGCTTGCGGGTAGCATGGTGGTGCCGCCGGCCTCTCTTGCGTTCACTTCAAATCGCGTGCCACGCTGGAGTGATGGTTGCGTACGCAAGCATTCCCAGAAGGATGCAGCCAAAGCCCAACGGAAACGAGAAAAAGCCGCCCTTGCTGATGCGCACGGACGGGAAGTGCCGGTAGCCGCTCGCGGCTACGGCCGCTAGATTTCAACCGCGTTCGCGGATCATTTTGAGACGTTGTTTCGCCGCAAACAATATCGCAGCTTAATTCTTTCGCTTGACTCCAATCCAGTAAAGGTTAGAATTAAATTAAGGTATTTTCCAAGGCCACCGAGGCGTGACCTTCTTAGGAAGTGTTAAGGAGAGTTATGTCTGGTCGTGAATTGCAGCTGGAACCATCGGGGCACGTGTTGGAAAGCGACATCGCGCGCACCAAGTCCGAATTCGAGCACATCGCCGACACCATCCGGACGCGCTATTCAGATGAAGATCACGTAGTGCTGCGGGTGCAACAGGTGCAAGCCGCGATTCAGCGGCTGGAATGGGCCTTGGAGCGGGCACAGGAAACTCCGGGCAGTTGGTTCAACCGCGCGGAGTAGGTACAAATACTTCCCTCGCACGTCTTCAGTTACAATAGCGTCGGTCCTTTCCGGAGAAGATCATTGCGTTCTATCAGACTTGTACTCTCTTCAATACTGGCAGCGGCTGCATTTGCCCAGCAACTGCCCGTTCAGGAACACACGCTGGACAACGGCATGCGGATCCTGCTGCTTCCCAGAAAGGGATCGGCGAATATTGCGGCCGGCTGGGTGGCTCGCGTAGGATCCGTGAACGAACGGCCAGGCATAACCGGCATTTCCCACCTGTTCGAACACATGATGTTCAAGGGGACCAATACCATCGGCACGCGCAATTCGGCAGAGGACGCGAAGCTGAATCTGGAACTCGACCAATTGAAGGCTGGGTTGCGGAAGGAAGAAGCGGAACTGGCGCGGCGGCTGCGTCTAGGGGAAATCACCGATGTCAAAGACCCGAAGGTGCGGACGGCGCGGCATCAGGAATTGCTGGGGAAATTTGAAATTCTGACCAAGCGGCAATCCGAGCTGATTGTCAAGAACGAGTTCGACCGGATTTATACCGGCCAAGGCGCCTCTGGCATGAACGCCGGCACCAGCGAGGATTACACGGTCTATTTCATCAATTTGCCAACAAACCGGCTGGAATTGTGGTTCTGGATGGAATCCGACCGGCTGTTGAATCCGGTGTTCCGGGAGTTTTACACGGAGCGGGACGTGGTGATGGAAGAACGCCGGATGCGCACCGACAGTACGCCGACCGGACGATATCAGGAACAGTTTAATGCACTGTTCTGGAAGTCGTCTCCTTATGGATGGCCGGTGGTGGGATGGCCGACCGATATTGACGCGATCAGCCGGGAAGAGGCAAATGCCTATTTCGGCACCTATTATGCGCCGAACAATCTGACGGCGACGTTAGTGGGCGATTTCGATCCCGCCGTGGCAATGGAACTGGCGAAGAAATACTTTGGCCGGTTGAAACGCGGTACGGTTCCGCCGCCGGACGTGGTGACTACCGAAACGCCGCAGATGGGCGAACAGCGGATGTCCGCGTCGGCGGAGACTACGCCGGAGGCGGTAATCCGCTTCCATTCGGTGGCCGATGGCCATGTGGATGAACCTGCTCTCAACGTGTTGGCGTCGTTGATGAACGACCGGACCGGACGGCTCTTCAAATCGCTGGTGCTGGAACAGCAAGTGGCGAACATGGCGTTTGCGAGCCAGGACAGCCGCAAGTATGAAGGCTTTGTGGAATTCCGAGGCACCGCGAAACCTGGGAAGACCCCAGAGGATGTGGAGAAGGGAATCTACAATGAACTGGAAAAATTGAAAACGGAGCTGGTGCCGGATCGTGAGCTGGAAAAGGTGAAGAACAATCTGGCGGCGGGGAATTTCCGGCAAAAACAATCGGACTTTAATCTGCTGCTCAACATTCTGATCAACGATGCCAGCCGCAGTTGGCGTTCTCTGAACACAGACCCGCCGTTATTGCAGGCGGTGACGCCGGCCGATATTCAACGTGTGGCCAAGAAGTACTTGAAGCCCGAGAATCGCAACGTTTTGATCCTCTACCGCAAGGGAGCCAATTAGTGAAACACCTTCTGCTGGTCACTGTTGTTTTGACTGCGGTTGCTACCTTGCACGCGGCGGAAATCCCAAGTCATCCCCAGGAATTGAAGTATCCGGTGCTGAAATACGATCCGCCCCGCGCGGCCGATTTCCGGCACAAGCTGGCTACCGGCGGCACTGCCTATCTGGTGGAAGATCACGAATTGCCGCTGGTGAACCTCAGCGTCCTGGTGCGCACCGGACGCTACCTGGAGCCGGGGGACAAAGCGGGGCTGACCGCGCTGGTGGGATCGCAGATGAGGGCCGGCGGGACAAAAACCAAACCACCAGCGGTCTTCGATGAAGAAGCCGCTTTTCTAGCGGCTCAAATCAATGCCGGTGTTGGCGATACCGAAGGGCAGGCGCAAGTGAATTGCCTGGCGCGGACTTTGGATCCCTGCCTGGCGTTGTTTTTTGACATGCTGCGGAATCCCGGATTCGCGGAAGACCGGTTGAAGCTGGCCAAGAGCCAGGCGCTGCAAGGGATGCAGCGGCGGAACGACGATACGGCGGGCATTGAAGCGAGGGAATTCGCACGGCTGATGCGCGGGCAATTTTTTACCACCGTGCCATCCACCAAAGCCGGCATCGAATCCATCACTCGCGAAGACCTGATTGCTTTCCATGAAAAATACTTCTATCCGGGGAACTTCACTTTTGCAGTTTCGGGCGATTTCAACACGAAGGACATGATTGCGAAACTGAACCAGTCTCTGGCGAACTGGGCGAACCGGCCGGCTTTGACGAGCCAGGTTCCGAAGCCGGCCTTCACTCCGAAGCCCGGCGTGTATGTCGTCGACAAAAAGGACGTGAATCAAGGGCGGGTGCGGATGGGCCACCTGGGCACAACGCTGAGCAATCCGGATCATCTGGCGATCGGGGTGATGAACGGAATTCTAGGCGGGGCCGGATTCACTTCGAGAATCACGTCGCGAGTGCGGTCCGATGAGGGGCTGGCGTATTCGGCGGGCTCCGTATTTCAAAGTGGCCGTTACTATGATGGTGTGTTTTCGGCGGTGTTCCAATCGAAGAGCCCTACGGTGGCGCAGGCTATCACCATCGTGATCGAAGAAATCGATCACATGCGGAAGGAAAAGGTGAAGCCGGAAGAGTTGGCGACGGAGATCAATTCGTCCACCGAGCAACTGTCAAAGCGATTTGCCACTGCCAGACAGAAGGCGGCGCAATTTGCCAACGACGATTACGAAAAGTTGCCTGAAGACTATTGGCAGAAGTACCGCGACCGCTTGCGCGCGCTGACTCCCGATGAAATTCAGCGAGTGGCGCAGAAGTATCTACAGCCGGACAAACTGGTGATTCTGGCGGTGGGCAACGTGGATGCCATGGTGAAGGGCAATCCCGATAAGCCGCAATACCAGTTGAGTAAGTTCGGAAATATGGAGCGGATTCCGCTGCCCGATCCGTTCACGATGGTTTATCCAAAGCCGTAGGGTTCGAAGTCTGGCAGCATGAACGTTCCCATTTCCTGGCGCCGGTGGAGCATTGTGTTGCTTCCCGGCTTGGCACTTTACTTTCTTCCGGTGCCCGGCCTGAACCCTGGCCAGCGCCATTTATTGGCTATCTTTCTGGCAGCCATCATTTCTCTGGTGGCCCAGCCTGTGCCGATGGGAGTGAGCGTTCTGGTAGCGATGACGCTGCTGGCGCTCACCGGGACGGTGGCTCCGGCTAAGGTGTTATCGGGATTTAGCAACCAGACCACGTGGCTGATTGTGAGCGCATTTCTGTTTTCCCGCGCTGTTACGCTCACCGGAATTGGCATGCGCATCGCGTTCCTGTTTGTGCAACGGTTCGGGCGCAGTGCCCTGTCACTGGCGTATTCCGTGGTTGCGTCCAACGTGGTATTGGCGCCCTTTGTTCCCTCGGACACCGCGCGGGGCGGGGCTATCATCTTCCCCATCACACAGGGTCTGGCGCGAGCGCTTGGTTCCGAGCCGGGCGTCACCGGACGCTCCGGCGCATTTATTACTCTGGTGGGCTTTCACGGGAATTACATTGCTTCCGCGCTGTTTCTCACCAGCATGGCGGCCAATCCGCTGATCGCCGACTTCGCGGCCAAGATTGCCCACGTCGATTTGAGCTGGGGCCGCTGGGCGTTGGCAACGTTGGTGCCGGGGCTTCTTTCGCTTACGATTGTGCCGTACCTGATCTTCCGATTGCACCCGCCAGACAATCGGGACGTCTCCGCCGCGCGGTCGCTGGCGTCGCGGGAGTTGGGCTCGATGGGCCAGTTGAGCCGCAATGAGCGCTGGCTGGTGGTGGTCCTGCTAGGCGTTATGGCGGGCTGGATCTTGTCACCGTGGCACGGTATTCCGAACGCGTTTGTGGCGCTTACAGGAATCTGCGTGCTGCTGGTGATGAATGTCTTGACCTGGTCCGATCTTCTCGCCGAGAGAGGTGCCTGGGATGTCTTGATGTGGTTTGCGCCGTTGTTAATGATGTCCGATGCGTTGAACGAGTCAGGGACTGTCAAAGTGCTATCGGGCGCCGCCTTTGCAGGATTGAACGGCTGGCCGTGGCAGGCGGCGTTGTGCGCGCTGGTGCTGATGTACCTCTATATTCATTACGCCTTCGGAAGCATGACGGCGCATGTGACGGCACTGTATCCGGGATTTCTGGCCGCCGCCGTGGCCGCTGGTGCGCCGCCCATGCATGCGGCGCTGGCGCTGGCGGCGTTCTCCAATCTGGATGCGGGACTTACGCACTATGGGACAGGATCGGCTCCGATCTTCTTTGGGGCGGGGTATGTTTCGCAGTCGGCCTGGTGGAAGCTGGGGTTTCAGATTTCTTTGGTGAATGTGGTGATCTGGTTGGGAGTGGGCAGCCTTTGGTGGAGACTAATTTCTTGATGCAACGTAACCTGGTGTTCTTGCTGCTTGGGCTGGGCGTACTGGCTGTCGCGCAGACACCGGCGGAATTGATGAATGACGCCACGGTGCGCTCCGCGATGGACGCGGCGAAGCGCAATGAGCCGCGCACGCTGGACTTGCAGGTGCGCGTCTGCGAGATTCCGGCGCCGCCATTCCATGAAGAGAAGCGAGGCCTGGAATTGAATCGGCTATTCGAGGAATTGCGGCTCAAGGACGTACGCGTCGATAAGGCCGGCAATGTGATCGGAGTGCGGCCCGGTAAGGGCGCGCACCCGAATCTGGTGTTCAGCGCGCATCTGGACACGGTGTTTCCGGATGGTGCCGACGTGAAGGTGACACGCAGCGGCGGCTCCATGCAGGGGCCCGGCATCGGCGACGATTGCCGGGGACTGGCGGTGATGCTTGCGGTGATCCGCGCGCTGGATGATGGGCACGTCCAGACGCCTGGCACTATTACATTTGTGGCGGATGTGGGGGAGGAAGGGATGGGCGATCTGCGCGGGAAGAAGAGCCTGTTCTTCGATAGTTTGAAGGGGCAGATCGATCAGTTTCTATCCGTGGACGGCACCGGACTTGGGATTGCCCACATTGGCGTGGGGAGTAACCGGTACAAGGTCACGTTCAAAGGTCCAGGCGGGCACAGCTACGGTGCATTCGGCATGGCCAACCCAATTCAGGCGATGGGACGTGCAATTGCAAAGATCGATGAGATTCAGGTGCCGAGCCAGCCGAAGACGACTTTCAACGTAGGCCGCGTGGGCGGCGGCACCAACGTAAACGCCATTCCGTTTGAGGCGTGGATGGAGGTGGACATGAGATCGGTGGATGTAGGTGCGTTGAAGGAGTTGGACACGAAGTTTCAGGCAGCTGTCAAGCAGGCAGTGGCGGAGGAGAACGCGCGATGGAGCGGGCGCGGTAGTGTGACGGCATCGGCTGAACTGGTGGGGATGCGTCCGGCCGGGCAGACGGCAAAGGAAAGTGCGATTGTGAAGACCGCGATTGCAGTGTCGCAAGCGATGAAGATTGAGGAAGTGTTGCGCGAGGGGTCGACGGATGCGAACGTACCGATGAATTTGGGAATTCCGGCCATTACGATTTCCGGCGGCGGAATTGGTGGTGGGGCGCATTCGCTGGGTGAGACTTTTGATGCGACGGATTCCTGGCGCGGGACACAGCGGGCGCTTTTGCTGGCGGTGGCTTTGGCCCGGTAGGGGTTGCTTTACGGTGTTTGCGAGAGATTGATGGCTTAGCGCAAGAACCGGGATCGGATGAGGAACCCGGTAAAGCATCTACCGCTTGCTTACGCGCGCGGCTCGGTAGGATCAATGAGAGTGGTCGGTTGAGTAGGTGTCAGCGAATGACGCGTAGTATACTCGGAAATACCGGTCTGACCTCTCGTACGAATTATGGCGCTCGTATCCAAGTTATTCAAGGGTGATCGAATCTTCGAACGATGTCTGGTGGACGATGCTGGACACATCACACCAGGGTCCAAGGGCTTCCACGTGGCCAAGATTCAGGATGCACTGATGAAACTGCATGGAGCGTTTCCGTCGAAGTCAGAACGCGACGGTGCATTCTACGGGCCTACCACCGCCAAAGCCGTGCTGTCCTACAAGACGAAGCGGCGGATCATCAACACCAGCTACCAAAAGGCGCCAGATAATATCGTCGGCAAGATGACGATCAAGATCATGGATGCCGAGATGGCTGTGTATGAGATCCGGCGGCGTTTGGTGAACCAGGAGACCGACGAGTTTTGATCCAAGACGTCGTAATCGAATTGCGCGGGGATGTCCCTAAAGGTCGAAACGAAGGCTCGCTGAAAGTGAATCGGGCCCGCTATGACCGGAACCAGGAAGTTTCCAAAGTCAAACGGAATTTGACAGTGATGGCGCGAGGAGTGGCGGATTCGAAGGACGATGACGCCACGGCCAGCTCGATTGGCGACGAAATCGCCAAACTCAAGGGGACCGGAGACGTTTTCGGCGCGGTCTGCGTGGCCGGTTATAGCCATGGTTCGATTGTTGCGCTTTGTTTGGGCGTAAAGCTTACGTCGCTGTCCGTGCCCGTTCGATACCTGGGGATTGCGGATCTCCCTTTATTTCCCTTCGGCCTGAATCCGAAACCGGGGTCTTTTCCGGATAACATGATTCCGCTGAATCAGCCCGACTTGACGCCAAGCGGCGGTTTTTCGTTCATCTTATTCGACCCGCTGCGCGCGCTTTTTCCAGCTCCCAAGGTGACGCCGCCGACGATTATCGCGGAGCGAAAGCGGAATTTCTTTCAGGTGGCCGGCAACGGAGCCAAACTCACCAGTCCCGGCCGGAACCCTCGCGGAATCCAGCCCTGGTGGTGGGCATCGAACATGGGGCATTCCGAGATTCACGGCGAACTGGATGACGCTACCTGGGAGAACGTTTTGCTGGATGTGTCACTGTCAGTCAACATAGCGGATAGTGCCTACCATCAACAAGGTGACGATCTGGGCGTCGGGAAAATGTCCGAGGACATCTCGGGAGTGTTAGCCGCGGCTTTCGATAAGCCATAGCCGGCTCGGCGAGAGCCGGGTGAAAGAGTGATTGATTCGTTTCTGGCATCTCTGGCTGACGAAGAAGGGTTCCTGAGAAAGACGGCAGAGGTGAGTCGCTTTCGTTAGACAAAGGCGACTCTGGCGCTCATTCCCGGAACTCCCGCTCGAGGTGAGCTTCGGCGAGGACCAGCGGCTACTCCTTACGGAAATCAATCGGTGGCTTTTGCCCTGATGGGATTCCGGATTTATACGTCTTTCCTTGCAGCTTGCTTTGGAAATCGGCCTTGGCATCTTGCACCAATTGTGGATTGGCGAATAAGTCCGCTGCGGTAACAGCGAGCGCTTTGGCCGCGATGAGCATCCCTTTCTGGCCGATGCTCATGCCCGCCGAGGCCGTGGATTGCCATGTGTGCGGCACCACTCCTGGTACAAACGATGCTGCAGAGAAGCCGATGGTGGGAACGTTCCAACTGACGTCCCCCGCGTCGGTGGAGGCGGTCGGCGCGTTGGGGTCTACCTTCGTCAGGGGCTGGACCACAACGGTTGAGCTGAGATCGCCGGCGCCATCCGGCGGCAAACTCTTCTGCAACTCCGTGGCGAAGTGCTTTTCTTCAGCGGTGTATTCGAAGCCCCCGATTTCCTCCAGATTCTTTTGCGCTACTTTGGCTAGCGCATCGTTGGGGACGATATTGGCGGAGCTGTGGATGATCTTGACGTCGAACGTAGTCTCCGTCATGAGCCCGGCTCCCTCGCCGATCTTTTGGATACGCGCCCAGATTTCCTCGAGTGCGGTGAGGGACGGACTGCGTGCCTGCAGGTAGATTTCCGCGGTATCGGGAACCACGTTCGGCGCCGCGCCTCCGTTCGAGATGATGTAGTGGATGCGGCTGTTGCTGGGGACGTGCTCACGGAGAAATTCGAGGCCCGTGCCCATCAACATGACGGCATCCAGCGCCGAGCGGCCGCGATCCGGCGCCAGGGCGGCATGCGCGGCCTTTCCGTGGAATTTGAATTTGGCGCTGGTGTTGGCTAGGAAGCCGCCGTTAATCACGGAGTTCTTGTCTAAGGGATGCCAGTGCAGAACGACTTCGGCATCGCGGAATAGTCCTGCCCGGATCATGTAGACTTTGCCGCTGCCGCCTTCCTCGGCGGGTGTTCCGTAATAGCGCAGGGTGCCGGTGACGTGGTTCTGTTCCATGTATTCCTTCAAAGCGACGGCGGCCAGAGCGGCTCCGGACCCAAGCAGGTTGTGGCCGCAGCCATGCCCTGGGGCCGATTGCACCAGCGGGCTGCGGTCTGGCGTGGCCGCCTGTGACAGGCCGGGCAGCGCATCAAATTCACCCATGATGCCGATCACCGGCTTGCCTTGGCCATACGTGGCGACGAAAGCGGTTGGTTCGTCCGCGACGCCTGCCTGTATACGGAAGCCTGCTTCCTTGAGGTTGCGCTGCAGCAGGGCGGAACTTTTGGTTTCCTGATAGCCCAGTTCGGCGAAACCCCAGATTGTTTTGGCGATTGCCACGTAGGCCGGCGCGTGTTGGTCTACCAGCGCTTTGATCCGTTGGTGAGCGGCGGATTGCTGGCTTGAGGCCGTTCCGGAAGACACGGCGGCCAACACCGCCACCGGCAGCAGGTTCCATTTCATTCGAGTAGTCTAACGGGTTTTCTGGCTGTTCGCTGCATTTTTTGAGGCGAAATGGAGGTCAAACTGCTAAGATTAAAGGTCCAGGAATGTTCCGCTTCGAAACCGCTGGTGAATCCCATGGAGAATGTTTAGTCGCAACCTTGACCGGGCTGCCGGCGGGCATCCCTATATCCGTAAAGGCCATCAATCGAGAGCTCTGGCGCCGTCAACAGGGCTTTGGCCGTGGCGGGCGCATGAAGATTGAGACCGATCAGGCCGAGATTATGGCGGGGGTTCGGCATTCGGCCACCATCGGGTCGCCGATTGCGATGGTCATCCGGAATAAAGATTGGAAGAATTGGAGCGAGATTCTTCCGGTGGAAACCATTGAGGGCGGGGAAGACAAGCAAAAGCCTGTCACCCGGCCGCGTCCGGGTCATGCCGATCTCGCGGGGGCCATCAAGTATAACTTTCACGATGCGCGCTATATTCTTGAGCGGGCGAGTGCCAGGGAGACTACGGCACGGGTGGCGATCGGCGCCATCGCGAAGGCGTTTTTGGGTGAATTTGGCATTGCCGTGCTTAGCCATGTGATTGCCGTGGGCACTGAAAAGCTGGGGCGGCAGGCGAGTTGGAGCGAACTGGTGGCGCTCTCGCAGAAAGACGAAGTTCTGCTGGGCTGCGTGGATGCGGAAGCCGAACAACGAATGAAAGCGGTGGTGGACCACGCCTATAAGACGGGCGACACCGTGGGCGGGATTTTTGAAGTGGTGGCGCATAATGTTCCGGTGGGCCTGGGTTCGCACATTACGTGGGATTCACGGCTGGATGGACGGCTGGCGCAGGCGATTGTCTCCATGCAGGCGGTGAAGGGCGTGGAAATCGGATTCGCGGAAGAGGGCTCGGCCGCCTTTGGATCCGCGGTGCAGGACACAATCCACTACAACCGGGAAGAGGCGGCGTTTCATCGCGGAGCCAACCGGGCCGGCGGACTGGAAGGCGGCATGACGAACGGGCAGGACATTCTGGTTCGCGGGTTCCTGAAGCCAATTTCAACGCTACGCAAGCCGCTGGAATCGGTGGAGCTGCTGACGCGGGAACCGGCGTTAGCCGCCTATGAGCGCAGCGATGTGGCCGTGGTGCCCGCGGCGGGGGTTATAGGCGAGGCGATGGTGGCCATCGTTCTGGCACAGGCATTTCTGGAAAAATTTGGCGGCGACTCGATGGACGAGACACGGCGGAATTTTGACGGCTATTCCAAACAGGTAAAGAGTTTCTGATGATACATCCCATTGTGAAGTACGGCAATCCCGTACTGGAGACGAAAGCACAGACGGTGACGGACTTCGACGCGCCGGAACTGCACAAGTTGGTGGAGGAGATGTTTCAATCGATGTACGCCGCCAAGGGTGTTGGCTTGGCCGCGCCGCAGATTGGCGTTTCCAAGCGGATCACGGTGATCGATACCTCAAACGGCGAGAACCCGGACGAGAAGCTTGTTCTGATCAATCCGGAGATCGTCAAGAAGGAAGGAACGCAGACCGGCGAGGAGGGCTGCCTAAGCCTGCCTGGGTTTCGCGAACAGGTTACCCGTGCCAAGCGCGCCACCGTAAAGGCGCAGAATCTGAAAGGCGAATTTTTTGAGATGACCGGCGAAGATCTGCTGGCTCGCGCATTTCAACACGAGACGGACCATCTGAACGGCATCCTTTATATCAGCCATGTCAGCGTACTGAAGCGTGATTTGATTAAGCGCAAGATTAAGAAGCTGATCAAAGCCGGCGAGTGGGGTTAGAAATCAAAATTGCGCCTTGTCTTTCTGGGCACGCCGCACTTTGCCGTGCAATCGCTCGAAAAACTGGTGAGCGCCGGGCATGACGTCTGCGCGGTTTTCACGCAACCCGACCGGCCGAAAGGACGCGGACAGCATACGGCTATGTCTCCGGTGAAGGAGGCTGCTTTGCGTCTGGAGCTTGCCGTTCACCAACCCGAGCGGGTGCGCCGCGCCGAGTCTGTTGCGTTGCTGGCTGGCTTGCGGACGGATGGAATGGTGGTGGTGGGTTACGGGCAGATCATCCCGCAGGCGATCATCGACTTGCCGCGATACGGCATCATCAACGTGCACGCGTCCCTGTTGCCGAAGTATCGAGGGGCGGCGCCGCTCCAATGGGCTGTTGCCAATGGGGAAACCCGCAGCGGTGTGACTACGATGCGTATCAATGCCGGTCTTGACACCGGCGACATGCTTTTGAAGGCGGAAACGGAGATTGGGCCGGACGAAACCGCGGTTGCGCTGGGCGAGCGGCTGGCGCTGACCGGGGCGGATCTGTTGGTGGAAACGCTGGAAAAGATTGAGTCGGGAAGCGTGATTGGGGAGAAGCAGGATGACGCGCAGGCGACGTATGCCCCCATCCTGAAGAAAGAAGACGGGCTGGTGGACTGGCATTTGCCTGCCGCGCGGATATACAATCGTTTTCGCGGTCTGTTACCGTGGCCGGGCACTTATACCACGTTCCGAGGACAACTTTTGCACCTCTGGAACGTGAAACCTGCTATTGATATAGGAACGGGATTTCCTGGTTCGGTGCAGGTGCGGAACCGGAAAGTCCTTGTCACTTGCGGCAACAATTCCGCTTTAGAGCTTTTGGAAGTGCAACTCGAGGGGAGGAAGAAACTTCCCGCGGGGGCCTTCCGCAACGGCCAGCACCTGATGGATAGTGAAATGTTAGGAGAGATAAAGAATTGAAATTGCCGCTGGGCTATCGCTACGCAGCCACCTACGCGGGCATTCGAAAGGTCAACAAGGAAGACCTTGCTCTGATTGTTTCCGATACGCCGGCTTCGGCTGCCGCAGTAATGACGACGAACCGCGTGCAGGCGGCTCCGGTGAAGATCGCGCGGCAGCATCTGCGCGCGTCCCGGGGCCGTGTTAGCGCGGTACTCGCGAATGCAGGCAACGCCAATTGCGCAACCCGCACAGGAGATGACGTGGCTATCGCCTGTTGCAAGGCCGTGGCCAAACTTCTGAAGGTGCCGGTGGCGCAGGTGATTCCCGCATCCACCGGAGTGATTGGAGTGGAGCTGGATCCGAGCCTGATTGTCAATGCTTTGCCGCGGTTGATGGAAGATCTGACCGAGAGCCGGTTCCCGGACGTTTCGCACGCA
>JBBRNO010000029.1:0-54445 GCA_038230275.1 Bryobacterales bacterium
AAATAACGAGAAGTATCCCGAGATGGCGGACGATTTTGCGCGTACTTTTCGCGTGCTGAAGGCGCTGCGCTGCGATGTATTTCTTGGAGCACATGGCGCCTATTACGGCATGGCTGAGAAGTATGCGCGGATTGGCAAGGGCGGGGGGAATGTGTTCGTCGATCCGGCGGGATATCAGGAGTTCGTGAAGAACAGGGAGGCGGCGTATCTTCAGAACTTGAGCGATCAGAAGAAGTTGAACGAACAGAAGAAAGGCGGTAAGTAAGGGACCAGCGCGTGGTCTCGCCCGGCCGGAAACTAATGAGAATTTTATTTTTATCGAAAAATGACAACATTAGGGTTGCATTCTATTGCGCGTAGCACTAAACTACTGCTGCGGTTCAAACTAAAGGAGGATACAATGGCTTTCAATAATGTTGGTCCACTAACGTTCTTGGCGCCGGGACAAACAGCCAGTTGGAATTTCACTTATGGCGCAGATCACGGAACCCAGTTCGCTACCGCGGACATCAAGATTCCGAACCAGGGGGCGGTGCATCTGGCCGATCAGCAGCGGAAGAGGAAAGACAACAACGGCAACGCAACATACTTTGTGAATATCACGAACCAAGGACCGGGGGGCTGCTTCCACAACATCCAAGGCGGAGGCGTGGTATGACCAAACTCACGATTGTCACAGATTCCCACGGCAAGCTAGTGGGCGCGGTGAACGGCCACTCGCTTTCATCGAAGCACGGCGAGGTGGAAGCGCACGTTTCGTTTGGGTCCGGCCACAAGCTGCACAAGGTGGAGGTGGAGGACGATATGGCCACAATCACCGATCCGGCCGTATTCCACGACCGGCTCCTGAAGCACATTCCGAAGGTCTGACGCGCGTGCGGGCCGACCAATTTGATTGGAGTTCCACCACAGGAAGGTGGGCCCGCACGCATCATCCCAACGCGCTGGCTCCGGAAAGTAAGCACGTCGTTTAGCGAAGCTTGCGTAGTCACTAAAAGTGGTTAAATATTCTGTTAACTCCAGCTTGACAAGAGAATTAGTCTTTTTAATTCGGCGTCCGCTTGGGCACGAATCCGCTCTATTGGCAGCACACCGTGGTAGCCGTTTGATCCCAATTTGTCTACCCGGGGAGTTCGCTTATCCGTTCACCCCGTTGTAATGGGACTTTCTGACGCGCAATGAAGAAAGCCTCCGGGCGGAGCCGTGCATCAGGAAGGGTGCCATTGCGGCGTCGACGCGCAGATTGAGCGTACAGAGGAGCGGATGAGTCCGCTCACCGGCGAATTGGGCGGACCAATAGCGCTACGCAAGCTGAGAGTTTGTTGAGATCAGCCTGACCCCGGCGGGGCGTCGTGGACTGTGCGGGCAGTGTCTCTTTAGAAACCGGCGCACGCCTGAGGATGCAAACCAGCGGCTCCCTTGTGTTCCCGTGCGGTGTGATGTTTGCCAGTGCGGCGGCGCGCAACGGTCTGGCGGATCACGAAGCGATCGCCGCGGCCAAGGCAGGCGTGTTCAGATTGACGATGTCATTGGTTGCGACCTTCAGCGGTGGCTCCCGGCCTAGTGGGCACGCCGACGACATCGAGGACCGTATCGAACGAGGCCGCGGTCAAAGTTTCGCACGGAATGCTTGCGCCGGCGAACGCCTGACTGCTGCATGTGGAGATCGACTGGATTACCTGTCAGGCCTTCGGCGTGTGGGGATTGGGTACAGTGCGGTCAGCCGGCAAGTAGAAATTGGACCCGGCAGTCGATCTTTTGTGCCTTTTTGTGAAGGCAGCAAGGCCTTGGCTTTTTGGGATATCATACGATTCGCTTGTTAAGCGGGAACGAGACGGGCGCTGATCCGATCAGATACAGGAGAATCGAAAATGCTTTTCATTGTCAGTTACAAGACTTCGCTCGCTACGAATCGCGCCGGTCAGGAACGGTTCAAACAGACCGGTGGCGCAGCTCCACCTGCAGGCGTCACCAAAATCGCTGCCTACCATCTTGCTGATGGATCCGGGGGCTATATCATTGCGGAAACGAACGATGCTATAGCGCTGGGCAAATGGGCCAACCAGTGGTCGGATCTAATCTCGCTGGAGATCCGTCCGCTGCTCACGGACGAGGGAATCGGCCAAGTACTGGCAGGGTGAGACCGCTATAGACTCCACGCTGAGGTTGAGTTCGCCAGTGAGTGAGCGGGTCTGTTGTATCCTAGCTTGAAGACAGCCCCGCCGCTGGCGCGCCCCGTTCGCCGCGCACATAGAATTCAAGTTTCTGCTTCAACATTTCTGGTTCAACATTTCTGCTTCAACAGCGGAGTACATGAAAACATCCGTCATTCCCTATCGTGTGGCCGACTTCCTGAGAAGGCATGCCCCCTTCGACGGCATTTCCGAGCAGGATCTACTGGAGTTGGCGGGCAGCGGGCGGGTCAAGTTTCACCAATCCCATGAGTACCTCTTCCGGCAAGGCGATCCCAAGGGGCAGCAGGTGTGGGTGATCCAGCAGGGCCGCGTGGAAGCGATGGAGCAAAGCAATTCCGGCGAGCATTTACGAGATGTGTTGGGTGAGGGTGATCTGCTGGGACTGGATCGCTTTGCGGGTGACGGATCGTTCCTCTATTCGGCGCGCACAGCGAGCGACGTGATTCTCTATGGCTTCGCCGCGGACGTATTTGAATCCCTGACTGCACGATACCCAGCGGTGAAGCGCTTTCTGGCGGCACACTTTTCTGTCGCCGGAGTTCTGGGATTTGGCAGGACTTCCTGGCTGGACGCGGAAGCGCCTTCCCTGGATTTCGTGCGTTCGCGGCAAGTGACCATCCCATTGGATGCGTCCGTTGAGGAAGCGGCGCGCCGTGTATCCGGCTCTAAGAACGGCGTGGCCGTTTTCGTCGACCAAACGCAGTGCCCGGTCGCGATGATTGCCGCGAAAGACCTCTGCACCGCGGGTAGCGGCGTTGCCAGGCTGGCCGCCCGCCCTTTGCCGCCGCCGATTGCAGCAGCTCCACTGAGTACCCGCGTGATTGTCCGCGAAATGTTGCGGCGGCGAACAGAAGAGATCGGGATTACCGCGGACGGCACCGCGAAGAGTCCCCAGCAGGGAATACTTACCGCATCCGAACTTGCGCTGTTCTGCGGGAGAAACCCCGGACGCCTGATCCGCGCCATCCGGGAAGCAGAATCCGCCATCGAGATGGAGCCGCTGCTGCGGCTGGCGGCGGGACTCGTTCAGGATGCGCTTGCCCAGCCATCCGACGTGGACGACTGCTGCCAGATTGGAACCGAAGTAATTGCCGCGCTGGCGGACGCCTGTGTCCGGCTGGCCTGCGCACAAGTGCTGGAAGCTGGAATTGATGCCCCGGCCGCCAAATGCTGCTGGGTAATGTTTGGTGAAGCCGCTCGCGGAGAATTGATGAGGCCGGCGCCGGCGACCATTGCGGCGGTTTACGACGATTCCCGCGGAGCATGCCAGCCGGAGGACAGCGTCTATTTTGCCGCCGTAGCGGGCGAGACGGAAGCCTGGTTCCACGCTTTCGGCCTTACCGGAACCGGGGTGTTCTGGCCCGAAGGTTCACAACCGTGCATGCCGCTTTCCGGCTGGAGACGTTTGTATAGCGAAACGATTCGCAATCCGCTTGATTACGATCTATACGCCCGGCGTGAATTCTTCGACGCCTTGGCGCTCTGCGGCGATGTTTCCATTCTGCAAACGCTTCACGGTGAAATTGCGGTTGAGTTGGGCGGCCATGAGATGGCAATTCCGCTGCTGGCGAACGACACCCTGGGTCATTTGCCGCCATTGACGTTTTTCGACGGCCTGGTGATCGATCTGGATGGGACGCAGCGAGAAAGTTTCGACATCGCCAGCGTGGCCGTCGCTCCCATTGCCGGTGCCGCGCGTGTCTTCGCGATTGCGAAGCAAAAGCTCACCAACGCCAGTACCTTGGCGCGCCTGGAAACAGCCGCGCTGGACTATCCGGAAGGCGCGGCGATATTCCGCGAAGCCGCGGAAGCGTTTCGCATCGCGCTCTATTACCAGGCGCTCTCCGGCGGGCCGCATATCAACCCGGCGAAACTGGGGAGGTTCGATCAGCTGCTGCTCAAGACTGCGTTTTCCTCCATCCACCAGCTGCTGGAATTTACCGCTTCCACCTTTCTTCCTACGGCATGACAATCGAGCGATATTTGACGGCTTTCGAGAATACCTGGCCTGACGATGCACCGGCCGGGCAGGTGCGGTTCGTGTTGCTGGATACGGAGACCACGGGGCTGGATCCACGGCGTGACCGGATTATCACCATTGGAGCGGTGGCGGTGCGGGATGGCGAGATTTTATTGGACGATGCATTTGAGGTGATGCTCAAAATTGCCTTTAACAACTCTTCCGTGACCGTGCATGGCATCACGCGGGATGAAGCCGCCGGAGGTATGGAGGAACGAGATGCAGTGGAGCTCTTTCTGGAGTACTTGCGTGACGGCGTGATCGTGGGGCACCACATCGGGCATGACATTGAGGCACTGAACTGTGCTTTTAAGCGGCACTTCCACTTGCAGTTGAAGAACCGGTCGCTGGACACGATGGACCTGACGCTACACTTAAATGATGACGGCGCGTTTGCAGATCGTCCGATGGCCGCGGGCTATTCTCTGGACGCGCTTTGCGAGATGTTTGGTGTAGTGCCACACGACCGCCACACCGCAGGTGGCGACGCCTTCATTACCGCTCAAATCTTTCTGCGTCTGCTGCGAGCCGCGAAGGCAGTTGGACGCAATACGCTTGGTTCGTTGTGCATTCCGTATAAGCCGGGCTGAGCAGGTGCAGCTGTAGAATATTGTCACGATGAGAAAAGGTAGATTGAGTGCTCCGCTACTCTTGTTTGTACTGGCCGCGGGAGCCGCCAATGGGCAGAACGCGCCGGCTCGCGCTGCGCTGCCTCCACTTCCCGCGCCGCTGGCAGTACCAGCGCCAGGGCCGGTGACCAGCGCGCCCTACGCGCCTTTGGCTATCCTGCCCGGAGGCGTGGTGGTACCTCTTTATGCGCCTGACTCCGCTTTCCTTAAGATGGATCGCGTCCGCGAGGCGGAGCAATACAACATGAGCCAGACCGTGCCGGGGCGCATCGCCAGCATTGTCAACATACACAACCCGTCCATAGAAGTACACACTGTCGATCGCGGGCTGAACACGGGGGCGGTAGTGATTCTGGTAGCCGGTGGGGGGCACAACACGCTGAACGTCGGCACGGAGAGCGCCGACTTCGTTCCCTATTTTTATAACTACGGCGTCAACACTGTGATCTTGCGGAACCGGCTGCGGCGCGACGGTTATAACCCGCAGGTGGATGCGGTGAACGATGCGCTGCAGGCCATTCGACTGGTGCGCGCCCACGCCAAGGATTGGAACATCGACCCGAATAAGATTGGCATCATGGGCTTCTCGGCCGGCGCGGAATTGTCCGCTCCGGCGGCGGTGCTGTTTGATGAATTCGACAAGAAAAATAGCGATGCCGGCGATCCTCTGGCGGGGATCACCTCACGTCCCGATTTCGTGGGGATCATCTATCCCGGCCCTACGCCATTTGCCCGCAACCGCACCGCGCCGCCAATTCCGCGCAATGTGCCGCCGGCGTTCCTGGCCACTGGAGGTTCCGGGGATCGGGTTCATGCCATCTGGGCCGTAGAATATTTTTCCGCCATGCTGGCGATCGGGGTGCCGAACATCGAGATGCATATTTACGGCAATGGCCGGCACCCAGGCGACGCCCTGAGTGATGGCAGCCGGATGACCGGTGGCTTGACCGACCGCGGCGCGATGCCGTTCGGAACTTGGCAGAACCGCTATATTGACTGGTTCCGCGATCTGGGATTTCTACAAAAGCCTGGGGTGGAAACCAAAGCGGCGAAGGACATCGCTACGTACATGAGCCAGCCGCCACTGCGTCCGTTTGGCCAAGGTCCGGTTTTACCCGTCAAAACGCGCTGACTATTGCTTTTTCGGAGGCACCGCCAGATGATCATAAATTCCCGCTGCTTGGTTACGGTTCTATTTGCCACGGCCATTCGTTTGCAAGCGCAGTCCGCAGCCGCACCGATCGGGATCTTTGAGGACCACGCCGATGTGGGAACGGTGTTGCACCCCGGAAGCGCTGCGTTCGACGGATCCGCTAAGAGCTACACCCTTTCCGGCAGCGGCGAGAACATGTGGGCTGCCAAGGACGCATTCCATTTTGTGTGGAAGAAAGTCTCGGGTGATGTGACATTGTCTGCCGACATCGCGTTTCTGGGTCCAGGCGCGGAAGGTCACCGGAAGGCGGTGCTGATGTTCCGCCAGAGCCTGGACGAAGGCTCGGCTTACGTTGATGCGGCACTGCACGGCGACGGGTTGACGTCTTTGCAGGCTCGCGATGAGAACGGCGTCGCCACCCACGAAGTGCAGGCCAACGTTTCGGCACCCGCACGATTGCGATTGTCCAAACGCGGGAACGAGTTCTACATGTCCATCCCGGGTGCGGATGGAGATTTCCAAATTGCGGGAGGCTCCATGCGGTTCCCAATGCAGGAACCGTTCTATGTGGGCATTGGAGTCTGCGCACACAACAAGGACAGGATCGAGAAGGCGGTGTTCTCCAATCTCAGCCTGGTGACTTCCCCGCCCGTCTCCGGTGCGCAACCGGTTCTCTACAGTACGCTGGAAACCATCACGGTAACGTCAACGGACCGCCGGGTGGTTTACGCGGCGCCGGAGCGGTTTGAAGCACCGAACTGGACTCGCGACGGGTTGTCGCTCATCTTCAACGGCAAAGGTCACATGCTCCGCGTGCCGGTGACGGGCGGCAAGCCTGAGATGATCGACACGGCATTTGCCAACAAGTGCAACAACGATCATGGGCTCTCGCCCGATGGGAAAATGCTTGCCATCAGCGACCAATCGAAAGATGGCAAATCGAGGATCTATACGGTGCCGATGGCGGGAGGAACCCCACAACTGATTACTCAGGAGGGTCCATCCTACTGGCATGGCTGGTCGCCCGATGGAAGTACGCTTGTCTATTGTGCCCAACGCAATGGCGAGTTCGACGTCTATTCGATACCGGCAGCGGGCGGCGAGGAGAAGCGATTGACAACGGCCAAAGGTTTGGATGATGGCCCAGAGTATTCGCCGGACGGAAAGTATATCTACTTCAACTCCGACCGGACAGGAACCATGCAGATCTGGCGGATGTTGCCCGATGGCAGCGAACAGGAACAACTGACCTCCGACGATGCGAACAACTGGTTCCCGCATGTTTCTCCCGATGGACGGCAGATTTCGTTTGTGACGTTCGATAAGAGTGTGAGCGGCCATCCGCAGAACAAAGACGTCAAGGTGCAGGTGATGACGCTGGCCGATAGGAAAGTTCGTGTGCTGGCAAAGATATTTGGAGGCCAAGGCACGCTCAACGTGAATTCCTGGTCGCCAGACAGCCGCCGATTGGCCTTTGTCAGCTACCAACTCATTCCGCAGGAAAAGTAGTATCGTCAGCAGGAAGACGCAACAGCCAAAGGTTCGAGAGCCAGATACCGGCTACGGAAATCGCCATGGCTGAGCGGAGTCCGATGCGTTCCGCAATGACGCCTCCGGCCAGCGCGCCGATGGGGAGCACGCCGCGGCCCAGAATCTGCATGGCAGCATTTACACGGCCCAAGCGTTCGTCGGGAGTGACCTGCTGGCGGAAGCTGATTTCGTTGGTGATGTAGATCACCATGGCGCAATCGCCAATCAATTGCGAAACCATCAAAAAGGCGGCGCTGCGCCAAACGGGGCCCGACGCCAGTGGGATTAATGTGGAGGAGATGGCCAAGACCAGCGAGCTGTATTGAAAGGTCCGGCGCATGCCGAAGCGGCTGGAGATGCGCCCTGCAAACAAGGCCCCGCACATATTCCCGATGCCACCGGTTGCGATCACAATGCCTAACAGCGCGGCGCCCATATGCAGTTCACGAAGGCAATAGAGCAGATAGAGCGACGCGAAAAATCCGAAGAACAGGTAGGCGGTGACACTGCGCCCGGCAAGCGCGCGCAGGGCGCGGTGTTTCCAAAGGAATTGCATACCGCCGAGGATTTCAGCTCGAAAATGTGTTGTTTGCTCCGGGCTAGGAGGCGCTTCCGGCTTTCGAATCAGTGCCACAGATGCGGCCGAAACGAGGAAGGATGCTGCATCCCAAATAATGGCGGCGGGGGCCGAGAGCCATTGAATGAGTACGCCGGTGAGGGCGGGGCCTGCCACCTCCGCGGTTGCCGAACTGAGTGCGAGCTTGCTGTTGGCTTCAAGGACGCGATCGCGGTCGACCAGCGAAGGCACATAGGATTGATAGGCAACGTCGAAGCAGATGTTCAGCACGCCGGCGAGGGCCGCAACCGTGTATAGGGCCTGAAGCGTTAACACACCCTGCCAGGCGGCCAGCGGAACCGTAACCAGCAAAACGGCGCGTGCGACGTCGGAGGCGATCATGACCGGACGGCGGCGCACCCGGTCCACCCAGGCGCCGACGGGCAACCCGAACAGCAGGCTGGCGAAGCCACTCAGCGCCGCCAGCAAGCCCATCTGCGCAGGGGAGGCCTGGAGCGTCTGCGCGGCAACGATAGGCAGGCCGATGAGTGTGATTCGCGATCCCAGCTCTGAGATGGTTTGGCCGATCCAGAGCTTTCGGAAGCCGGAATGATGCCACAGCGAGCGTGGGCGCCACTGCGTAGATGAGCGCGGTGCAACCATGCGTATTTTCATAGTGAAGCACAAACTAAACGCGCGATAATGAGAGGACATGCCATTTGCTTCGATTCGAGAGGCCCTGGAGGATTTTCGCGCCGGCCGGATGCTGGTTGTCGTCGACGACGAAGACCGCGAGAACGAGGGCGATTTGACGATTGCGGCGGAGAAGATTACGCCGGAGATTATCAACTTCATGGCAACGCATGGGCGTGGCTTGATCTGCCTGGCGCTGAGTCCGGAACGTTGCGACCAGTTGGATCTGCCGTTGATGTCGCAGAATAATACGTCGCGCTTCGGCACTGCGTTTTGCGAGGCAATCGATGCGCGAGAGGGAGTGAGCACGGGGATTTCAGCGGCTGACCGCGCGCATACCATTCAACTGGCGATGCGTCCCGATACGCGTCCAGGAGACCTTTCGCGGCCCGGGCATGTGTTTCCGCTGCGGGCAAGAGAGGGCGGCGTTCTGGTGCGGGCCGGCCAGACGGAAGCCGCGGTGGACTTGGCGCGCATGGCGGGATTCGCACCGGGAGGCGTGATCTGCGAGATTATGAGCGTGGACGGCACCATGGCGCGCGTTCCGGAACTGATTGAGTTTTGCAAGCTGCACGGGTTAAAGATGATCTCCGTGGCTGACCTGATCCGCTACCGGCTTCAGAATGAACGGTTCATCCGGCGAGAGGCGGAGGGAACGATTCGGACCGAATTCGGTGAGTTTTCCACCATTGCCTACACCAGCTCGATCGATCCGGAGACGCATTTGGCGTTGGTGATGGGCGATGTGCGCCAAGCTGGCGTAGCGCTGGTTCGTGTCCATTCGCACTGTGTTTATGGAGACATCTTCGGATCCTGCGATTGCGATTGCCGCAATATGGTTCGCGGCGCGCTGCTTAAAATTGCCGAAGAAGGCGCTGGGGCGCTGGTCTATCTGCATCAGACAGGGCCCGGAGTGCGCATGCAGCGCGATGGCGCCAGCATGCAGAAATTGCTGCCGCACAGCAGAGACGTCAATCCCGCGGTTACGCCGGACCGGCAGCGAAAGCTACAGCATGAAGCGGGCATCGGCGCGCAAATCCTGGCCGATTTGGGGTTGCATAAAATCCGGCTGTTGACGAATCATCCGAGAAAGATTGTAGGGCTGGAAGGGTACGGAATTGAGATCGTGGAGCAGGTGCCGATTTAGCAGGGAACTTTTCCGGCTGCATTGGCGTTACAACTAAAAGAGGATCTATATGGCAATTATCAAAAGCACTCTCTTGTTCGCCTTGGCCGCTTGTTCCGCTTTCGCGGCGGATTCGGCCCTGCTGAGTCTGGTTTCGCCGGATGCGAAGGTTGTGGCCGGAATCCATGTCGACCGGAGTACGGCGTCGCAGTTCGGCCAGTTCATGCTGAAGCAGATGCAGCGGGAAGACGCTGACTTCAACAAATTCGTTCTCGCCACGGGATTCGATCCGCGGCGCGATTTGACGGAAGTGGTGGTCAGTTCCGCCGATGTGCAACAAAAAGGACATGGGCTGGTGGTGGCACGCGGCACGTTTGACATTGCCAAATTGACGGCTCAGGCGAAGTTAAGCGGCGCCTCGCTTACGAACTACAAAGACGTGCAGGTGATTGCCGGCAAGTCCGATGGATGGATTGCGTTCCTGGACAACCGGACTGCGGCGTTAGGAGATCCGGCATTGGTTCGCACCGCGATTGACCGGCGCGGTGCGGGCGTGGGCTTCGACGCGAAGCTGGCGGCGAAGGTGGCTGAGGTAAGCGGTAAGTACGATGCCTGGATGGCGTCGATTGCGCCTCTGTCGAACTTTTCCGGCAAGATACCGGATCAGCGGATGAACGGAATGATCAATGGCGAGATGGTTCAGGGGATTGAACAGGCGAGCGGTGGTGTGGTGTTCGGCGCCAATGTACAGATTGCCGGCGAGGCGGTGACACGGTCGGAAAAGGATGCCACGGCGCTTGCCGATGTGGTGCGTTTTTTGGCGGGGATGGTGCAGATGAACAGGGAGAAACCGGAGGTGGCCAAGCTGGCTGCCGTGCTGGATACGATGAGTCTGAAGGCGTCCGCAAACACGGTTTCGATCTCGTTGTCGGTGCCCGAGAACGATCTGGAGCAAATGGTGAAGCCGGCACGGCGCGGAAATGTACGTACGGTTTCGGTGAAGAAAGTCGCGCAATAATGGTTTTGTGACAATCATTTCACGAGTGGTGGTGGACGAGGCTCAGATTGAGGCTGGCGTCCAGCGCGCCGCGGAAGCGTTGGCGCCCGATGTGGTGCGAATCCGGTTTAGCCTGGGTGAAGACTGGACCGGCGACCCTTCTGTTTTTTTTAGAGTGGTGCTATCGAACGAAGCCAGCCGGTTCGAGCACTTGGGTAAGATTGCTGATGGTATTGAGGCTAAGATCACGAAGGAAGGAAAGCCCGAAGAAATGGGCTTGAACTACTACTTCAGCTTTCGCAGCGAGGCCGAGCAAGCAGATCTTCGGGAAGCGGCGTGGGCGTGATGAATGGCTTTTGCCGACGATCTGCTTGAGCAAGCGAAGCATCTCGCATTCCGTGAGCGGAAGCGCCCTCGCCAAGCCAGCTTGCGAAGAGCGGTATCGACTGCGTACTATGCACTTTTTCATCTACTCATTTCAGAATCTACACTCAATTGGAAAAGACCCGACCAGAGAGCAGTACTTGCGAGGCTCTTCGAACATGGCAGGATGAAGTCGGCTTCAGACAAGCAGCGGGCTGAGTGTAGCCGTTTCATTGACTCGATTCCACCACCGGACCCCGGCGTTAGACTTGACTGTATGCGCCATCTCCACCTGATAGCGGATACGTTTGTTAAAACACAGCAAAGACGTCACATTGCCGATTACGACAATGCGACGCAATGGACGAGGACGGACGCGTTTCGGTTGATCACGAATGTCGAATCCGCGTTCGCAAGCTGGCAGGTCATACGGGACGAGCCAGCCGCGCAAGCCTATCTGCTATCTCTCCTCGGTAACCCAAAAGGCATTTGATTCGTGGTAGCTTCAAGACTAACCGCCTATGACTGTTCGCTAAACTCTGCGCGATTGTTGCACGCCACACCATCACCAAAAGTGTGCGTCCGCACAGAATCCCCCAGAGTGCCTTCCGTGTAGTTTCTTAGAAACCCAGGAGACTTGAAGTGACACGACAGGAAAAGCGAAATCAGAAAGATCTATCCAAACTGGAAAGACAACGCGGGCGGCAGAAGTACATCGCAGCCGCCGCAGGACAGAAGGCGGAGCCTCCTCCGCGATTGCGGCTGGATACCAGAACGGCGGACTGGGATGAAGAGGATCCGCGAACTTCAGAGCCTAAGCGAGCCGTGTTGCCGCAGCGTGCCGTGGTCCCGATGGAAGCGGCCCCTACAGAAGAGGGCTTGGTGACCGCCATTGGGAAGGGCGTATGCCGCGTGCACGTGGGTGCCGCAGCCCTGCGGTGCCGTTCGCTGCCGGGGCTTGCCATCGGCGACCGTGTTCGATTCGCGCTGGGAGCAGTATGCGAGATCCTGCCACGCCGCACCACACTCTCCCGGCCGGACCCACACAATCCCAGAACGGAGCGGGTGCTGGCCGTTAACGTGGATGTGGTGGTGAACGTGGTCTCGGTGACGTCACCGAGACTGCGGCCAGGCCTGATCGACCGCTACCTGGTGGCCATTCAGCGCGGCGGCGCGGAACCGCTGATTTGTGTGAACAAGATCGATCTTTTGGAGGACCGGCGGGAGCTGGAAGCTTTGGATGTTTATCGCTCAGTGGGCGTTCCGGTGGTGCTCTGTTCAGCCGCTACGGGTGCTGGTATTTCTGAATTGATGGACGCGCTGGCGGGCAAGATGTGCGTCTTCTCCGGCCAAAGCGGCGTCGGTAAATCGTCTGTCTTAAATGCGATCTGTCCGTCGCTGGCCCTGGCCACCAAAGACGTGAGCGCGGCGCACAATAAAGGGCAGCACACTACTACATCGTCTTCACTGCACACTCTGGCGAACGGCACCCGGGTGATTGATACGCCGGGCATCCGGCAATTCGGACTGTGGGAGATTAGTGCCGAAGAGCTGAGCAGCTATTTTCAGGAATTCGATCCGTTTGCAGGCGATTGCCCGTTCACCAATTGCACTCACACGCATGAGCCTGGCTGTCAGGTGAAAGGAGCACTGGCACGGGGCGACATCGCGCAGGCCCGGTTTGACGCCTATCTGCGCATCCGGCAATCGCTCTTGGAATAAGATTGAAGAACGATGAGATTTGTATTTCTCGCAATCCTTTTGAGCCTTGCTCCCCTCCACGGTCAAGAGGCGGGAGCGGCCAAACCAAATCCCGCCTATGTGGAAGTACAGGACGCGCCGGGATTGCCGCGCGTCCTGCTGATTGGAGATTCCATTTCCATTGGCTATACGCTTCCGGTGCGGGCGCTGCTGGACGGCAAGGCGAACGTGCATCGCATTCTAACCAACGGCGGCCCGAGCCTGAATGGCTTGCAGAACTTGCGCGACTGGCTGGGAACCGGAAAATGGGACGTGATCCACTTCAACTGGGGATTGCACGACCTGAAGATCATGGCAGGTGGCCGGCATCAGGCGGAGATTGACGAATACGAAACGAACCTGAACGAATTGGTGAAGCAGTTGAAAGCTACTGGGGCGAAATTAATCTGGGCGAGCACGACCCCGGTGCCAGAGGGAAAGCTAGACCCACTTCGCAACCCTTCCGACGTGCCGGTGTATAACGCAGTGGCGAAGAAGATTATGGAAGCGAACGCGATACCGATCGACGATTTATATTCCTTCGTCCTGCCGCGCGAGAGCGAAATTCAATTGAAAGAGAACGTCCACTACACCCCGGCTGGATATGAAGCGTTGGCAACAAAAGTCGCCGAGGCACTGCGAAGAGCGCTGCCGCAAAATTAGAACTTAACCTTGTGGCCGTGTTCCTGAATGGATGTGCCGAAGGACTTGCCCATGATGTTGACGCCTTCGGTGACATTGCCATTCACCTTGACGCGGACACCTTTGGCGGGGATGCCGCGGCCGGAAACCACAAAGATTTTCCCGGTTCCATCGTCCAGCTGATAAACGCCGGCATTGAGCGCGCCGATCACGTTGGTCACCGTGCCTTCCACATGGACCTCGCGATGACGGTAACGGTGCGGGTCCGCCAGGATGCGGCTGATGTTGGTTGTCGCGCAGCCGGAAAGTGCCGCGGTGGACAACAGAATGGCAGAGCAAATCCACTTTGTCTTCGTCCCGTACGGATGGACGCCGCATAACGGAAATGGTTTACAAGAGATTCGCACTGGAAGCCACGCGGGACACAGCTCCGGTGAGTTTTCGGTATGAAAGTTTCTCCATGTTATCGAACGGAATCCACTCCCCATCGCGCCAGCTGGAATAGAACCAGCGCGCCAGCAGTGCCATGTGTTCCTGGCGTTCCCTTCCCGCCACTTTCGCCACGTTCAGAGAACCCGCGACGTCGCGCAGGCGGTGATCGATAGAAACGGCTTTGTCCCCCGTCGCACCCACCTGAAAGTCTTCCGGGGCCTGCCAGCAACCGGCGATTACAAACCAGAGTTTCACACAGGCAGGGGTGGCGGATTCGGTGACAGCGACGCCGTTGAGTCGATCAATGTCGAAGGCCAAGGCATCGCGCAGTTTCAGCACCTCTTCGATGCGTTCCGCGCGCTTGTGCTGCCGCGCGGCCGCCTCGAAGTCCATCTCCACACTGAGGCGGTCACGGGCGGCTTCGGTTGTGTGCAACAGCTGCCGTCCGTTAGTGGAAAGGAATTCCGCCACCCGGGCCGCCTCGCTTGCATACTCCGCGACGCCCACCACTTGCTGGCAAGGCCGGAGACACATGCTCATTTCGCCGTAAATGCAGCCGGGGTGATCGGGCCGCGGTTCCAAGTCTTCCTGGCAACGGCGGAGTTGAAACAGATCGAGAAAGCCGTGTTCAAATTCCTCCGCGGCGGATTTGGATTGGAAGGGACCATAGTAAAGCGAAGGTTCGCGGCTGATACGAGCGGTGACCTGGGTGCGCGGAAATTGGTTCGATTGGATTAGCTTGACGTACGGCGGCATGCGCAGTTTCAGAAACTCGATGTAGTCCGAGGTGAGGTGCCGCCGCGCCAATTCGTACAACACCAGATTGCCTTCCAGCCGCGATGCCGTGCGCCAGTAATTCACGCGCGTGGCCGTTCCATGCAGATTCAACATGCGCGAAGGCTGTTCCGCGATGCGCAGTAAACGCTTCAATCTGCGTGAAAGCACATTCGTTTTTCCCAGGTAGGGAGCGCCAACGGCTGGCCAAAGGGCAAATACCGCGGGACCTTTGGGAAGCTCTGCCAGCGTTGCTTCCAGATCGCCGGCTGTCAGTTCGCCGGATGTCAGGTCAATGAGCTCAGGATCCGCGCAGAACACCTACTGCTCCTGGTCAAACATTCGCGGGAAGTCTTCTTTCGCCACTGGCGGAACGGAGGCAACGGCGAGGTTCTCAGTGACGTGTGCAACGCTGCTCATGCCGACCAGCGCCACCGAAACGCCAGGCGCCGATCGCGCGAACTGCAGCGCACGCTGCGCATCGGTTGCAAAGCCGGGAAACGACTGCGCGACTTCATCCGGAAGATTCCGCGCCAGGCGAGCTTGCCGCAGCGATGCGCTGGCGATGACGGAGATTCCAAAATGGGCGGCGGCTTCCAGGATGGTCGCCGGTTTGCCGTCCACGGTTTCGTTGCGAAGCTCCACTGCCTGGCGCATGGCCAGATTCAGCGGTAGCTGGATGAAACGGAAATGATGACCGTCGCCGCCGGCGGCGCGGGCAAGCTCCACCATTCGCGCAAGGCCGAGTCCTTCCGCGTGTCCAGCGGGCTTGCGGAAACCGTCCCAGGTAGCCGCGCCGTAAAATTGAATCTTCCCTGCCGCTGCGTGCTCCTCCAATAGCGAGAAAGCCGCATGAATCCGGGCGTCAAAATCGTCCCGGGGAATTGCCTTCAACTGAGTTTCGGGATTGTGAAGATAGAAGACGTCAATCGTTTCAAGGCCTAAATTGATCCGGCTTCGCTGCAGTTGATCGGAAAGAAAGCTCGGAGAAAGGCAATGCATTCGCCCCACCACCTGGGACGGGTCCAGTGCGGGCGTGGCGTTCGGCACCAGGTAGCCGGCTTTGGTACAGACGGCAAACTCGCTACGACGGAGTTCGCCCGCGCCAGCTAAACCGGCGATCGCTTTGCCGATGGACAACTCCGATTTCTGATTCCTGTAGTTGAGTGACGTATCGATGAAGTTGATGCCGCCCCGAACGGCCGTAGTCATCGCCTCAACATAGCCATGATCGGTCTTGTCGTCGAGGTCTCCCAGATAGGATCCAATTCCAATGGAGGATACAGCCAGACCTTGCGCCTGCCGGTAGAATCCGGCGGCGCGCTTTAGCGGGAAACGGTGGGCGAATTCCATTGTGGCATCCGGTTCGGCGTGTCCAGGAAACATGCTTGAATTGTACCCTTGCAGTACTAGTTCTAGCCTTTCAGCGCAAATGGGGGCTTGACAAGGATGCGCGCTTGCTTAAAATGGGGAAAGTTCAGTTTTATGGACAACACTTGCGACCATAACAAAACCGAAGTGCTGGCACGGCGCGACGGCGTCGATTACGTCCGCTGCCTGGGGTGCGGACAAGTCTTTGAAGCGGAAGATCTTGAACAGGTCACAGTGTACGACGAAGACTGATCGCCCCTACCACTCCCCGGCTCAACGTATGAGATTCTAGAACCTGATGGTTCTACGCCGTGTGCGCAAGCTTCCTAAAGATCCTCTCCGGATTGTCTCCATCGGTGGTGGGAATGGTCTGTCGGCGCTGCTGCACGGGCTGAAACACCGCACTGGACCGGGCGGAGTAGATCTCGACATCACGGCCGTGGTGACCGTGACGGACGACGGCGGCAGCTCCGGCAGGCTACGGCGCGACTTTGCGGTGCTGCCCCCAGGCGACATCCGCAATTGCATGGTGGCTCTGTCTGAAGATGAGGCGCTGCTATCCAAACTCTTTCAGTACCGCTTTTCCAGCGGCCGCGGATTGAAGGGCCATAGTTTCGGCAATCTATTTCTCACGGCGCTTACGGATTTGACTGGAGATTTTGCGAAAGCGGTGCAACTCTCGTCGGAGGTGTTGGCCAGTTGCGGGCGAATTTATCCCTCTACCGCCGCGAACGTAGTGTTGGAAGCATTGCTTGCGGACGGGCGTGTGGTTTCCGGTGAGAGCCGGATCGGCAAAAGCAAAGTGCCGATTCAATGGATTCGAACAATGCCTCAGGACTGCGAACCGATTAGCGAAACTTTGGCTGCCATCGAAAGCGCCGACTTGATCACGCTGGGTCCCGGATCGCTATTCACCAGCGTGATTCCAAATCTGCTTATGAAGGGAATTCCAGAAGCCATTCAGCAATCGCAGGCCATTAAGGCCTACTTCGTAAATTTGATGTGGCAGCCGGGTGAGACAATGAATTTCCGCGCCTCCGATCATGTGGCGGCAATCCACGCACACGCCGGCCGGCCGATTCTAGACTATGCCATGGTGAATACGCGTCCCATTACGGCGCCGCTCAAACGGAGATACGCCACGCAGAACGCCCAGCCGGTGGAAAATGACATCGACCGGGTGGCGGAAATGGGAGTGAAAGCAGTGGGACTGAAACTGGCTTGCGAAGGCGAGAAGGTGCGGCATGATTCGGCCGCGATTGCGGACATCGCCCTTAAGCTCGCGGGTGAAGGGCGGCGGCGGAAGCTGCGGCTGAATGGCTAATTGGGGAAACGCTTAACAATCGAATGGAAAACGATCTCAGTGTTGTAATTCTCGCCGCTGGCCTGGGCACGCGGATGAAATCCCGGAAGGCGAAAGTTCTGCATCATGCAGGGGGGCTTTCGCTGGTAGAACATGTGGTGAACTCGGCGTTGGCGCTCACCTCTCCGGATCGCGTAGTGGTGGTGGTGGGACATCAAGCAGAGCAGGTGCAGGAAACGCTCTCCGGCCGCGGCGTGCGCTTTGCACTGCAGACGGAGCAGAAAGGTACAGGAGACGCGCTCTCGGTTTGCCGCGCGGAAGCGCCCGAACGGGAAGGACTGCTGATTGTGCTCTACGGCGATTGCCCGCTGTTGTCAGTGGACACGTTGAATACGCTGCTCAGTCACCATCGCAACTCAGGGGCCGCGGCTACGGTGATTACCACGCTGTTGGACGACCCAAGTGGATATGGCCGGGCCATTGTGGACGATGCCGGCTACGTCGAGGCGATTGTAGAGCACAAAGTGGCGACAACGGAACAGCGGGCGGTACGCCAGATCAACTCAGGAATCTATTGCTTTGATGCGGCGCTGCTGTGGAAGCATCTGGCCGAGATCGAGCCAAATCCTGTGTCAAAGGAATATTACCTTACCGACATTGTCGAAATCCTGAATCGCGCCGGGCATAAAGTAAGTGCGCTGCTGCATGCCAATTCGAATGAGTTGATGGGCATCAACACACGCATTGAATTGGCCATCGTCGATCGGATTCTCCGCGAGCGGAAAGTGCGGCAACTGATGCTGGACGGCGTCACCATTGAGAAGCCGGAAACGGTGATTGTCGATTTGGGGGTCGAGGCCGGCATGGATTCCCTGGTGGAGCCGTTCGTTCAATTGCTGGGGAACACCACGATCGGGGAGAGTTGCCGGATTGGTGCCGGTTCCATCATTCGAGATTCCCAGCTTGGCGACGGCGTGGAGATTGCACCCTATACGCTGATTCAGTCATCCACGATAGATGCCGGCGCCACCATTGGCCCGTTTGCACGGCTGCGGCCCGGCAATCACGTGAAGGCGGCGGCGCACATCGGAAATTTCGTCGAGTTGAAGAAGACCACGCTAGGCGCGGGATCAAAAGCCGGGCATTTGACCTATCTGGGAGATTCCGTCATCGGTGCTGGTGTCAACGTCGGTGCCGGCACTATCACCTGTAACTATGACGGCATACATAAGCACCAGACGACCATTGGCGACGGTGTATTCGTGGGTAGCAACGCAACGCTGGTGGCGCCGGTGGAATTGGGCAGCGGGAGCTATATCGCGGCAGGTTCCGTGGTTACCGAAACGGTTCCGGAAGATTCGCTGGCAGTGGGCCGCGGCCGCCAAGTGAATAAAGACGGTTGGGCAAAGCGGCGGCGCGAGCAGCAGCAGCGTTAGGGCCAGGTAGAAGAACCTCACATATCAGGGGATGGATTTCGACCGGCTTTGCGGAAGCGCTGCTTCCCAATTCTGCATCACTACCAGCGACGGGCCAGCCTGGGATGTCACAGCCGGGATGAGGAATCTTTGTCCGTCGGGCGATACGTCGAAACCGAGGACCGAATGGATCGCAGCTCTAGCTTCGGTGGAAATGGTGAAAAGCGGCGTTGCCGGACCGAATTCAGGTGTCGGCGAGAGCTTGGCAGGAACTGCGTACACACGCCCGTCAAATGCGAGATAGAACAACTCCTTCCCGTCGCGCCGCCAGCGCAGGGTCTGGGCACCGGCGCGGGATACCAGATGTCGCTCGCCGGTGACGCGCGGAATTCCGGTCGACTCAAAAGCCTGGACATAAACTTCGGGCCGGCCGGATTCATTCGAAGTAAACGAAAGCCATTTTCCGTCTGGGGAAAACGCGGCATTGGCCTCATGAAAACGAGTGCTCAACACTGGAATTACTTTACGGCCGTGGGCGAGGTCGAACATCAACACATCGCTCTGGGTTTCGTTCGCAAAACGGGCAATGCCGGTATTCTCGAAAACGATGAAGCGTCCATCGGGATACCAATCGGTCGGCATTTGGAATCCAGTTGGGGCCAGTGATTCCTCAGCATCGGTCTCTCCCGTTCCGCGGATGCGGACCTGAGGTAGTTTGCCTACAACACCGTACAGGAATCCAAGCGTCTTCGAATCAGGCGACCAAACCGGATCGTCCCGTACGCCGGGTTCAAGCGTCAATTCGCGCATGGCGTTGCTCTTGACATCGACAATCCACAGATTCTGAGCGCCCCGCTCGACATCGTAGATCGCAGTCGCCAGCTTGCGTCCGTCCGGCGAGAGGCGGCCTGATTTCACGTTGACATTCGCGGGGCCGGCCGATCCAACTTGCCGGCCTTCCCGATTCACCCACACCAGTTGAGACCGGCTGACGACGCTTTGATACGCAATGGTTCCGCTGCTCGAAACCGAAAAATCGGCCCCGCCGGTAGGCCGGAACGAAGAGATTTTGTTGACGATGGGAATGGCTTCTCCCGTAACCCGGAGAGAGCGGGGATCAAAAGGTTGCGCCAGCAGATTGCCGGACCGGAGGTACATGAGGTAGCCCGTGTCTGGATTTGCCAACGAGGCTGTGTATAGAACCCGCGAGTCCGATTCGATCAAATCCTTGGCCGAGCCCAAATCGCCGAATCGCGCGACACGCGCTCGATGGCGGTTGGTCGGAGTATCCCAGGTCAGATAAAGAATGTGCTCACCGTCGGGTAACATCTGGGGCCATCGATAAAGCTCCTTGAGCGGCTCAGGAGAATCCCCGGAGGGAGAAATCGAGTAGCTTGTGAAAGACGCACCAAGTAACAGTCTCTGGGCGCTCAACCAGGCACCGGAAAGCAGAAATCCCGGCGAGTCGCCCAAGACGACGCGAGCATCACCTTCAAGCGGGACTCGCTGGAGTTTCCCCTTAACGGTCAAAAAAAGCGACCGGCTGTCGGGCGCCCAGAAGAGGGTGTGGACTCCTTCGCTGCCCGGAAGCAGCCGCGGCTCGAGGGAGTCGAAATCACGCACGAAAACGCTGAATGCGCCACTTGTATCCATTGCGGTAAACGCTAGATGCGTTCCGTCGGGGGACAGTGCGAACGACTGCCGGCTGACGCCTGCTTCTAACATGAACCCGGTAGGCGGCACGACCGCAAATCTTGCAGGCTTTGGCATCACGGCCGGATTCGGACGCCTCATGGCTAGCCAGAATCCACTTGTAATCGCTATCAAAGCCGCGCCCGCGAGAAATGGCATCCACAGCCTTTTCCGCTCGCGAGGCTTAGGTTCTATCCGAAGGGCAGCCGGCGGCGCCATCTCCAGAACCGTCTTAGTCGAAGTGCGCTGGAGCGGCGCAATGAATCTGTAGCCCTTGCCGGGAACCGTTTCGATGTACCGCGGCTGGTCGGCCGAATCCCTCAGCGCCTGCCGTAGCTTGTTCACGGCCGTGTTCAGACCTTGCTCAAAATCGCCGAAAGTTGTCCCTTGCCATAGATGACGCTGCAGTTCGTCGCGACTGAAGGTCTGCCCCGGTTGTTCGAGCAGAATCGAGAGGATCTGCAGCGGCTTGCCCTGAAGGCGGATGCGATTACCGAATTTGCGCAAATCGCCAGAGAGCGGTTCAAATTCAAAAGGACCGAACAAAACCTTAGGCGAGGGATTCGGCTGGCTTGCCATATCAAGTATCCGATTGAGTTTACCAGAGCTGAGGATAGGATGTAATCCCTATCTGCTCAGTAGTTTCCGGGCTGAGGTAAACTCCAGCCGAACTCCATGGACAGTAACCCATTTTCAGGTTAGAGTTCGTCGCATGTCGATAAAGTCACTAATCCCTTTTCTGTTTCTCGCGTCGTCGGCGTGGTGCCAGCCGCAGACTTTGATTACAGGGCTTCAAGCTCCAAGTAAGATCATTCTCACGCCGCGTGGCAATTTTCTTGTCACCGAGACCAGCATGAGTCCGAATTCAGGACGCCTCTCCTTTGTTAGCCGGGCAGGCGTGCGAAGGAGTCTAATAGAAGGCCTGCCATCGGGGACCGAGGTCACTTTGGCTGGAGGAAGCGGTCCTGCCGCGATGGCGCTTCGGGACCGAACGCTATATCTGACCATTGGTCCGGGAGACTCCGAGCGAACGGGCGCAGCTCCAGGAACATCTACGCTGAATCCTCAGAGCGCTTCCTCACCGATCTTCTCGTCCGTGTTGGAAATCCACTTCAGCGCCGACGTGGACACGATCGGCGGTACGTTCCGCATGACGGCGCAGCATCAGCAGGCGTTAAACGATGGGGGAGAAGTGGAAATCGCAGATTCGGGCACCACGGCTCGTATCTCTCTCCTGACGCGGTTCCCAATCGCCGAACCGAATCCGGCGGCCGTATACAAGTTCTCCAATCCCTGGGGTCTAGCTCTTTCCGAAGATGGCGGCAACCTCTATCTGACCGACGCCTCGCAGAACTGCCTGCTGCGGATTGATACAGCCACCGGCCGCTGGCGGAGACTGGCGCGATTTGGTCCGCTTCGGAATCCGACGCCGGTCGGGCCGCCCGTGGTCGATGCGGTGCCCACCAGTGTACGGATCTACGGTAATTCGGTGCTCGTCAGCTTCCTCAGTGGATTTCCTTTCGCCAGCGGCAACGGACGGGTGCTGATAGTGAACCCTGAAACGGGCGTTGCCGACCCGTTCATTTTTAATCTGACCTCCGCCACGGACGTGCTGTGGCGACCCAGGCCAGGCGGCCGAGCTCAGTTCTTCGTGCTGGAGTTCAGCGCCAATCAGAGCGCATCGCCAGCACCTCCCGGGCGGCTATTGCGATTCGACGCCGCCGATCCTCAGGTTGCCGGGACGTTTATCACTCCAGTGAGCATGGTATTCGACGAGGCGACCAGCGATCTCTTTATCCTGGAGCTGCGAGGTCAGATTCAACAGCTCAAGATCAACTAGCGCACCGGCTGACGATTCCGCGGATGGTGCAGTTGCCGTCCGCGGCGGAGCCAGCGCTAGGGTTTTTTATCTTGCGGGCGAACGATGATTCGCACGGCCACATCGCCGTCGGGAGAAGGTTTGAATCCCACCGTTACACGAGCCTTCAGACGCAATTTCCCTTCGATCTTCGTCTCAGCGGTGATCAGAAAACTGCGATTTTCAGCGGGCTTTCCAGGAACTGTCCGCGCTACGGCGATTTGTCCAGCCGGCAGTTGGGAAATTGTGCCCGAGAAAAACTCGTAGTTCGGTTCGGCGGGTGTAGTTCCCTGCTCCTGCGCGTGGATCACTGGCGTTACCAGCGGTGAGCGCAACGCGAGGATGAAAACTGCCCTAAGAAACCACATCTTTTAGACTAAGTAAATCGAATGAATGTCAGGTGAAGATCAGATTAAACTTCGTTCATGAACGGAATCACAACACTAGTACCGGATGATACAGATGCGGCAAAACAGCTTCCCCGATCGCCACCAGATCCCCTCCGTAAGAGACTGCCTTCACGAACTTAGCTTCAGGGTCCAAACGGAATGGAGAAACGCGGAAGTCCCTGCCCTGACGGATAAATCCCACGGTGGAATCGTCCACTAATTCTCGGGGAAATTCCGGCAACAGATCGGCACACGGAATCAGGGCTTCAGCCAGATTTCCGGCTTCGGCAAGGACCGCCAGTTGGTCCAGCGTTCGCGCCATGCTGAGATCGAACCCGCCGGCGGAGACACGACGCAGACGGCTGAGGAATGCCCCACATCCCAACACCTGGCCCAAATCGTGTGCGATGCTGCGGATGTACGTTCCGGTGGACGAATGGACCCGCATGGTGAGATCCGCGCCAGTGCAATCCAGTATTTCGAGCGAATAAATCTCTACTTCCACCGGCTTCATCTCCACCGCAATATTCTGCCGTACCAGGCGGTAGGCCGGAGTGCCGCCTATCTTCTTGGCTGAAACGGCCGGCGGAACCTGACTGATCTTTCCGCGAAACGAAGCCAATTCCAATTCCATGCGATCACGGTCGAGGGTGACTGCCGTTTCCGGCGAGGTGGCGGCACCGGCTGCGTCATAGCTATCGGTGGACCAGCCGAAGTGCACTACCGCTTCGTATACTTTGTCGGTCCGCTGGAAGTATTGAGCCAGCCGGGTGGCGCGGCCGATGATAAGCGGCAGCACCCCGGTGGCATCTGGATCCAGCGTGCCCAGGTGCCCCACTTTCTTGGTATTTGCCAGACGGCGCATGCGGTTCACAACGTCGTGCGAGGTCCAGCCGGCCGGTTTATCGGCAACAATCAATCCATCCATTCTTTCCCACTCTATCATTGGGAAAAAATGCCGCTGCTAAACTCAGTAGAGTGGAAGAAGAGGTAATCGGAAAAGCGTACGACAGCCGCCTGATGGCGCGGTTGCTGACGTATATGCGGCCGTACAAAGCCAGAGTGGCGGTGTCGCTGGTATTTCTCAGCGTCGGCGCTCTTTTGCAGGTGGCTGGGCCGTTACTAACCAAGCTAGCCATAGACCGGTATCTGCTGCCGAACCACTCGGCGACGGCTCCTGGGCCGCTGGACCGCTACCTTTCACAGGATGCCTGGATTGGGCTGGCGCAAGTGTCCGCGCTGTATCTGGCGGCGTTGCTGGTGAACTTGCTGATGGAGTTTGGCCAGACCTACCTGATGCAGTGGACCGGCCAGAATGCCATGTCGGATCTGCGGCACCAGCTGATGGGACACGTGCAGAAGCTCGACGTGGCCTACTTCGACCGCAATCCAGTGGGCCGGCTGGTAACGCGCGTTACCACCGATGTGGATGTGTTGAACGACTTGTTCACCTCCGGACTGGTGACGATTCTGGGCGATCTGCTGATGCTCAGCTTTGTGGCTGTGGCGATGTTGCGCATGAACCCGGGGATGACCGGCATGCTGTTACTGGTGGTGCCGCTGGTGGTTCTGGTAACCGGCATTTTCCGGCGCGCCGTGCAAAGCAGCTACAGGCGCATTCGCGTGGCGATCGCCCGCATCAATGCGTATCTGCAGGAACACGTCAACGGTATGCCGGTGTTGCAGTTGTTCAACGGCGAAGTGCGCAGCGCAGAGGAATTCCGCGCCATCAATTATGACCACATGGACGCCTTTAAGGATTCCATCTTCGCCTACGGCTGGTTCTATCCGGTAGTGGAATTTCTAAGCATGCTGGCGCTGGCGCTGCTGCTGGCCTATGGCGGATTCGAAGTCCGGGGTGGAGCGCTGACGCTGGGTTCGTGGGTGGCTTTCCTGCAATATGGAATGCGTTTCTTCCGTCCGATTCAGGACCTGAGCGAAAAATACAACATTCTGCAAGGCGCTATGGCGGCTTCAGAGAGGATCTTCAAACTATTGGACACCGAGCCCACCATCGTCTCGCCCGCTGTCACGACGCCCGTCTCCACGTTGCCGGTGTCCATCGAATTCGATCACGTTTGGTTCGCCTATAATGCCGAAGATTGGGTACTGCAAGACGTCAGCTTCACCATCGCACCGGACGAAACAATCGCGGTTGTGGGACACACCGGCGCCGGAAAGACCACGCTCACCAACCTGCTGCTGCGATTTTATGACGTGCAGAAGGGTGCGATTCGTATTGGCGGAGTGAACATCCGCGAATTCGATCTTCTCGAACTGCGGCGGCAGTTCGGCATTGTTCTGCAGGATCCTTATCTCTTCTCAGGAACGATTGCCGACAACATCCGGCTGGGTACGGCGGGCATCACCGACAAGGCGTTGGAACTGGCCGTCGAGAAGGTCAATCTAAAGGAATACGTCGACCGGCTTCCGCTGCGATTTGGCGAACCGGTGCGAGAACGGGGAAGCGGCATTTCAACCGGGCAAAAGCAACTGATTAGCTTTGCCCGTGCCTTGGCGCACGACCCGAGGATTCTGATTCTGGATGAGGCGACATCGAGCGTCGATACCGACACGGAAATTCGAGTGCGCGAGGCGCTGGGGCGGCTGGTGGAAGGCAGGACGTCGATCGTCATTGCGCACCGTCTATCGACGATTCAACGCGCTGACCGGATCTTCGTGATGCACAAGGGCAGGCTGCGGGAGACGGGTACGCACCAACAGTTGCTGGCGATACGGGGGATCTACTGGAAGCTTTACCAACTGCAGTATAAAGACCAGGAGCTGCGGCCGGCGCTGGGCGGTACATCCGAACGGAGCCGACCGGCCCGCCCGGTTGCACTGAATACCGGGAAAGTCTAAAGCGGCTCGCCTAGTGATGTGGCTCGGCGGCCGGGACAGCAGGAGCGGCACCTGGGACAGCGGGAGCAGCGCTAGGCGCACCCGCAACCACCGGAGGCTTCACTTTCAAACCCAGCGGCTTCAAATCGTCCCGCGTCACCTGATCGGTATAACAGAAACCGAGGAAGACACCAAGAAAGGTAAAGCTGACGACCAAGATGATCGAATTCATCGCTTTGTCGTGAATGAGATGCATGAAGAACAGCGCTACGAGGGTGGCCTTAATGGTGGCGATGGTAAGGGCAATTACTACGTTCACCATGCCGGAGCCGAACTGAATCTTCGAGGCGGCGACCGTGATGAAAGTCAGGATCAGCAGGGTGCCAAGCACCGCCGCGTAGATCTTCGGCGCATTCGCATCATGATTGTCGTGGGTGGAAGTATGGGTCGTTTCGCTCATTCAAGATCTCTCAACTAATCAGATATAGCAGCGGGAACAGGTAGATCCAGATCAAATCGACCAAGTGCCAGTACAGGCCCACCAGATCGATAGGAGTGTAATAGTCGTGATTGAAATCGCCCCGCTTCGCCCGGAAGAAGATCCAGGTGATTGCGCCCATTCCACCCAGGATATGAAGGCCGTGAAGTCCTGTCATCATGAAGTAGAAACTGAAGAATACGAATTGATGGGGCACGGTGTCGCCGACGTGAGAATAGAACTTGCCCGGCAACAGACCTTCGTGGAATTTGTGTTCGTACTCAAAATACTTCACACACAGGAAGATGGCCGCGCAAACCAAGGTGATCAGCAGATAGACCAATACCTTCCTGCGCTGCTCCGTCTTGGCGCAATGTACCGCCATCACCATGGTGAAACTGCTGACCAATAGAACAACGGTGTTCAGGAATCCCAGGTTCTTATCCAGGTGATGATGCGCCTGAACAAACGCCTCCGGGTATTTCGCCTGCATCAGACCGAAGCCGACGAACAAACCGCCGAACAACAGAATTTCCGTGGCAAGAAAGAGCCACATGCCGATCTTGCCGGCATCCATCTGCTGTTCATACGTCGCAAAATGATGCTGCAGATTGGAATCGTGGTGCTGGTGTGAGTGCTCTTTGACTGCGGTGACCGAGTCGCTCATGTTTATGCTTTCCTCTCCGGCCGGTAATCGTACGGACCGTGCAATAGGACCGGTTCAAAATCGAAGTTGTGCGTGATAGGCGGCGACTGCGTTTCCCATTCGAACGTGCGCGCGCCCCACGGATTGCGAGGAGCATCGTACGGCTTGCGAAGTGAAGCCAGCAGGTATCCCGCGGTGAGGAACAATCCCGCGCCGAGAACCCACGAACCGACCGTCGAGAAGGCGTGCAGCGGTTGGAACTGATCCAGATAGTTGTAATACCGGCGCGGCATGCCGCGGCTACCCAGAATGAACTGCGTGAAGAACGTCATGTTGAAGCCGACAAATACCAGGCCGCATCCGATGCGCGCAAGCTTCTCGTTGTACATGCGGCCAAACATCTTCGGCCACCAGTAGTGGAGCCCAGCCAGGAAGGCGATCACCGTGCCGCCCATCATCACATAGTGGAAGTGCGCAACTACAAAATAGGTATCCGTGAGGTGAATGTCCACGGAAAGGGCGCCCAGGAAGATGCCGGTTAGTCCACCGATGGAGAACAGCAACAGAAACGAGATCGCGTAGAGCATCGGCGCTTCCAGCGTGATGGAGCCGCGGTACATGGTGGAGACCCAGTTGAAGACTTTCACACCGGACGGAATGGCGACCAGAAACGTGAGGAACGAAAAGATCACCGAGGCGAGCGGCGACTGGCCGCTGACGAACAAGTGATGGCCCCAGACCAGGAATCCGACCATGGCAATAGCTACGCTGGAGAAGGCGATGGCTTTGTATCCGAAAATGGTCTTTCGGGAGAACGTCGGGATGATTTCAGAAATGATAGCCATGCCCGGCACGATCATGATGTAAACCGCCGGATGCGAGTAGAACCAGAAAAAGTGTTGGAATAGAACCGGGTCGCCTCCGATCGCCGGATCGAAGATTCCGATTCCGAACGATCGTTCGAGCAGCAATAGTACCAACGTGATGCCGAGAACCGGCGTAGCCAGAACTTGAATTACCGCGGTGGAATACATGCCCCAGCAGAACAGCGGCATCTGGAACCAGCCCATGCCCGGCGCGCGCAGTTTGTGGATGGTGGCGATGAAGTTGATACCGGTAAAGATGGACGAGAAACCAAGGATAAAGGCGGCCAAAACCATCAGGCTGACTTGGGTGTTGGAGGAGGTGCTGTAGGGCGTATAGAACGTCCAACCGGTATCGACGCCGCCGGTTACCATTGCCGTAACTCCGAACAGTGCGCCGACCACGTAAATGTAATAACTGAACAGATTCAGCCGCGGGAAGGCCACGTCTTTCGCCCCCAACATCAAGGGCAACACGAAGTTTCCGAGAGCGGCCGGAATGGAAGGAATGATGAACAGGAATACCATGATGACGCCGTGCAGCGTGAAGACCTTGTTATAGGTCTCCGCGGTCATAATGGTTTCCTTTGGCGTCAACAGTTCGATGCGCAGCAGCAGGGCGAAGATACCGCCAAGCAGGAATGCGCCCAGCACTGCCCAAAGGTACATGATTCCAATTCGCTTATGGTCGACGGTGGTCAGCCACGACATCAATCCCTTGGGCGAAGTTATGTAATTGACGCTAACGTCTTCCTTCACCGGCGTAGGGACCGCCAGGGTTGTCGGATGATTTGCCATTTTCTAATTAGCCTCTGTTACTACTTTAACGACTTAATGTACTCGATCACGCCCAGGATCTCACGCTCACGGAGCAGCCCCTGGAATGTCGGCATGATCCCTTCGTAGGTCTTGACGATGTGCTTTTGCGGCTCCAAAATGGATTCGCGGATGTAATTCTGATCTACCAGAATTTTCTGTCCGTCGGACATTTCGTGCATCTCGCCGTAGATTCCCTTCCAGCTCGGTCCGCCGTTCGGTGTTCGTTTGCCGTCCAGGGCGTGGCAAGCCATGCATCCCTTTTCTTCCCAAACCATTTTGCCAAGCTGCGGCAGCGGCATGGTCTTCAAGGTCTCGTCCCCTTCCTCCACCCACTTCTTATAGGTGGCGTCATCTTCCACAAAGACCTTTGCCAGCATGTCGGAATGGCTCTTGCCGCAGTATTCGGTGCAGAAAACCTGATGGACACCCAATTTCGTCGGCTCGAACCAGACTTCGGTGTAGCGCCCGGGAACCACGTCGTGCTTGACACGGAAAGCCGGGACAAAGAAGCTGTGCAACACGTCTTCGGAGGTCATCACCAGCCGCACCGGTTTGCCGATGGGTACATGGATATTATTGATGGTTCGGGTTCCATCCGGGTATTCGAATTGCCATTGCCATTTTTTCGCCACCACTTGAATTTCCATGGCGTTTCCGGGCGCGACGTTGGCGCGGACGAAGCCGTTGAAGCCCCAGAAGAACACCACCAGGCAGATCAGCAATGGCAAGACGCTCCAGGTGATTTCCAGGTTCAGATTGTGAGTAATATGCGGCGTAACTTCGTTCGGTCCCTTGCGATGGTAGCGCAAGAGGAAGTAGCCGATCAGCCCGGCGATCAAAACAAAGAAAAACACACTGAGCAAGACGATAAAGATATAAAGGTTATCTATGTCGCGAGCGACCGTGGAGGCCTCAAGGGGTAAAGTCAGATCACGGAACCATTTCATTTTACAGTCACCAGATTATCCAGGACGCGGACCTTACGTTCGCCGCGCCATAGGTTTAAGAGAATTGCGCCGAAAATCAAAATTGTCAGGAGACCACCGCCGCGCATCACGTTGCGCGCAAACAGCACGTAGGATCGAGCCGCCGGGTCGTAGTGAAAACAGAATAGCAACACCTTGTCTATTGTCACGCCGAGCTTGGATTGCGAAGCTTCCGTCAGCGCTAACCGCACGTCGCGCGTCTTAAACCGGATGCCGTAAAGATACCGCGAAACCTTGCCTTCCGGAGTTAAGAACATGATGGCAGCAGCATGTGCGAACTGCTTTGTTCTTTCATCCCACCGATATTGAAAACCCACCTGGGCGGCCAGCTTTTTCACGTTACCTTTGTAATCGGTAAGGAAGTGCCAACCTGGCGCCGGTTTACCGAAACTTTCCAGGTACATCTGTTTCTTCCGGACCGCGAGATCGAAAGACTCACTGGGATCGATACTCACCGTCACAATTTCATATTCCTGGCCCGGAGTCCACGGGATATCGTGCAGTACCTGCGTTTGTCCGTTTAACACCAGATTGCAAAGCATCGGGCAGGCGTAATAGACAAGGTTCAAGACAACAGGTTTGTCCTTTTGAAAAAAACTCCGCAGCGGAACCTGATAGCCCCGTTCGTCGGTAAACTGCAGGTCCAGATCGATCTGGCGCCCAAGCCTCTCCTCGATACCGATCCCCTCAAGTTGAGGAGGCAAGCTTGGTTCGGCGGAAAGGGCGAAGACAGCCAGTAACCCGATCCCCAGAGCCTTACTTAGCTGGCGGAGGCGTTGCATTCGTTGTGGTAGCTCCCTGTGGCTTTGCTGTTCCAGCAGCTGGCGGTGCGGGTGCCGCTGCTCCTCCCGCCGCCAGCTGTTCAGGCGTTTTCACTGCGTACGGCTTGGATGAATAAGTGAGGCGATTCTCAGCCGATTCTTTCGCCAATAGATCCATCGCGCGGTCGATGGTGAGCCGCACCGTTCCCTGCGTCCGGTCCACATACTGATAAGAATAGAGTTGCGTATCTTCGCTGGCACGGAGGGTCCTCAATTGGTCGCTTTCCGGCGCCAACACCTCATTCTGAGTCTGCTCTTCGAAGGCCTGATCGAAGTAGTACTGAATCCCGAAAATAGTCGCGAGCAGCATGATCGCGGTCGCAATAGCGAAGACCGCGATGAACCCGCCCTTCGGTTCAGTGGTATCAAAACCGTGCGGATGATCCGAATGGTCGTCGAATACTTCTCTGTGTTCGCCGTGTTCCATTTACTTATTGGATTCCCAGTCCTTCGATTCGCGTTCTAAATTCGCTACACATTTTCAAATTCCAAGCCCAGCTCAAACCGCGGATCGCCCAGTGGCAAGAGCGCGTGTTTCTTGATTTTGAACCAGAAGACCAGTGCAAAAATACTGGCGATGGCCACGGGGCAGGTGATATCAAGCCAGTGAAAAGACACGCCCTTTGCGTGATAGAACGTCGGCATCACCTGCCAGTACACGTCTACATAGTGAGCCACCACAATCCAGATGGCCATAGTGGTCAAGATGCGAAAGTTCCGTTTGCTGGCGCGAAGCACCAACACCAGAAACGGGATGATGAAATGTCCGAACAGCAGCGCCAGGCTCCAAATTGCCCAGCTGCCCTCAAAGCGATAGCGGAACCAAACGGTCTCTTCCGGCAGGTTGCCGTACCAGATCAGTAGATATTGCGAGAAGGCAATGTAGGCCCAGAACGTCGTCATGGCGAACAACCACTTGCCCAGATCGTGATAATGCTCCACATTAATCGTGTTCTTGAGTACACCCTTGCTGCGGAAAGCCATGCAGATCAAAATCCACACGGCAATAAAGGCAAGTCCACCGCCGGCGAAAACGTAAAGCCCAAAAATAGTGGAATACCATTCCGGGTTGAGTGACATGCTCCAGTCAAAGGCAGCCAGAGAGACCGACAGCATCAGCATTAGAAGTCCAGGCGCGCTCCATCGTGAAATGGAATGCATGTGCTCGATGTCTCCGTCTTTATCCTGCTGCGTGGAATGCGCGTTGATGCGGGTAGTCCAAAGGGTCCACAGGAAAAAGAAGATCGCCGCGCGGATGATGAACCACTGTGCGTTCAAGTAACTGGCTTTCCCGCCGCCCATCTTTGCCAGCTCGGTTCGGATCCAATCCGGATGCGCCCATTCGTATAGATGCGGAAGTCCTGCTATCACCGGGATGATCAGCAATGCGCCCACCGGAATGGTGCCCATTAAGTTCTCGGCAATGCGCCGCATGGGAACGCTCCAGGCTGAACCGGTCAGGTACTGAATCATGACGAAGAACGCGGCACCGAACGGAATGGTGATGCAGAACAGATAACCCATCAGATACGATTCGAAAAACCGGTTAGGGTCCGAGATGAAGCCCGCGATGCTGGCAATCCAAGCCACCAGGGCGATGAAGACAATCCCGTTTCGACCCCGCGTCCATAGACCGTTATCAATAAAATACGAGTCTACGGAAGGACTACTGTGTGCGTGTTCGGCTAATTTCATGGTCTACCTCAGGTCCGCCCTGAGCTCCTGCGGCACATCGGCCAGCGTCCCGCTCGTGGTTCTCTGTAGCGCTCTCAAATACGAGATGATCGCCCAACGGTCCTTCTCCACAATCTGAAAACGATACGAAGGCATGGAGCGCCGTCCTTGCGTGATGATGCCGAAGATTTCACCGTCCACCATGGCCTTGACGCGATCTTCATGCAGATTCGTCGGCTGCCAGGTGGGCTCCTTCAGCGGTACAATCCCTTTCCCGTTCGCGATACGGCTGTGGCAGGGGGAGCAGTAAGTGTTGAATTTCGTCTGCCCCAGTTTGAGCAGGTCCGCGTTGATAGTTTCCGGATTCTTGCCCACATACTGGCCGGCGGACACACCCGAAAAGTACGCATCGTCATCCTTCAGGAATCCGCGGGCTACGGTGCCCGGGACTGGCATGCGCGAGGCACGGTGGTCGCCAAAAAAGAGACTCTCAGTCTGCGGCTTGGACTTGTATTGGCGTTTCATGTCGGGCCACATTTCAATGGGCGTGCTTCGCGTGGTCTGCCCGGCGCAGCCAGTTAGGGCCATGGCTAACAATGCCAGCGAAGGTATTTTCCAATAATTCATGCTCTACGCCTCAACCACTTCGGTTTTCTTGGCACCAAGCGACTCCAGCAGCCGTTGCGTGTCCACAATGTCAAATTTCGGATCGGTCGCCTCTACTACCAGCAGAAAGCGGTCGTTGGTGACGCCGGGGAACCCAGCGTAATTCATGGTCGGGTGGTACAACTGCGGCAGCTTGTTGAGGCCGAACATTCCAAAGACGGCCATGAACGCACTGAGCAGTACGGTGCATTCGAAGATGATTGGAATGGAAGGTTCAAACGCGAAGAACGGCTTCCCGCCGATCACCAGTTTGTACGAAATCGCGCCAGCGTAATAAATCAAAGCGATGGCGCCCGCGAACCCCACGGCGCCGGTGCAGAAAACCATGTAGCCCAGAATAGAACGCGGCACACCGATAGCATCGTCAATCCCGTGGACCGGAAACGGCGACAGCGCATCCAGCTTGGTATAGCCGTAATCGTGATGGATCTTACGTCCGGCGGCCACCAGCTTCTCTGGCAGATCAAACTCAGCCACCACTCCGTAGATCGCTTTATCAACCGTCTGGGGCGTAGTTGTTTCCATTAGTGTTTCACCGCCTCGGCATGATGGGCGTCATGCATCGCATCGGTCGCCACCATACCTTTCACTTCCGAGACCGCAATCATCGGAAGGAATCGCACGAACAACAGGAATAGCGTCAGGAAGAGGCCAAACGTTCCGAAGAAGGTCAGCATGTCCACCGCGGTCGGCCGGAAATAACCCCAGGAGGACGGCAGAAAGTCGCGGTGCAGCGAGGTCGCGATAATCACGAACCGCTCGAACCACATACCGATGTTGACCACAATCGAAATGAAGAACATGAATGGGATGTTGGTCCGCAATTTCTTAAACCAGAAGAATTGAGGCGAGATCACGTTGCAGGAAACCATGCTCCAGTAGGCCCACCAGTAAGGACCAAAGGCGCGGTTGATAAACACAAACCGCTCATACGGGTTACCGCTATACCAGGCGATAAAAAACTCGGTTGCATACGCGTATCCAACCACGGTGCCGGTGGCGAGCATGATCTTACACATGTTCTCCAAATGTTTGATCGTCACCAGGTGCTCGACGTTGAAGACCCAGCGCGCAATCACCATCAATGTAACCACCATGGCGAATCCGGAGAAGATGGCGCCTGCCACAAAGTAGGGCGGGAAGATAGTGGTGTGCCAACCCGGAATAATGGAAGCCGCGAAGTCGAAGCTAACGATAGTGTGTACCGAAAGCACCAGCGGCGTGGAAAGACCAGCCAAAATCATATAAGCCGCTTCGTAATTCCGCCAATGCCGGGCGGAACCGCGCCATCCCAGGCTCAACGCGCCATACACGTACTTGCTGAAATTCTTCGCACGGTCGCGCAGCGTAGCCAGATCGGGAACCAGGCCAACGTACCAGAACAGCGCCGAGACCGTGGCGTACGTACTCACCGCAAAAACGTCCCAAACTAGCGGGCTGCGGAAGTTCGGCCACATATACAGGTCGGTATTGGGAATCGGGAACAGCCAGTAGGCGCGCCAGGGGCGGCCCGTGTGAAACAACGGGAAAATGCCGGCGCAAGCCACGGCGAACAATGTCATGGCTTCGGCGAAACGATTGATGGAGGTTCGCCACTTCTGCCGGAACAGAAACAGAATCGCCGAGATCAGCGTGCCGGCGTGACCGATACCGATCCAGAACACGAAGTTGGTGATATCCCACGCCCAACCAACCGGCTGGTTGTTACCCCAAACGCCGATACCGGTGGATACCAGGTACGCCAGCATCATGCCGAGGATGCCCGTGATGGACCCCGTCACTCCGATGGCAATGTACCAGGAATATTGTGTGCGTGACTCGACGATCTTACTGACCGTTTCCGTGAGTTGGCCAAGCGAGGGATTCCCCTCCACCAGCCGGGCTCGAACGTGTGGGTCTTGCCGGGTGGCGAGATCAGCCATTGTGCTTCTCCGCTAACTCTTCGTTTGGATTGCGCAACTTTGCAAGATAGGTAGTACGAGGCTTGGTGTTCAGCTCTTCAAGCATGCTGTAGTCTCTGGTCTGCCCTTTCAGTTTGGCCACTCGGCTTTCCGCATCGTTGATATTACCGAACACAATCGCATCGGCCGGACAAGTCTGCTGGCAGGCAGTCTGGATTTCGCCGTCCTTGATCAACCGGCGGCCTTCGCGTTTGGCGAGAATCTTCTTTTCCTGAATCCGCTGCACGCAATACGTGCACTTTTCCATCACGCCGCGCATGCGGACGGTGACGTTCGGGTTGTAGTGCATCTTCTGCACTTCTTCAGTCCCGTAGTTCCAGGCCAGGAAGTTGAAGCGGCGCACCTTGTACGGACAATTGTTGGAACAGTAACGAGTACCGACACAGCGGTTGTACGCCATGTCGTTCAGCCCTTCCGGACTGTGCGTGGTAGCGGCCACCGGGCAGACGTTTTCGCACGGCGCGGTCTCGCACTGCATACAAGTGACCGGCTGTGTTACCACTTGCGGATCTTCATCCGGATGTTCGCCGGTGCCGCTATAGTAGCGATCCATGCGAATCCAGTGCATCTCGCGGCCCTTGATTACCTGATCTTTTCCAACGATGGGAATGTTGTTTTCAGACTGGCAAGCGATCACACAAGCGTTGCAGCCACTGCAAACGTTGAGGTCAATCGACATACCCCACTGATAGCCCTTGCTGTAATCGTGGTCCGGATAGAGCGCGACCAACGGCCCATGCTCCACCATCTCTTGAGCGAATTTGGGTTCCTTTCGAAATTCTTCCAGGTTGGCTTCCCGCACCAGCGGCCGGCCTTCCATGCTGCCGTGTTCTTGGGTTTGCGCCAGCGGGTACGTCCCGGCCACCTTGCGCACGCGGGCGTCGGCGGCGAACCGGAAACCGTCGGTCGTTCGAATGCGGTAAGCATTCTCGCCGACGTTTTTACCAACGCGTCCGCATTCCACGCGTCCGTAGCCAAGCGCGATCGATATCGAATCGTCGGCTTGTCCGGGTTGAATCAGAACGGGAGCCTGCATGCCCCGCCCCGCCCGTTCAATGGAGATGACATCACCCTGGGCCACACCCAGTTTCTTTGCCGTGGCCGGGCTCAACAGGGCCGCGTTGTCCCAAGTCAGCTTGTTCATCGGCTCAGGCGCTTCCTGCAACCAGCCGTTATTGGCGAAACGGCCATCGTAAACAGATGCGCTCTGCACGAAGACCACTTCCAATGCATCGGTTGCCGCGGCTGCACCCTGAATGGCGCCGTTGATTTTCTTAACGTCAATGGTGGGCTTGATCTCCGCCTGCGCCGCGCCGGGAATCACACCATCATGAAGCGATTTACGCCAGGTCTTTTCGGCTTCGTCCTTGCCGCCGAACTTAGCGATCCAGTAGTTCCGGACGATGTCGTAAGCCCTTTGATCCTTGTAACCGGCCAGTTGAGCCACCAGCTCCGCCGCGGTCCGCCCAAAGTAGAGCGGCTGAATCATCGGCTGCTGCACGGACGCGGTGCCATCCGGCGCCGTTGCATCGCTCCAGCTTTCCAGGTAATGCGCTTCCGGTAGGGACCATTTCGACAGTACGGCTGTCTCGTCGACTTCCAGCCCGAGATAGATGGAAAGTGGAACCTTTTTCAGATTCGCCGCAAATTCCAGATCCGCCGGAGCCGTGTAGGCCGGATTGCCACCCAACATCACTAGCGTGGAGACTTTGCCGCCAGCCATGTCGGCTGCCAATTCTTTGATCGCGTCCAATTGCGGACGAACCGTGTCGGCAGCGCTCTTGAAAAAGACGACCGTCTCGCCCACGTTGCCCAGCGCCTGATTGATCAGGTGAGCCATGGCGTGCACAGCCGCGGGCTGCCGGGGTCCAGCAACCACAAGACACTTCCCCTTATGCTCAGTCAGATCCTTGGCGATTGCTTTGATCCATTTCGTGCGCTTGGCGTCGCGGTTGCCGCCCACGATCTGCAGTTCGTTCCCGCCGACTTTCAGTTCCGCAGCCAAATCCGCCACGAAGCCCTTCACGTCCGACGAACGCATGCGCAGCCGGTGATCCGCCATGGCGCCAGTCACCGAATACTGGCTCTCAATGACGTACAAGCGGTTCATCTCATCTTTCGCCGAAGTCACCCGGCGCCGCCGCGAGAACTCTTTCTGCGGCAGAACGGTGTTTGCATCCAGGCCGAGGAAATCGTCGTCCAAGGACAGAATGACGTCGGCTTTATCGAACTTATGCCGGGTGATGACGGGCTGCCCGAACGCCAACTGACCGCCGGCCGCCGTCTCATCGTGCGTGACTGCGTTGTATTCCACCCACTTGGCACCCGGATACTTTGCCAGCGCCGCGGCTTTCACCGCCAGCAGAGACGGCGAACAAATCCGGTCACTCAGGAAGCGCAGCCCTTCGCCCGTTCCCAGTTTCGTGCTGTGGTCCTTGGCAAAATCATCGAATGCTTTCCATTCGGACGGATTCCCGCCAGTCATGGGAATGCGTGCCCGGTCTGGATCATAGAGCCCCAACACCGAAGCTTGTTGATATCCGGTGGCAGCGCCTAGGCTGTAAGGGTGATCCGGATTGCCCTCGATTTTTGTCGGCCGGCCATCGTTCACTTCAACCAGCAGCCCCATGCCCGTGCCGCCTTGGGTGAAAACAGTGCTGTAGAAAAACGGTTTGCCCGGGATGTAATCTTCCACGCCGCGTACGTTCGGAAGGATCTTCTCCACCGGACGCCGGCAGGCCGTCAGACCCGCCAAGCCCATAGACGCCGCCATCAGCTTTAACAGATTCCGCCGGGAGGTGCCATCCAGCATCTCTGACGCGTTCGCCGGAAATTCGCGATGCAGCCAATCCTTGAATTCGCCAGTGTGCGATAACTGGTCGAGACTGCGCCAGTACTGTTTACCCGACTGCTTGGTTTGTATCTGGATCATCTGTGCGTTTACCTGTGACAGCCGGAACAATTCGTCGGCGGATTGATATGCTTGGCGGCTATAATCTCTCGCCCGATCTCGGCCGGATCGCGATCCGGCGTCCAGCTCAATTTCGTAACCAACTCCACCGGTCGCAAGTTTGGAGCCGGATTGCGATGGCAATCCAGACACCAGCCCATGTTTAGCGGAGCGAACTGCTTCACTTCCACCATCTGGTCAATACGGCCGTGGCAGGTTACACAACTGACGCCCGCATTGATATGCGCCGAATGGTTGAAGTACACATAATCGGGCAGCCGGTGAATCTTAACCCAGGGGATGGATTCGCCGCTGGCATAGCTTTCGCGGACCTTTAACAATCGTTCACTCTGCGGCTTCACGCGCACATGGCAATTCATGCACGTTTCCGTCGGAGGAATGGCTGAATACGCCGCCTTATATACGGTGTTGTGGCAGTAGTAACAATCCATACCCAGGTTACCGGCGTGAATCTTGTGGCTGTAGGCGACAGGCTGTTGCGGGCTGTAGCCGGTGTCCATCACCTGCGGCAGGGTAAAGTACGCATATGCGCTAATTCCGCCTAACACAAGGAGGGCTACCACGCCGCCGCCAATCTTGACATACTTATCAGTTGATTTGGGGAAGATGAGCGCCATTCTATCCTTCGATTACACGTGAAGACATATCATTGGAAAGTTAACTATATTTCTACCATAGCAAGAGGAATTCTGCAACAGGAGCAAAATTTCTTGTCTAACCGCAATTTGAGCCAGAATGAACTGGGTGCGTCCAGGGGACTCTGGAAGCGCTTTGGAGACCTGAAGGTCCGGCCAAAGTTAATAATACTGCACAACGTGTTCTTTCTGGTGCTAACCTGCTCAGTTTATTTCACACTGATCCCGTCATTCGAACGGCGGGTTGCAAGGGCCAAGACGATCGAGGTCAGTCTCATCACCGAGATTTTCTCCGGTGATCGCCCACTGCAAAGTCTGCCCAAAATGGAGGGCTACGATTATCGCGAAGGTTCCGCGAGCGCGCTGGAGATTCCAACCACTGTCGAGCAATGGTTAAATGCGCACCCAGCCGAAGTATGGCAAAACTCAGCGGAGTCTGACAACTTATATAAGAAGGACCTCCGCAGCGGCCAGTACCGCCGCATTACGCTGCCCAACACAGTCTATGACACAGTGCTGGAGCGCGCCAAATTATCTCTATTTCTTGTCTTAGGCGTGATTTACGTGCTCGCGGTATTGCTGCTGGAGCAGATCATCATGCCTCGCTATGTCTATCAGCCGTTGAAACTTATGCTGGACGCTGACCTGGCCACGCAGCAGGGCAACCGGGACCGCGAACTCATTGACGAGCGTTTGATTCCGGGAGATGAGATCGGCCAGATTATGCTTTCCCGCAACGCCTCCGTCACCGAACTGCGAAAACAGGAGAATGATTTGGCCCAGGCGCTGGCCCGGTTGGAGGCGCAGGACCGGCTTGCCAGCCTTGGACTGCTCAGTGCCAGTGTGGCTCACGAATTGAATACGCCGCTGGCCGTATTGCGCGGTTCTATCGAATTACTGGCCGAGCACACCCCGGAGAAACACGCCCAGGATCGCCTGGCCCGCATGTTGCGGGTTACCCAGCGACTGCAAAAGATCAGCGAGGGACTGGTGGATTTCGCGCGGGTGCGGAAACAGGAAGTTTCTCAAGTTGCAGTGTGTCCGCTGATCCAGGAAGCGTGGGGCCTGGTGGAAATAGACGAAAAGGCCGCCGGCATCCGCTTTACCAACGAAACCACCGCCGATGACGTGGTGATCGGCAATCCGGACCGCCTGATGCAGGTATTTGTAAACCTGCTGCGAAATGCCCTGAACGCCGTGGAACCCGGCGGCTGTATCTCGGTTCAATCGCGCAAATTCGCGCGCGATGGAAAGCAGTGGATCACCATTTGCGTGGACGATGACGGACACGGAATTCCCGCCGGGGTATTGCCGGATATCTTCGACGCGTTTGTCTCAACCCGGCTGGACGCACAGGGTACCGGGTTAGGATTAACTGTAGCCGAAGGGATCGTACAGCAACACGGAGGAACCATCAGTGCAAGCAACCGGCCGGGCGGAGGGGCGCGCCTCGAAGTGACACTTGGGAGCAATTCATGAGCACCGCCGAAACGGTGGACATTGCCGTGCTTGACGACGATCTGGATTTTCGCAACTACATCGACGATTTTCTGAAAGACGAAGGCGGATATGTGGTACGCACGTTCGCTCACCCCGACGATCTGTTCGCGGAAGCCGAGCATCGCTTGCCGGACATCGTTCTGCTGGACATGAAGATGGGCGAATACCGCGGCGACAAAGTGCTGGAGCAACTGATCGCACGCTGGCCGGCGCTCTGCGTCATCGTAGTGACCGGATATCCTTCGCTTGAGGACATGCGGGCCACCTTTAAGCTGAAGGTCTTCGACTATCTGTCAAAGCCGTTTTCGTTGGCGCAATTGCGGCAGACCTTGAAAAATGCGGTGGATACCTTCGGGCTGGGCCGCACGCCGCCCGACCGGCTGCGCGAACGGCTGGGGCACCGCATCAAGATGCTGCGAGTGGAACGGGACTGGTCGCTGAAAGACTTGGCGGCGACCACTAAACTGAGCGTCTCGCAGATCAGCTCCATCGAGCGCGGGACGAATCTGCCGAGCATGGAGAGTCTGTTGGCCATCTGCGCCGCGTTCGATCAGAAACCGTCGGATGTGTTAGGTTCCATCGACTTCTAATGTACTGCCCGGCAAATAACTGGACAACAGAAACGGCTTGCTCATGCGCGCGGCTGGATCTCGATCTCGTTCCTGCAATAGTAGTTTCCGAGCCGCGACTGTCAAGGAGCGGTTTCCGGTAGTGTCCACCCAATTCGCGGACACTACACTAGATTCACAGTACCCGGCATGCTTCCTCGAAAACGAGGCGCGGATTCCTTGGATACAGTTTGCTGACATCGCCGTAGCCCAGATTGCAGAGGAAATTCGCCTTCCACTTCCTATCCGGGAAAAACTCCGCGTTGACTTTTGCGGCGTCGAAACCGGACATGGGACTGCAGTCGAGACCTAATGCCCGTGCGGCGAGGATAAAGTAAGCGCCTTCCAGGGAACTATTCCGCAGCGCTGTCTCCTCAATCAACGGCTGGTTGCCGGCGAAGTTGGCTCGGATGTCCCGTTGGGGAAACAGTTTGGGAAAGTGTTCGTAGAACTCGGTGTCCCAAGCGATGATGGCGGTAACGGGTGCGGTTCGTGTCTTCTCCACATGTCCTGGGGATAGCGCCGGAAGCAAGCGAGCCTTCGCTTCCCCGGGGGTGAGAAACAGGAAGCGTGCGGGGGACCCGTTGGCGCTGGTAGGCCCAAGCCGAACCAGTCCGTAGATCTCCTAAAGAATGGACACTGCCACGGGTTCAGGCCGCCATGCCGAATGCGTTCGTGCCTCCCGGAACAACTGGTCAAGGGCTTCGCTGGAAAGTTTCGTCCGCACGCTGTTGATTTCCGCCATCTGGTTTTGGATGGTTCTTAATCGGCTATCGACTCGCGTTTTTGAAAATTCCGGCGCTTCCGCGATAGATCTCGCTTCGCCCTACAATTGGGCTTAACCAACATGTCCTCTGAGCGAACCCCCTTCCAGATAACCACCGCATCGGCGCCGTACGAGAAAATCCCAAACCTCCCCGTCACTATACTCCTGGAAAACATTCGCAGCCTCTATAACGTCGGCTCCTTCTTCCGTACGGCAGACGCCGCTGCTATCGAAAAACTGGTGCTCTCCGGCATCACTGGCAAGCCGCCGCACAAAGGCATCCTGAAAACCGCGCTGGGATCGGAGAACACGGTCCCGTGGGAATACCGTGGCCAGGCGGTGACCATCGCCGAAGAATTATACGCGCAAGGCTACGAACTAGCCCTGATGGAGACCACCACGCACGCGGTCGATCTGTTTGACTGGAGCCCCCGGTTTCCCGTCTGCGTCGTATTCGGGAATGAAGTGGACGGCGTGACTCCGCCGCTGGCCGCGCTGTGCGACACGCATGTCCGTATCCCGATGCTTGGGATGAAGCATTCGCTCAACGTCGCCACGGCCGGCGGCGTGGTTATGTATGAGTTGTTGCGCAAGTACCGCCGCATGGTAGAGAGCACAAGTTCGCGGCGATGACACGCGGGATGCTCTCAACAGTCGTCAATGGATGAGGCCTCGCGACGTGCGCATTTGGATGAAAATGCACAGTAGAGCCGTTCCGGCACTCCGTCCGGCAAAGGCGCCAGAGTCGCTTCGTTGAGCGCGGAATTGTCTAGGGCCACCGTAGCCGTACCGCCGCCGCTGGATCTGATGTCGACAAATAGATCCTGCTGCAACTGGTATTCATCCTGGAATTCCTCTGCCGATAGATTGCACGAATTCATTCACGGCGCTGTCCGCTTTGTGCTGTCCATTTGCACATCGGAGGTAAGCAGATCACAACCATCCAGCTCTCCTCTTCGTAGTAACACACGATCCCCATGTCTTTAATCAAGGGAGTTGCTGCGCAAGTACCGCCGAATGGTAGAGAATGCAATAACACGCCGATGAAAAACATTACGCTACTTCTGGCTATCAGTTCCCTGCCCGCCCTGGCTCAACGCGCCGGCGCGCCCACCATGTTTCCACCCGTCCGCGGCACCCATGAAATGGTAGCGGCCGCCAACAATCAGGAGGTGGAGGCGGGTTACCGCATGGTCACCTCAGGGGGCAATGCGGTGGATGCAGGCGTAGCCTCCGTCTTAACGGCGGCAGTGACCGAGCAATCCCGCTTCGGGCTCGGCGGCGAAATGCCGCTGCTGATTAAGATGGCGGGCAAGCCGGTAATCGCCATCAGCGGCGTGGGCACGGCGCCCGCCAAGGCAACACCGGCGTTCTATAAACAGCGGCCCATGGAGCCGTGGGAACAGCCAGGCCGCATGCCGCCTATTCCGTCGCAGGGAATTCGCGCGGCCATTTTGCCCGGCGTTTTTGACGGCCTCATTCTGGCCCTGCAAAAATACGGCACCATGAGCTTCGCGCAAGTGTCGGCGCCGGCCATCGAGTACGCCGAAGGCTTCCCCATTGCCGAAGAGTTCGCCGGAATGCTGAAAGGCTACCAGACCATACTGGAACTCTGGCCGGCGTCAAAGACATTCTTCTATCCCAACGGAACGCCGCCGCAACGGGGCGAAATTGTGCGCATGCCGGCGTTGGCCAAGACGCTGCGGGAACTGGCGGCCGTGGAGAAGAAGACGCGCGGCAATCGCGCCAAGAAGCTGCAGGCCGTGCGCGATCTTTTCTACAAGGGCTCGCTTGCCAAACGTTTCAGTGCATTTTCCGAAGCGAACGAAGGTCTGATCACCTACGACGACATGAAGAACTTTCACGCCGAGCAAGACGACCCGAAGATGGCCAACTTCCAGGGCTTCGAAGTTTACAAGCCCGGTTTCTGGACACAAGGCCCGGTGATGCTGGAAGCGCTGAATATGCTGGAAGGGTACGACCTGAAAGCGATGGGCCACAATTCGCCGGAGTATCTGCACACCGTGGTGGAAGCCACCAAGCTCGCCTTTGCCGACCGCGACCGCTACTACGGCGATCCCAAAAGCAGTAAGATCCCCGAAGAGACGCTGCTTTCGCGAGACTACGCCACCGGACGCAGAAAGTTGATCGATCCGCAGCACGCTTCCATGGAATCCCGTCCAGGCGCGTTCGGCGCGCCGATGCCGAAAGATACCACCACCAATAGCGGAGGCATTGTGAACGATACAACCTGCGTGAATGTGATCGACCGGAACGGAAACATGTTCTCGGCCACCCCGAGCGGCGCCTGGCTGCCCTCGGTAATTGCCGGCGATACCGGCATTCCATTCTCATCACGCCTGCAGTCGTTCGTATTAACGCCTGGACATCCCAACGAACTGGCGCCCGGCAAACGTCCGCGCGTCACATTGAGCCCGACCATTGTGACCAAAGATGGAAAGCCTTATCTGGTGATGTCTACGCCGGGCGGAGACAACCAGGACCAGGCGATGCTGCAAGTTCTGTTGAATATTCTGGTGTTCAACATGTCGCCGCAGGAGGCAGTGGAAGCGCCGCGTTTTCAGACCGAGCACTTTTATGCATCCTTTGCGGACCATCAATTTGTGCCCGGAAAGCTGAATCTGGAAGGACGGATTTCGAAAGACACCGCGGCGAAATTGACTGCGCTGGGCCATCGCGTTTCATTAACAGGGGAGTGGAGCAATGCCTCGGCGCCCACGGTGATTGTCTCGCATGACGGAGTGCTGGATGGCGGTGCGGACCCGCGGCGGGCACGGTTTATCTTTGGCCGGTAGGCGCTCCACCGGGTTGCTACTTGACCGTTTTGAAGAGGGTGGAAATCCAACTCGGGCGCCGGCCGTTAGCGGCCGTTGAGAATTCCTGCCATGTTCCAAGCCCGATCGCCTGGGTTAAGCTGTCAGGTGACAGTGGAGGAAGGATTTGACATTCGAACAGGGATGCGCGGACACCGAACGAGCCGCCGACGCAGCGGGTAAAGCAATTGCAACCTTGGCCAAGGCCACAAAACAGCTATCGCGGGCCGCGTCCGGCGGCGATATTCCGCAAGTGCGAAAAGCTTCGGAACGGCTGCTGGCAATTCTGGAATCGACGCGCCAGGAAGTTGGCAACGCCAGATCCGCGTGGCCCTTCACCCCGGAGGAAGAGGAAGCATACTTGCGAGACTCCTATGCCGCCGATCTGATCAGCGCCGCGAAAGCCGAAAATCTTCAGATACAACAGCTCGATGAAGGGTTGGTCGTTTTTCCTTCCATCGTTAGAGTTCTGCCGGCCGACCGCGCAGTGAAGATCAATCGCAAAAAAGTGCAAGCAATTCGCCCATCCCACGTGGTGAAACTTCTGAAGGCGATTCAAGCCCGAAAACCGAAGGCGACTTCGCAAGCGTTTCTTGAGGTACTGCACCGCGCCTACCGCCTGCTTGCCGGAAATGAATACGGCAAAACGGTGGCCCTGGCAAACGTCTACGATGCCCTTACTCTATTGCCCGGCTCGACAACCACCTTCGACCACACCGATTTCGTACGTGACCTCTTCCTGCTGGACCGCAGCGGTGTTACCAAAACCAAGTCAGGATCCATCTGTTCGCTTCCTGCCAGCACCGGGACCAAGCGCGCCAAAGGAACCTTATCGTTAGTCGCGCCGGATGGCGAGACTGTAACCTATTACGGCATTCGGTTCAGTGAGGGATCTGAATGACTGCCTCCATCACGCCCGCGGACTGGCTGCACTTTATCAATCAGGAGTATCTCGCCACGTTCCTGCCGGACGGAGGTGCGGCAATCAAGTTCGCGGTTCCAATCGAGGAATCTCTCCGCTCCAATCTGCTCGACGGTCTCGCTGAGATCTCACTCCGGTCGGGCTATCTACTTGCCAGGATCAATGCCGCTGAGACGAAAGTGAACACGATCGACGAGATCTTTTTCCGTACGGCGCAACAGATACCATGGCGGCTTCTGATTCGAAAGATAATCGCTAAACTCGCGGCTGAGTCGGGCTATTCCTGGATCGACAGCACTGATGAGCCATTATTCGAAAGCCTCGCTGCCCACAATCAAGTGGATCCGCAGTTGCTGCTGTTGGACCTGAAAAAATCAATCGGCGAAAAGGTTTTCAAGAAACGGGAGCTCTCCAGAGACTTTCGTGTCGCCATGACCCATCTCTGCATCGCGGAACTTTCCGGCGGCGAGGATGGCGCGAAGACAACCCGCATCTTGACCGATTGGTTAGCTGGAAATAACAAAGCAGTGAGCGCGGTAAAACCGTATCATCTCTTTCGCAAGATCAATCGCAATTCCGCTCGGCACTTCCTTGAATCCGTACTCCATTGGATCCGGTTCGCGGGCTACCCCGGTACAGTGATTCTGCTCGACGCGCAACGCGTAATGTTGCCGAAAAATCCGCACGATCAATACTTTTTCTATACCAAGGCCGCCGTCTTGGATACGTATGAGGTGTTGCGGCAATTCATCGACTCAGCGGACCGATTGGAAGGCTGCCTGATTGCAGTAATACCCGACATCAGCTTTCTGGAAGACCCTGGCCGGGGCATGGGTGCGTATGAAGCCTTGAAATTCAGGATTTTCGACGAGATTCGCGACAAGCGGCTCGTCAACCCGATGGCTTCACTGGCGCGGATTTCGGCCGCAACGGAAGGAGTCGGTCGCGATGGAAACTAATCAAATCAGCGACCGCCGGCGTGCCTTGGAAGCCTTGCGGAACGGAGTTCCGAATAGCGACGCCGTCAGTGTCCTGGGATCGAATCAGCACGCCGCCGAGAATGCATTTCTGCAACGGCTATCGGCAGTTCAAAGCTTCACCGAAGAGGGCAAACAGGTCCCGGGGCTGCTGATCGCGGGCGGCTTTGGCGCAGGTAAATCCCACACGCTGGATTACTTCGAACACCTGGCGGTTTCGAAAAACTTCGTTTGTAGCCGCGTGACAATCAGCAAAGAGACGTCTCTTTTCGATCCGTCGAAGGTGTTTCTTGCCGCAATCGATGGAGCGGTGGTTCCGGGTCTGACCGGTGAGGCGATACGTGAGATTGCGTTAGGTCTTCAGCCGGAGGGCGGGAAATACGCCGAATTCGTCGAGTGGGCGAACCGTTCCGCCAACGGACTCAGCCCGCTTTTCATGGCAACGCTACTGCTTCACCAGCGGCTCAACAACGATCCCGAACTGCTGGACCACATCACGAATTTCTGGTCCGGTGAACCGGTTTCGGTGAGTCGAATCCGGCAGGCACTCAAGCAAATCGATCATGCCGGGGTGTATTCGCTAAAAACTATCAAGGTGAAGGAGCTCGCTCTCCAGCGCTTCCTCTTCACGTCGCGGCTGATTCTTGCCGCCGGCTACAGCGGATGGGTACTTTTGCTTGACGAGATCGAGCTTGTTGGCAGATACAGTCTTTTGCAGCGCGGCAGATCGTACGCGGAGCTTGCTCGTTGGATGGGAAGGGTGGAAGGCGAAACGTATCCTGGTCTGACCGCGGTAGCCGCGATCACGGACGACTTCGGCCTAGCTGTACTGCACGAAAAAGGGGACCGTGATCGAATTGGCGTTCGATTTCGGGCGAAAGAAACAGATGAGCATACAATCTTGGCCGGCCGCGCCGAAACAGGGATGCGAATCATAGAACGGGAGACGTTGACCTTAAAACCTCCCGATGAGCTAAGTCTGGCGGATACTTACCAGCGGCTCAAGGAAATCCACGGAAAGGCTTATCAATGGGACCCGCCGGACATATCCACCGTCGATGCATCCATGAGACGGCAGATGCGCTCCTACGTCCGGCGCTGGGTAAATGAATGGGACCTGCGGAGGCTGTACCCTGGTGCGGAACTTTCCGCGGAGGAAGAGCAAGGAATGGGGCCAACTTACGAACAGGATGAATCGCTCGAGTTACCATTCGACAGCGACGATATGGAAAGGGGTTAAACTCGAATCAACATGCTATCCAAAACTTGCGGTCTACTGGCCGGCGGAATGTTTATCGTAGTCCAGTTGCTGTCAGCGCAGATTCAGAAGGCGCAGGCGCCAGAGACTATCCATTTGATTGAGTCGATCCAGGGGCCCGCACTTTATACCGCTTATTGCTCTGTGTGTCACGGGAAAGACGGGAAAGGCGGTGGCCCCATGGCGAAGTCTCTCAAAGTGGCGCCGTCTGATTTGACGCACATCTCGACACGGAGCAAGGGTGCGTTTCCAATGGTGCGAATGCAGCGGATCATCTCTGGTGAAGAGCCATTGCCCTCTGGACATGGCACACGAGCGATGCCAGTGTGGGGACCGATTTTCTCGCAGATCGCCTGGGACCAGGATCTTGGCCGCGTGCGAGTGTTCAACCTTGCTAAGTACATTGAGGGAATGCAGGCGAAGTAGGGCCGCTGCCCGCGAAAATTTATAGTTCTAAACGCCGCAAACGTAGTGCGTCATAATTACCGAAAATGAGCTGAAAGTCATAGCCGCGCTAGCAATCATGGGGTTCAGCAGAATACCAAAGAACGGGTAAAGCACACCTGCTGCGATTGGGATTCCGATCACATTATAGATAAAAGCGAAGAAGAGGTTCTGGCTCGCTCCCGGTTCGGAGCGTACAACCCGCGGATGAATGGGGCCGGTAAATTATGCTTTCTTGACGGCTTCAAACTAGGTGTAGTGTCCGCGAATTGGGTGGACACTACCGGAAACCGCTCCTTTACAGTCGCGGCTCGGAAACTACTGTTGCAGCAACGAGTTCGAGACCGAGCCGCGCGCGTGAGCAAGCCGTTTCTTGTGTCCAGTTATTTGCCGGACAGTACACTAGCGATTACCGATTGCCTGGATCAATTGATGGCGGCTTGGCGGGACGACGTTGCGTTCGACGCGACGGGAAAGGCGGCTGAGGAGAGCGGCGAGGGCTGGCTGCTGCTATCTCTGCGCCGGGTCAAGGACTATTTCTTGTAAAGTGGTACTCATGCTAAAATCACACTAGTGAAAGAAGTTACCAGCGTCTACAAAGCCTTCTTTGGCTTCAAGGCAGACCCGTTTAGCCTGAGTCCGGATCCGGCATTCCTCTATCGAAGCGAGCAACATGAGGAAGCGATTTCGAACCTGATTTACGGGGTGCAGGGGCGGAAGGGGTTCATTGTATTGACCGGGGAAGTTGGGACCGGCAAGACTACGATGCTGGAATGCCTACGTGACTACCTGCACGAACAATCCATCGAATTCGCATTCCTTTTCAATTCACGGATCACCAGCGACCAGTTTTTCGAGATGATCGCCTACGACTTCGACCTGCGCTGCGATGGAAAATCGAAGACGGAAGTGCTGATCGCGCTGAATGAAATGCTGCTGGCGCAGGCGGACCGGGGCACTACCGGGGTTCTGATTGTGGACGAGGCGCAGAACCTGGAGTGGGAAGTTCTGGAAGAGATCCGGTTGCTGGGCAATCTGGAAAATCGGCGTGGGAAGCTGTTACAGATCGTACTGGCCGGTCAGCCAGAGTTCGACCGGAAGCTGGATGCTCCGAATCTGCGGCAGTTGAAGCAGCGGATCGTGCTGCGATATAACCTGAATCCATTCGATGCACTGGAAACGGGCAAGTACATTGAGAGCCGTTTCACCAAGGCTGGAGTGCCGGATCAGACAGTGATTCCGCAGGACCTGATGCCGGAGATCCACCGCCGGACGCAGGGAATCCCCCGCGTGATCAATGCGCTCTGCGACAATTTGCTGCTGACTGCCTTCGCGGATGCGGCGAAAGTGACAACAATTGAGATGTTGGACGACGTTTCCGCCGATATGCGACTAGAGTGGCCAGGCCACCACGCTAGGGGTCAACGGTCACGTTACGCCGATGAAACCCTAGCCGAAACTCCTTTTTACCAGCGCCGCGACTAACCGTAATTCTTCCGAAAAACCTAAGGCTTTCTACAACTTAGCTAGTTTCAATAAGGTATTCCCGCGTTTCAACTGGGGGAAATTACCTATTTTCAATACCCCCCTTTTGCGCTACACTATGGAAACGTTCCAATACTTAGGTACTACGTGTAAGGCTTAAGCTTTGGGATGAATATACCCTACACGGGAGGACGCACCAATGTCTAACACCTTTGCAAATACGAAAGTCTTCGCGGCTTCGGCGATTCTATTTGCCGTGGCCACGCTATTCAACGCGAGCATGAACGGCTCGGCTTGGCAGGAAGGTTTGGGACTGCGGAGCGCTCCGGCAGCTTTGTCGGCACCTGTGCTTGAGGTTGGTCCGACGATTCCGCCGAGCCCGTGGGACGACGAGCCGTCGGTTGCCAGCGCGAAGTTGTAAGAGAAAAAGATTAGAAAGAGGACACCATCATGTCAAAAGCACTTGCGAACCCAAAGATTTTCGCGGCGGCCTGCCTGCTTTTTATTGGCGCGACGCTGTTCAATGCAACTGTCAACGCCTCGCCGGCGCAGGAAGGGCAGGGACTGCGGAATGCGCCGTCTTCGCTTTCAGCACCGGTACTTGAGGTTGGCCCAACGATTCCGCCGAGCCCGTGGGACGACGAGCCTTCGGTTGCGAGCAAGCTGTAAAAGGACACGATCATGACAAAAGCACTTACGAATCCCAAGTTTTTCGCGGCGACCTGCCTGCTTTTTGTTGGCGCGACGCTGTTCAATGCGATTGGAAATGCCTCTCCGGCACAGGAAGGGCAAGGACTGCGGAATGCGCCGTCTTCGCTTTCGGCACCGGTACTTGAGGTTGGCCCAACGATTCCGCCGAGCCCGTGGGATGACGAGCCTTCGGTTGCGAGCAAGTTGTAAAGGGACACGATCATGACAAAAGCTATTACGAACCCCAAGTTTTTCGCGGCGACCTGCCTGCTTTTTGTTGGCGCGACGCTGTTCAATGCGATTGGAAATGCCTCGCCGGCGCAGGAAGGGCAAGGACTGCGGAATGCGCCGTCTTCGCTTTCGGCACCAGTGCTTGAGGTAGGCCCAACGATTCCGCCGAGCCCGTGGGACGACGAGCCTTCGACCGCAATCAATAACTGAGTCGCGACGATGTTGGTATGAGAGGGATGATCAGAGGAGGTATCATAATTGTTTATCAGTAATTAAATTAGAATTCCTGGTGGCTGCCGTTCCGGCGTTTTGGAGCGGGGGTCGAACTACTAAATGAAATCGTTGCAGTGGCCGTTCTGGATCATCGGGCTGACCTTTCAGTATCTGGTGACCCAGGCTCTCCTGTCAGGTCCCTTCCGGCAGTTCACCGTACTATTTGCTTACCTGCTGTGCCTTACCATCACTACAATCACTGACATTTTGATGCGGCTTGATGTTGGAAAGCTGGGTACCACTTATATCCGCTACTATTGGGCCGGCGACTTGTTGCGCGAATCGGCGCTCTATGCAGTGGTGATCTCGCTTGTCTTGCACGCCATGCCAAACAGCCGGCGGCGGGCGGCGCTGCTTCGGCTATTGGTCGCAGTGGCGTTGCTGTTCTGGGTAGGTTCGATCTTCATCTATCAGGACCCAAACATCAGCAGGTGGATGACGAAAGTGGTGCGGAATCTCAGCTTCTGCAGCGCGGTTGCTACTTTGATCTTGTGGTTCGTGCTGATCGCATCGGAGAAGCGCGATACTCGGCTGTTGGTGATTACCGGGGGGCTGGGGCTGCAGATGACCGGAGAAGCCATTGGGCAGTCGCTGATCCAAATTTCGAGGAGCACGCAGGTAGTGGGAATATTGACCCTGATGTTTGCGCACTTCCTGTGTCTCTACATCTGGTGGCGCGCGTTCAGCACCGGCACGGAATCCACTCCGGCCAGTTGAAGCGAGCCGGCTTCGAGGAAGCTGCTTAAGTCCTCCTCTTTCCATCTTGGTTCCCCCGGAGCAACGTGGTCGAGCTTGCCCTGGCGCATCCACTGGTCTAGTTTGTCCACCAGACTGAACAGATGATCGAAAGAATCGACAATAAATAGCAAAGGCTGGTAATGGTCGATTTCGAAAGATTGATGGATGGCCCATTCGAGCTGTAGCGAAGATCGCTGCACGTTTGGCGACAGGATGCTGTGCTCGATTTCGCCGTAGGAGCTGAGCAGGCCGCTGCCGTATACTTTCAATCCACTGTTCGAACGCATGAGGCCGAATTCGATGGTGAACCAGAAGAAGCGGGCCATGGCGGTGAGCATGCTGTTGAGGCGGGCGAGGCGTTCGTGCTGGTTGTGGATGCCGGCTACGCGTTCGACGGCGGTGTGCGCGCACTCCCCGAAGCGGACCAGGGTTTCGGCGAAGGCGGGGCCGGTGTGCATGGGAACGTGGCCGGCTACGTCGTGAAAGATGTCGGGTTCGGGCAGGTAGTCCAGACGGGCGGCGTCGCGGATGGTGACGGTGGTGGGAAACTCGCGGTTCCGAAGGCTATCGAAGAATGCAAACGCCGGAATATAGCCGCCAACCGCTTTGGCGCGGAAGCCGGTGAGTGGGCAGAGGAAGCTATTTACGGTTTCCAGTTGCGGGATACGGTCCGGCTGAAAGCAAAGGGCGTCCAGGCCCCGGCGGTAGGATTCGTTGGCATAGCGTTCCCAGCGGGGCACCATGCGCGCGTACAATTGTCTCCAAACCTGGTGCTGTTGAGCGGTGTATTGCGGTTGCTGCTGCATCGCTTCCGGCCTCTGTTACCATTGTATCGCGTAAAGCACCACTATGTTGTGGTGTCTTTAGGAGGAGTGCGATGTACCCACTAAAGAAAGGCAAGTTTGCATTGCAGGCGCATGTAGGGCTACCCGCGGGCACTTTTGAAGAAGCGCACGGGAGGAAGGGGTTTTATGGGAAGTCGGCGCACCTTTACCACCTGCATCCGCCTACGGGTTGGGTTCGTTTCGAAGGGAAGCTGCGGCCGCATTGTTTCGACCTGAACGAACTGGAACCGGGGGTTCTGCAGGATGCCGACGGAGCGCCGCTGGCGTTTCTGGGCAATGCCGATGTGGTTTTGTCGGTGTCGCGGCGGACGGCGCCGATGCCGTTTTATTTCCGGAATGCGGATGGGGATGAGTTGGTGTTCGTGCACAGGGGGGAGGGTGTGGTGGAAACCGATTTCGGGCCGCTGGAGTTTGAGAAGGGGGACTACATCCATCTACCCCGGGCGGTGACGTATCGCATTGTGCCGCGGACGACGGACAACTTTTTTCTGATTGTGGAATCGAAGTCGGAATTCGAACAGCCGGAGAAGGGATTGCTGGGGCAGCACGCGCTGTATGATCCGGCGATGATTGTGACGCCGGAGCCTGCTCCAATTCTGGATGACGGACGGGAGTGGGAGGTGCGGATCAAGTGCGAGAACGAATTTTCGAAGGTCTTTTATCCGTTCAATCCGATGGACGTGGTTGGTTGGAAGGGCGATCTGACGGCCTGGAAAATCAACCTGCGGGATATCCGGCCGGTGATGAGTCCGAGGGCGCATCTGCCGCCGAGCGCGCACACTACTTTCGTGACCGGGGGCGCGGTGGTATGCAGCTTTCTGTCGAGGCCGCTGGAGGAGGATCCGCAAGCGCTGCGGGTGCCGTTTTTCCATCGGAACACCGACTACGACGAGTTCCTTTTCTATCATGACGGGGACTTTTTCAGCCGCGACAACATAAAGCCGGGCATGGGTACGCTGCACCCGCGCGGCATTCACCACGGGCCGCATCCGAAAGCTCTGGAGAATCAGTATCGGAAGACGCACACCGATGAAGCGGCGGTGATGTTGGATGGATTGAATCCGATTCACGTGCTGCCGGCGGGGGAAGCGGTGGAGTGGAAGGACTATTGGAAGAGCTGGATGGTGAACAAGTGACGATTGACCCACAGGGGACGGCGGTGTCCGATATCTACAAGCTATTGATCGGCGCGATAGTGCCGCGGCCGATTGCCTTTGTGTCGAGCATGAATGCGGGTGGCGGCTGTAATCTTGCTCCCTTCAGTTTCTTTACAGCGATTAGTGCGAACCCTCCGGTGATCTGCTTTTCGCCGATGGTGCGGGCCGGCGGCGGGCGGAAAGACACGCTGCGGAACATTGAGGCTACTGGCGAGTTCGTGGTGAACGTCGTGTCAGAAGACTTCGCGGAGCAGATGAACGTGTGTTCGGGCGATTATCCGCCGGAGGTAGACGAGTTCGCGGTGTCGGGATTGACGGCGGTGGCAAGCGAGCTGGTAAAGCCGCCGAGGGTTGGCGAATCCCGCGTGAGCATGGAGTGCCGGTTGCTGCAAATTGTTGAAGTGAGCGTAAAGCCGCTGGGCGGGAGCCTGGTGATTGGAGAGGTACTGCGGTTCCATGTGGCGGATGCGGTGATGCAGAACTTCCGGATCGATGCGGATGCGCTGCGGCCGATTGGAAGGATGGGCGGGCCGAGTTATGCGAAGGTTACGGACCGGTTCGATATGATACGCCCGGGTATATAATCGTCCTGAAATGAATCGACGAGACGCCTTCAAATCCCTGCTTGCGTTTGCCGCGGCATCCCCGCTTTATTCGCAAGGGATATCCGATGACGACCTGATGGGGCCGATCAACCTGCATGAATTTGAGGCGGTGGCGAAGCGGAAGCTGCACCAGCTTGCTTATGATTTCATCGCGGGCGGCGTGGAGGATGAGTTGACGCTGCAGGCCAACCGGGCGGCGTATGCGAAGCATGTGCTGGTTCCGCGGGTGATGGTGGATGTGAGCACGGTGGATACCGCGTCTGAACTGTTTGGCATTCAGATGCCGATGCCGATTCTGATTGCGCCGTCGGGTGGAAAGAATCTGGTGTTGCCGGATGCGGATCAGGTGGTGGCAAAGGCGGCACTGGCATCGAAGACACTGATCTGTTCGGCCGCGGGTGTACAGAAGCTGATGCAGGCGGGCGATCCGCTGAACTGGTGGACCAACACAACGGGGTCGGGAACGAAGGCGCAGGCGGCCGGATTTGCGCGGCGGGTGGAAGACCAGGGTTGCAAGGGCATTGTGGTGACGGTGGATAACCAGTATCAATCGAACCGGGACCGGAATAATCGCAATCGGTTCGATTACGGTTATATGCAGAGCGGGGTGCCGAAGGCGGATGAAAAGCGGCCGCCGCGGAATCCGGCACTGCCGGCGATGTGGCAGCCGCACACGCCCAACATGACCTGGAACCAGGTGGAGTGGCTACGCGGCGCCTGCAAGCTGCCAGTGCTATTGAAAGGTGTACTGGCGCCTGAGGACGCGGCGATGGCTGTGCAGAGCGGCGCGTCCGGCGTGGTGGTGTCCAACCATGGCGGGCGTCAACTGGACGGCGTGATTGCGACGCTGGATGCGCTGCCCGATGTGGTGAG
>JBBRNO010000030.1:0-51814 GCA_038230275.1 Bryobacterales bacterium
CCAGCTGCTCGCGGGCGAGGGCCTGGGCTGCGACAATGGCTGCCTTTAGCTCCGACGTTGGGTCGTCCGTTTCGATCTGATGATCCATGATCTTCTGCTTAGTTTAATTCTGCCTTAAAAACGGGCGGAAGGGTTGGAAATAATCCCCGGGCGTCATGGTTTGATTGTGGTGATGTCCAGCCGCAGCGGCGCTAGAGGGCCGCTGACGTGGACTACCCGGTTGGACGAAGCCAGTTCGAGTTGCAGCTTGCCATCCTGCTGCGTGCCGCCCTGGCCGGAAAACCGCTCCGCGCCCAGCGCGGCCTGGACCGAGGTGAGGGTGATTTTCGGGCCCTGCCTTGAGACGGCGAACAGGTAGGACCCGGCTACGGAAGTGACAGGATTTTCCGGCAGCAGCGTGAGCTCACGGGCATGGAAGGAGCCTTCGCCCTGGAGGCTCTGCAGGAAATCGGAACCGGTGCCGGCGGCATCGAACTTGCCTGAGAGGTCAACCTCGCCGCCCTGCCAAGCCACGTCTTTGGCCTGACCGCGGAGCCGGTATCTGGGGTCGCTGCCGCTCAGGTCCACCGCCACAGTTCCTTTGATGCTGCCTTCGTCCAGACTTGCCTGGAGATTTTGGAACTGAACGTTTGGACCGTCCCAGATCATGTGGGCGGTGACATTCTTCCATTCCATGCCACCGGCAGTGAGTAGGCCGATGCGGAAGGTTCCGTCCACCTGGCGATTGGCCAGCCACTCTGGAATGGGCGCGGCTTGCAACTTCAGAGTTCGGGCGAGGAATCCGCGCTCGCGGTGGAGTGTGGGAAGCAGCATACGCTCCAGGGCGTCGAGGTCGGCTTCGGGGATGGCGAGGCGGAAGTGATGGGGCCAATCGTCGCCTGGCTCATAGCGGTAATCTCCATCGAGCTGGCACTTTTCCACCTTGGCGCGGAGGCGGGTTACTACGACGCGCTTGCCGTCCAGCAGGACCGAGGCGGAGTTGATTTGCAGCGGTGGCTTGAGGCCGGGGATATCGGCCTGGACGTCGCGGATATCAAAAGTACCGGCCCAGATGCCGGGCTTGCCGCCGTCGGATTGATACTGCAGCGAGCCGGTCCAGCGGCCTTTGCGAAAGCTTTCCAGGAGAGGCACGGCGGCCGCGCTGAGCAGGTGGCCGGAGCCGGTCTGCATCTCGGCAATGCTTAGCGACTTGGCCTTGATAGTTAGCTGCAGGGTTTGGCTGCTGGGCTGGTAGTCGCCGGAGACTTCCGCCGATTGACCGGATTCTCCGGTGACGGCGGCGGACTCGAGGCGGATGTGGTCGCCATCGAGGGAGATTCCGGCGTGCTTGATGTTCAGAGTCGCGGTGTCGGTCTTGACCGTCGCGTCTTCGAGCGCCGCTTGCCCTTGCATTCCGCCAAGCGACGCGTAGCCCAACACGCCTACGATCTTGCCTTCGAGGCCGAATTCCTTGGGCAGCGACATGCCCATGTGGCGGGCTACCTCGACGAGCGGCGAGGCGGGCAGGCCATCAAAGGTTACGTCGGCGGCCCAGTGAGGTTGAGTCAGGTAGTCGAAGACGCGCATGCGCAGGGCGACGGGTATAGTCGGGTTATCCTGCTTGCCGGCGGTGAGCTCGATTTTCTGGGCGCGCCAGTCTATGGCGCCGCGGTAATTCACTTGGATTCCGCCGGACTTGGCGGACGGAACCAAGTCCCAACGGTGAATATCCTCCAGCTGAAACTGGCCGGCTACGTCGAGGTTGGAGAGCGGTCCTTTGACGGTGGCCTTAGAGGCGATCAAACCGTGCAGGCCGAAGCTGCGGCCGCGCAGCAGGCGGGCCATTTCGTCGATGTCGCTCTTTTCGAGTTCCAGGTATAGGTCAAGCGCGCTTTCCTTGTTGGGGGCGGTGATCCAGGAACCGCGTCCGTTGAAGGCGCCGAAGCCTTGGGCCGCTCGATCGGTGCGGGCGGGCGAGCCTGAGAAGCGGACGTTGAATGAGCCGGGAGCTCCGGATTGGGGAGAGACGTCTATGTTTGCATCCGTGAGGTAGAACGAGGATTTAGTGTCTCCAAACTTGAAGTTGAGGCGGCCGTTGCGGACTTGGATTACGGGCAGGCGGGAGACTTCCGTGGCGGCATTGGTTTGCTGGAGGAGCGGGATGATGCTCCATTGCGCGTTTTCCGGCTTGGTGAGATTGACGCTGGGGTCTTCGAGAGTAAGCGTGGAGAATTGCAGGTGGCCCGTCCAGAGAGAGGAGAGGCTGACGCGGGCTTGGAGCGAGGTGACGGAGGCGAAGGGTTCGATGCCTAGGGATGGGTCCTCATAGATGAGGACATTTTCCACGGTGAAGCCTGGTCCGGTGAAGAGGTTGAGATGAACGTCGCCGATATCCACGCGGCGGTGGAGCGAGTTCTGTAGCGCAACTTTGATGCGGCCGGTGAGGCGGTTTAGAGTGACGAAGGGCGCGGCCATGCCTGCTGCGATAAGGATTGCCAGGGATGCCAGCAGCAGCCGGCGGATGGACTTTGGCGGGATGCTCATTGGATTGCCGCCAGCAACTCCGCGTAGGCTTGGGGATCGTCTATATCTTTGAGGATGCCTGGATCTTCTACCTCGACGTAGGTGGTGTGTGCGATGTTGCGGCGGATTACGGTGCGGGCTTCGGCTTCGGGCGGGAGGGCCAGGAATTCCGAAATCAGGGAACGTGTAAAGAGGACCGGGTGCCCGTGTCTTCCCTGATTCGTTGGGATTACCAAGAGAGGGCGATGGCGACCATCCGGTTCGGTGCCGAAGAAGGCCCCGGCTGTCCTTTGAATTGTCGAGACTTGGATTGCGGGGTAGTCTACCGGAGTGAAGATGACTCCGTCTGCGTCTTCTGGGATTGCTCTGAGGCCACATTGCAGCGAAGTCAGTTGGCCTTTTTCGTGGTCGGGGTTTAGTACGAAACTGGCTTCGGCGGCACGCTGGATGCGGTGTTGGATGGACTGGTCGTGACCGAGGACTACGGTTACGCTGTTGCAGGTTTCGTGGAAGATGCGAATCAGGCGGTCCAGGAACGTCTCGCCCTGGTAGACGAGCAGAGCCTTCGGCGTGCCCATCCTTCGCGATGCGCCACCTGAAAGGATTAAGCTGGCAAGGTTCACTTCAGGTGGGCTCGCAGGGCTTCGCTAGAGTACACGGACTTGGTGATGCTGCGCCACTGGGAATCCGGATTGCGGCGAACGGCGATCATCTCGGCTACAACGGCGACGGCGATTTCCTCGGGCGAAATGGCTCCGATGTCGAGGCCCATGGGCGCGAAGATGCGCTCAAAGGCACTGCGCGGGATGCCCTGTTTTTCCAGTTCCTTGATGACCGAGATCACCTTGCGCTTGCTGCCGATCATGGAGACGTATTTGGCGTTGGTGCCGATGGCCCACTGGAGAACGCGCATGTCGTCACGGTGGCCTCGGGTGACTATGACTACGTACGTGGTCTCATTGACCGGGAGATTGGGGAAGACGGATTCGTATTCACCCGCGTGGATCTCGTCCGCTTCGGGGAAGCGTTCGGCGTTGGCGAAGGCTTCGCGGTCGTCTACGACGGTGGTGCGGAATCCGGCCAGGCCTGCTACTTTGCAGAGGCTCTTTGAGATGTGACCGGCGCCAAAGATGATGGCGCTGGGTTGGGGCAGGATAGGTTCCACGAATACGTCTAGCTGGCCGCCGCAAATCAGGCCGTTGTCGTAGGCGGCGTCCTGGCCCAGGCTGAAGTTGAGGTGTTTGGGTTTTTCGGTTTCGATCACTTCGCGGGCGGCATTCCAGACTTCGGCTTCCACGCAGCCGCCGCCTATGGTGCCGGCCATGGAGCCGTCCTCGCGCACCAGTAGCTTGGCGCTTTCATAACTTGGGATGGAACCGCGGACTTGGACGATGGTGGCGAGTGCGCACTTCTGGCCGAGACGCCGGAGGCGGATGATTTCGTCGTAGAGGTCCATTCCAGAGGAATTATACCGCGCTGGGGGGCGTCGGTTCGGGCTGGAAAGAACATTTGGCTGGGATAAATGGGATGAATGGGATCAGGCGATTGGCTTTGTTCGTGCGATTGGGCGGCTATGCACTGGGTTAAGGCTTGGTGGAAGAGGCGCTGGTGCCGGGCGCGGTGACGGCTTAGGTTGTGGAGACGGCTGGCGATTTCTTCCGGGTTGGTTTCGGTGTCGTCGAAGAGTTGATCTTCGAGAGTGTCAACGCGTTGCAGGTTCCAGTGGGCTTTGGCTAGCTGGGCTACTTGGGGGCCTTTAAATTCTTTGGTGAATTCGCCGGTGATTCTGGCGATTTCCTGATGGTCGGCTGGGCTTAGGATTTCGGTTTGAGCGCGGAGGCCGTGGGTCCTGGCGTTCTGCGAAACTTTCCGCTTACCTGCGGCGGATTTGGGGCCGGTGGACGCGGCGGCGTTGCGTCGATTGGCGGCTTGCTGGGCGGGGGAGCTCATTTTTGGGCCTGGAGTTTTTGGAGGCTGGTTTGAGCGCGGAGGAATGCCTGGTCGTGCGTTGCTATGGCCCGCGTGAGCTTAGGTTGGACGCCGCGATTGGCTTGATCGGATTCAAAGGCTTGGCCCAGGCGGAGTGTGTCGTAGTGGAAGCCTGTGCCGTGTTTTTTGGCGTAGGCCACGATGCTGGGGTGATCCGCGATGGCGGCGATTTGGGCGTCGATGACGTTGGTTTCCAGAGCGGTGGCACGGAGGGCGCAATGGAAGCTACGGGCCATGGTCTGGATTAACTGGTCTTCGGTGAAGGTGGCGGGGTGGAGATCGCGGCGGAAGGCTGCCAGGAGTTGGGATATTGCGGGTGTGGTCGCGAGTGCGGAGTGCTTATCGTTGATTTTTGCTGCTGGAGTCGCCATCTGCTTCGCCTTTCTGGTTTGTATTGTACAGGAGGGGGACCTAATTTCAGGGGGTTTGGAGGGTGGCTTTATTGGTGGTAACGCATTTTGAATCAATTGGTTGCGGTTTCTTTTCTAGAGCTGTGACTGAGTTTTATGGTGGGCTCATTTTTGGGAGGTGTGGGGTGTTTAGTGCACGCATGGGGAGCCATCGACTGGGTATAGTGACTTGGAAAAGATTCGTCCATAAGCGAGGTGGACATCGAGGGCGGCAGCAGACTGCATAAAAGCCAAGACATCCAATCTGCCGTCAACCCACGATCGAGGAAGTTGCCGCAGGGCCGAGCCCTACAGGTTCGTAAAGGGTATGCAGTTTGAACGGGTTCTATCGCAATCCACAGCACTTGCCAGGACAAAAGGGCTACTCTAAAAAAAGAGGATAAGGACGTGGCAAACATCGATACAAGTTTGACCGTCGATTGGACGCATTGCGAATTGATTGAACGCGTGCCCGGCAAGGTTTCGGGCCGTCCGGTAGTCCGTGGAACGCGCATCATGCCCGATGCTATTGTTGGCAGTTACGATTTGGGCGAAACCATTGCTGAGCTGCAAGAAGGTTTTCCTACACTTTCGATCGAACAAATTGAACGCCTTATCGAATTCGCGCGCTCTCAGCGTGAGCGATAGCACCAGTGAAGGTGCTACTGGATGAAAATCTTGACCACGCCTTGCGGAGCCTCTTGGGGCCACATGAAGTGGTAACGGCTGCGTATATGGGTTGGGCCGAGTTGAAGATTGGGGAACTGCTTGCGTCAGCCGAAACGGCGGGAATTGAAGTACTTGTTACGGGCGATCAGACCTTGAACTACGAACAAAACCTGGCCGGACGCCGCTTGGCAATACTTGCACTTTCCGCCATACAACTTCCGATTATCAAAAGTAACATTCCGGCAATCCTGGCCGCGATTGAGCGCTCCTCCCCAGGCTCTTTTGAGGTGGTGCAATGCGGTTGGTTTACCAGGCGGAAACCAACATAGTGATGCTCCAATGATCGTTAGCCATCGCCACTAGTTCGGGCCGCAATCGCCTTAGAAGAGAAATTCACGGACTGCGGTCCTGTGCTTTAATCGGTGATGGCTTGCTACCGTCTGATTTCAGAACACTAACGACAGTAGTTGCGAAGCCCCAGAAATCGGTATCAAACACACCCTGGTTGGCAGTCCCGCTGATATCCCTGACGTCATGACCGAGTTCCCTCAGGTGTTCGTGGGATGTTCTCGTCGACGAAGATTTTCATCCATCATCGACCGGACGAAAGCAGCGGCGTGATTTGTTCCTCAGCCAACTCGGCCGCGTACTCGAGGCAAGCCATGACGGCCGTGCGCGTCAAAGACGGGTATTCGGCCAATAATTCCTCAACGGAGTCGCCATTCGCCAGCATTCGGATGATCTGGTGAACAGGAATCCGCGTACCCTTCACGCAAGCCTGCCCGTGGCAAATTGCCTGGTCGATGGAAATCTGTTCAAACGCCACCGTGATTGACCTCCACAACCAGTTTAGCCCCTTGTATCCGTTGGCGGTGTGCGCAGGCCTCGCGCGGTTTGGGGGGCGAAAGATCGTGGCCGCCATCGCCGTCACCGAGGAGGAAAGGGACAGAACGACGCTTTCGAGCAAGCCCACGTACGGTTGGCATAATGTAATTGGGCGCTAATCGGGGCAGGTGCAGCGTGCGCTTGCCAGGATTCAGGAGGGTACTGGTGGACGGGGATAAGATCTCTAGATCAGAGTACCTCGGCATCAACACCGCGTCGATTGCGACATTCAGCGTTATCGTTTCTCGTGCGGACTTGTGGGTGAATCTCAGCGAGCACAACGTGCCCATCGGGGCAATTCTGTTGGGGTTGGCACTTTCGCTATCGCCGTCGCCGGCATCGCAATACTTAATCTCTGGGAAGACATAACAATTGCGGGACGAGCATATGTTTCACTTCGACTCTCAACAGCCCGATTGCTCAAAATTGAGTCTGAGATTCAAGATCAAACTAGAGCGGGGCTCGAACTTCGATGGAATGATTGGTCACCGAAGGAGGCTGGCGAATGGTTTCCATCAGGTGTGATAGATCCATCAACCGGAGCAGTTTTTGAGCTCTGCGTTTTTTGACTTTGGGATGTGTTTCCCGGCCTTGTTCGACGTAACTGATGCCGTCGTGGAGAAGCTTCCAAAGCAACCGTCCCAGCCGATGGGCAATCGCCCAGATGGCGCCTTTGTATTTGAGCCCCGGTAGCAGCCTCCGAAATACAGTTTGGAAGTGGCTGCCTTTCTTCTTTACCGCTGCTTGCGCCGCCTGCGTTAGAATCCGATGCTCATCGCCCTTCCTCATTGGAAGGACGATCTCACAAAGTTTGGTTCAAAAACGCGCGTTCCCGATCAGACTCCTTTACGGCCTCTACAGCTCCAGAGCGATTACAACCTTTACCATTCCTCGCTGTCGTTCAGCATATCGCTCTTCCACCCCCATTTTCATCACCTTTGGCGGGCCACAGGACCATGTACACTCCTTTACTAGTCGCGGATGGGAAACTACTGGTGCCGCAATGAGTTCTCCCACAAGAGTGGTCTTACGGGCATGAAATCGTGCGGTGGGAGCGGGGAATGGCGGAGGCAAGGGCCACGCCAGTGTTCCGCATTCAGAACTACAATAGAAACCACGGTCCGGTTCACTGGACACGGAGAATGTAACTATGACGATGGCACGGCGAGATTTGCTGCGCGGCACGGCTGCGGCTGTTACTGCCGCTTCGTATTCCCGGATTTTGGGAGCGAACGACAAGATTAATTTAGGCGTGATTGGGTGCGGGGAGCGCGGCAATCTGGACATGACGCAGTTCCTGCATAACGAGTCGGTGCAGGTGACGGCGCTAAGCGATGTCTATGCGCAGCACTTGGATAATTTCCGGCAGAAGGCTCCGAACGCCAAGGAATTCCGGGATCATCGCAAGCTGCTGGAGATGAAAGACGTGGACGTGGTGTTGATTGCTACGCCGGATCACTGGCACACCACTTGCGCCATCGATGCGCTGAATGCGGGCAAGGACGTTTATGTGGAGAAGCCGCTGACGCTGAAACCGGAGCAGGGTCCGCCGATTGTGAAAGCAGCGCGGATCAATGGGCGGATCTGCCAGGTGGGGATGCAGCAGCGGTCGGGGATCCATTATTTGCGGGCGAAGAAAGAGTATTTCGATACGGGGGCGCTGGGGAAAATTACGTTGGCGCGGACGTGGTGGCATGGGAATACTTATCACTTGCGGAAGGCGCCGGCGTCGTTGCAGACACAGCCTTCGAATTTGGATTGGGGGCATTACTTAGGGCCGTTAAAGTGGCGTGACTACGATCCGCAGCAGTATTACAACTGGCGTGCCTATCTGGATTTTGGCGGCGGGCAGGTTACGGATCTGTTCACGCATTGGATCGATGTGGTGCATATGTTCATGGGGCAGGATACGCCGATTTCGGCTTCGGCGTCGGGTGGGGTTTATCACTATAAAGACGGGCGGACTGCGCCGGATACGATCAACGTGCTGTTGCAGTATCCGGGTGAGTATACGGCTACGTTTGAGGCTACGCTGGCGCCAGGGATTACCGGGGCGGCGATTGAGTTTTGCGGGACGAAGGGACGGTTGTGGATCGACCGGTCGCGCTATGAGTACTATTCGCTGGATAGGAAGGCTCCACCGGTTGTGGTGCAGGCCGAGCCGCATGATTTGACTTTGGACCATGTGAATAATTTTCTGGAGTGCGTGAAGTCGCGGAAGCTGCCGAATGGGGATGTGCTGATTGGGCATAGGTCGGCGCAGGCTTCGCATCTGGGGAATATTTCTTATATGGAACGGCGGCGGATTGATTTCGATCCGGTGCGGGAAGAGATTTTACCGTTCTAGGGTTGGTGCTTGGCGCGTTCCAAGTTGAGTGCGAGCAGTTGCGTTAGGGCTTCCTCATCGGTAATTGCCGCCGGCCATCCGTAGGCTGCGGCTACGGCTGCGTCGAGGGCTTTGTGGGCGTGGTCGAGCCAAGCCGGGCGTTCGTTGTATAGCTGGGTCAGGGTGCGTTTTCGCAGTTCGTTGGCAGCTTCGCGGCTGATGGGAACGATCCGATCCGGATAGCCTGGGACTACTTCCGGGACTCGTTTTATTAGGTCTGGCGGGTTTAGCCAGTGGTCGCGGAGGCGGTTTAGTTCCCTGGCGGCTTGGGCGATTTTTTGGGCGCGGGGATCTTCGGCGTAATTGGCGGCTGGGATATTTGGGGTTAGGCCGGCTGGGAACGGGAAGGTCTCGAAGGTGGATGTTGGCGTGTAGCGGGGGTCGTTTCCTTTACCCAACCAGGTGCAGAGTCCGAGCGACCATTTTTCGTGGAAGCGTGAGTGGAGAATGCCGAAGGTAGTGTCGTCTTCGCGGGTTACTACGTAAACCGCATTGTCTGGGAGCACGGCGCTCGGAAAGAATACAAAGACTCGATGTTTGGAGACTCTAGGGGTCGCTATTGATCGGCTAAGGTTGGCCAGTTTTTCGCGCAACGCGGGTCGAGTCTCTCCGAAGCGCCACCACGAAATGCCGTAAGCCTGCCGTCGATTGTTCTGCCGTTCGGCTCGGACATTTTCAAGCAGGTACTGGAATGGAGCCTGATACAGTGCCGCGTCCTGCTCGGACATACTTACGCCGAAATCAATGATCCAGGTGTCTGAAGGGCGGCGCGTTAAGTCCGCGGCGTTGGACCAGGGTTTAACGACATCGCTGTTTGGCCGTCCGTTGGGATTGGTCGGCAGTTGAAGCCATGTGCGGGCCAGATCACCCGGAACGTCGAATGCGCCCACTTTCGTCGATCCCATGAAGATTACATTTTGGTTCTCGACCAGCCGCTTGGCCAGCGTCAGGTCCGTCCCTGTGCTGGCTCCGTTTTCATGTGCGGTCAAGTCTGGATAAATATCCGACACCTCACGCCCGTCGAGGTGCCGTTTTCCGTTGAAGGATTTTGCGAAACAGACTATCGACACACGTACGGCTGCACCTTCCAAGACCCATTCTTCGTCGCTCCAGGCGTCGAAGATCGTCCCGACGGTGCGGATGCGGTCGAGCACCTTTCTGTTTTGTCCGCCTCGAATTGAGTTGGTGGCGACTAGTCCGGTGCGTTGGGCTCGGCCCGCTTCCAGAGCGTCCGCTGCTTTTGCGAACCAGTACGTCACCAGATCGGCGCCGCCTGGGACACGGCCTTCGTATGTGTTGCGAAGTAGGGCTACATATTCGTCCCCTAGTTCGGTGAGGATTTTCTTGTCGCCTAGAAATGGGGGATTGCCTACGATGCAATCTGCTTTGGGCCACTCGGCTTCAGTTCCGTCCGCATTGAGCAACGCATCGCGGCAGGCGATTTGATCCAGCTTGTTTAGGACCGGCCGGGAGTGTGAGAAGCCGTGCTGCATCATCCATTGGATCTCGCCTATCCAGATGGTCATGCGGGCGAGTTCGGCGGCATAGGCGTTGATCTCGATTCCCATCACGTTTTCCGGCCCGACGCTGGGGAAGGCGGCGGTCTTTTCGAACTCTTCCCATTCGAGCAGGACTCGTTGTTCCAGATCTTTCAGGCCGCGGAGAGCGATGTATAAGAAATTGCCCGACCCGCAGGCCGGGTCCAGGACACGGAAGTCGCGAAGCCTGGTACGAAAGTCGAGAAAGGTCTGGTTCATCTCGGCGCGGAGCCGCTTTTGTACGGCTTTACTTTGGGCGGTTTGTGCCTGCCCCAATTGCACACGGGCTTTTGCTTTTAGCTCCTGCCATTCTTGTAAAAGTGGCTCGATTACTACCGGTTCGATAATGCGCGAGATGGATATCTGGTCTGTATAGTGGGCGCCTAACTGGCTTCGCTTCGCGGGGTCCAGGCCGCGTTCGAATAGCGTGCCGAAGATGGATGGTTCGATAACGCTCCAGTCGCGGCGCGCCGATTTCAGGATGAGGCGGAGATCTTTGACTTCCAGGGGTAGTACTTCGGAATCTTCGAAGAGGCCGCCGTTGAACCATTCGATGTCGTCGGCGCCGAAGCTGCCGCCGTCTTTCATGGCGCTGAAGAGTTCCGTGAACATCGGCTTGCAACGCTCAGGCCGGCGAACCGAGGTTTCCAGAAGCTTGGTGAACAGGTTGGCGGGGAGGATACCGATGTCTTCGGCGAACAGGCAGAAGACTACCTTATTGATGAAGTGCGCCACCTTTTCCGGAGCGTGATTGCGGGATTGCAGGGCGATTGCGATGTCGGCGAATTCCTTGGCTGCTTCCTTGGTGATGTCTTCGCGGGTGACTTCGGGACGGAGTTGTTCGGGGTCTGTGAAGGCGAGCTTCAGGATGCGGCGTTTGTCTTCGCGTTCCAGATCGCTGAGCGTGATTGTAAAAGGTTTGTTGACGGCGTTGGTGAAGTTGGGATGGACGATGATGGTGTCCATGTCGGAGACGATCAGGATTGGCGGGTTTTCCAGCGCCAGGGAGTAGCGTTGGAGTTGGGCGAAGGCCGCGGTTAGGTCCTTATCCTTCCCTTTATATTCCCAAGCGAAGTGTTTTCGTTTCCAAACGTCTGCCCAGCCTTTGCCGCCGCCTGTCTTCTCCGCACCCTTTTCGAAGGTGTACCAGGCGCCGTCGGGATCGGCTTCGGTGGGCGTTGGTTCGCCGAGTAGCCGGCATAGATCGTTGAAATGGGATTGGGAACCCTGGCGCTCTCCAAGACTCGAAGGCCACCATTTGTTTATGAACTCTTTTGCGGTCACTGTGATCTTTTAGGATCGTCGATTGGTGCGGTGTGGCGCAAGCGTTGTTGTAGTGTATTGCGGCGGTGGCGGGCTTCGGTGGAATCGGGTTGCAGGCGGATGGCTTCGGTGTAATCGGCTAGCGCCGCTTTCAGGTCGCCGAGGGCTTCGTGTGTAATGCCGAGGTTGATGCGGGCCAGGGCGTGGTCAGGGTTGTCGATCACTGCCTTTTGGAGAATGGCGAGGGCTTTTTGGGTGCTGCCTTGGACTGCTTCGGCTATCGCCAGATACGTTTGCGCATTGGTGTCTTTAGGGTCTAGCTGTGTTGCTTTTTCCAGGACTGTTGCAGCTTCGTCCGGTTGGTCTTGGCGGAGTAACGCTTTTCCTAGCGCCACCAGGATTGGCTGATTATTTGGATCCTGCCGCAGGTAGCTACGGTAGATGGCCGGAACGCCTTCCTGGTTGGCTAACGCCAGGGAGTGCGGATCGGCTTTGGTGTAGAAGTCGATGATCGGACCGGAGTTGGTGTGGCCTGTGAGGATTGGCTTGCGGGTGATCTTGTGATCCGTCATCACGGTATGGATCGCGTCGGAGGCGGTGCGCTTCGGCATGTGGCAGGTCTGGCAATCCGCGGTGGTGTGGGGTTGCTGGTGGCAGCTTTGGCAGGAGTCTGGTTTCACTTTGGCTGAATGCGGGTCGTGGCAGGTGGTGCAGGTCATTGCGTCTTTGGATTCCAGGTAGCAGCGGGATTGCAGCAGGCGGAATCCGGCGTGATTAATTTCAAAGTGGCCGGAGTCTGCATAAGCGAAGTAGTTTTTGTAATTGGCTAGCGCTTCGCCGGGCTGGAATGAGAACACTTCGCGGCCGGGTTTGCGCAGGGAATCGACGATTCCTTGCGATGCGGTTTCGAGGTGGCATTGCAGGCAGATCTCGAGTTGCCGCTCCGCGGGTTGATGGGCGGGGTTGAGGATGTTTCCTTTTTTCGGAGCGGCTAGATGGGCTTGCGCCTGGCCGTGGCATCGCTGGCAGTCAATTGGGGCTGGTTGTTTTCCCGCTGAGTGACAGAAGAGGCAGGAAGCGGATATTTCGCGGCGGAAGTCCAGCTGATCGGACCGTTCATAGCCTGGGGACATCGCGTAGCCGTTCAACTTGGCGTACCAGGAGATTGGGAGTTCGAGGAGTCTGCCTTGGGGTGTGCGGTGAACGTAGGTGATGGCGTGGTTGCCGGAGCCGATGGCCAGCGTGATCTGTTTTTCAATGCTGTTGACGGGGTGGCCGGCCGTATCGAGCTGGTACCGTGTGATCTTGGACTGTTGGTCTATGGCGTAGTGGCGATTGGAGGGCTTGTGGTAGAACGTGGCGGGTTTGGGCATGGGCCGCTCTGTTATGGAGCGGCCCATGCCTGTTTTTGCGTACGCGTCTACGATTGCCTGGTGGCACGGTAGACACTGGGTCTGCGCGGCGCCGTTAGAACTGTATGCGAGCGCCCACCATAAAGCTGCGAGGATCGCGCGCGGCGGTAACCTTACCGAACGAAGCCGGCGTGAAGAAACTGGTGCCGACTGAAGCGAATTGCGTGTGGTTGAAGATGTTGAAACCATCGGCGCGGATTTGTAGTTCCTGCTTCTCTTTGATTTTGATGATTTTGGCGAACGACATGTCGAACTGGTTCCAACCGGGGCCGGATAGGATGTTGCGCGAGACCGGGGAGAAGGTTCCGTAATCGGAATCGACGATGGGGCGATAGGCGGCGGCGTTGAACCACTGGGTGACGTTTCGCCGCGAACGATCGAGAACCGGGGACATGGTGGCGAACGGTCGCTGGCGAGTGGCAGCGCCCACGCCGGCGATGTCGCGGCCGAGTTCCGGGCTGATGGGCAGGCCGGTGCGGATGCTGACGATACCCGAGTATTGCCAGCCGCCGATTACCTTATCGAGGATGCTCTGGTTCCCGCGGCCGAAGGGCAGTTCATAAACATACGACGCGATGAAGTTGTGCCTCGAATCGAAGCTGGCGCGGGCGCGTTCGCCGGAAGCGTTACGGGTGTTGGGATAGAAGCCGTAAATGCCGCCGGTGAAGTCGGCGTTGTCGATGGCCTTCGAGAAAGTGTAGGCTACCTGCGCCATCAGGCCATGCGAGAAGCTGCGGTTCAGGCCGAGTTGTAGGCCGTTGTAATTCGAAGCGTAGCTTTGCTCCCGTTGGTTGATTATGCTCCAGCCCTGGTAGGGGCGGAGTTGATCGGCGTTTTGCGTTCCGCGGGCGATTGCCGCAGTGGCGGGCGGCTGGTTGATATCCTGCGTGCGCATCATATGAATGGCGCGGGATCCGGAATAGCCGACTTCCAGCACCATGGTGCTGCCGAGTGCATGTTGGATATTGAAATTGTACTGCTGCGTGTATGGCGTGAGCTGGTTGGTATCGATGTTACCGAGAGTGATGGGCAGATCGTAGTTGCGAGTGCTTCCGCCGCCAGGATTTGAGAGCGAAGTGTTGGTGACCTGGAGCAATTCCGAGAACGGCGGATTGCCGGACATGAGAATAAACGCGCCGAGGATTTCACGGGAGTAGAAGATTCCGTAGCCGCCGCGGACCGCTGTCTTGCCATCGCCGAAGACATCGTAGGCGAAGGAGACGCGCGGGGCAAAGTTGGTCCTGGAATTTTTCCAATAGTTGGTGGGATCCGACAGTCCGTTGAAGCGGTTGCCTACGCCACGAGCGATGTGGCCGGCTGAATCTACGGCAACTGCTTTCGAGGTGCTATAGAGACTGGGGATGAAAACGCGGAAGCGGTTATTCGGTTCATGCGCCGGAGGGAAGATGGAATAGCGGAGACCGATGTTGAGGGTGAGGCGCTTGGTTATCTTCCAGGAATCGTCCACGTACATTTCAAACGCGTTGCGGCGATTGTCGTTGAAGGCTACGGTGTTGGTCTCATTGTAGGCGGAAGCCTTTCCGAGCAGCAGATCGGCGAACGCGTCGCCCACTCCGCCGTTAAAGCCGGTAGCGCGGCCATCGAAATTGAAGTCCCCGAAAACGTTTGTATTGGTGGGTTCGAACTTGATTTCGTAGGAATAGTTGAAGCCGGTCTTGAACGTGTGTTTGTTCTTGATCCAGGTCAGGTTGTCCTTGAATTCGTAAATCGTCTGATAGTTGCTCCAGGGTGTAGCGTTGTTCAACGGCGCGTAGCCGACGATGGAACTGATGGTAGGGATGCGGTCCGGAACCTTGCTGAGGTTGAGGCTGGTAAGCGGATACGTGCTTGCATCGTCGGCGAACAATTGCGGAATGTTGATGCCTGTCGACGAAGGGGTCACGTCCGCGGGGAACTGCTTGATGCGATTGTGGGAGCGGACCCAATTGAAATCGTTCAACAGATTGGGACGAAGGGCCGAGGTGAAATTCGCCGTCATATTTTGGGCGGGTGTTTGATCTTCGCGGGTGAAGATGGCGAAGCCCGGGCCCTCTTTGTAGACGGACCGGCGGTATTCCGGAGTGTAGCGGAACATCAGCCGGTTGTTGTCGTTGAAATTGTGATCGACGCGGAAGTTTTTCTCGTCGGTGTTATCGAGGCGGCCTTGCAGCGCGGTCCAATTCTGTCCGGCGGAGTTGATGAAGTTTGGATTCGGGTAAAGCTTGGCGTAGGCCGCTCCATTCTTATCGATTCTGGAAGAGGGAATGATGTTGCCGGGAAACGGAGCGCCGGTTGTGGAATCGTAGATGGCGCGGTTGAGGCCGGAGAAATCGCCGGAACGATAGGCGGCGGTGGGCAGAATCTGATTGAAGCGCGCCTGGCGGCGTTCCTTAATATTTCCGATGAGGATGAAGAAGAACGTTTTGTTCTTGCCGTTGTACACCTTAGGAATGTAGACCGGGCCGCCCACGGAGCCGCCGAAATCGTTGCCGATGAAGGGGTCGCGAGTGGGTGAGAAATAGTTCCGGGCATTCAACTTGTCGTTGCGTTGGAAGTAATAGAGCGAGCCGTGGAGGGCGTTGGTTCCGCCTTTGGTGATGACGTTGAATTGCGAGCCTCCGCCGGTGCCGAACTCCGCCGAATAGTTGCCGCGAATGGCGCGGAACTCAGCTACAGTCTCGATATTGGGTGCAAGAGGCGAACCCCAGTTGCCGCCGGTATCGATGTTATATCCGCCATCGATCAGCCAAGCGTTGTGAGTGGGGCGGACGCCGTTAACGGCGGAATTATTGTTGCGGCGATCATAAGGCGTGGTGGAGACGACGCCGGGCATGAGCAGTGCAAAGGGCTGAACGTTGCGTCCACGCGAAGGCATCTTCACCATGTCGCTGCCGTCCAGCAATTGGCTGGTGGTGCCGGTTGCTACGTTGACCGCGACGGCGTTGGCTTCCACGGTTACCTGTTCGGCGAGTTGGCCGACTTCCATGGTGAATACGAAGCGGCGGTTATCGTTAACTCGCAAGACTACATCGCTAACTACGGTTCGCTTGAAGCCTTGTGTTTCGGCAACTACTTCATAGGTACCGATGGGCAGGAGCGTAATTGAGAACGCGCCGGACTCGTCGGAGGTGATCTGCCAGGTTCGGCCAGTTTCCGCGTTTTTGAGCCGGATTTGAGCACCGGGAATTACAGAGGAAGAGCTATCTTGCACTACGCCGAAGATGCCGGCGGTAACTTCTTGTGCGCAAAGCGTTGACGAGATGAAGACCAACGCTAACAGGAGGAGCGTAAAAGCAAGTACTTGAGATCGCATTTGTTAGTCACCCTTTGCGCAGACAGAACTGTGGCAGATAGAAACCGTTCTATCGCATGGCCCAACTTGTCCGCGAGACTTGAAAAATTGATCCAGTATAGCCTTATCAAGTGCCCATGGGAAGAACTATTTTCAGTTTTGGGTTTGGAGGGGACGAGGAGATAGCTGACTAAAGAATGTCCGCTCGAGCCGAGCGGGATTCGTCGTTTTCTGGTGGAGTGGCGGTTATCTGCGTTATCGACTGTCAATTTTTTAGCCGCCGATGCACGGTAGATGAACGCTGATCTTGGTGGGGGCGTTACAGTCGATTCGCCCCGATGATTTCCAACATGAGGTTTAACGGCGGACTATGGTGATTGGAGCCGTTCCGGACTTTGATGGGTCTATGGTGCTGGTGGCGGTGAGGATGACCGTGGACGGTGACGGCACCGAATTGGGGGCGGTGTAGAGGCCCGCGGTGGTGATTCTACCCACGGTGGAGTTCCCCCCTGTGATGCCATTGATCTTCCAGACGACCTTCGTATTGGCGGTAAATTGCCTGGTCAGGCGGATTCGCACGCTTGCACTGGCGGGAGAAATGATCACTGTAACGGCCGGGGCTGTTACGGCGATGTTGACAGTGTTCGAGGCTTGACCGCCAGGATTGGTGACGGTGATGGCTACGGCACTGGCCGCCGCAGAGGTAGAGCCGGTAGCGGTCAGTTTCGATGCCGATACATAGGTGGTTGTGAGAGCGGCACCGTTCCATTTCACCACGGCTCCACTTTGGAAAGCGCTGCCGTTCACGGTGAGGGTGAAGCTACCCGCCGTTACCGGATTCGGAGTGATGGAAGAGATGGATGGTGCTGGAACCGGAAGTTGAATGGTGACGCTGGCCGTGCCCACGATGGCTGGTGTGGCAGTGATGGCCGCCTGGACGGTTACCGACGCCGGTGTGGGGACGAAAGACGGAGCGGAATAGAGACCGCTCGCGTCGATATAGCCAAACTGCGAATTTCCAGTGGGGATGCCGTTCACCGACCATGTCACTGCCTGCGTTGGGGAGTTGGTGACACTGGCGGTAAATTGCCGGGTGGCTTGTGTGGTGAGAGTTACGGAGGCGGGCGTGACCGAAACCGAAGGGCCGGACTGCCGGGCCTGGCCGGAGTTCGGGTCTAGCATCAACGAACTTACATCCACGGCTTCAAAGGCAGAGCCACTGATGTTTCGCATCATGCCGAGATTGTTGTTGTCCCACCGGGAATCGGGTTCGCCAGAGATGTACCAGGGTGATCCGTTGTCGGCCAAAATCATGCCGTACTTCTTCAGTGCGCGGAGAATCACCTGAACATCGGCTGGAAAGGGCGAAATATCGAACGATGCTTTCAGGCGAAATCGCTGCCCCATGGGGGGATAGCGCGGGTCAGTCAGGCTGGAGGCGTAGTGCCTTGCCGGCCAGATGAAGGCGCGCAGGGTTTGCGGGACGGTAAAGCGGAGAGCGTGGCGAATTTCACCGGCGGCCACTTCATCATAACGGGCGAGGCCGGGCATGATTGGCAGGCCGGCGGCATCGGCTGAGGTCCAAGTGGAGGGTCGCAGGGCGTTCGACTTCAGATCGTAGATTGCCCCGGCATCCGCTTTCCAAGTTGAGGCTTGCGGAAACGCGCGGTAGAGCTCGTACAAAATGCAGTTGTCGACGTCTACCGAGATGGCGTGCCGGTCTCCCGTGCTGCTGGCGCCGCCTTCAATGGGCGCGGTGAGCGGGACTGCGTAGGGGCCGGGGTCACTTTCGTCGAAATAGAGAAAAGTCGCGGTCAGTTTGGGCTGCGTGCCTGGCAGTTTGAGAAATGGAATGCCGATGGGACCGCCGGCATAGGTGCCTGATCCGAAATCGGCGTGAACGGGCGCAGCGGGTCCGATGGTGGCGACGTAAGTGTTTGAATTTGCAGATACGGGCAGGGTATCCACTGGAGTATTCCAGATATTATCGGCAGGAAGTACAGTGCAGGCTCCGATGGAGGGAGCCTGGGCGTAGATGCCGCCTGAGATTAAGAGCGCCAATACGGAAGTGCGGATAAATTGGAATGACATGAAGGCTCCGGATAAACTATCCCCTTCATTGTGCCGGAGTACTAGTACTATTGCCATTAGGGTTTGTACTTAGAGTGCCTGCTAATGTAACCGAGCTGATTCTTCTCGTTTTCCTGGCGTTACGGACTGTTCCTAGAGATGGCACTTTTCCGAACGGGAATGGAGCCAGCTTACTGCTTATTTACATCAAGTTGTGTCAATTCGCCACGCCGGACACGAGTACTATCGTACCTGAAACGAGCGTACCGGAACGGTGGCAAGCTTAGTCCCGGCTCGGCAGAGAAGTCAGTATAATAACCTTGCTAGATGTCTATAGACCAATTGGCTCTTATATTTGATATGGATGGAGTGTTAATCGACTCCACGTCCACCCATACCGAGGCTTGGCTGCTTTACTTGCGGCGTTATGGCATCGAGATTGCTGGGCTTGAAGCCAGAATGCTAGGAAAGCGGAATGACGCCATCGTGCGCGACTTTTTCGAAGGCACAGTTTTATCGGACGAGGAAGTGCTGGAGCACGGGTCGCGCAAAGAGAGGCTCTACCGGGAGATTATGGGGCCGAAGGTGAATTCGCACATGGTTCCCGGAGTGATTGAATTCCTGCAACGGCACCGGAACTTACCAATCGGACTCGCGACGAACGGCGAACCTGCTAATGTAGACCTTGTGCTGCATGGTACTAATATTAAGAAGTACTTTCGGGCAGTGGTGAGTGGGCATGAAGTACTATTGCCAAAGCCGCACCCGGATATTTATCTCAAGGTGGCGGACCTGTTAGAAATTTCGCCGTGTCATTGTGTTGTGTTCGAGGATTCGTTAACTGGGATTGCGGCGGCTCGCGCAGCCGGCATGCGGGTGGCCGGATTGACGACGACGCTGCCTGCACTTTCGGGCGTGGAACTTGCGGTTCCCGATTTTCTCGACGCCGGATTAGAACCATGGCTGCAATCTATCGCCTTATCCGCGGCTGTGTAATTGTGCTGGCGACGGCGGCCGCGCTTGCGGCTCAGCCGGCGAAGCTGAGCCTGGAAGAGGCCAGTTCCAGGCGGGCGCCGAGCTATGCTCCGGTTTTTGAGGGGCAGCAGATTTCAGTCGAAGGCGTGGTAGCGGCGCGTTCAATCCATTTGCGGGATTACAGCCATCTGGTGATTCAGGACGGCTCCGGCCACGGTTTGACACTGGAAGGCACCGATGAATTGTTCGCCGCGATGGAACCGGGCGATCACGTTGGCGTGGAAGGATTGCTGGCGAACCGGGCGGGATTGCCGGTGCTGCAGCCCAAGAATATCTTCAGCATCGGCCGGGTGACTCCGCCGCCGGCGCGACGGGCGAGCGTCTCCGAACTAAACGCGTTTGGATTGCTGGGCACGCTGATTGTGGTAGACAGCTATGTGATCACAACCGGCGATAATTCCGGCGGCGACGTGATCCTGATCGGCAGTCCGAGAGAAGTGCCGATCCGGGTGTTTCTGCCGCGCGATTCGCGATCGAACGGGATTGGACTGAGCCGTTTCGCGCCGGGAGACCGGGTGAGCGTGATCGGATTCAGTTCCCAGTATTGCCCGGTGCCGCCGCACGACCGGTTTTTCCAAATATTGATTGGCGATGCGTCGGCGGTAAAGCTGCTGGACCGGGGCTGGATTGTGCCGCCGGAAGGCGTGCTGCTGGGAATCATCGTGATGGGATTGGCGCTGGGGCTGTGGTGGATCCGCGAACGGGCCATGGCGGACCAGCGGCGCAGATTGCGGGTGATGACGACGCTGGCCGAGGAGGCGATCTCCGCCACGACTCCGGCTGAGATTTCAAAGAAGCTGCATGAGGTGCTGGGAAAGATGTTGCGGGCAAGCGACGTTTGCCTTTATTTGTATAACAAGAGCTCTGGGAACCTGGATAGAGTGCCGACGTCTTCCGACCCGGAACCGCGTTCGCTGAGTATTCAGACGCCGGCGGGACAATTCGCCTCGGCGGTGGCGTTGAGTTTCCGCAACCGCACGCTGCTGCATGTTCCCGATACCGCGAAGAGCCCGATCATGCAAGGCGAGCCGGATGAAGATCTGCCGCGGGCGGTGCTGTTTGTGCCGATGTTCGCGCAGCAGGATTTGCTGGGCATGATGGCGATCAAGTACGCGACCAAGAGGCGCAGCACGAGTGTGGACGAGCAATTGAGTTTGCAGCACTTAGCGAACCAGATTGCCACGTCACTGAAGCTGCAGGAACAGCAGTCGATGCGGGAGCAACTGCTGCGAAGCGAGAAGATGGCGGCGGCGGGGCAGTTGATTTCGGGAGTGGCGAACGAATTGCGGCGGCCGCTGGATGCGATTGACCGGCTGGCGAGCCGAATTCTGATGGTGCGCCCGACGATTGTGCCGGAAGACGACTTGCGGGAGATTTCGTTTGAGGCGCATCGGGGATCGGAGATTGTGCGGCGGCTGGTTTCGTTTGTGGATCCGGAGCAGGCGGAGACGAAGCCGCTAAACGTGAACGGGGTTTTGAGCAGCCTGATGGAATTCCGGGAGCGAGAGTGGAATTTGAAAGGGGTGCAGGCACGGGACAACCTGCCGGAAGGAAGCCTGCTGGTGCTGGGGAACCAGAGCCAGTTGGAGCAGGTGATGCTGAACCTGCTGGTGCATGCCGAGCATTCGTTGACCGAATCGGCGGTGAAGACGATGGCGGTTTCCAGCAGAGTGATTGGGCGGCACGTGCGGATCACGATTGAATATTCAGATCATACACAGGTTGCCGATGTGGGCGATCCGTTTGAGGATCAACCGAGCGGGAGCGATTTGGGCTTGCAGGTGTGCCGCGCGATTATTCAGGGGCATGGCGGGGAGATCCGGCTGCTGCGAAACTTGCCTTCCGGTTCGCGTTTTGAAGTGGAGTTGCCGCTGCATCAGTATTCGCAGCGCGGGCTGGAGGAAACCATTGACACCTCGCGCCGCAGCACCAACGCGTTGACGATACTGATTGTGGAGCCGGAAGCGCAGACGCAGCGAATGCTGCTGGGCTATCTGAGCGTACGCGGACACAGAGTGGTGCCGGTGGGCAGCGCGGAAGAAGCGATTGAGATGGCGCAGCGGCTGCGATTCGACGTTGCCTTCTGCTCGGTGCGGCTGCCGGGGATGAACTGGGTGGAATTTTTCGACCGGACGCGGAGACTGATCGGCGCCTTTGTGTTGATGGCGGAAGGGCAGGATCCCGAGGTTTCGCGGGCCTTTAAGGGTGGCGAGGGATTTTTGCTGAGCAAGCCGGTGGAGGAATTGGAGACGCAGCGGGTGCTGGCGACGATAGAGGAACGCAACGAAGCGCTGTCGCGTCGGTAGAATGAAGATTATGCGCTTGCTTGCGTTGCTGTTGGTTGGGTTGAGTTTGAGTGCGGCGGAGAAGTATACGGGGCCAAAGCCGCCGAAGAGCGATATTCCGTATCTGATGCACGCCAATACACTGGTGGAAACCGAAGCGGTTGAGGCGCGCGAAGAGACACGGAAGGACACGAGAGTGGCGGTGGTGCCGGGAGCGTCGGCGCGGGCGAGGACACCGCTTGCGGAACCCATCTTTATCATTCGCACCGAGAAGCTGTCGGCGGAAAAGCTTTCGGCGTTTAAGATGGACGTGAAGAATGGGAACCGCGAAGTGGTGATTTCCCAGAAGAAGCAGCGGGGCACGTCAAAGCCGATCTATCTGAACGCGACACGGCTGGCGGATAACTTGTGGAAAGTGGAAGTGGATCAGACGCTGGAGAATGGGCAGTATACGCTTTCGCCGGAAGGTTCCAACCAGACTTTCAGTTTTGAAGTTTATTGATTGGGGTGCTATCGCTCGTCTGATTCGCCGTCTCAGCTTGCAGCGCAGAGTGAGCGGTTGAGCCTATCCCTGTTGCACGGTTAAGGTGATGCCGTCCGTGGGGCAGGGAGTGTTAAACTCACCAGTATGTTCAATGGACTGGAGCACACGGCGATTGCATCGCCAGACCCTAAGAAGCTGGCGCAGTGGTATGTGGACCACCTGGAATTCCACATCAACTTCGAGTATGCGGGAAATTACTTCGTGAAGGCGAAGAACGGCAGCATGCTGGAAATTATTCCGTCGGAAGGCGAGCGCGGATCCAACAAGATGAAAGATATCGGGATCAGGCATCTGGCGATCATGACGGACGATTTCGATGAAGGGCACAAGCTGCTGAAGAGCCAGAATGTGCAGTTCCTGACAGAGCCTTACGAGACCATGGGCAACAGACTGGTATTTTTTGCGGACGGAGACGGGAACATTGTTCACCTGATCCACCGGCAAAAGCCGCTGCCTTAACGGGTCTGTGAATTGCTGAAGCGAGTTTTCAAGGCGTTTGAATATCGCGAATTCCGGTTGCTCTGGATTGGCGCGTGCACGTCAAGCATCGGGACATGGATGCAGAGCGTGGCGCAGAGTTGGCTGGTGCTGCAGATTTCGAACTCGGCATTTCTGCTGGGGCTCGATTCGTTCCTGGGGCAGATTCCCATCTTTCTCTTCTCGCTGTTGGGCGGAGTGATTGCGGACCGGTTTGACCGGCGGAAGCTGCTGATCGGATCACAGCTTGTGCAAATGTCGTGCGCGTTCCTGCTGGCGTCGCTGTTCGCCTTCTCGAAGGTGGATGTGTGGGAGATTTTATCCTTATCCTTCGTGGTGGGACTGGCACAGGCGTTCGGAGGGCCCGCGTATCAGGCACTGATTCCGACACTGGTGGAACCGAAGGATCTGCCGAATGCGATTGCCTTGAACTCGATTCAGTTCAATCTGGCGCGGGTGATTGGCCCGATGCTGGGCGGGCTGGCGTTGACCAGCCTGGGGGCGGCGTGGTGTTTCTCCTTAAACGGATTTTCGTTTGTGGCGGTAATCATTTCGCTGCTGCTGTTGCAAATCCGGCCGATTCTGGGGAAGCCGGGCGTCAGCCTGTTAAGCAGCATGAAAGAAGGAATCGTTTTCATACGCGGAAAGGAAGAGATGCTGCCGTTGATTGTGCTGGCGTTTCTAATGACGTTTCTGGGCGTACCGTTGATTGTGTTTCTGCCGGTGGTGGCGCGGGATATCTTCCACATGGGCCCCTCTATTTACACGCTGCTGCTCTGTACGTCCGGTGCGGGGGCGGTGGCCGGGGCGTTACTGGTGGCAGCGTTCGGACACATTCCGAACAAGGGGCAAGCCACGTTGATGACGCTGGTGGCGCTGGGTGCGCTGATCACCGCCTTCGCGCTGTCGAAATCTCTGATTCTGAGTTGTGTTCTGTTATTTTTGGCAGGCGCGGCGCTGATTGCGGTTTTTTCCATGATCAGTTCGCTGGTGCAACTGATTGCGCCGGATGCGATGCGTGGACGGGTGATGAGCGTTTATAACGTGGCGTTCCGGGGCGGGATGCCGATTGGGGCCTTGATTACGGGCGCGCTGGTGCCGATTTTCACGGTGCCGGTGGTACTGGCGGTGAACGGCGTACTTTTGTCGTGCCTGGGGCTGTATTTTCTGCTCATTCAGCGGCAGGTGGCGCGTCTATAGTCGTAATGAATATGCGAATTGCTGTGCTCTTTACCGTTGCTGTGTGTTTGCGCGGCGCTACCGCGGGCGAACTGGAGGCGGCGCGGGACCGTCAGGATCGTCCGGCGTTGGAGAAAATGATTGCCGATTTATCGGCGGTGGCGGCGAAGCAGACCAGCGACGCAGCGGCGCAATACCGGGTGGCGCTGGCGCAATCCTACCTGGCGGAAGTGGCCATCGAAGTGAAAGACAAGGGACAGGCGAAGACCGTTGCCGAGTTGGGGATCAAGACTGCCGAGCGGGCGTTGGCGCTGAAACCGCAGGAAGCCGAGTATCATCGCATTTTGGGCACGTTGTGCGGGCAGGTGATTCCGGCGAACGCGCTGCTGGGAATGAAGTATGGGCGGTGCGCGCTGGATTCGATTAACAAGGCGATCGAGCTGGATCCGAAATCGGTGGCCGCTTATGTCAGCCGCGGTGTCGGCAACTACTACCTGCCACCGGCGTTTGGCGGCGGAGCGGAGTTGGCGGTGAAAGATTTCGAGAAAGCGCTACAACTGAATCCGAAATCGGCGGAGGCCCGGATGTGGCTGGGGATTGCGTTACGTAAACTGAACCGCAATGCCGACGCGCGGCAGGCGCTGGCTAAAGCCGTGGAACTCAATCCTAACCGTATTTGGGCGAAGCAGCAGCTGGAAAAGACGCCGGCTCACTGATGACGGAGAAGTGGCTGCTTGGCGCGGCGGTTCTGGGATTGGCGCTGATTAGCTTCTTCTATTTTCCCGGCCATACCATTCTTCAATCCGACACACAGATCTATCTGCCGATTCTGGAGCATTTCTGGGATCCGGCCGCGTTGACGCGCGACACTGTCGCGATCAATCCTCATGTTGCGTTCACGATCTACGACGAGGCGGCGATTGCGCTGCGCCGGGTGACGGGAGTTGGGTTTGAGGGTGTGCTGATGGGGCAGCAGTTTGTCTATCGGGCGCTGGGAATTCTGGGATTGCTGCTGGTGGGGACCGGGATTGGCTTGTCTTCGCGAATGGCTGTGTTGCTGGCGGCGATGGGTTCGCTAGGGGCCACGATTACCGGGCCGGCTGTGCTGATAGTGGAATATGAGCCGGTGCCGCGCGGGTTTGCGCTGGCGCTATTGCTGCTGGCGCTGGGGTTGGTGCTGCAGAAACGATGGACGGGCGGCGCGGTGGTGTCGGGTATCGCGTTTCTGTACCATCCCCCTACTGCGTTGGCGTGGTGCCTGGTGTTGGGGGCGGTGGCGCTGTGGCGTCGAGAATACCGGGCGGTGGGAGCAATTGTTGGTGCGGCCGTGTTGATGGCGATTTTCGCCTGGACACAGACCGGGATCTCTTATCATCAAGATATTTTTGGGCAGTTGGATCCGGTGCTGGAGAAGCTGCAGCGGATGCGGGCTAGTTATGACTGGGTTTCCATTTGGCTGGCGGCCTGGTGGTCGCACTATCTGTTGCTTTGGGCTATTTCCTTGATTGCGTTGTACCGGGTGCGGCGCACGCTGCCGGCGGAGATGCAGGTATTTTGTGTGGCTTTGCCGCTGATTGGGGCGTTGAGTCCAGGGCTATCGTTTCTATTGCTGGAAGATTGGAAGTGGAGTCTGATGCCGCAATTCCAACCCGGCCGGTATCTGCTATTGGTGACGTTTTTCGCGGTGCTGCTGGCGGCGGTGGCGGGAATCCGGGCGGTGGAGAAGCGGCGGTATGTGGAAGGTTTTGTATTCTTTCTGGTTCCCTTTGCGGTGCCTACGGTTTCGAACCTGTGGCAATCGACTACGATGGAACGGGTTTTCGTGATCCTGGTGCTGGCGGCGGTTGCGGTGGCGGCGGTGCGGTGGCCGCGGGGGACGATCGTTGCCGCACTGCTTCCCTTCGTGCTGATTCCGACGGCGGGAAAGGTGAGAAACTATTCCGCGGTACATACGGTGGAGATGACGGAACTGGTGGATTGGGCCAAGGCGAACACGGCGAAGGATGCAGTGTTTCAGTTTGCCGATGCGGGAGAGTCGCTGTATCCGGGGATCTTCCGGGCGCGGGCGTTGCGGGCGCTTTATGTGGATTGGAAGAGCGGCGGGCAGGTGAATTTTCTGCCGGCATTCGCGGATGAGTGGTGGCGGCGGTGGGGGCTGGTGGAGAAGGTGCTGCCGTTGAGCGAGTACCGCGCGTTGGGGATCGATTTCGTGGTTTTTCAGAAGGCTCACCGGGTGGAAGGCGTGGAGCCCGTTTATGAGAATTCGCGGTATCTGGTTTATCGGGATTGAGAGTTCTTTCGTTCAAAAACCTTTGAGCCCGGCGGTGTAAAACTTTGGCCTACAGGCGGGACCATATCCCCGTGGCGCGTTCGGCACGTGCTCGTCGCCCTGATGTCCGGCATGGGTGTCAGGTTGGGAGCGGGGAGTTCGCCCGGTTTTAATTATTTGGCTGGGATGAATGGAATGAATGGGATAAAAAAGGTTTCGCTACGGGTGCGTTAGGTACTCCACTGCGTTGTCGAGGAACTGGGGGTTGCGACAGACATGGAAGCCCGCGCGTTGTTTCTATTGGCTTTGGCCTGATCGTCTTCATCGCCCTCGTAATCAGATTACGCGGGCGATTCGATTGCCCTATCGAAGTCGCGATCGACGGCCGCCGCGGATTCACACGGCACACGGATTAGTCTTTTGCGTAGACACGCTACGCAATCATGTAGTAGTCTGTCTACATAACTCATGGCGAAAGACAAAACTTCCCGTATGGAATTGATGCAGGGCACTTTGGACCTGATGATCCTGCGCACGCTGGTGGCTGGTCCGTCACACGGTCATGCGATCGCGAAGCATATTCAGCGCACCTCCGAGGAGGTTTTGCAGGTTGAGACCGGTTCACTTTATCCCGCGATGCACCGGCTGGAGGCACAGGGCTGGATCAGTGCCGAATGGGAGCTTTCCGATAAGGGGAAGCGGGCTAAGTTTTATTCATTGACGCGGACCGGGCGGAAGCAGCTGGCTGCGGAACTTTCTAAGTGGGAACAGTTCTCTTTGGCTATTGGGAGGGTGCTGAAACCGGTATGAAGAAGCTTCAATTGCCGGCATCGCGTATTTGGTTGGCGTTGAGGCTTGCGGGGAAAGAGCGCGAGATTGATGAGGAGTTGCGTTTCCATTTGGGGTCGGAGGCCGAGGAACGGGAGGCTGCTGGACTGTCCCGGAAGAGGCTCGATTTGCGGCCCGGCGGAGCTTGGGAATCGGGAGTTGGTGCGGGAATCGGCGCGGGAAGTTTGGGGCTGGATTTCGTAATTCGAATGCGTTCCGCGGGCCGTATCTTCCCCGCGGACGGGTGCCGGCGCAAAGGAGCAGGCGCTTACGATTCAGTTTGTCGATGGCTGATACCGCCGCCCCGGGCGCCCGCCGTTCAGCGGTTGGATTCCAGGAACGAATCGACTTCCGGCCGGCTTGGGGCGGAGGACTGGGCGCCTTTTCGGGTAACTGAGATGGCCGCTGCCGCGTTGGCGAAACGGAGTGCTTGCAAAAGGGGGCGGTCTTCGGCCAGCGCGACAGCCAGAGCGGCGTTGAAGGTATCGCCCGCGGCAGTGGCATCCGTGGCTTGCACCGGGAACGGCGGGGAGTGTATTTCGGTTTGGCCGTCCCAGTAGAGGCAGCCTTGATCGCCTAGCTTCAGGATTACGGCTTTGGGGCCAAGCGCACGGACGGCACGGGCGAGGGCTGGGGCATCGGCGAGTGCAATCCTTGCAGGTTTGCGGCCCAACAGGACTGCCGCTTCGGTTTCGTTTGGCGTCAGGATATCCACCGCGGCAAGAAGATCGGGGAGGAGCCGCTGGGCGGGCGCCGGATCGAGAATCGCCGCCACGCCTTCCCTGCCCGCTTGTTTGAGCGCGGCGGCTACAGTGTCAAGCGGAGTTTCGAGCTGAAACAAGACGTAGCGCGCGCCATGGAACGACGGCAAATCCGCAGGCGCCAAGGCATGATTGGCACCCGAGGCTACAACGATGGAGTTCTGGCCGTTGCGGTCGACCCAGATGAAGGCGGTGCCGGTGGGTTGGGTGCGGGTGGCCACTACGCTACTGACATCTACGCCGGTGCTTGCCAGGCTGGCCTTGAGGTGATCAGCGAAGATGTCGTAGCCTACGCGGCCGATCATCTTTACGCGATGCGAGGTGGCGAGTCTGGCAGCGGCGTTTGCCTGGTTTGCGCCCTTGCCACCCGGGATCATGGCGAAGTCTCCGCCGAGGACGGTTTCGCCGGGAGCAGGAAGGGATTCGACGGTGATCACGAAGTCCATGTTCAGACTTCCAACCACTACGATTTCAGGGGGCATGTGGAGCGGTCTACCGGGAGAGATCGATGCCGAGCTTCTTCAGCTCTTCGGCGTAGTAGCGCCGCTGCAGGAGATCCCATTCTTCGCTGCCTTCCGGGATTTCCTTTTTCTGCGTGCGGATCTTGGCGCGAGAGGCGCGATCCACTTTCTCCTCGATTTGAAGAAGTTCGGTCATGTTGTTCAGAATCTGGAGGCGAACCTCATTCTGATCCTTCTTCAGACGGAATTGGCGGTTTTTGCGAATGGCGGCCAGCATTTTGTGCGAAATGTCGGTCAGCTTGTCGCGCGAGAGCTTCATCTGATCGCCGGTGTCGCGGCCGGCCGCGGGTACGATCTTGCGCTGCGAGACGAGAGTCTTCTTGATGCGGCGAAACATCTCCTGATAGCTGACGCCTTCGCGGCGCATGTACTCGCTGTATTGGCTGAGGATCTCGCGGACCTCGTCATTCAGATCGTCTTCCGCGTTCAACTCATCGCTGATGATTGTGTGAATCAACTCGACCGCGCCAGCGGGATCGGTTGTTTCAATAATCTGCGGAGTCAGCCGCTGAACTAGCTGGCGAGAGAGGTAAGAAACGAATTCACGGGCGAGAAGCATCCTTGAGCGATTGGGCTCCTAATAATCCTATGTAAGTGTACTTGCCGGAAGGAAGCCGCGTCAATCACCTTGGTACAGCAGGATGTAGCTCACTGCTGTCCGCGATGGTTTGCGAGGAACTCTTCATCGATCTTTTTCCGGCCGCGGAAACCTTCTTCCACGCCGTGCCAAAACTCAATGGCGGTTTCGCCAAAACGCCAGCAGAGGTAGACTTCCTGGTCATTGTAGAGCGTTGGAAAATCGATGAGGCCGGCGTCGGGGTCTTTGATAAGCACACCGGATTCTTGAATTTCTTCAAACCTGCGTTTGAGGGCGGCGAGACTTTGCTCTTTGCGGCTTTGGATGGCATTGATGCGGGTATGATCCACTTGAGTGCCGCCCATCATCATGATATTGCGGGTAAATTCGCGGAATTCGGCGTCGGCCTGCTGGTATTCCTGACGGAAACGCAGTAGGTCACGCAGCGCCTTTTCGACGCCTGGAAGAGCGCGTTCGGCTTGCGCGAGGGTAAAGAATCTGGGCATTCCGGGCTAGACGCCGGAGATTTGCACGGAGAGCGAGCGGCTGCGGGGGCCATCGAATTCGGCGAACATGATGTTCTGCCACGTGCCAAGCAGAACGGTGGCGTTTCGGACCTGCAGGCAGAGTGTCTGCCCCATGAGCATGCCGCGCATGTGCGAATCCGCGTTCTGGCGTTCGCAATCGGAAAACGCCGGATCGTTGTGCCGGTAATACTGTTCGCGAACTACGACCTGATCGAGAAAGGTCTTCACGTCGTGCACTAGCGCGTCCTGCCACTCGTTGATGAAGACGGCGGTAGTGGTGTGGAGGCTTTGCAGGTGAATGATACCGTCCTTTACGCCGCTTTTGCGGACCAATTCATTGACCCGGTCGGTGATATTCAGCAACTGCATGCGATCATTCGTGATCCAATCGACGATGCGATTGAAAACCTTGTAATTTCCCTGAGTGATGGATTGGGAAGGACTTTCTGCAAGCGTTGGGGTTTCGACGACTTTGATTTTTGGTGAGTTCATCGATGATGTCCTTGTCTCTGGGTCAGATACACGCGCCGGGGAACATTGTTTTGACCCTCAACATAGAGTATAGCAACGGAGACCGTGGCGGAAATTATTTTAGTGAGCGCCAGCGATTGTTACCGGCGCCACAAAGTATGAGAACCCGCGTGTGGAGCAGTGGATTTCGCCCGGGGCGAGGGAAGTGAGTGCCGCGCGGCTTATAATTAGCGGGTGCAGATTCGTGGCGAGCAGATCGACAGCTTTTCGGGGAGCGCCTCGAAGTCGTATGAGAACCGGATGGTGGTCCATCTGAATAAGCACTTTCCGAAGAATTGCGCGGCGCTGGGCGAGGCGGGCGTTCGAGAGGCGATTGGCGCCGGTATCGCAAGCGCTAAGAAGTACGGCATCGTCTCAGAAAGAGATGTCTGCAAGTACATCAACTTAATGTTCGCATTTGGGCGGGATTTCGATGTCGATCCAAAGCTGCCGTGGGCTGCTCAGATTTTGCGTACGCGGGTTTATGAAAGCCCGGGCGATCGAATGAGGGCTCTTTACGAAACCGCGAAGACACGCACCTATCAAGCCAGCGTGAGGCAGATTTAAACGATGCTCCCGCTGCTTATTTTAGGAATCGCCGCCGTTGTGGCTGTGGCGGTGGCGGTTTATCACGCGCTGACGTCCGCCGGTGACGATGCGGACAAGAATTTTGGCGCGGCGAACGCCGGAAAGCCAGTGGCCCATTGCCCGCTGGAAGGCCAGAAGATTATCAGTCCGGCACAGGCGCAGCGGGCTAACGATAAATTCGACAAGCTCTCGCCGGAGGAGAAAGAAAAGTTCCAGAAAATTTTGGATAACGCGGGTTCATCCGATGAGCGGATGTACACCTGGAAGGCTTTTGCAGCGTGTCATTCGGTGGAGGAATGCTCGGACTTCGGGGACAAGATCCGCGGGAAAGACGCGGACTGGATGCAGGATAACCTGAAACTGACGGGCAGCACGGATGGCACGGGAGTTCAGCAGCAGTGGTCGCATTCCTGCAATGCGACTACGGCGCAAGCAGTCCGGGGCGAGATGGATCCGGTGTATGCGTTGAAAGAGCATGAGGACAATCCGAACATGGGTTCGGTGGATGCTACCGATGCGACGGCGGACAATCCGAAATTGGCGCAGGAGCAGAAAGACATGCTGGAGAGCGAGTATGTGGGGCCGGCGTCGGGCAAGCATACGGGCGTGGCGGCGAATCGTGATAATGTATCGAAAACCGGCAGCGGGCGCTGGGCCAGCGATCAATTTAACGATGTGAGCGATGTGACGGGTGTAACGTATACGACCGAGAAGAATCCGAACGTGGACGATGCCTTGAAGAGCGTGGATGCCGGAGTGGACAAGGGTGTGCCGGTACCGATTGTGATTGGGAACGGACCCGGCAAGTTTACGCACTACGTGCTGGTGACGGGCAAGGACGAGGGACCGCCGAAGACGTATACGATTCACGATCCCTGGTCTGGCGATACGGTAACGCGGAGCGCCGACGATGTGAAGAACGGGAAGATCAATATCGCGGGTTCCAATAAAATTACGGCGATAGAGAATCCAGGGCTGGTGGGGAAGGAACCGGCGACGGCGGCGACGTGCTAGTTGGGAGCGGAAAATGCCAGTAAATCAAAATCTGACGCGCGCGGAGATGTTGGCGCTGACACCGTTGGAGTATCTGAAGGCGGGTTATCGCGGGGCCAATGGACAGATTCGGCCGGAACTGTTGAGCACCTATGCCACGGCCGCCTGTACGCAGCTTGAGGCGAAGGAGGCATCGCCGCAGGAATTGAGCACTACACGGGAATCGCTGCGCCAGGCTTTGCCGTGGCACAAGGAGCCGGTACCCGTCCCGCAGAGGGTAGCGGAGGCACTGGAAGAAGCGCTTTCCACTACCGCGTCCTTGCTGGAGAAGAAGAATAATCCGGGGATTGTCGAGTGGACTTCGCAGTGTGCAGGCGCAGTGCGGACGAAGGAAGATATCGATTTATTTCTGGCTCATTTTCTGGCGGTAGTGCGGCAATACGCGATGATTATTGGCATGAAAGCGCCATGAAGATTGGGCACGCACTGCTGCTGACGGGTCTGTTATGGGGGCACGGCTTGGTGTGTGGCGCGGCGGTGAGGAAATGTATGAATGCTGAGCAGTGCCTGAGTCAATTCCAGATCACCACACGGGTGGGGCACGCAGTGATTGCGCCGGGTGATGGCGCCGTGGCCCGGATATTGGCGGCGGTGGAAGCCAGTGCCAAAGGCGACCGGTTGCCAGGGCTTGACGACGAGATGAATCCGCTTGTCCTGGACGCCGCGAAGGTGAAGGCGTTTCTGCAGGCGTTGCCGAAAGTTCCGGCGGAAGCGCTGGTGCGTTTGCGGGGCCGTATGCTGCACCTGAACGATGGCGCACTGGGGCTGGGATGCGCCAGCGCGCTGACGCCGGCGATTCTGGAATCGGGCTTCCGGCTGCAGGTGGCGGATGGCGCGGCGGGGAAAATTGTGCACGTCCGCATTGAGGCGAAGATGGACAAGAAGCTGGCGCGGGAGAGAGCTGCGCGGGCGCGCGACGCGGTGCAGCGGTTTGGCCGCGAGGTGGAGACGCTGGAGGAGAAATCGAAGCGGGGGGCCGACAGTGATTTGCTGGTTTCTCTGTCGACGGCGAAGCAGAAGCGTTTCGCAGCAGCTTCGGTGTGGCGGGACCTGACAAAGGCGCTGGTGGACCTGGAACCTGGGGATGCCCCGCTTCGGGCAGAGGCAGCGACGGCGAAGGACGCTGCGTCGAAGTTTATTGTGGCGCCTTGGACGGGGATGCCGCAATAGCGTCACGGTATCTACTGCTCAGCGATCCAGATGTTTGCTACTGGGTTCGAGCGGAAAGGTTGATTTCGAGGAGGAAGAACTTCGTGACTTCGGAGTAGAAGGAGGGACGCACCTGCGACCGTCCCCCCTTGGGTTGAATTACGCGGTGCGGCCGACTTCGCTCTTGTCAGTGCCGCTGATGGCCGCCTGGGCAGCTGCCAGACGGGCGATGGGCACACGGTAGGGCGAACAGGACACGTAGTCCATCCCGGTGCGGTAGCAGAATTCCACCGAGCTGGGTTCACCGCCGTGTTCGCCGCAGATGCCGACTTCGAGCCCCGGGCGAGTGGCGCGGCCGCGCTCGACTGCCAACTGGATCAATTGGCCAACGCCTTCCTGGTCGAGGACGGCGAAGGGATCTTCCTTGAAGATCTTGAGGTCCATGTAGGCTTTCTGGAACTTCGTATAATCGTCGCGCGAAAGGCCCATTGTGGTCTGCGTCAGATCGTTGGTACCGAAACTGAAGAATTCCGCCTCGGCGGCGACCTTATCGGCAGTCAGTGCGGCGCGCGGGATTTCGATCATGGTACCGATGAGGTACTTGACCTTCACACCGGCCTTGCCGAGCACTTCCTTGGCTACGGCTTGCACAATGTCCTTCTGATTTTTGAATTCAGCGACACTGCCGATGAGCGGGATCATCACTTCGGGAATGACCTTAATGCCCTTCTTCGATACCTGCACAACGGCTTCAAAGATGGCGCGGGCTTGCATTTCAGTGATCTCGGGATAGGTGATGCCGAGACGGCAGCCGCGGTGGCCCAGCATGGGATTGAATTCGTGCAACTCTTCCACGCGGTGCAGCAATTCAGGAAGCCGCTTCTTCAACTCGCCGACCGGCATGTTGTAACGGGCGGACATTTCTTTCTTGTCCCTGATGCCGGCGTGCGGCAGTCGTGCGAGGTCCACCATCAGGTTCTCGCGCTTGGGCAGGAACTCATGGAGTGGCGGATCGAGGGTGCGGATCACCACCGGGTAGCCATTCATGGCGGTGAAGAGGCCGGCGAAATCCTTGCGCTGCATGGGCAACAGTTTCAGCAGAGCTTTGCGCCGCGACTTCTCATCCCGGGCGAGAATCATGGCCTGCACGTGCTGAATGCGGTCCTCGGCGAAGAACATGTGTTCGGTGCGGCAGAGGCCGATGCCTTCGGCTCCAAATGCCCGGGCGGCTTTGGCGTCGCGCGGGATGTCGGCGTTGGCGCGCACGCCGAACTTGCCGCGGAACTCATCGGCGTACTTCATGAACTTGGCGAAAGCCGGCGAGTTCGGATCCGGCTCCTTGGTGTTGGCCTGGCCCAGGTAGACGGCACCGGCCGTACCATCGAGCGAGAGCCAGTCGCCTTCCCCTAGCGTTCTTCCATCGACGCGAGCGCGCTTCTTGTGTTCGTCGATTTCAATGGCGCCTGCGCCTACGATGCACGGGCGGCCCATACCGCGGGCAACTACAGCGGCGTGGCTGGAGGCTCCACCGACTGCGGTGAGAATTCCCTTGGCAACGTCCATTCCGTGAATGTCGTCCGGAGTGGTTTCCTTGCGTAGTAGAATCACCGGCGAGGAGGCGGACAGGTGGACTGCGTCTTCCGCCGTGAAGGCGATGCGGCCTACGGCTGCGCCTGGGGAAGCGGCAATCCCGGTGGCGATCTTCGGGAGCGCGCGGAGCGAGGCAGTATCGAAAACCGGGTGCAGCAATTGGTCGAGTTGATTGGGAACCACGCGCATGACGGCGGTCTTCTTGTCGATGATCTTCTCTTCCACCAATTCGACTGCAATGCGAACGGCGGCCGGGCCGGTGCGCTTGCCGTTGCGGGTTTGCAACATGTAGAGCTTGTGATCTTCGATGGTGAATTCGAAGTCCTGGATGTCCTTGTAGTGGTTCTCCAGGCGGGTAGTGATTTCCTTCAACTGCTTGAAGGCGTCGGGCATCACCTTGGCAAGGTCGTTGATGTGCGACGGAGTGCGGATCCCAGCTACTACGTCTTCGCCTTGGGCATTGATGAGGAACTCGCCGTAGAATACTTTCTCTCCGCTGCCGGGGTCACGGGTGAAACCTACGCCGGTGGCCGAGGTATCGCCCATGTTGCCGAAGACCATGGCCTGCACGTTGGCGGCGGTGCCGATGTCGTCCGGGATGCGCTCCATTTTGCGGTAGTAGATTGCTTTGGGCGTATTCCAGGACCGGAAGACGGCGTCGCGCGACAGCGTGAGCTGCTGCATGGGATCCTGCGGGAACGGCTTTCCGGTATCGGCTTTCACCAACTTCTTGTAATCCTCGATGATCGCCTTGAGGTCGTCCGCGGTGAGGTCAGTATCTAGCTTGACCTTGGCTTTCGCCTTGCGTGCGTCGAAGATCTTGTCGAACTTTTCCATGTGGACGTCGAGCGCCACTTCTCCGAACATCTGGATGAAGCGGCGGTAGCAATCGTAGGCGAAGCGCGGGTTGCCGGTCTTGTTGATCAAGGCCTGCACGGTTACGTCGGTGAGCCCCAAATTGAGGATGGTGTTCATCATGCCGGGCATGGAGAACTTGGCGCCTGAGCGGACGCTGAGCAGGAGCGGGTCAGTGGTGTCGCCAAGCTTCTTGCCCATTTCCTTTTCTACTTTGGCGAGAGCTTCCTTAATTTCGGCGTCGATCTCCGCTGGGATTTTGCCCTTGTTCTGGAAGTAGATATTACAGACGTCGGTGGCGATGGTGAAGCCCGGAGGCACCGGGACGCCGATGCGGCACATTTCGGCCAGATTGGCGCCTTTGCCGCCGAGAAGGTCTTTCATCTTCGCGTCGCCTTCGGCCGTACCACCGCCGAAGTAATATACGTGCTTTGTGCTCATCATAATCTCCTTGAGGATCAGTGCTGGGTGACAATTTCGGAAAAATCGGCGATGGCCGAAAATTCGGTTAACAGGCTGTTCAGAAGCGCCAGCCGGTTTTGGCGGACCTTTTCGTCCGGGTCGTTGACAAGAATTTTGTCGAAGAAGAGATCGACTTTGGGGCGCAGGGAAGCAATGGCTTCCAAGGCAGCCCGATAGTCGTGTGCCTTGCGCTGCGCCTCGACGATATCGCGGAGGCGGAGGAACTCACTGTGAAGTTCAGATTCAGGACCGGGTTCCAGCAGCGCCGGATCAATGAGGGAAGCAGCGCCGCTTTCCACATTGGCCTGGCGCAGGATGTTTTGAATGCGCTTGAAACTGGCCGCGAGCGGTTCAAAGTTTTCCGTGGGCCGGACTTGGGCTAACGAAGTGAGACGGCTGTCAACATCCACCAGATCATCGTGACTCGAAGCGAGGACGGCGTTGATCTCATCGTATTTGAAGCCGCGGACCTCTTTGAAATAGAACTTGGCGCGGTCGAGCAGGAATTCGGTGAGTTCATTCGAGAGGCTGAGCGTAGAAAGTGGAAGGGGTAATTTCGCTTCGACGATGATCTTCACGACGCCTTGCGCGGCGCGCCGCAATGCGAATGGATCTTTCGATCCGGTTGGCGCCATGCCGACGCCGAAGCAGCCTTTCAGGGTATCCAGCTTGTCAGCTAACGCGACTACTTGCCCGGTGAGAGTGGCTGGGATGGAATCGTCCATACCCAGCGGTTTGTAGTGATCGTAGATTGCCTGACACACTTCTTCCGGTTCGCCTTGCGCGCGCGCATAGAGGCCGCCGACGATGCCTTGCAGTTCCGTCAATTCCTTCACCATGTCCGTGGTGAGATCCGCCTTCAACAGTTCCGCGGCGCGGGTAGCGGCGTTCGCATTGGCGCCGGTTGCCGCAGCGATATCTTTTACCAGCGCGATCACGCGAACAGTCTTTTCGAAATACGAACCGAGCTTGGCTTGGAACGTAACGTTTTTCAAATCGGCCACGCGGTCCACTAGTTCTTTCTGCTGATCCACTTTCCAGAAAAAACGCGCGTCGTTGAAGCGAGCACGGAGCACGCGTTCATTGCCCAGACGGACCAGACCGTCGGGATCGCTGCTGATATTCATCACCGCGACGAAACTGGCGGCGAGTTTGCCGGCGCCGTCTTCCACTGAAAAATAGCGCTGGTGATGGCGCATCACGGTGGAGAGAATTTCCTGCGGGAGTTCCAGGTATTGGGGATCGAAATTGCCGCGGATGGTGGAGGGGCATTCGGTCAGGTAGACCAGTGTGTTGAGGAGCGCTTCGTCCTTTTTCACCGTGCTGTCGAGGCCGCTTTCGATGAGAGCGCGGCGTTCGGCGGCGGATAGTATGACACCATTCGCACGGAGTTGTTCCTGGTGATCGGCGATGGTGACTGGGATGCTTGCCGCACCCAAACGGCGATGGCCGCTGGTGATTGCGCCGGATTTCACTTCGGCGAATTCGAACGGGACTACTTCCTCGGCGAGAAGTGCAACCAGCCAGCGGATGGGGCGAATGAAGCGTGCGCCGCCTTTGCCGGTCCAATACATGGTTTTGGGAAAGTAGATCTTCCCGATGATGCCGGGGAGTACTTCCGCTAAGATGTCGAGAGTCTTGCGGCCTTCCACGGCTTTGCTGAAATTGTAGTATTCGCCTTTGGGAGAAGTGATGACTTCGAGATCGGCAAGGGTGACGCCCATCTTCTTGGCGAACCCGTTCGCGGCTCCGGGGCCGGCGGATTTCGGGGGTCCGAGAGTGGCTTTGATTTCGTTCGGCTGGGATGCGTTGAGACCTTCGGCGCGAAGCACCAGACGCCGGGGTGTGGCTTCCATTGCTGTTACTGTGCCGCCAAGGTTGTTCTGGGTCAGGGCGGCGGTGAAGAGTTCTTCCAGATTCTTGAGGGCCGGCTGGATCATCCAGTCGGGGATTTCTTCGCAGCCGATTTCGAGCAGAAAGGGGAGCGACATCAGGCGGTCACCTCGCTGGCGGCGACTGGATTGGACTGATCCATCCAGGCGTGCGCTACCCCAACCGCCAGTTTGCGGACTCGAGCAATTACGCCCACTCGTTCGGTGACGCTGATGGCGCCTCTGGCATCCAAGAGGTTAAAAGCGTTCGAGCATTTCAGCACCTGGTCGTAGGCGGGCAACAGCGGGAAGCGCTGCTTGTCCTCGTACTTCTTGTATAGGTCGAGCAGCCGCTGGCATTCTTTTTCGTGCAGATCGAAGAGCTGCCACAACGCCCCGACGTCGGCGAGTTCAAAGTTGTAGACCGAGAATTGCACCTCGTCCGCGAGCCGGACATCGGCGTAGGAAACACCGGGGGTCCATTCGATGTCGTAGACGCTCTCTTTTCCTTGCAGAAAGGAGACTAGCCGCTCCAGGCCGTAGGTGATTTCGGCCGGGACCAGATCCAGATCGACGCCGCCACACTGCTGGAAGTACGTAAACTGGGTGATCTCCATGCCGTCGAGCATTACCTGCCAGCCGATGCCCCAGGCACCCAGCGTGGGCGATTCCCAGTTGTCCTCTTCAAACTTGATATCGTGCTTGCGGAGGTCGATCCCGATGGCTTCCAGGCTGCCCAGATATTGGTCGATGATGTCAGCCGGCGATGGCTTGAGGATCACTTGCAGCTGCTGGTGTTTGTAGAGGCGGTTTGGATTTTCTCCATAGCGCCCATCCGCCGGACGGCGGCTGGGCTGCACGTAGGCCACGCGGTATGGCTTGGGACCGAGCACGCGCAGGAAGGTTTCCGGGCACATGGTGCCAGCGCCGACCTCCATGTCGTAGGGCTCTTGAATAATGCAGCCGCGGTCTGACCAATAGGATTTCAGTTTGAAAAGGGTTTGCTGGAATGAGTCCATCGTCTACAACGTTTCTAAGACCGAGGCGCTATAGAGTTTGCGCTCGATGTGATCTTGAATTTGGCGGTTGAGGAAGCGGCGCAGGTCCGCGGCAGTGGTGCGGGACCACTGGCGTTCGGTCAGTTGGCTGATCGGCGTATGCATCATCTCATCGGCGATGTCGCGGGATTCCGGATTGACTCGCAGCTCCGGCAGAAATCCCGACAATCGCACAGCCCAAAGGCTGAAGTACGTTACGGCCGGCCAGACAGCGCCGGAGGGATTGCCGCGGAGATGATCAAGCACCGCCACCAGCAATCGAAAAAAACGTTCACTGGGCTCGCCGAGCGGAAGCAGGCCTTCCGAAACTTCCGCAAAATAATCGAGCGCCATTCCGGCTGCGAAATCGCCAGCCATGCTGAACTGCGACTGGATCAGCTCGCAGGAGTTCAGATTTACCAGCTCGCGATTCTCTCGCTGGTAGTAAAACATTTTCACTTGCGAGAGCCGTTCCAGGCCCGAACCGAAAGTGCTTTTCGGCTTGCGGGCGCGTTTGGCTACCCCTCGCAGCTTGCCTTGATCCCGGGTGAAAAAGCTGACGATCAAGTCCGCTTCTTTGAGGGGATATGTCCGTAAAACGAATGTTTCGCTCGCCTGCGCGGCCATAGTTGGCGATGCGTGTAAGACCTTAGGTTAACACAGGTTTATTTTTGAGAGATCTGAAAAACCGGATCGGGACCGGCGCCTTGTGCTGTGTGGATTTCCTGCATGATCCGCTTCTGCGCGATTGAGATGACATAGACGGTGTCGGATTCCTCAGCGGAGGCGAAGGCGTGCGCGCCATCAGGCGAGAGTTCGAGCGAGACGGGCTGCTTTGGAAGGATCAGGTAGTCGGTCTGTCTGCGCGTTTTCGGATTCGCAAAGCCGATTTTCTTGTCATGCATCAGAGCGTACACCAGCGTGTTGCCGTCCGGCGTGATGGCGATGCGGACCGGTCCTTTTCCGGTGGGAATGTTGGCGATGGCGGAGTTACGGGTGGTGTCGATGACAGTGAGCGAGTCGGAATCCCGGTTGCAAACGTAGAGTTCCTTGCCGTCTTTGGAAAGCACGCTACCCTCGGGCCGGCTGCCGGTGGGGATCAGTTTCACTTCGCCGGTCTTGAGATTGATGGCGGAGACGTTGGAGGTGCCGCCGTTGCTAACGTAAGCCCATTGAGCGCCAGGGCCGAACTTCACCATGTGCGAGGTCTTGCCTTTGGTAGGGAAGTGTTTCAAGACCGCGCGCTTGGCTGGGTCGATGAGCAGCAATTGGTCCGGCAGCTCGGTGGTGATGGCCAGGTTTCCGGTGGCTGGGTCGAGGTCGATTCCGTGCGGACGGTGGAACTCACCCAAGCTGACATCGGCGAACTTGCGGCGCGCGGCTACGTCGATGATGGAGATTGAGTTTCCGCCGGCGCCGGGATGTTCAACGCGCATGGTGCCGTTGTCGGTGGTGTAGAGGTAGCGGCCGTCGGTGGAGAGCATCATTTCGTGAGGATGCTGGCCGGTGGGGACGATGCTTTGCAGTTTGCCATCGGCGGAATAGTAGGCGAGGGAGCTGGCGCCTTTTTGCAGGATCAGGTAGACCGGGGTTTGGCAGAGTGCCGGGAAGGCCAGAGCGAAGACGAGCAAGAATTTGCGGGGCATGGTTATCGAGTTTATAACCAAAAGCGTTTCCACACCGGCGGTGAAGGGGCAACCCGGCAAATTGGACTGCCGCTTGATTCCTAATTTTGGGGATTGAGATACTTGACGACACCAAATCGTATGCACGAGAGTAGCGTTTGGAAGCTCATCTTGGTGATCAGTGTCGTGCTCTTATTTGTAGCCGTTGGTATCGGCCATGTAGTGAATCCAGACTGGTTCATGCGACGTTCGGGCGTTACAAAAGGTGGCGAAATGCTGACCACGTGGAATCGGTTGAACTTTCGAATTTTGGGAGTCTTCTTCGGCCGAATCAATCTCACGTTAGACGCTGTTGTTTGTGACGACCGAGATACTGGTGTCGTCAAGTATGTCAACGCCCTAATCTGGGGGTTAGCTAGAGCTGCCGGAAGCAGTCTTCGGCTGGGATTGTCTGAGAAATATCGCCCAGTTCCTTGAACTGTCCGATGAGTGTTTCCCAACGTTCCCGAGACATGGTTCCAAGCCCGTTGCGCTTGGAAGCATCCGTCTCAATAAACGGTTTCTGCACCTCCGCCACTTCGGCGAACGTCTCCAAGTCCATTGTCGGATTTAACTGGTTCATCTGCTGGTTGATCGCTTTGGGGTCATCCAGGTAGGATCGCCATCCTTCGCGCACCGCCGCCACCATGGCCTTGGCTACCTCGGGATTTTTGCGTAGCGATTCCCCGCTTACCGCCAGCACCGTCGTATACGGGTTATAGCCGATATCGGAAACCGCGAACGCTGTCACCGCTGCTCCCTTCCTGCGTGCGGTGATCGGCTCCGACGTGAGGAAGCATTGCTGCGCAAACTTTTCATCATGCAGGAAAGAAGTGATGTCTCCGCCGGGCGAGGGAACAACTTTCACGCGGCTGAAGTCGAATTTCCGTTTCATCAAACGCGCAAAGGGCAAGCCGCTTTCGATCGCCAGTGTCCCCTCCTTCAGAACGTCGCCAATGCTCGTCAGATTTCGCGAAGCATGCGCCATGATCCCTGTAGGACTATCTTGATAAACCGCAAATAGAGCCACCACGTCATTACCGCGGCTTCTAGCCAGGATTACCTCATCGGCGGATACAATTCCAAAATCCACCGAGCCGGCGCCCACCATCTGCACCGTCGGAGTGCCCGTGCCGCCCGGGAGGACGTCCACCGTCAGACCATGCTTGGCATAAGGCGCCGCGTAGAACCCGCCGAATTCCGGCTCGGGTTTCCAGTTCAGCGCCAGCTTCGTCTTGCCCGGTTTGCTGCTGCACGCGGTCAAGAGCCCCAGCGCCGGCACTGTTTTCAAGAAGGCTCGGCGCAGCATCCTGTGTGAAGTCATTTCATGATTGTCGCGCAATGCACGGCCGGTCCTCCGGGCGCCGTCACTGTGCTTGTTCGGAGGCGTGCCAACGCCGCAGCATCAGGTGGCTTAACAGATTAATTAGACCGAACAGCCCGAGCCCCAGTAGACTTGCCAGCAGGACCGCGGCGAATACCTTATCAATGCGCTGTTGCGTGCGGGCGATTTCCACGACCGAACCGAGTCCTCCACCGGCGATGAATTCACCCACGATGGCGCCGATCACCGCGAGACCTGCCGAGACGCGAAGTCCGGTGAACACCTGCGGTAGCGCCGCGGGAAGGCGCAACTTGAACAGCGTAACCAGCCGCGACGCACCGTAGAGCTTGAACAAATCGCGCAAGGACGGATCCGTGGAAAGAATTCCGTTCAGCGTATTGGCGATCACGGGAAAGACAGAGGCCACAAAGGACGAAGCGATTACGGTGCGGATGCCGAATCCGAACCAGATCACCAGCAGCGGGGCAACGGCGATCAGGGGCACCGTCTGGAAGAAGATCGCGTAAGGATAAAACGCTCTTTGCACGCCGCGGGAGGAGGACAGCAACACGGCGATCCCAATCCCCGTGAGCGCGCTCATGACAAAACCCGCCAGCGCCCCGGCTGAGGTGGACAACAGCGCCTGAAGCAACTCCAGGCGGCTATCGATCATGGTACGTAGAACAGCGGAAGGCGCCGGCACGAGGTAACCCCGCAAGAAGCCTTCCCGCACCAGGAACTCGACCGTCACGGTAAGAAGCACCAACGGAATCAGCGGTGGCAGCAAAGTCTTCCTCATTCTTCGATCGCTCCCAGTAAGAGCCGCATTTCCTGCCCCAGCTGGGGATCGCCACGCAGCTCGTTGTTGCGAACCGCGGGCAATTCCAATCTACGATCCAGCTTGATGGCACCGCCGTTTCTGGCCAGCACCACGGCGCGGTTGGCTAAGAAGGCGGCCTCAGACACGGAGTGCGTTACGAAGATTACCGTCATGCCGCGGCGGTGCCATAGTTCCCGAAGCTGCACGTCCAGATGGAAGCGCGTGATTTCATCCAGCGCCGCGAAGGGCTCGTCCAGAAGTAGCAGCCGTGGCTCCGTCACCAGCGCCCGCGCCAGCGATACACGCATTCGCATTCCGCCCGATAACTCAGCGGGGTAGCGATCCAAAGCTTCCAGCAAGCCCACTTGCTCAAGAACGGCGCGAGCTCTGTCTTCCCGCTTTGTTTTCGCCTCACCCATCAATTCGAGCGGCAAAGCGGCGTTCGCCAGCACGGTGCGCCACGGCAACAAGTGGGCGTCCTGGAATACGAATGCGGTTTGGAAACGTTCGGCGTTGGGCTCTATGCGGATTTGGCCGGAGTCTGGTTCGGCAAGACGCGCGATCATGCGCAACATTGTCGATTTGCCGCAACCCGAAGGTCCCAGCACGGCGAGGAATTCACCTGTATCGATGTTGAGGTCCATACCGGCGATTACGACGTGGCCTTTACCAAATACTCGGCGCACACCTGTCAGTTGGACAGCCACGCCTCTGCTGATTGTGCTTGTCACGATACTAGAATGCCCGACTTTTGCAACGCTTGAGTATTTCCTTGATCACGGCGCGTCTGGAAAGCGTCGCAGCGGGTTGGCCGGGTGCCAGTTTAAAACGATTTTGAGTACTTCTTTGTATCGTGCCTGCTGCACGTTTTTTACCAGCCGTTCCCAATGATCCCGGTCATAGAGGATCTTCCGGTCATTGTCTACCAAGTCGACTACACCCGCCCACATGCGCTGTTGATAGTCCCTGAATTCAGGAACGGGTTCACTCCAATCGATCTGCCTCCCCGGAGAAACTTGGAAGAGGAAAGCCGTAGTATAGAACAAGTGGGTGATTTGCCGCATGAGATGAAATCGGGCTAGCTGGCAGGCCGGTGAGATTCGCGGCGGGCGGTTTATCTCCAGATTCACCGGCGAGCAGTTTGCGCGGCCGGAAGCGCTGGAATTGTTGCAGGCGATGCGGCGGGATGCGGAGCAACCAGCGCCGGTTGCGATTGCGAATGCCGATCCGTTGAGCCTGGCGGGGATTATCATGCCGGGTCCGCGGGTGAGCCGGATCGCGGTAGCCGGTGGACTTGTTGGAGCGAACATGCGGCCAAGCTCCGGCGGACGGCAGGCGCCGAACTGTTAGACTAGATAACCGTGACGGCGTGCACGGCTGACGAACTATACCTTGTTTACTTAGGAATTAATGGAAGAAACCCCAACTAGTCCGCGTGTGACGGCGCTGATTGTATCGCGCAACTCGGCCGATGCGCTGCGCCGCTGCCTGGCCGCGCTGCAGACGGTGACGGCGCGGGAGACGCTGGAGATCGTCGTGGTGGATAACGGCTCGCAGGACGGGAGCCAGGCGATGGATTCCGAGTTCCCCGACATCCACATGATGCGGCTGCCGAAGAATTTTGGAACCACGAAAGCGTTGAATGCCGGAATCCGTACGGCGCGCGGCGAATACGTGCTGCTGCTGCCTGCCGACGCCGAGGTGAAGCCGGATACCATCGAAATTCTAGCTTCGAGGCTGGAATCGCACGAAGATGTGGGGGCTGTTTGCGCCTACGTGGCCCATTCGTATCCGGTACCATCGAAGGAGACGCTGGCGGAATTCTGGAAGGCGGGCGAATTCCCGGGGGCCAAGCCGGTGGACGCATCGGCCGATGCGGTTGCGGTGGATTACGTGATCGGCGCACCGATGCTGGTGCGGCGTTCACTGCTGATTGGGATGAATTATTTCGACGCGCAGTTTGGCGAGTTTGGTCCCGATGCGGAACTTTGCTTTCGGATTCGGAGCGGCGGCAAGAAGATTCTGGTAATCCCCGCGGCTCAGGTAGTCCGCACGGCCCACGTGGAACCAGAGGATGGTCCACTGTATTCGGCGGACCGGGCTCTGGGCGGTGCCGTTTACCTGGGAAAGCGGTCTGGTTTCGGTGCGGCCCTGGGATTCCGGCTGGGGGCAATTTTTCATGTTCTGGGCCGGATCCTGACATTTCAAAGCGTGGGATACGATTTTCAGCGTTTGATGGCGCTGGTGAACGGGCAAAAGATAGACGGAACGCACGTATAAGGTTTAACCCTGAGAGAATTTGTAACTTTTTTGTATCTGACCCTATATAGATCTATGATTCAAGACGATATAGCCTTAGGATAGAACCCTATGGACCAGTTTCTGTGGATTTTGCTACCTGTGCTGGTTGCGGCCGGCACAGCCATCTTAGTCTACTTCTTGATGGAAGCCCGCGCGGAAGTCTCCATTGCCAGGGAGCGCGAGAACCTGGCGGCGGCGAAGGCGTTATTAGCCGCGCATGAGACCGGACTTGAGGACAAGATCAAGGCTGCCGAAGAGACCGCCCACCGCAAGGCGTTCGACCAGTTTCTGATGGATTTTCGGGTGGAAGAGCGGCACTACATGCGCGAGAGCAAGTCGCATTTCCTGAACCGTAAGTCTATGGTAATGCAGGAACGGCTATACTTTCGCAACATCCCTCTTTCCAACTGGGTAGAGCATGAAATGGCGCTTGAGGAAGGCAGCGAGATGAAGCTGAACTCGGCTGAGGCCTCGGTGTTCAGTGCGCGGGCGCTTTCCGATCAAAGCAAACACGCTCCGAAATTTCTGCCGCAATAGATCTGCCAGCTTGTAAACCAAGGCGGCGAATCCTCGTCTTGGTTTAGTGATGGGAGTAATGGTAGACCCGATAGCCGGCGAACATGCACGGGTAGCAGCCCAGCATGAATTCGGACCTTGGATGCAATCCGAGCAGCGCCGGGTCTATCTGCTGTGCCTGCGGCTGTTGCGGGACGAAGACGAAGCCAATTCCGCCACCCAAGACGCGTTTTTCAAAGCATACCGTGCCATCGGCAAAACCGAATTCGCGGCAGTGGACGACGCCACGCGCTGGATTACGCGCATCGCGGTGAATACGTGCCTGGACCGGCTGCGCTCGAAACGCTGGCAGTTCTGGCGAAAACGGCCCGCCAAAGACACCGAAGAGACCATTTTGAAGCTTGCGCCGTCGACGGACCCAGGTGCGCTGGACCGGGTATGTGGACGCGAGATTGAACTGAGGCTGGCGAAGGCAGTGGAAAAGCTGTCATTGCGGCAGCGGGCGGTTTTTACTTTGCGCCACTACGAGGACAAGAGCCTGGAGGAGATTGCCAGGACGCTGGATTTGGATGTGGGGAGTGTGAAATCGCACCTGTCCAGGGCACTGGTGAAAATGCGGTGTGAGTTGAAGGATTTGTACGGGAATCGCATATGAACGGCAAACATTGGAGTGACGACGAACTGCTGGACCGGTTATACGGAGTGGGTCCGGATGACGATCACCTGAGCGGCTGCGCCGAATGCGAAGGGCGATTGCAGGAACTGGTGACGCGACGGCGCGGCGTGGTCTTGAGTCAGGAACTGGCGGTAGATCCGACACTTTTACTGCGGCAAAGGGCAGCCGTGATGGATCGAATTGAGAAGTCCAGCGGTTCGTTCGTTTCCTGGCGGGCCGTCACCGCCTTCGCCGGAGCGGCGGCAATGATTCTGGGGTTCGTGGTTTATCAGCCGCAGCGGACGAAACCGGTGGTTATGCAGACGGTTTCACAGACGGCGAGCTCAGACACGCAGTTTTTTTCTGAGATCTATTCTGAAGTAGAACAGACCGAACCGCGCGCGGTAAAGCCCATGCGGCATCTTTTTGAGGAGCATCCATGAAGCATTTAGCGAAGACGCGATTAGCGAAGAAATTTGCGGCACTCCTGAGTTTGACCGCGGCGCTGGCCTTCGCTCAGCCGCCAGCCCCGCGCGGCTTCTTCGCCTGGTGGGATTCGCCGATCGCCCGCGATCTGAATCTGAAAGAGGAGCAAAATCAGCAGATTCGGGAAGTGGTGCGGAGCTACCGCAACAAGTTGATCGATCAGCGGTCCGCCATGGATAAGGCGGAGGGTGATTTCGAGGATATCTTCAACGACGAAAAGTTAGACCAACGGAAGGCGAACGATGCGGTGGAGCGTCTGGCGGTGGCGCGAGCGGATATGAGCCGGACCATGTCGCAGATGACCTTAAAATTGCGGACGATCTTAACCGCCGAGCAGTGGCACGAGTTGCAAAAGCGCATGCCGAAAGGACCGGCGCCGGCGATGAACGGACGGCCTGGGCCGGGAGGCCAAGGGCGAGGCCGCGGTGACGGTCGCGGAGAGGGCCGGGGACACGGTCCAGGTCAGCCGCCACCGCCTCCGGCCGCCGAACAGTAGTTCCGGGCCAGGCGGATTTCCGGCACATCCAGAATCCGGGTGGATGGAGGCGGGTTTTCCACGGCCCAGAGTAGCGTGTCAGTGATCTGATGCAACGTGACCAAGCCTAATCGCAGCGCGCTGGCCCGGGATGACGGAATGGCTTCCGCCAAGGCGTAGAACGGCGTCAGCGCGAGCGGCCACCAATGCCCTGGGCCCAAGACATACCAGGGCGCACGATGGTCGCAAGCAAACCCGCGCGGGCGATCTCCTCTTCACATTTCATGCGAACGGCGATGTAGGATTTCATCAGCGGCGCGGGATGGGCCGCGCTGACGTAGACAAAATGCTGGACGCCAGCGGTGCACGCGGCTGCCACGGGAGCCTGCAACGCCACCAGATCCACGGCGCGAAACTGTGCGCCTTTCCAGGGAGCCGGGTGCGGGGTGCCCACCATATGGACGAACGTGGAGCTTGGCGCGATCGTTGCGGAAAACGTCCCGGCGGACAGCGCGTCCGCCGTCACAATTTCGCACCCTGCAGGCAGTTTGCGCTCCGAACCAGGCCGCGCCAAAGCCCTTACCTTGTGCGCGCGCGCCAACAGTTTAGAAAGCAGAGAGGCACCAACGTAGCCGGTGCCTCCTGAAATGTAGACCGCGCGTGTCACAAGGAATTACCTGTGATACGTACGCCGCCGCCTAATCGGATTGTTACTGCCGCAGCGTGATGGCTGCCGGAGGACTGCAGACCCGGGTGCCGGCACTTGTGCCACAAACCACAACCTCGGTGGTAATACTGGGTAGACCTGCCGGCACGCGTGCGTTTATCTGTTGTAGTCCTGGAACGCCCGGAGCCGTTGCCGCGTAGAGCGGGACCAGGTTCGCCTGGTCGTGGATCTTGACATCTACCGTTCCGCCTTCCGGCGGCAGCACTCCGGTAGCGAATATCTGGATTACGGAGCCTACCAGTGCCGGATTGGCCGGGCTATTTATAGTGTTGTCCTGATTCAGAATGCCGGGGTTGAAAATGCCGGGCGCCACGTCGGCAAGAGCCACCGTTCGCGCCGCGCCGGCAACTCCGTCCACCGTGACGACGAGTTGCGTGGAAGTGCGCGAACTGAGTCCGGAAGGCACCAGGAAATTCAGTTGATTTGCGCTGGTGTAGACCAGATTCGCCGGGACGTTATCGAATGTCACCGTCGTCGCTTTTCCGGCCAGGTTCGCACCCTTGATGGTGCCGAACGAACCGCGAACCAGCGGTCCGGAGACAAACGTGGCGGCGTTCACCACGCTGGTAATCACCGGCGGCGGCGTGACCGGAGGCGGCGCGGCGTTTACCAGGACATGAATCGGCAAGGCTACCGTGCCCGATTGTGGACCAGCATCAATTGTCAACGTGGCATCGTAGGAGCCGGGAGCAAGGTTATTGGGGATGACATCGATTCGGATTCGCGCGTCGTTGATACCGGAGGCGGGAGAGACACGCAGCCAGTCGGCGCCATTCTTATAAGCTACCGTCGCATTCCAAACCAACAGATTGCCACCGCTATTGAAGATGCGAACATAGCGGATCTGGAACCCGCCGCCGGCGGTCACGCTGAATGTGAGCGGGTCCGGATCGACGCCCAGACGGGGCAGAAACGACCCATTGCAATCGCCCTGTAAGGTGCAGTCGGATGCCGGCGTGGTGAGGGCGAAGCGCGGTACCGGGGCAGATGCGGACGCAACGGCAACCGAAGATACGGGTCCGAGGAAAATTTGCTGACCGATTGCCGTGGTGCGCGCGTCGCTCACCGGGGCCACGCCGAGGAACGTGGGAAATTGCGCACTTTCCCGCAGGTTGGGATTCGCGTCCACCACTTCATAGACGGCTTGGGCAGCGCCATTGGCAACATCCAGCTCTCCTACGGTGTCGAAACTATTGGTGCTGGGGGCAAGGTTGATGGCGAGATTTCCGCCTGCGCCATTCGCGTCAGAGCCGCGCACGCGTAGGAGCAGAAGCGAGCCATTCCCGCCGGCCGCGTACTGGCCTCCGGACGCGGCAACACCGAAGTCACCGCCAGCGGTTGGTTTGATGGCATCCGAACCGGCGATGGCGTCGGGCACGAATACCCGGGCCCCAGCCGGTAGATTTGCGTAGCGCGAAATAATGCGCATCCCATTGTCGGCAAGCGGTCCCCGTGGCTGCAAAGCGTCGGGCGCGTCCTCAGTGATGCGAGCCGAGGCGAACCGGGTTCCGGCGGCAAGCAGGCTGGAAAAAGTGAGTGTGTCCGGCACCGGCGAACCCTGCTGCGATGGGATCACGCTGGTTAAAATACTGGCCAGGATGGAGCGTTGGGGAAAGCCGACGATCAGATCGTTCGAGGTGAGGCCAAGTCCAGCGCCATTAAAGGAGATGTTGGCATGAATGGCCTGGCCGAATGACGAAGACGGCAACTGATTCACCGCGCCTCGCAAGTTGGTGATTCGCAAGTCGACTTTTCCTGACGCCGGAATGGTGAAATTTAGCCCGTTAAAGGCGATCTGGTTGGCGGAGAGCAGTGCAGGCGGAACACCTGCCGAGACCGGTCCGGTGCCGGTATCCACTGTGAGCACGGCGTCCGCGTTGCCTTGCGGCGTCAGCTTGTTGGTGACATTCACGTTCAGGAAAACGTTCAAATTGCCGCTGAGGGGGCCCGGCTGCCCGTCCACACACGTGAGCACAATATCACCGAGGCGCTCAGCCAAGCCTTCCGCATGCAGCGAAGGCGTAACCGCTGAGGGCGTGCATGTTAGCACATTCGCGTTGGCGAAAGAGGATGTAACCAGGATAGAAACAAGAAGACGCAGTTTTGCCATGTTTTCGAGACTCCTCTACATGGACGCGCAAATCAAAGCGTTTGGTACATCACACATTGCGGGCGATGGAAGATCAGAATCCAAAGGCCGCTTGATACAATCAAAGTACCATCGTGCTAGCCACATCCACTATTGTCGAAGAGATTTTAGACCTGAAGCGAGACCGGCGCGCCGTGCTATTGGCCCATCACTATCAGGATACGGAGATTCAAGAGATCGCGGATGTGATCGGCGATAGTCTGGAGCTCTCGCGAAAGGCGCGCGATTTCGATGGCGATGTGATCGCTTTCTGTGGTGTGTGGTTCATGGCGGAAACGGCGAAAGTGTTGAATCCGAATCGCATCGTGGTGGTTCCGGACAAGAATGCCAGCTGCAGCCTGGTGGAAGGGTGCCCGGTAGAGCAAGTGCGTGCCTATAAAAAACTGCATCCGGATCACGTGGTTGTCAGCTACATCAACACGTCGGTGGATGTAAAGGCCGAAAGCGATATTCTGTGTACGTCCAGCAATGCCGTGGCGATTGTGAATTCGATTCCGGCCGATCAACCGGTGCTGTTCCTGCCGGACATCAATCTGGGCAATTATGTAAAGAAACAGACCGGCCGCGCGAACATGAAGATCTGGCAGGGAGCGTGTATTGTGCACGCCACCTTCCCTGCGCGGCGATTAGTGAAGGCTCGGTCGGAACATCCGGAAGCGCTGGTGGTGGCGCATCCCGAATGCCCTCCGGACGTACTGGCGATGGCGGACTACATTGGCTCGACGTCGGCACTGATCAAATATTGCATCAACTCCGACGCACAGGAATTCATTGTGATGACCGAGAGCGGCGTTTCCCATTCGCTGCTGAAGTTCGCCCCGCAAAAGAAGTATTACTTTGTGGCGAATGAGAACTGCAATTGCAGCGAGTGCCCGTATATGCGGTTGAACACGCTGGAGAAGCTGCGGGATTGCCTGCGGGACTTGCAGCCGCGGGTGGAGATCGCGCCCGAAGTTCTGGAACGCGCGCTGGTGCCAATTGAGCGAATGCTGGCGGTAAAGTAGTCCCATGCCCTTGATTGACACCTTCGGACGCGTGCACGACAACCTCCGGATTAGTGTCACGGACCGCTGCAACATCCGGTGTTTCTATTGCATGCCCGAACAGAACGTCCAGTTTGGTCCGAAGGAAGAGGTGCTTTCTTTCGAAGAGATCGAACGGGTGGTGCGGGTGGCAGTGGGCCTGGGTGTAAGGAAACTGCGGCTGACGGGTGGAGAGCCGCTGGTGCGGAAGAACCTGTCTGAGCTGGTAGCAGCCTTGTGTGCGATTCCGGGAGTAGAAGACATTGCGCTCACCACCAACGGATTGTTGTTGGCGCAACAGGCCGAGGCGCTTTACCAAGCCGGACTGCGGCGGCTGAATGTCCATGTGGATACACTGGATCGCGAGCGATTCAAGCAGATTACGCGGCGCGATGATCTGGATAAGGTCCTGCACGGAATTGCGGTGGCACGGAAGACCGGCTTCGGCCCAATCAAGATCAATGCCGTCGCACTGAAAGGAATTACCGAGGCGGACGTAGTCCCGCTAGGGCGCTACGGGCGGGAGAACGGCATCGAAGTCCGGTTCATCGAATTCATGCCGCTGGACGCGCAGGGACTTTGGGACAAGAGCAAAGTGCTGCTGGCGGACGAGATGATTGAAACGCTGTCGCGCGAAATCTCGCCGCTGATTGAAATTCCGGATAACGATCCGCGCGCGCCGGCGACGGACTACCGGTTTGCTGACGGTATTGGGACAGTGGGATTCGTGGCGTCGGTTAGCAGGCCGTTCTGCATGAATTGCAACCGGCTGCGCCTGACCGCCGACGGCAAGCTGCGTTACTGTCTGTTTGCGATCGATGAGACCGACGTGAAAGGGATTTTGCGCAACGGCGGATCCGATGAAGAGATCGCGCAGACAATCCGCGCTAACGTGACAGCGAAGTGGAGCGGTCACGAGATTAATAACACAGTGAAGTTTGTGCCGCCGCCACGGCCGATGTACGCCATCGGCGGGTAGTGTCGAAGCCGCGCTAAGGCTCTCCAGCAGAATCCCGGCAGGGTCGAATGGCATAAATCTGGCGGTCCGGTGATAATAGACCGCAACCAAAACCCGCTCACGGGACGAGTTCCCAAAAACAGACGAGTGCTTCCGATTCAGCGCTATCAATCAACACGACCGGATGGGCTGCTACATCCGGAC
>JBBRNO010000031.1:0-51192 GCA_038230275.1 Bryobacterales bacterium
TCGGCCATTCCCATCGCCGACGGCCAGCGCACCGTGGACCGCTGGTTCAATGTGGATGCGGGATTTGAGCGTAACTCCGCCGCCCAACCGGCATCGAATCTCCAAAAACTGAGCAGCCGCTTTTCAGGAATCCGCGCGGCGGGCATAAATAACATTGACTTGGGATTGATCAAGAACACGCAAATCCACGAACGGTTCACGGTCCAGTTCCGGGCAGAGGGAATCAACGCCTTCAATCACCCGCAGTTTTTAGGACCGAATACCACGCCCAGCAGCACCGCGTTCGGCCAAGTGACGGCGGAATGGTCTTCGCCTCGAACCATTCAGCTGGCGATGAAGGTTCTATTTTGATGGCGGCGGTAAGGCACGCAAGGCGTCCAGCAGCAGTGTTCCGTCCACACTGCCCAGGCCGGTACACGCGTCCCAGCCCGGCCCGGCCACGTACGATCCGTTGGTCCCGGAAACTGGGCTGCGAAAGGCCGCTTGCCCTGCACCGGCAGCAAGTTCATACAGCGCCGGATTGAGAAAACCGCAGCGGCGTCCCAATGCCTGATTGAGGCGCGCGGTTAACGCCGCCCAAAGCGGCGCAACGGCGCTGGTGCCACCAATGGCGGGTATACCGTTTGGCAGGTCGGGAAATCTCTGCCCGTTGCACAGAATCCGGAAGCCGGAAGCGGGCGCGGCGTTGGCGGCGACGTCCGGGATACCGCGCATCACCGGCCCAACCGGCTGGGCAGCCCCTGGCAGCGGCATATACTTCTGATAATCCGGGCGCGCGAAGGTGCGGCTGACACCGCCGCCGGCTCCATCGTGCGGTCCATCAAACCAGACTTCCTCATCCGTAACAGCTCCGTGGTCCACGGAAATGCGCGTACCTCCGCAGGCCAGAGCCCACGGACTGCATGCCGGAAAATCGACATGGGCGCCGCGGTCCCAGCGCGGATCGTTCTCGGCGAAGTCCGGCGCGGCATTGTCGCCGGTCGCCGCGCAAACGGTAATACCAAGATGCGCGGCGGTCTGCAGCAATTGATCGAAGTCTTCGCGGAATTGCGCGGTTGCGGTGGACTCAGGCCCGCCCCAACTGATTGAAATGATATCCGGCTTCCGCACCGGGTCGTGGAGGATTGCCGACATCACGCCAAGAAAGCTCTGATCGGAATCGTCACGTGCAAAGTACACCAGGATGTCCGCGCCAGGCGCCATTGCCCCCGCCACCTGAATATCCAGCATCACCTCGACATCGCGGCAAAACGGATCCAGTGCGTCCACTCCCGGGTTGTTTTCTCCGCCTCCCGGGAACGGCACCACGGTTACTTTCGGCTGCGGAATGCCGAGTTCCTGGAAATAAGTGTTTAGCTCCGCGGGCCGAAAACCGCCGTCCAATTCTAAGATTGCGATGGTTTGGCCCGAGCCGTCAAACCCCTTGGGAAAGTTATAAAAAGAGGCGACTTCCGGCGGAGTGAACGCGTTGTCCGCGGCTGGCGCGGCAAATCCAAATCCACCAAAAGCAACCTGCGCCGCCTGCCGCGCCACCCGATAGTGAGGTTTCGCGAATGGCCGGTTGTCCAGGCCGGTAACGCTGCTGATCAGCGGCGCCAGATTGGCCGGCACCACGATTTCACCTTGCCGTACGCGGCACTTTCTACCATTGATTTCCGCCACGCGCAGTTGGGTGGAGAAGGCCTCCTGCATGGCCCGCGCCGTGCCGCGAACCACCATGTCGCGGCTGCCGCTGCGCGCCCGCACGATCTTCAAACCATACGCTGAAGCGAAGGATTCAATTGCGGCGAAATCGGCTCGGTCCGCCCCGTGCGACAACCCGTGTTTCCTGTGCGTCAATACCCGTCCATTCCACTGCGGTAGGGGGTTCTTACGTCGAAGCCTGATGGTAACGCTAAGCTCTTCTCCGGCAGTTAGCGCCGGCAGCAGATTGAAATCGGCACTAAATAACTTTGCGCTGCCGCTTATTGCCTTTTTTCTCGCTTTAGTAAGCATGAGAATGATTTTGTCTTATTGTGCCACAATGTTCTTTATCAACCGTGCACGGTCGGCACGGTTTCAGCGAGGTGCACTTTGACTCCTGCATTGACGAATCTGAAACACATTGTTGTTTTGATGATGGAAAACCGGTCATTTGACCATATGTTGGGCGGGCTGAAGCAGCAAAACCCGGCCGTCGACGGCCTCACCGGCAACGAGACGAACCCCGATACCAACGGCGCACCGGTGCAGGTCAGCTCCGATGCCGACTTTCAGAGTGACTTGCAGGATGACCCCGGGCACCATTATCCGGACGTAGATATCCAACTCTTCAACGGTACCTCTGGCGGAGTTCCCAATATGCAGGGCTTCGTTCGCGCCTATTTTCAGAAGACCGGCAACGTCAAACGCTCCCACAACATCATGAAATACTTCGCCCCGGATCAACTACCGGTGTTGACCACGCTGGCGAAACGCTACGCGGTCTTCAATCGCTGGTTTTCCTCCATTCCCGGGCCCACGCTGTGCAACCGCGCCTTCGCCCACTTCGGCACCTCATTCGGCAACGCGGGAATGAGCGTCAACTACATCGGCAAGCCCATCGCCAGCGTCTACCAGCGGATGGTGACCGCGGGCCACGACGCCAAAATCTACTACTACGACGCCAGCAGTTCCTCCCTCGGATTGACCTTTTTGTTGCAGGATCAACCGAAATTGTTCGGCACATTCCCTCAGTTTGTGGCCGATTGCAAGGCAAACCGCTTGCCCCAGTACAGCTTTATCGAACCCAATTACAAAGATGGCGACGATCTTGCCAATGATCAGCACCCCGATAACGACGTGCGCGCCGGAGATGATTTCATCGGCACCGTTTATAACTTGATTCGCAGCTCCCCCGCCTGGGAATCGACGGCGCTGCTGATCGTCTACGACGAACATGGCGGACTCTACGATCACGTTCCCCCGCCCGCATTGAGCGCCGCCAATCCGGACGGAAATGTAGACAAGGAAACCGGCTTTGCTTTCGACCGTCTAGGCGTGCGGGTGCCCGCTGTCCTTGTCTCCCCCTGGGTGCCGGCCGGAACCGTGGTGGATGGCCGTATCTTCGAACACGCGTCAATTCCCGCCACGGTGACTAATTTCTTCATCGACCCGCAATACCAAAAGCGCACTGCGCGCGAGCAGGCGGCGGAAACTTTTCTCGATCTTCTGTCTCTGCCCGCACCCCGCAAGGATGCTTTCCACTTCTCCGTCGGCAATTCCTCCAACCCCCACGTACCATCGCACGCCGCCATCGAACTAATTCCTGTTCCGCAGCCGCCGCCCAATTCGAGCAACCCCGAGCGCCCCATCTCCGGTTTGTTGATCGAACACATGCAGCACATCCACGAAGTAGAGCTGACGCTTCCGCCATCGCAGCAGACCGGCATTGACGTCACCCAGATCAAAACGGTCCGCGAAGCCGGCGAATACATTGACCGGATGACGTCCATCCTGCATCCCAAAACGGCAACCGGCGGTGCGCAGTGAAGCGCGCGCTGCTGATGGTAGCGCTGGCCGCCGTGCCCGCAGTGGCGGCGGATTCGGAGGCTACCAGATTGGGCGCTTCGTGCGGTGCTTTCAAAATTTTGCCATGCGCCACCACCCTGTTCACAGACCACCCGTTTCATATCGCCGTATCCAGCCTCGCGCCCGGTAATGGCTTCGCGGCAGGGCCCGCGCTCACCTTTGCGCACCATACGAAACCAAACCGGATTGCAGGGCCCGACGGCGATACCATCACGCAATGGCGTTTCAATTGGGATGGCGACGCCGTAGCCACCAGCAACCAATCCTGGCGGGTGGGCGCTTATATGAAGGCGCGCTATACGCGGGAACCGCCAGTGAAAGTGGTCGAAGGACTGGCTCCCGCTGGTGGCGAGGATCTGCGGAAGAAAAGTTGGCTATTCAACGGCTACGTGCAAGCGGAATCGCTCAACAAGCTCACGTTTTACGGAATCGGCGAGAAGAGTTCGCGCTCCAATCTGGCCTATTACGGTATGCGCCAAACCATCGCCGGCGGCAACGCCCTGATCCCGCTTTGGAACCGGATCGACCTGAAGCTGTTCGGGGAAGCGAATGCGCGAGCCGTCAGTCTCCGGCCCAACACCAAAGAGGGCGGTCCTTCCATCGAGCAGCTCTATACGACGGCAACCGCGCCCGGACTGGGAGACGAAAAAGTATTCGGACAGTTCGGCGAAGGCATCCGCATGGCGCCCTCGCTTGCGAACCGGTTCAAACTGAACTACGCGCTGACGTTTCAACAGTACGCCTCTGGCTCCAAGTCTTCCTTTCAGCGTCTGGTGGTGGATTTGGGGCATGAGTTCGCGCTGTACGGTACTTCAAAGCCGAAGCCGCCCCGGGATTTCAATGGGCCGAACTCCTGCGCCCAGTCCGTGAACAACATCGCCTGTCCCAAGCCCACCATGTCGCAAAATCTGGAAGGAAGCCTGACTTTCCGCTTCCTGTTGAACGCATCCTATGTTCCCTCCGGCAACAGCGTGCCGTTCTATTTCCAGCCAACACTTGGCGGCAGCAACATCAATGGCGAAAACTTCCTGCCGAGTTACGCCGATTACCGCTTCCGCGGACCGAACCTGATGTTGTTTCGCGGCACGTTCGAACATTCACTGGGCAAGCTGCCGGTCGGGTTCATTTTCATGGCCGATGCAGGCAAAGTGGCCGCCACACGGCAAGGCCTGGATTTCAACAATCTCGCGCACAGCTTCGCCACCGGGATCACCCTGCGCGCCGGCGGTTTTCCCGTTCTATCGCTATTGTTCGCCTTCGGAGGGCATGAGGGAACGCATACGTTGGCTCAAGTGAGCAGTTCCCTGCTCGGTGGCGGCGGCCGCCCGTCACTGTATTGATGACAAAATAGTCGGATGCTCAACCTCGCCGCTGCGGTCTTCGTCGGGAGGCAGGAAGCCGGCCTTGCCAAACCGCAATTGCAGCCGCGTGCGCGCAAATGCTTATGGCCCACCTCAGCGGTCCGCCAAGCCCGGACGGATCTTCCTCATTCAATCAAGTAGGATTGTGGCATGCAAGTACTTGATTTAGTGAGAGTTGGTCCTGGCTGGGGGCCGTTTTCCGCCAGACTACCTCCTACTTGGCGGGCAGAGAGACTTTGAGAGCATCCCTGAGGAGCCTTCAACTCTGGGCGCGATTGCCACCGCCAAGGTAAGATAACAATCGCCATCCAAGATGCCTCAGTCACGGACACTGCAACCGGAGCCCGAGGAATTTGAGCGGCTGTATCGCGAATGGTGTTCCGCCAACACCCTGGAAACGCCCGCGCTGGAGCCTCTCCTCGAAGCCAGTAGCGCCGTGCTTCGAGCCGTCATTTTCCGCAAGCTCGGCGGCTCGGCCCCGGCCGAAGACCTGGAAGACATCTGCTCCGAGGCCCTGCTCGAGGTGATCGCGCGTCTGGATTCCGTCCGCACCGGCGAGCCTGCTCCCATCGAACGATTCGCGGGTTACGTGGCCAGCATCGGTTACCGCGCCGTCTACGATTACTTTCGCAGCCGCCACCCCGAACGCCACAAACTGAAGAACCGCCTGCGCTACGCCCTGAAACCGGAGCACGGGTTCGCACTCTGGGACGCCGGCGAGGACGGCTGGCTGGCCAGCCTCGAGCGGTACCGCCGTCAAAGGCCCGGGTCGATTCCAGAAGACCTGCGCCTGCGCCCCGGATCATCACTCTCGGAGATGGCCGCCGCAATCCTGGATGCCGCGCACGCACCTGTGTCCTTTGAAACACTCGTCAGCCGGATCGCCGGCATCTCCGGAATTCGCGACCAACAGGTGGCGCTCAACGACATTCCCGCCGCGGATGCGGGCAGCCCCTTCGATTTTCCCGCCTCCTGGATGGCCCATCTCGCCCACTTGTGGCAAGCGATCGCCAGCCTGCCGCTGCCGCAACGGATCGCCCTGCTCCTGAACCTGCAAGGCCACGAAGGGGACTCGCCGCTCTCCCTGTTCCCCGCCACCGGTACCGCCTCGATTGACGAGATTGCGGATATGCTGGAGATCCCGGCCCTGGAGATTGCCGCTTTGTGGAGCCGCTTGCCGCTGGGCGACCGTGAAATCGCAGAGCGCCTGGGACTGACGCGCCAACAGGTTATCAACCTGCGGATGTCGGCGAGAAAGAAGCTGTCGCGGAACCTGCCGGAGGTAATCAGGCAACTCCGTGAACAACAGTAGATATGGAGCCTATGGAACATCTGAAACCGGACCAGATCGACGCGTTCCGCGGCCGGACCCTGTCCGCCGGTGCTCTGCTTGACGCCAGCCGTCATCTGAAGCAGTGTCCGGAGTGCCGCGCCAGCTTGGTTGCGCGTGGAAGCGCCGCGCAGATGCCTGCTCTGCTGGCGGCCACCGGAAACCCGCACCTCAGCTATGAAGAGCTGGAAGGTTATGTGGATCGCAGGCTATCTGCCGGGGCGCGCGGCCGCGTGGTGACGCACCTCGAACTATGCGCCGACTGCAGGAATGAGGCGGACGATCTCGGTCGATTCCGCCAGGAATTTCAGCCCCCGCGCAGGCGGCAATTGAAACGGTGGCCGGTAGCGATTGGGATAGCGGCTGCACTTGTCGTGATCGGAATATTAGTCAAGCAGCAGGCTCCGCCAGACCAGTACGCAGGGCTGGTAGACCGGACGCTCGCCGCAGGTCGCATGGATGTGCCGGCCGGCGTGATGGCCCTTAGGGGATCTGGCTCGCTCTTGCGCGGCGAGGGCGGAGCCACGTTCCAACTGAAGTCGCCCCTTGCCACGGCGGTCCTATCGGCGCAGCCTGAGTTCGCGTGGAGCGCAGCGGCGCCGTCCGCGCGCTACACTATCTCCATTTATGACGAATCCCATCAACGGGCGGACCAAAGCGCGCCGATCGAGGAGACTCACTGGACTCCCTTGAAGCCGCTGGTCACCGGGCGCGTCTACGAATGGCAGGTACGGGCGCAGACCGGCGACACCACACTGATTGCACCCGGAGCGGGCGGCCCCGCAGCCCGCTTCCTGATTGTGGATGCCGCAGAAGTGAAACGGCTCACCGAAGCATCCCTAAAATTCCCGGAAGACCGTCTGTTGCTCGGTATTCTCTACGCACAAGCGGGCGCACTGGATGAAGCCGAGGGACACTTGGCGGAAGCCGGAACGAAGGGCCTGGCGCTGCTCACCTTCGTCCGTTCGCTGCGACAATAAAAATCGCTCCCTTGGTAATCTGCTCGAACCTTCCACGGCTTCAGTGTGGAAGGAGAACATTCAATGTTCAGCAAACGAAAATGGATCACAGTGCTTGCCTCCACCGCGGCCATCACCATCCTGGCGACAGCGGCTTTGTCCGACGATTTCAACCCCCAACCCGATCCCCCGGCCTTTGCCCCGGACGGCATTCTGCCGGGCGAAACTGCTCGGCTGGCGGTATATTGTGCCCGCGTCTTTCCAGGCGTCGCTACGCGTGCCTGCACGGTCACCTTTGAATTTGAGGACTTGGCTGGACAGATGCTAAAGACGGAAACCAAGACCATAGCGGCAGGTCAGGGGGGCTATCTCGAATACGCGGTACCCGCGGTGCAACGCACAGAGCGCGTCGAGATTATCCCTTGCATCAAAGTTCGCGGCCGCGGACTGGCAGTGACAGCCTCGGTCGAAGTCTACGAAACCGCCACCGGCAAAACAAGGTACCACGCCGACGCCATGGCGCCCTCCGCGCACATGCTGATCGGACTGCTATAGGTCACCAGCTCAAGCCATACACCGCAAACGCGCCCCAGTAGAACGGATGGCGGTAGCCTGGCGTCGCCATCAGCTTCAAAGCCGATTGCTGGAGCGCGGCCGCGGGTGGCAGGCTGCGGCGGAGCCCACGGTGCAACTCGATCATCAGTTCCGAAGTTGCCTTGGACTCCACGCGCCATCCGCTGGCGATGGTTGCAGGAACTCCCGCCACGGCCAGAGCCCAAGTCAGTCCCAGCACGCCTTCCCCGGCCCCAATGCGTCCCCGGGCCGTATCGCACGCCGAGAGAACGACCAGGCGCGCCTTGAGATCCATGTTCAACAACTCGGCGGCCTCGAGTCTTCCGTCCTCCTTGCCGTCCTTGGCCAGTGCGATGTAGGAGTACATCGGGCTTGCGTTATCGAGCACCCCATGCGACGCCAAGTGCAGAATCCCGAACGCGGACGCCTTTGCCTTAAAGACAGATTCCCGCGCGGCCGCTCCAGTGAACACCTGTGCGCTCGTTCCGTATAGACCGCCCAGCGCTCGGGCTTCCTCCTCGGCCTCCGCGAAACCTTGCGCCATGGCCAACACTTTCGTACGATCGCCGGCAGGCGGCGTGCGTGCGGAAAGCGACGCCAGAACGCTGACCGACGGCGCGTATCCGACGCGCTGCGATTCGGCTACAAAACGCCCATCGCCTGCGACCAACGCCTGGAAAGGCAACTGCCAGAGAACACCATCGGGAAGCACCACGAGCTTGGTCTTCCCGGAAAGTTCGGATTGCGCGGGCGCGAGCAATAGCCGGTACAAGGCTCTGCCTGCCTCCTCGTAATCCAGATCTTTCATCGCCACCATATCGCGATATGCTTCCACTTGTTTTCGCAGCTTCGCGCCGCCCGAACCAATGTGGAACAGCCGGATCCCGTGGCTCTTGGTCACGGTGAACAGCAACGTCTCGTCCGGTGTGACCATGAATTGTAAGAAGGCGGTCTGTGCATCTGGCAACAGTGCCCCTGCCCGGCTCGCGGGCAGGGGTTCGGACCGCCGGCGGTTGAGCCGCAATTCCGGATGCTTCGCATAGAGTGCGCTCAAGAACGCCTGGTAGTCTACACGCGCGGCGTCACGGGCCTTTCCCTCGATTGCGCGGGTGATGGCCATTTGCAGTTTCCGTTCCTGCGCCTGTTCTTCGGCGGTCATGGACCGCGTGATGCTGGCGTGCCCGCTGTCCAGTACCTCTGTCAGCACCCGAGCCTTGGCGCGCTCGACAAATTCGAATGCAGCGCCGATTCGCCCCGCATCCGCCTCCATGCGCGCCAGACGTTGATAAGGCGAAAGCAATCGCTCGAAGAAGACTTCATGATCTACCGCTCCGCCGGCCGCTTCATCACGAAGACGCTCGTTGCAGGTGATGGCCTCTATAGAAGAGGACCGCGCCTGAACCCTTTGCCCGATGCGGAGAGAAGCTTCAGCCGCGGAATCGAGCGCGCTGCCCAAGGTGATGTCATCGTGCTGCGGGCGGGCGATGGCGGCGGCGGCGAGTGCAGCCGTCAGTGCTGGTCGCGGTTCGCCCGACAGCAAGCGGGTAATGGCAATCTCTGACAGCACTTGCGCCTGCAGGTTCAGAGCCTTGGTCTCCAAGGCGATCTCGTTGGCCGACGCCAAGTGCGCGATCGCGCCGCGGAAGTTCTTTCCGTCGCGCTCGATTTTGGCCAGCGCCAACAGCGGCTCCGCCATCTTCGGCTTCTTGCCAAGTTCTTGAGCCAATCGCAGACTTCGCTCGGCGGACTTCGTCGCTTCGGAGTCGCGGCCGAGCGCGTGATACACGTCCGCCACATTGGAGAGCGCCGTGCTGAGTTCGGCATCCTTCAGCTTCTCGCCGATCTGGATGCTCCGCTGAAAGTAACGCAGGGCGAGTTCCTGATTGCCCTGCTCCTGATAGATGCCGCCGATGTTGTTTGTGAGATAGGAGATGCCCGCTTCCAGGTGTTCGCGCTCCGCGATTTCAAGAGCCATGAGATATTGCTCCAGCGCGGCCGCACGGCGGCCAACTACGCGATGGATGGTACCGATATTGTTCCGTGCCCTGGCTTCCTCCATGGCTGCGTGTGCGTCTATCGCCAGTTGGAGCGCCCGCTCGGCGTAACGGAGACCCTCTTCGTACTCGCCGAGATTTTTCAAGGTGGAACTGAGATCCAGGATATGACGCGCCACGCGGATCGGATTTTTCAGTTCTTCTCCAATCGCGGCGGCTTTCCTGTACGACTCCACCGCCTCTTCCAGATACCCCAGTTGGCTCTGGAAGAAGCCGATGCTGTGATAGCATCTCTCCTCAAGTTCCTTGTCGCCCACGCGCAGGGCGAGTGAGAGCGCGAATTGTTCCACATCGAGACCGGCCGGATACTTGCCCGTTATGCTCAACGTGTTGCTTTGATCCCTGATCGCCTTTATCAGATCAGTCGTGATCTCCGCTGCGTGCTGTTCCAGTAGAGTCGGCCGCTCCAATGCGGAAGCCGATGCCAACTGCTTCGCAAGGTCCACCTGTGCCGGCGCGCTGACGCATAAGAGAGCCAACAATGCCGGGGCCCAGGGGCGGGAACGCATGGGCCAAGTGTAACTCTATTTCTTCTTGGTACGATCCACCATCTTTTGCCGCAGTGCCTCCAACCGCTCGTAGTCTATCCCCTTCTGAACCGGCTTTCCGAAGGCCCCCGGATGTAGATAGTGACCCAGGTCATCGCCCTTCTTGGCTTCTTCCACGGGAATGCGGTGTGCGTTGGCAAAAGCATCGTGGCGGATGCCGGTGACCTGCCAGGAGACCTGCGCGCCCGCTGCTCCGCCAGCAATGCGGAAGCTATTGCCCTTCATCGTTTGGGCAATGTACAGGTTCGGACCCGGCGCACCAATCGAGGTCAACTGGTAGCGGAAGTCGCGGTTGAGCGCCTCGAACCAGTCGGGCATCGTGATCCAGACCGATCCGTCGCTGGCAAGCGTTGCAATGCCATTGTAGATGTTCATCATGTCCGGCGATTCCACGAAAGAGTGATAGAGATACTTGTTGGCCGGATCGAGCGGGTGATCGATCTTGAAGCTGCCGGCACCCTTTGACAGGGTACCTGCTACAACTACGTCGCCACTGAACGCGCCCGCGAGACTGCCACCTAGTGGGATAGCTAAGATCGCGGCGCCGCTCTTCACCCCTCCCGCGCCGCCATAAAATACTCCGCCTTCGCCTCCCACCGAGCCTTGGCCGCCCGAAACGTAGATACCGACGCCTCCCGTGTCGGAGCCGGAGCCGCCAGAAAGTACTCCGCCGTAGCCTCCATTAAAGCCCGAGCCTGCCTGTGCTTCGAGTCCGGAGCCTCCGAATGTCTTTGAATTGCCGGGGAAGGGACCGTTTCCTCCCTGCAATCGCGCACCATCTCCGCCATTCAATCCCACCCACGGTGCGCATCCGAGAGAAGCGATGCCGCCGACTTCAGCATTGGGAGCCACAAGGCTTGTACCTTTGGCTTGAATTCCGGACTGCGAACAGGTTGAGGGGAGTGGCGCCGCCGCCGTGTTGGCGATTGTGAGAACCGGAGCGTGTGGCGCGTTTCCAAAGCCGTTGAACGGAAGAACCACCGCGCCGGCGGGACCTTGTGGACCAATAGGCCCAGATGACCCGGGCACACCAGCAGGCCCCTGTGGACCCACAGGGCCAACCGGACCTTGCGGTCCAGCGGCAGTGGATGTCAGCGCGATCTCTAGCGTTGGCGGATGACTGGTGCTGACGCTCTCCTTGCTGTCGAAGAAAACAGACGTGCCGGGAAAGCGGTCGGCCGACAGGTAGAAGCCGTTGTTGATCGTCGCGCCGCTGATCCACTGCTTCACGATGGCCGTGGCATCGACAACGATATACACGCTAGGGGATAGCACCGGCACCGCGCTCGCCACCGTCGCGCCCACGGCGGGAGCAGTCGCGCCGTTAACGGCGCCTTCGGTCCAGGAGCCGCTGGCCGCATTCACGTCAATGGAACCCGCCGAGCCGACCTTGTTGACGAACAGCCGCAGGGTGGCCTTCGCCACGCTCGCCGCCGTCGTGCCCGCCGGCAAGGCGGACAGGTCGAATTGCACGAGACCTTCGGCCGGTCCAGCGCCTCCCACATTGATGGTCGTAGCGCCGCCGAAGTTCGCGGCGTTGCCAGTGAGGAAATGGGCGTCCGCGGCCAGCGGTACCGATTCGGCGAAGGCCGCGACATGCAAGGCGATGACCGCCAGTCCTAGTGTGAGTAGTGATTTCATCGAAGACTTCCTTTTGTCCGGTGTATGGCGAGCACCGCTATTCCAGCGGCCAGAAGTAGGAGCGTGGACGGTTCGGGAGATGTGCCGATATCCAGGGCAAAGGCGCTGGACCTTTGCGCCGGCGATGCATCGCAAAAGGCTCCAGGCTGTCCCAGGAATTCCAGGCAGGTAAAGTCCCCGTTGCCCGTTTGCAGGAATCCATCCGCGAGGCTCGGCCCAATCGCCAGATTGTCGCTCTCCGTAAGAGCCAGTTGGTAGGCGCCGGCGCTCAGGCCTATTGATAGATAGGCATCGAAGCAGTTGCCAGTTACAGGGTCGTGTGCCACGATGGCGCAAGGGCCGTCGTTGTTGCTGATGACGTAGTTCCCGGTCGCATCGAACAACGTCAGGACAGGATCGAATCCGCCCGCGGCATAGCTCGTGGTCCGCAGCGTGACGAGGCCCGCAATCGGAATGTTGAAGGCGAAAATCCGTACCTCATCGTCAGATAAGAACGCGCCTTGGTAGAGAGTGGCTACCGCTGGAAGCGGCAGGGCTGCTAGTAAGCACAGGACTGCGGGTATCGCCTTCATTGACTGAAGAGTCGTTGAAGGCTTGTCGAGATTACCGCCGTGCGACGAAAAAAACCGCTATCGTTTTCTGGACTTGGCCTTGGTCAGGTTCTCGAACAAGTAAACGCCGCTCTTGCCGCCCACCACAAAATCCAAATCGCCATCACCGTCCAGGCCGGCTACTGGAATCTGCATGCCCGCGCCCGTGCGTTTCGCATGCTCGATGGTGTGCCGCACCCCTGCGAGGCCCTTCCCATCGGCGGACTTGATCGATTCGTAGCAATAGATGCCAAGGGGATCGCGCTCACCTGGGTCCTTGCCGGTGTGGCCCATGTAGCGTTTGCCGGTGAGAATGTCCTTGCGCTCGTCGCCGTACAAATCCAGCAGCGTCAGCCGATGCGCCTGCGACCAGCTATGGTCGATCAGGTGCTTGGTCTATTTGCCGCGGTCGGTAGCCGCTGCATGACCAGGCCGGATTGATCAAATTGATGGGCGGAAGAGAATCGTATACAGCAAAACTGGAAGCGATTGGCAGCCCGCCCTAATTCCTTCGAAATAGCCGCGGGGTTAATTTGTTCGAAGGAACCCATCACGCTACTATGCCAGGCAGCAGTCTTAAAGCAGTACACTATGTCACACCACCCATGAAGCCAATTCATTATTGGATTGCCGGTCTGATGTTCGCCCTCAGTCTGGTCAACTATTTCGATCGCACTATTCTGTCGGTTGCCGCGCCGGGCATTATGAGGGAGTTTTCGCTTACGCCGACGCAAATGGGCGTTGTATTTTCTGCCTTTCAGATCAGCTACACCCTGTTGATGGCGCCGGGGGGCCGATGGGCCGACCGATTCGGACCGCGCAATGTGCTGACGGTGATGGCTGTGGGGGCCGGACTTCTCACCGCGCTCATGCCGCTGGGCGGCAGGCCCGGCCTGGGCTCGCTGATCGGTGTTGTGCCGGCCCTGGTTATCGTACGGCTAGGCTTCGGAGCCTTCACCGCACCGCTTTATCCCGCGACGGGACGCATGAACGCCAACTGGATTCCGGCGCGCCATCGCACCCGCGTACAAGCGCTGGCCAACTCCGGAGCCGGGTTTGGTGGAGCCGTCTCCCCGCTGCTGTTTTCCGCGATGATTAATAAGCTTGGCTGGCGTCAGTCGTTCGTAATGGCTGGTTTAGCGTCGATTGCCATTGGCGTGGTCTGGTTCTTTAGTGTGCGCGATCGTCCCACGGCCGCTGAGGCGGTAGCGCCGAAATGGGGGCTGCTGCTCAAGGACCGCAACATGCGTTGGCTGATTGTCGGCTTTGCGGCGATTGACTACTTCGAGTACATCTTTTTTTTCTGGCTCTACTACTACCTGGGCGAAGTCCGTCAGCTCTCCCCGGCCGATACGGCTTTTTATACGACGATCCCTTTCGTCGCGTGGGTGGTAATGATGCCCTTTGGAGGCTGGGTGACGGACGTACTCGCGGCGCGATTCGGAGCGAAGGTAGGGATGCGATCCATTGCGGCGGGCAGCATGTTGTGTTCTGTTGTGTGTCTGATAGCAGCTCTAAACGTCGGCGATACCAAGACACTGGTAGCGCTGCTCTCGCTCGCGTTCGGCTTTTGCAGCATTGCGGATGTTGTCTACTGGTCGGCTGTTATTAGCATCTCCGGCTCGCAGGTCGGCGCTGCCTGTGGCCTGATGAACACCGGCGGAAATCTCGGCGGCGGAATCGCTCCGCTGCTGACCCCCATTATTGCCGGGGCATACGGGTGGTCCGCGGCGCTTTACTTTGGTGGCGGGGTCGCTCTCATCTCCCTCTATTCTTGGCTGTTTATCGATGCCTCCCGGCCCTGCGATTTGGGCGGCGAGGTAGATGCAGCCGGACAGAGTGGTTGAGTTAGCCCGCCCATTTCCCAGAAACGCAAGCGAAAGTCTCATTTCTTGTGCTGCGGATAGATCGTTTCGCCGCGCTTGAGCATCTCGACGAAGGTCTCGATCTTTTTCTTCCGCCCGGCTTCGGTCTTCATGTGATGCATGCGGAACGCCAGTGAAAACCGGTTCTGCGCGTTGAGTTTCTCCAGCATTGCCTTGGCTTCTGGCTCGGCGTCGATGGCAGCCTGCAGATCGCCGGGGATCTTCATTTCCTTGCCGCTCTTGTAGGCGCGTTCCCAGCGGCCGTCGGACTTTGCCGCATCGACGTGCTTGAGCCCGTGTTCGGTCATCCGGCTTTCTTGGATCAGCCGGGCGACGTTATCGACATTAATTTGGCTCCAGATGCTTCGCTTGCCGCGCGGCGTGTAGCGTTGCAGATAGCTCTGGCCGTCGAACCCCTTGCGCACCGCGTCGATCCAGCCCCAGCACAGTACAACGTCGATGGCTTCCTTTGGAGTGATCGATTTGAGGCCCGAATCCACTTTGTGGATCTTGATCCATACCTCATCTTCCGTGTCGTGGGAGTTGCCAAGCCACTCGTAAAAACTCTGGGGGTCCTTGAACTCGCGAACTTTCTCAGGGTCCACTTTGACGGGCGCCATCAACCCTGATCCTACCATCGGCTTGTTATTGCTCCCGGCTTTTAATCCTATTGGCAATCGACAGTCTCGCTAGCCCGCAGGCGGAGCTCTGTCTGCTAATCTGTGATAATAACAATCAGCCTTAAGGAGTCCATGTCCGTATCGAACATGCTAATCCGGGTGGCGCTCTGTGCGATGCCCGTTTGGGCGGCCGCACCGCCGCAGTTTGAGAAGGACATTCTTCCGCTCCTTGAGGCCAAGTGCGCTAAGTGCCATACCGGGGCCGAAGCGCAGGGCGGCTTAGACATCCGTACTCGTGGTTCGTTGGTCAAGGGTGGAAAATCGGGACCGGCATTCTTGTCTGGCGAACCGGACCGCAGCTTGCTGATCGCCCGAATTCGTTCCGGCCAGATGCCGCCGGGCGGGCCGAAGCTTGAGGATGCGGAAATCGATTTGGTTCGGCGGTGGATTGAAGTAGGAGCGCCGGCAGCCAGTCCGGACGCCCTGCCTTCGACGGGACATATCTCCGACAAAGATCGCCAACATTGGGCATTTCAGCCGCCGCGGCGGCCCGCCATTCCGACCGTGCGCGCGCGGGACCGGGTTGCGAATCCGATTGATGCGTTCATTCTGGCGACGCTCGAGAAAAAACGCCTGGCGATGAACCCCGAAGCCTCGCGACCGGCACTGCTGCGGCGTCTGGCATTTGATCTGACGGGATTGCCGCCGTCGCCTGAATTTCTGGAGCGATTTCTGCAGGACCGCCGGCCCGACTCTTATGAGCGTGCAGTGGATGAATTGCTCAACAGCCCGCGGTACGGCGAGCGATGGGCCCGGCAGTGGCTCGATATTGCCGGCTACGCCGATTCGGAGGGCGTCCTGGACGCGGACGTCATTCGACCAAACGCCTGGCGCTACCGTGACTACGTGATTCGCGCCTTTAATGACGACAAGCCGTATGACCGCTTCGTGCGGGAACAGATTGCCGGCGATGAACTGAGCGAGTACTGGAAGCATGATGCGCTGCCGCGTGATGTGGCCGACAAACTGGAGGCTACAGGATTTCTGCGTACGGCAGTTGATGCGACTCGTGACGATTTTCTTCCGAAGGACTTTGCGGAATACCAGTGGCGCACGCTCTTCGATACCGAGCAGATTCTGGTTTCCTCGTTTCTTGGTCTGACAATGCAGTGTTCGCGTTGTCACAATCACAAATACGAACCGATTACCCAGCGCGACTACTACGCTCTTCAGGCGGTGTTGGCCAGTGCGATCCGGCCTACCGGCCCTGTGCTTCCCACCTATAAGCGAATTGTGATTGACGCGCCCAAAGCGGAGCAAGAGCGGGCAGAGGAAAACAACAAGCCACTGGACGCGGTGGCCAAGGCACTGCGTGATTTGCAGAATGCGCGGCGGCAGCAGTTTCAGGGACGTCATCCGAAACGCGACAAATCCACCGAAGAAGAGCTTCGCGCGATGTTTCCAGAGTATGCGGCACGGGCAACTGCTGCTGCGAGTGAGCTCGAAGAAGTCAACGCCAAGCTCATCCATCTGCCGGCCATTCGGATGTTGAACGACATCGACGCAATGCCGCCGCCCACTTATGTGCTGAGGCGCGGCGATCCATTGAGCCCCGGCGATACAGTGGAGCCTGCGGTGCCAGAGGTCCTCTCGCTAGCGCCAAAAGCTTTTGTGCTGCCTGCGGTGGAAAAGGGCGCCAAGACCACCGGCCGGCGGCGCGCCTTTGCGGAGTGGCTCACGCAGCCCGAACATCCGCTAACCGCGCGCGTCATGGTGAATCGCGTTTGGGCCGGGCATTTCGGGACTGGCATTGTCGCGTCTCTCGACAATTTCGGCAAGTCCGGCACAGCGCCCACGCATCCGGAATTGCTGGACTGGCTCGCCACTGAATTCGTGCGGGAAGGATGGAGCCTGAAGAAACTGCACAAGCTGATTGTGATGTCGTCCACTTACCGGCAGTCGGCTGCCAGCCGGGCCGACGGGCTTTCCGCCGATGCCGATAACAAGCTCCTCTGGCGGATGTCGCCACGGCGGCTGGAGGCGGAGAGCGTGCGGGATGCCATTCTGACCGCTGCCGGACGTCTGGAAGCAAAAATGTTCGGCGAACCGGTGCGCACCGTCACCAAGCCGTCCGGGGAAGTGGTCCCTGAGAAAGAACTCGAAGAGCCGGGCCGCCGCACCGTTTATCAGTTAGTTCGCCGTTCCACTCCGCAGAGCCTGTTGAATGCCTTCGACGCGCCGGTGATGGAAATCAACTGCGCCCGCCGAACATCGACCACATCCGCTACGCAGGCACTGGCACTGATGAACGGTGAGTTTGTCACGGTCCAATCGGAGCATTTCGCGCGCCGGCTGCTGAATCAACCCGGCGAAGATAGCCAGAAAGTCCGGGAAGCATTTCGTATCGCTCTGTCCCGCGACCCAAGCCCAGGTGAGATTGATCGATTACTGACCTTCGTGCGAACGCAGGACGTTTTCTACAAGGAACTGCCGGATGCCGCGCGCCGCCTGCGCATCTACAGTGACCTTTGCCAGACCCTGCTGGGCGCCAACGAGTTTATCTATCTGGATTAACCATGCTGGATTGACCAATGAGCCACGTTCTATATACTCCAATTCGACAAATGCTGACCAGGCGCGATATCTTTCGCAGCCTGCACGCAAGCGTGGCGGGAATCGCGCTACGCTCTCTGCTGGACGCGGCGCCGGCGCCTGCCGCCCGCTATGACGTGCTTCCCAAGCAGCCGCACTTTGCTCCGAGTGCACGGCGTGTCATTCTGCTTTTTCAGAATGGCGGTCCGAGTCAGATGGATCTGTTCGATCCAAAGCCGGAATTGAAACGGCACCACGGTGAGAAGCCCGGCGATGGCTTCATCAACACCGTGGATATCAAAAAGACCGGCGAGTGGATGGGCAGTCCCTTTGAGTTCAAGCGGCACGGCCAGTGCGGCATGGAACTGTCGGAGGTACTTCCCGGACTGGCAAAACACGCAGACGATATCACTCTGATCCGATCGATGGTCGGAGAGCATTCCAATCATGAGCAGGCCATCTGGTATTTCAATACCGGGCTCACCACACCGGGCCGCCCCGCGATGGGCTCATGGGTTACCTATGGACTGGGCACGGAGAATCAGAACCTGCCGGCGTTCGCCGCGATCATGCACCCGAAGGGGCTACCGGTCGATGGCGCGCGCAATTTCTCAAGTGGATGGATGCCTCCGATTTATCAAGGTATGGCCATGCGGGCCGAGGGTACGCCGGTGCTGAATCTGAAGCCATCGGGTCCCGCGGGCGCCGCGGCGGCTCGCTTCGATCTGCTGCAGCAGTTCAACCGCGAACACCTGGCGGCGCATTCCGATCAATTAGCCCTGGAGGCGCGCATCGCCAGCTATGAACTAGCGGCTCGCATGCAGCTTGCGGCGACTGAGGCCCTCGATCTGTCGCGTGAGCCGAAGTCGATGCACGATCTTTATGGCACCGATGACGCGGAGGCCGGCATTCACGCGCGGCAACTGCTGCTGGCGCGGCGGTTGGTTGAGCGCGGCGTGAGGTTCGTCCAAGTGCTGCTCAACAGCCAACCGTGGGATACGCATACGAAGAACGAATCGGGGAATCGAGAAGTGGCTCGCCGCACGGATGGTCCGGCGGCGGCGCTGCTCACCGATCTTAAGCAACGTGGCCTGTTGGACGACACGCTTGTCATTTGGGGCGGCGAGTTTGGACGCACACCCATGGCCGAAGGCAAAGACGGCCGCGATCACCACAAGTTCGGGTTTTCGCTATGGCTGGCCGGCGGCGGCGTGAAGCGCGGCTGCGTCTACGGTAGAACCGATGACTTTGGCTACCATGCCACCGAAAATCGGGTTTCCATGGCGGATTTTCACGCCACGGTTTTGCACTTGCTCGGACTCAACCACGAACGGCTCACTTTTCACCATGACACGCGTGACGAGAAACTAACCGACGTACGGCCGGCGCAGGTGGTGCGGGGAATTCTGGCGTAATTCGACCGTCAGCGTCATGCAGGCGCTTAAGCATGCACTACGGGAATTGAGGCAGTGCCGTACAGATGGCCACCTTTGACGGTGGCCACGGGAAGCAGCTTTCGATGCACGATCCTTTTTTCCAGCGGACCTCCGCCCAAGGGCGACGCCAGCATTTCAAAGTCACCCTCAAGAATCTGGAAGACCGCCACATCGGCCTCGGCGCCTTCCCGTAGCGTGCCGGGTTGGTTCGGGAAGCGGAAGGTACGCGCCGGATTGATGGTGGCGCACTGAATCACTTGTTCCAGTGGCATGCCAAGGTGCAAAAATTTCGCCAGTGTGGTCACAAGATCGAACGTGGGGCCGGTCACGTTGAATTGGTGCAGGTCGCTTGAAATGGTTCCCGGTACGATCTCCTCCTTCATCGCCGCTTCCATTACTCCCCATGAGAAGCTGCCGCGGCCGTGCCCCACGTCGAGACGGACTCCGTCTGCGATGGCTTTGTGAATCTCTCTGAGAACGCGGCCGCGGCCATCCAGGATACCTCCGTCGTGTCCGTGGAAAGCGTGTGTGATCACGTCTCCTTTCTTAAGCAGTTTTAGGATCTCTGGAAGAGAGGAAACGGTGTCGCCGATGTGTATCATCAGCGGCAGGCTTACGGCATCGGCGGCCTCGCGGGCGAGGCGCAGCGCGGGTAAATCGTTATTTCCCGCCATGCTGCGCGACAGACGAACTTTCACTCCGAGGATGGTGTCGCGGTTCTGCTCAATGGTGCGGATGGCAAGCTTCGCGTTGGCGTAACGGAGGTCCAGCAGCTCGCCCCACGGGTTATCGTCGGAAAGTGTCGATTGGCCAACCACGGAGATATTGAGCAGCGCGAAGACGCGAGTGTCGACGGTCTTAATGACCAGACGGCGGAATCCGGGAAAGGTGTGCGCGCCCGCCGAACCGGCGTCCACTACGGTGGTGGCTCCTTTCGCGATGCAATTAGGGTCGGCTGGGATGGCCAGCGGCGCGACTCCGTCGTAAACGTGAACGTGGATATCCACTAGTCCAGGGGTAACGATCTTGCCCCGTGCGTCCAAGGTGATGCGTGCTTCTGTCTCCGGAATGGCGGCCGCGAGTGCCGCTACTTTGTTGCCGGCGATCGCGACGTCACGCAGCGCGGAGAGCGACTGCGAGGGATCGATTACCCGTCCGCCTTTGATCAACAGATCGTACTTGGGCGTGGGAGCCGCAGTCTGGGCCTTTGCGGGCAAAGCCAAGCTGGCGAGCAGCGGGAGAATTTCACGTCTGCGTGGATGATGCCTCATGAGGTTAGTGTAGAGTTACGGGAACAGCAGGACAACTCATTTTCGATCCGTCATACACCGCAGACGCGTTGAAAACCTCGGTTGTTCCGAAGCCGAATTTTGTTCTCTCATAGAGGTTTCTTTCGATATTACGGGTACATCCCGTGTCTCCGGAGCGTGCAATGACGGCCAACGCCACCGGACGGACCGTACGGATGCTTAAACGAAGAGCTCTGAGATTTCGCCGACATCCAAAAAGCTGGTGCCGGACTGAGACTCCAGGTATTCGAAGACGCGCCCGGACGGCGTTGTCGTGATTTCTTTCGTCCAATCAATCCCCAGGGCAGAGTAAATAGTGGCGGCCACGTCTTCCGGATACATCGACCGCTTCCTTGACCAGTCCGCTCGCACTACCTTGCCGCCCTGCGCGTCAGTGGCGCCTAGAACTTTGCCGCCCTTCACTCCGCCGCCGGCGAACAATCCACTCATTGCGAAGCGGTGATGGTCTCGGCCCTTGCCTGGCGAGAGCTCACCCGGAGTACGTCCGAACTCACCCATCACAACCACCAGCGTTTTATCCAGTAAGCTGCGCCCATCCTTGTCCTTCGTCGTTTCCAGATCAGAGAACAGAACCGCCAGACCAGCGTCAAGGTCACGGGAACGTGTGTAATGGTTTGACTTCTCGCTCTTCTCGTAGATCTTGGTGTGGAAATCCCATCCACCGTGGTTGATGGCGATAAACCGCGTGCCGCTTTCGGACTTCACAATGTTGCGCGCCAGGATGCAGGCGTTCCCGAATTCCGTGTCTCCGTATCGCTTCTTGTCCTCATCCCCAATGTTGAGAATGTTCGGAATCTGTGCGGAATTCATCATGGTGAGGGCATCGGTGCGGAAGGCGTCGAGTGCCGCTATCGGACGCGCATCCGCAGCGATAGCCGCTGGTTTCAATTCTGCCAGAGCCTTCAAGTAGCCGACGCGGCGATCAAATCTGGCCCTGTCCTCGGCCGGGACCACCAAGGAACGGTCCGCGCCTTTCGTGTCAAAGTTCAAAGGAGCGTACTTGCTATCCAACATCCCTTCTTTAATCTGATCCGGCCCATAGTTCATGGACACGAAGGGAGGCAGAAAATCGGATGGCTTCCGCTTGCCTTGAAACTCGTAAGCAATCAATGCCCCCAGAGACGGAATTTCGCGAACGCGCGCGGGACTTACCTGGTGCGCGACGTGAAGATAGTAGGTTGCGCGTCCGTGCTCGCTCTCCCATGCTTCCAGAGACCGCACGATGGAAAACTGGTCCGTGCACTCAGAAAGTTTCGGGAACAGGCCGGCTGGCAGCTTGAGCCCGGGATTGATGGTACGCACATCGAAGTCCGGCGGAGTCCATACGCCCTCCTTCAAATCAAAGCTGTCCACGTGACTGGCGCCACCCTGAAGGAAAACAAAAATGCAGTACTCCGCGGTGCCTCGCGGATTGACCTTCTGCTTGACAGCGGCGTTCAAGGGGTTTGCGAACGGCAACAATTCGAAGCCAGCCAGGGAGACGCCGCCAACGCGGAGCAACTGGCGGCGGGTAAGTGTTGGGATAGGAGAGAATTGGGAGTTCATACCGGCGTTTTCACTCAATAATTCAACAGAAATTCAGGCCGATTCAAAAGAGCCCAGAGCAAGTCCTCCGCTCCAGCCTCGTGGCTCTCAGCTAGTAACTTGATGCCGAACTGCGATTCCTCCGCCGACGGAAAACGTGACAAGGCGGCCAGAAAGATCTCTTCCACGATCTTTTCATTACTGTTGGGGGGCTCGGCATGCATTAATTTCGACAGCCGTCCCTTCTTTTCCAGTTTCGTTTTTTCCTTCAGCAAGTCGCTATTGAGAAGGATAGAAGCCTGCAGGGGAGATCCGCTCAGCGAACGCGTTCCCAAAGTGCGGTCATCCAGCCCAAAGCTGGCCAGCGCCTTTCGCAATTTCCCTGGGATGTCATCCGGAGAGACCGTCTGCATTACATATTTCACTTTGCGTCCCGCATTTCCCGATGGAATCTCTTCGTAAATTCCGCTGGCATCGCTAATCGCGTCCCACACCTGTTCCGCAGGCAGGCGGCGCACCATGTGCCGCGCGAAGTAATCTGCATATTCAGCTTTCCATGTTCCTTCTGGAACGCGGTGGGAAAGCTGATAAGTGCTGGAAGTCAAAATCGTACGAATCAGATACTTCAGATCGTAATGGTGCTGTTGGAAGTCTTTCGCCATCGCATCCAGAAGTTCGGCATGTTGCGTCAGAACGCCGAGGCTGGTATCCGCTGAGCTGGTTGATTGGTATCGGACCAAGTCGAACGCCGCGGGCGGATCGACAATTCCCGCTCCAAAGAGCTCAGCCCAGATGTTGTTCACGATAGTCCGCGCAAACTGAATATCTCCCGTCAGCATACGTGCGTAGGCCTGGCGCGGATCTTCACCTTCTCCAGGGTGCTCGCCTGTCAGAATAAACGTGGGAGTAACATCTGCCTTATAGCGCGGAAGGCGCACTACACTCTTGCTGCCGGTATCGTAACCCTTACCCTCGTTGCTCAGTACGAATTCATCAACCAGGTCCCCGTAAGGCCGGTACAATCGCACTTTCCCGAAGAAAGCCGCTTGCCGCCAGAGATCCGCCCGTTTCTTCCCGGTCAGCCAGAGGTTGATCTTTTCCAGATGCTTGACGCCGTCATGGCAGGAGATGCATTCCAGGTTCAATCCCAGGAATATGCGGGTGCTGCGGATTGCTAACTCATCGTAAGTGTCTTCATGGTTAACCGTACTTTGATCGGGTTGGTCAACATAGAAACGGACCAGGAAATTTGCAGGGGCTGAGTCAAAGTTGGAGCGTGCCGTGGCGGTCAACAATCCGCGCACGAATTCGTCATATGGCTCATTCGTAGCAAGAGCGTTATAGATATGGTTGTGCAGAAGAATGCGCCCCTGCCCCATCAGGTTGCTGACCCGAAACAGGTCCGAAAAAAAGTAAGTCCAGCGGTCCAGATAGGGTGTGGATGGCTTGGCCGTCATGCCCTTGGTGGTGACGCGCATCAACTCATCCACAAGGTTGTCGCGCTTCTTTGGATCGTGGTCGGCGGCGAATTTGCGGATCTTCTCCGGTTCCGGCAGCCTTCCAGTCAAATCGAGGGAAACGCGCCGCAGAAACTCAATGTCGGAACAGAGCGGAGCCTGCGGAATGCGATCCTTGGCGATCTTTTTGAAGACAAAATCATCGATGTAGTTTTGAACGGTCGCCGGTTTGGACGTGAAGTACGGGAGCTCGGACCCTGCCGCTTCGGTGAACTGGGAGCGCTCCGCGGCGGTCGATCCCTTTGGGATAACAGGATGTTCCGTATCCGCGCCAGCAGCCAAGCCAACGATTGCCAGGATTACGAAGAGGCGCGTGGGTATCATGATTGCGGATAATCTGACAATTACATTTTTTAGAAGGTCAAAGATCGATCATACAATATTGTCGTGCGGCGGTTCGGTCAAACCGCTTGCCATCGGCGGCAACCGAACTCGCCAGCACGCAACCGCTCCAAGCAGGATCACCACACATCCAAAATTCAAACCCCACGACCAACCTAAATAAGAGGCGATGTAGGGTGTCAAAACCGGTGCGGCAAAACCAGCCAGGTTCGAACCAGTATTCAGGATGCTGCATGCCGCACCTGCGTGCTCGCCGCCTAGCGCTATCGTCATAGCCCAAAATGGACCTTCGCAGAAAGACGCAAAGCCCATCGAGAAGGCGAACAGTGAAACCGTGGTCCACGTCCCAGTGGCTGCGATTCCCGCAAGCAACAGAATCGCGCTCACGGTCAATCCGGCGATGGGTACGGCGCGCCGCCCGAAACGTTGGCCGTGTCTCCTGGTCAGCGTGTCGGAGAGCCATCCTCCGACCGGAATCATAAGGCCGTTAACGATGAACACCAGCGTGGTGAAACGCGCACTCTGCTCGTATCCCATGTGGCGAATCTCGCCAAAGTAGAAATAGATCCAGTAGTAGAAGATGTATGAAAAATAGCCCAACGCCGCATAGGCTGCCGTCAACAGCAGTAAGTTGCGGTTCTTTAGCAGAAGCCGCCACGCGGGCGGCACGTGTTTCACGGACATTGCTCCTGGCCGGTCCGTCACCGACAGAGACCACACAAGTGCGAGAACTGCGGTGGCGAGTGCGGCCGCGACGAACGACATTCGCCAACCCAATCGACCCATTAACGTGACAAACAGGATCGGGGCGACCGCTCCGCCCAGCGACGATCCGCCAATGATGACGCCCTGTACCCGTCCGAGATAAACCGGCGCGATCCAGTTAGCGCACATCCGGCCGCACGCCGGGTAGAGCGGCGACGTGCAGATGCCCATCAGAAACCGGATCCCTGCCAATGCGGGCAAAACTCCAATCCATGACCCCAGCCCCGGTTTCCCTCCCCAGGCCGTCAACCCTGTAAACAACGCCGCGCCGAAGCCCATTAGAGTCAACGACCACCTTGGACCAAGCCAATCCACCAACTGACCGCCCGGCATCATGAACAGAGCGTAAGCCAACAGAAACGCCGAGTAGACAACGCCCATCTGTGTCGGAACGAGACCGAATTCCTTCATGATGTCCGGACCGGCGATCGACATGATCGTACGGTCGAAATAGTTCATCATGCTGAATGTGAACATCAATGTGACTACGTTGAGCTGCGCGCGCGCCGATGGCTGAGTCATAAGATAAACTGGAACGGATTCCGATCTTACCCGATTGGCCATGAAGATTACCAAGCTCGACTTCATCCCCGTCAGCGTCGCCTACACGCATCGCGAAGTCAGTTCGCTGGTGAATCGCGACGGAGTTACAGACGTAGTGGTCAGAGCGCACGCCGATAACGGGCTCATCGGTTGGGGCGAAAGCTGCAGCGGTGCGAATCTGGAATCGGTGCTCGCCGCGCTCCACGGAATGGCGCCGTTCGTCCTCGGCCGCAGTCCTTGGGAAAGCGAAGCGATCCGTGCTGAGTTGTGGCATCGCGGCATCTGGTCGTGGCGCCAGCACACGGCTTGTTTTGCTTATCCCGGAATCGACATGGCGCTCTGGGATATTTGTGGAAAAGCTTGTGGCCAGCCGCTTTACAATCTGTTCGGCGGGAAAGTGCGCGACAAGGCGAACTATTTCTACTACCTCTCGCAAGGGTCGCTCGAACAGATTGAAGCGCAATGCCGTGATGGACTGGCGAAGGGCTTTCACGTTTTCTATTTGAAGGTTGGCCTCGACATTGACGCGGAACTGGAGATGGTCCGTGTGCTTCGTCATACCGTGGGACCCGCGGCCAAGATTCGCCTCGACGCCAACGGCGCGTGGACAGTCAACGAAGCGCTGCGCAATCTCGCACTGCTGGATCGATATCAGATCGATTTCGTTGAACAGCCTGTCAGTCAGGATCCCGTCACGAACATGATCGAAGTGCGGTCGCGCTGTTCGGTTGCGATTTCGGCGAACGAAGGCCTTTGGACCGCGGCTGACGCCTATCGCCAGATTACCTTGCGCGCTGCGGATGTCTACTGCTTCAGTCCCTACTTCACCGGCTCGCTGGCGCAGTTCCAAAGGTTATCGCGGGTCGCCGAACTGGAAGGTCTTCGCGTCTGCCGCCACACGCACGGGGAATTAGGCATCGTCGCCACCGCTTCCCATCACATTCTGCTCACCCTTCCGAACATTGTGGACGGCAATCAGCAAACCGCGCACATGATGCAGGACGACATTTTGAAGGAACCAATTCCCATTGCAGACCGTCCGGACTGGGGAGTGCCGGTTGGGGCAGGCCTCGGCATTGAAGTTGACGAGGAAAAGCTTGGGACTTACCACGAACAATATCTGAGCCGGGGACAATTCGTTCCTTACGATCCGAAACTGTTGGGATCCCGGATGTATCGATGATCAATGCCAGGCGGCTCTTGATCCTCGTGTGTATCCCAGCTACTACGTTGTCAAAGTACTGAAGGCGAGAAGTGGACCGGACTTGTCCAAAGGTCGTGGCCGGTGGCTAGTGTAGTGTCCGCGAATTGGGTGGACACTAGCGGAAACCGCTCCCTGACGGTCGCGGCTCGGAAACTACTGTTGCAGCAACGAGTTCGAGACCGAGTCGCGCGCGTGAGCAAGCCGTTTCTTGTGTCCCGTTATTTGTCGGACAGTACACTTAGGTTGCGAAAATAGTGCTACATACTGTTTCTGGATCTGGCCCGTAATCAGCTTGCACGGAATCAGTGCGGATATCGTATGGTCCGTTGGAGTCTGGCGTGAGCGGTCAGAGCGACAACTCGCCTTTGAACAGCATGTCCTTCAGGGGGAATTTGATCGACAGGTGGAAGGAGGTGAACCGGCTTTCCAGGATCACCAGTTTATCCGCTACCGTGATCGGGTCGTCTTCTCTGCGCGGGAAAAAGAGAAGCACCTCGTTCGAGTTATCTCCTGATCCCGTGAAAAGATGGGCACAGGGAATGGGGGGCTTGTCCTTGCGCTCTAGCCGGCTGCCGACTTTGATTGCGTCCAGCATGCCTTTGTTCGGATTGGGCGCGACCTCGCCCCGCGCCGCCTTTGGCGGCGGCATGAGCGGCAACCCGCGTAGGCGGACGACGTAAAACTGCCCCGTGACTTCGGGAACCTCCGGCCGGCCAGCCATACGAACCGGTTTGGCGGTCTCCCATCGCGCAAGCACTCGGAACTGCACGGGTGGGCCGGAATCGGGGTTCGGGACCGGCGGCACCTCCTCACCGAACGGGACGCTCCGCCGGGTTCCGGCTTCGGCCCCAGGTCTCAGGTCCGGCATGTCCCCGCCCTTCCTCCCGTTGTTTCCGTAGCCTGGGCCTTCGGCTCGCCTTTTTCCTAAGTCCATTCGTACAAAGCCTTGCTTCGCCCATGGCGATTCGGCGAGCAGAAGTTGCTTCTCCTCGTTACTCCAAGTTGAGGAGTCCTTAATTTCCCAGAAGTCTTTGCGCGCGGCGTGAACTGCTAGGCATGCAACGAAGATCATCGTAGTTCGGAACCAGCGTTTGTGCATTCGAATCTTATTTTCTATCGTGACGCGACAGCCAAGACCGGAAGAATCGTGTTGGCAACTGCCGCTCGCGGACTCGCCTATGTCAGTTTGGCACGGTCAGGAACAGGAGTCTGCCCGTCTCACCGCCTGCGAAGTCCAGGTTGCCGGAATTTGATCGCGTGCCGGCATCGCCACGTCCATCTCAATGGAACCCCGTTTTGCAGGCGCACTTTCTCAACGGCTGCCGTAGATACACAAGCCAGTTCGTTTCCCATGACGGTGTTTCCTTCCAGCCAAATCCCGCACTGATGACGTGCTCCCTCGGAATGACCGGAATGTGCGTGACGTAGCGCATAAGCGCGACAGGACCATAAACCACGCACGGAACGGAGGACCATGAATTGGGCTGCCGGTCGTCTTGACTTGGCTAAAAACTCGAAGGCCTAAGAGTGCGACAATAGCTGCTGGCTACGGCACTCTCGCGACCGGTTACCTATGCTGATCATTGATGCTCACGCTCACATCTACTCACCAGACGAAAAACGCTACCCACCCAAAGATAAGCCGCTTCGGCCCCCGAAGGGCAAAGGCTCGGTCGAAGATCTCCGAAAAGAGAGCCTCGCCAACGGAGTCAGCGCTGTACGAGCGATTCAGACACTCACCTTTTATGGTGTCGATAATCGCTATCTGATCGATAGTGCGAAGGCCAACAAGGACTGGCTTGCCGGGGTCTGCAATCTGGATGCCGACGATCCGCACAGTCCTCTGCTCCTGCGCGAATATGTTCGCGATTATGGCGTCCGATCACTCCGCAGCAATCCCTCTTCCGCGCACAAGACGTTTGATGACCCTGGAGTGAGAGCGCTTTGGAAAATGGCCAGCGACGAAGGCGCCACAGTGGACATTTTCCTCATGCAGCCGGAAATGGTTGAGAGCGCGTCCAAAATCATAGCCGACTTTCCGAAACTCACCATCGGCTTCTGTCACTGCATGGATCTGAAGCCCGGTCCGCTGCTGGCTTCCAACCTGGACGCCGTCCTGCGCCTCGCCCGTTTCAAGAATCTTTACGCGAAAGTCGACTTCATCGGCACCGGAACCAATAGGTCCTACCCGTGCTCCGACCTTCATGATGCCGCGCTCAAAGTGATCGATGCTTACGGCCCGGAGCGCTGCGTGTGGACTAGCTGCTACCCAAGCGGGTTGTGGACACCGAAGATCTCTTATACGGAGAACCTCCGCATCTTCACCGACGCCCTCGGCCTGAAGGAGGAGGCAAAACGCTGGATTCTAGGCGAGACAGCCAGAACCATCTGGTTCCCAGATTTGAAGGCGTGATCAGCCGCTAGTGTAGTGTCCGCGAATTGGGTGGACACTACCGGAAACCGCTTCTTTACAGTCGCGGCTCGGAAACTACTGTTGCAGCAACGAGTTCGAGACCGAGCCGCGCGCGTGAGCAAGCCGTTTCTTGTGTCCAGTTATGTGTCGGACAGTACACTAGTATTTTCGTTTGCATCCGAGCCATCCGGACGAATACACTTGTTTCTCATGCAGCTGACCTTGTTGTTTTTCGCACTCTCCGTCTGCGCCTTCGCGATCGAACGGCCCGGCATTGAGTATAAGATTTTCCAGTTTCCCGCCGACAAGATACCGCGTATCGATGGCGATCCTTCCGATTGGTCCATCGTTCCCGAAGCCTATTCGATCGGGATGGACCAACTCAAGGAAACGGCTAAAGGCCGTGGCTTCAACTACGATAAGAAAGACCTCGACGTCAAGGTCAAAGTCGGCTGGGTCAAGGGTCTCAATCGTTTGTACTTCCTATACGAAGCCTACGATAACTATTGGGACTTCGACGAGCATAGCCGCCATAACGATATCTTCGAAGTCGTGGTGGATGGCGACCTGTCCGGCGGGCCGCTGGTGACGTCGCTTCATCCGAACACCAAACTGGCCGGTAGCGACGCGTTCTTCCAATTGCAAGGCGTCCACGCGCAGAACTATCACATCTTCACGCCAGCGCCGGAACGCGATTGGGCTTTCGTCTGGGGCTGTCAGCCCTGGATCAAAGAGCTGCCGTGGGCCAATGCGGCCTACAATTACAATTTCAAACACGGGGAATCCGGCAAGCTCATTCTCGAATTCTGGATCACACCGTTCGACTACGCGCCCTTCGACGGACCGGAGCGTGCGGTGGTTTCCAAGCTTACCGAAAACAAGCGGATCGGCCTGTCGTGGGCGGTTCTCGATTACGACGGTCCGGATGAAAAGGATTACAAGGGGTTCTGGAATCTTTCGCACAAGACTACGATGTATGGCAATGCCGATGACCTTGTGGCATTTCGGCTAATGCCTCTTGAGGCCAACTTCCGAAAGTCTATTGACGCCCACTGGTCTTACAGGATCCTCGACATGGATCGACGCATGCTCGCTTTCCAAGACGAATCCACAGGTCAGATCACCTCTTGGCGGTGGGACTTCGGCGACGGCACCGGGTCAACAGACCGGCATCCGATTCATCAATATGAAAAAGCCGGCGAATACATCGTGAACTTGTACATAGAGGGTCCTGGCGGCAAGTCTCGCTGGACGAAAATTCGGGACGTGGTGGTTCGGTAGATTGCATCCGTCTCGCGCTTAAATCGCGCCAGAGGGCATTGAACCGGTGCTAAACTTCAGATTCGAGTGTCACGCAGCGTAGGCATTCCAACGGATGGGATCCAGTCGTTCAAGCGTGCTTGAGCCGGAAAGTAGCTAACAGTGGACCCGCGTCATTGCTTCTGGCTCGGAGGGAGGATTCTGCGATGCAAGCGACCCGAGTGGCTGCGGTCAGCATGAATGGACTTCTCGGCGAGCCACAGCGGGTGCTAACGGCCATCGACGGCTGGTGTGAGCGCGCGGCTGCGGCGAAGGCAGATCTGGTGCTCTTCCCCGAGTTGGTGGTGCATGGCCATTGCACCCCGAACACGTGGGAGCTGGCCGAGTCGATTCCGGACGGGCCTAGCGTGCGGGCGTTGATCGATCTCGCCAAGCGTCATCGCCTGGTTCTATCTGTCGGGCTCAGCGAGAAAGAGCGCGACGTTGTCTACAACACCCAGGTGCTTGTGGGCCCGGATGGATATATCGGCAAACAGCGGAAGTTGCACCTGTCGCGCGACGAGGTGAACTACTACAGAGGCGGCCGGGACATCCTAGTGTTCGACATCGGACGCTGTAAGGTGGGTACCATCATCTGCTACGACAATCAGTTCCCAGAGGTGGCCCGCGTGCTGGCTTTGCGTGGCGCCGACGTGTTGCTAATGCCGCACGCCGCCCGTTTCAAGCCGTGGGCCGACACTCCGGAAAGCGAAGCGGTGGCGCGGCGTCACTCCCACGACTTCGTGGGCTTGTACGCCCTGCGTGCCCGCGAGAACGCGTGCTTCGCAATTTTGACGGATCAGGCCGGCCGTGCAGGAACTTTGGACGGATATCCAGCGGACCATGAGAACCAGCCCCATCACGCAGGAGTAGCTCTAATCTGGGGTCCCAGCGGAGAACTTCTGGCGGGCACTCAGCAGGAGCGCGTTAGAGAAGAGATGATCGTCGCTGACCTTGACCCGATGCTGCTGGCTCGTGAGCGCTCTCTGGCGAACTACATGCTCCGCACCCGCCGGCCGGAGCTATTCGGGGAACTGTCGAAGGATCAGGTTTCGTCCTGATCAGGCTGTCCGGGGTAAGAATGTGCCCGAAGGGGTGCGGCTCACGAAAACAGGGGCGAGATCTCCTTGAAATTCATGAAGTCAGTCCCGGACATCGGCTCCAGGTATTCAAAGTCCCGTCCGGAAGGCGTATTCGTTAGCTTCTTGGTCCAATCGATTCCCAGCTGCGAATAGATTGTCGCCACAACATCTTCGGTGTAAATGGATCGCTTCTCAGACCAACCGCTTTCAACTACCTTCTCGCCTTTCGGATCCGTGGCGCCCAGAATGCGGCCACCCTTCACGCCTGCCCCAGCGAACAGGGCAGTAGACGCAAAACGATTGTGGTCCCGTCCACTGTTCACGCTCAAGTCTCCACCCGTGCGGCCAAACTCACCCATGCAAACGATGAAGGTCTTGTCGAGGAGGGACGCGCCATCGGATGTCTGCGTTTTGCGCAGGTCGGTAATTAGCGCGGAGAACGCGGTGTCAAGCTCACGGCAAAGCCCGTAGTGATTGCCCTTGTTCTTCGGATCGTACATTGCCGCATGAAGGTCCCACCCATTGTGGGAAATCATGACGAACCGTGTTCCTGCGTTAGAGGCCACAAGGTTCCGAGCCAGAATACATCCGTCTCCCAGAGGAGATGTACCATAACGAACGCGGTCGGCCGCCGGAAGTGAAAGTGCTTCGGCAATCTTGGGAGAATTCATCATGTCGAACGCGCTACGGCCGTATCCGCCAAACTCGCTGTAGATGGGCGGAATTTTTGTCGCGGCCGTCGACTCCCCATTCAGACGCTGTAACAATTCCCAGCGCCGGTGAAACCTATTCTTCTCTTCTGGAGCAACGACAAAATCGTTGCCTTGCTGCATATCCAGGGGCAGGGGACCGTACTTGCTTTCCAGAAATCCTTCGCGAACCAAGCCTGCCTGAGAGTTCCCGAAATTCATCGCCACAAAAGGCGGGAGGAAATCGCTATCCTTTCGTTTCGCTTGCATCTCGTAGGCGATCACCGCGCCCATCGAAGGCATCTCTTTCCGGCGGGCCGGGCTGAACCCGTGCCCTACTTGCAAGTAGTATTGAGCGCGCGCATGGGCGCTTTCCCACGCTTCCACCGAACGCACAAAGGCCAACTGGTCCACTTGTGTCGCCAGATTCGGGAATAGCCCAACCGGCAGTACGATGCCCGGTTTCACTGTGGTCACCTTGAAGTCGGGCGGGGTCCAATGGCCTTCTTTAATGTCGAAGGTGTCCAGTTGGCTGGCGCCTCCATTCAGGAATAGGAAGATGCAGTAATCTGCCGCGCCGCGCAGCTTTGCCTTCTCGGTGGCGTATACATTGACTGGCCGCAACATCGGCTCTAAATAGAACGCGGAAACTCCAGCCATTCCCGTGTGGAAGAATCCCCTTCGCGAAACAGTCGGAACTGCATGCGGAATTTTGATCATGATCCCTCTAGTAGTTGAAGACGAACTCAACTTTGTTGACCAGCCCCCAGGCTAAGTCTTCCAGTCCCTGGCCATGGTACTTTTCCAGACTTTCGATGGCGGCTTTTTTCTCGGAAGCATTCGGCCATCGGGACAGAAACGCCAGAAACATCTCGTCCACCATCTCTTCATTCGACTTCGGCGGGTCGCTCTGCATAAGCTTGCTGATTCTGTTCGTTGAGCCAGGCTTAATCCGTTCCTTGATGAACGGACTGTTCAACAACACGGACGCCTGCACGGTGGAGCCCGAAGTTTCCTTCTCTCCCTTGTCCCGGTTATTCTGTCCGAAGCTGGTAAGCAGATGAACCATCGATTTCAGCTTTGGGCCGCCCAGATCTTCCGGAGACCGCGTCTGTATTACACGCTGCACTTTAATGCTAGTGCCGGCAATGGGAATCTCTTCGAAAACATCGGTCGATTGTTGAATGGCATCGCAGATCATCTCGGGCGATAGACGGCGGATGAAGTGCCTGGCGAAGTAAAGCGCGTAGCTGTCTTTCCATTCGCCATTGAATCCCGATGACAATTGATAGGTGTTCGAAGTCACGATGGTCTGGATCAGATAGCGTAAATCAAAGCGGTGTTCGACGAAGTCTTTTGCCAGCGCATCCAGAAGTTCAGGGTTACTAGGCTGCGTGTCTTGCTTTGCAAGATCGAAATCCAGCGGAGGATCTACAATCCCGACACCCATCAATTCGGCCCAGATCAGATTCACTGTCGCCCGGGCGAATTGCGGATGGGAAGTTAGCATACGGGCGTAGGCGGAGCGCCAGTTCTCTCCAGGGAGTGGTTCTTCGCCGGTGAGGATGAAACGAGGTTGGATGTCCGCCTGATAGCGCTGCATGCGCACGACGCTCTTCGACTTCAGATTGTAGCCAGGATAGTTATCCTGAACGCCGAACTCCTGTGAAATCGAATAAGGGCGAAACACACGCGTCTTACTGAAGAAACTCGCCTGGCGCCACATTTCCACGCGCTTTAACTTCGCCAGACCGGTGTTAATTTTCTCCAGATGTCCCTTGCCATCGTGACAGGACACGCATTCCAAGTTGATGCCGAGAAACAGCCGCGACGTGGTGATAGCCATCTCGTCGAACCCGTCTTCGTTATTCACTCCTTCCAGATCCTTCGCACCATCCACATGGTCGCGGACCAACAGATTGGACGGGCCATCCTGCCAGTTGGAGCGGGTCTTGGCGGTGATCATCTCGGTGACTATCTGGTCGTAGGGAACTCTCAACATTAGCGAGTCGTACAAATAGTCGTGGAAGACATTTCGGCCCATTCCTTGCTGGGCCGTTCCGTTGCGGAAAAGTTCCCCGAAAAAGTAAGACCAACGGTCAAGGAAAGGCGTCTGGATCTTCGCCAGTTGCAGGCCGAACTTCGTAGCCATCAACTCTTCAATCACCTTGTCCCGCTTGGCGGGATCTTTGTCGGCCACGAACGCCCGGATGACTGCCGGTTCTGGAAGCCGCCCCGTCAAATCGAGTTGGATGCGGCGGAAGAACTCCGGATCGGACGAAAGGCCGGCGTGAGGAATTTTGTCCCGCTTCATCCGTTCGAAGATGAACTTGTCGATGAAGTTCTTCTCCGGGATCACTGCAATGGCCGCGCGTCCGCCGCTTGGGGATGCCTTCGCCGTGAGCCGGCTTAACTCCTCCATTTTGGGTTGCGGTTCGGGCGGATGCTTCGCCATAGCTTGTGCGAAGAGCGTCGCCTGCGCGGCGCCGTAAACAAAGCCAATGAGGATTATGAAAGTGTTGGGGAGCTTCATCGTTTCTTTCCCTGACGATCGCCATCTTCTATGATGACGGGTAACTGAATCCTGGACATGGAAGACCGGCTGTGGAGGACTTTCTGATTGGCAATTTGGGTACGCGCGCCTGCGGGACCTTCGCCGGTATTCGCATTTCGCTCGAACAACGGAAAGTAGGCGGCCGATACATCTAACCGCAGAGCATGGCCCGGAAGGATAGTAGCCGCGGTGGAACCCACGTCAACCGAAATCTTGTACGTTCTGCCCGGCTCCATCGGTTTACGATTGAGTTCCGATTCGCGTGCGCTGCCGCGCAATATGCCGACCGCGAGATTTTGCGCGAAACCGTCGGGCCGGACGTCTATCAGCCTTACCACCCAGTCGGCATCCGGCGTGTCGGCCGAGACTTGCAACTCAGCGCGGATCGGACCTGCGAAAGTGAGCGGCTTGGTCATTGGTTTGGTGGAGTATACAAGTACATCCGGACGGTCCGCGATGGATCCCTGATCTACCGGGCCCCAAATGGCGGAGTATTTCGGATGCAAGGCGGTGGCCGGAATCGCTGGTGCGGGGTCCGCCGGGTCGGCTTGAAATGTATCGGGTGGCTCTGAGGCATCTGGAGGCTCAGGCGTCAGGCGGCCGTTACCCATCCTTGTATTCGCTTTGCCGGCTGACCGCAGATAGAACCACGTGGAGCGCGAATTCTCCGGCGGCCAGGTTTGCGCCGCGCGCCAGGTGTTATCGCTCATGGAAAAGTAGCGAACGGCGGGAAAGTCATGGGAACCGGCCTGCAGGAAGCGATTGAACCAGGTGAGGTTCTCACCAGCCAAATCGATCTGGGCTACGCTTCCGAAGTCCACGTCCCCCACTTTGGATTTACCGATCGTGCCATGGTCCCACGGCCCCAGGATCAACTGCTGGCCCGCGCGCGACTTCATTCGATGAAAATTCCCCACTTCCTCGCGGCTAAAAAAGTCGTAGTATCCGACGATGTGCTGAGCGGGGATATCCATGCCTTCCACTTCCTTGGTAATATCCAGACGCTTCCAGTATCCATCAGGATTGGGATGCGCAAGAATTCCTGTCAGCCATGGCAACGGCCAACCGATGGCTTGCTCCATGCTGGCTAACGGCAGGTGCAGCAGAGTATCTGCCCAACTCACGGGCGGTTTCACTCCCGGTGGCGGTGGCATGGTGGATGCAGCCGCTTGCGCGATCAGCGCCAGCCGTACTGCACCGCCCAGGTATACGTTTCGGTAGAAGTTGCTCCAGGTGGCTGTCGGTGCTAGAACGGTGATACCCGGTGCCTTCTCCGCTGCTGCTTGCCATTGAACTGCGCCTACGTAGGAAGCGCCCCACATCCCTGTTCGGCCGTCGGACCACGGGCTGGCGCTTATCCATTCCAGCGTGTCGAAGCCATCCTGCCCCTCGTTGTTATAAGGGAAGAAGACGCCTTCCGATGCAAAGCGGCCGCGGCAATCCTGGACGACCACGGAGTATCCGGCTTGCGCATATCTTCTGGCCACTGTTTCAACCGGAGCCTTGTTGTAGGGGGTGCGCATTAGCAGGACTGGACGTTTCTTTGCGGGCTCCGGCAGGTAGACGTCGGCGGCAAGCCTCACTCCGTCGCGCATCGGCACAAGGATCGTTTGCCTGGAAATCCGGAGTGCATCGTCTGCTCGCGCCGGGTTATTCAAACAGAGAGAGAGGACCACCAACAGTGCGCCTACTTTCGGGACTCGAAGTGTGAGTATCAGCAGCCCTGCGAGCCCGAAACACGCCGATAGGAAAACGATGGCCACGGTGTACGAATAGTTTAGCGAGAGCAGATACCCGACCACAGTTGGACCGACGAAGCCACCCAGATTTCCGATCACATTGATCAAACCTACGGACACGGCTGCTGCGGAGGCAGCTAGCGTGGCAGTTGGAAGGACCCAGAATGGCGGGGGCCAGGAGTACGCAGCGGTGCCTGTGAGGCAGAGCCAGAGCAGTACCAGTGGAAACGGTTGTCCGGGGATGGACGACAGCGTGAAGAAGATTCCAGTGACGATGAGCGGAATTGCGGTGTGCAAGCGCCGCTCGCCGCTGCGGTCGGAAGAACGGCCGGCTAGCCGTACAGCGATCAGCCCGGCAACGAACGGAAGCGCAGAGCAAGCGGTGGAAACGCTGACGGAAAGATGGGAACTGTTACGGATGATGGTGGGCAACCACAGCACGAAGGCGTAAGAGCCAATATTTGCGGAGCACAGCGCCAATGCAAGAAGCAGTACATTCTTACAGCGGAGCACTTGCCAGAGCGATACGTTTTCGTGCTTCACCTTCAGCCGGTTTTCCGCTTCCAGCTCCGCCATGATCTGCTCCCTTTCGTTTGGGTCCAACCACTTTGCGTCGGGTGGATAGTCTGTGAGGTAGAAGTACGTCGTTACGCCAAACGCAACCGGGGCGAGCCCCTGAAGGATGAATACCCATCGCCAACCGGGCAATTCCAGCCAGTGGATGTTAAGGATGAGTGCCGAGAAGGGAGCGCCAAGCGTTAACGACACGGGAATTGCCATAATGAAGCCGGCCATGGCACGGGCGCGGTCCTTCAGGGCGAACCAATGGCTGAAGTAAATGATGATGCCGGGAAAGAAGCCTGCCTCCGCGCAACCCAGTGCGAAACGCGCTGCATAAAATTCACCCGGTGTACGAACAAAGCCAACCAGCACGGTACAAAAGCCCCAGACCACCAGCATGCGCGCAATCCACTTTCTGGCGCTGCTCCGTTCGACGAGCATCGCGCCGAAAATGCCGGCGCCGAATCCATAAACGGCCTCTGAAAAGCCGAGGTCCGCACTCATCGGCATCTTGGCGAATGCCACGTTGGCGCGATCCAGATATGAGGTGATGTAAAGCAGAAAGACGAAGGGAAGAATGCGCCGCCGGAGCTTCGCCCGGGTTGCTGCGGACGGTAGCGTAATGGAGCGGGCGGGCGACATTCTGGCTTACCAATCGCGCGCAAAACCGGCGGTCCACCCACCATCGACCGTAATTACGGTGCCGGTAATGTAGGATGACTCAGGCGCTGCCAGGAAAAGGACGGCGTTGGCGATGTCCTCCGGTGTTCCCGGACGTCCCAGAGGAATGTGGCTGATCAAACTATCGGCCAGGGCCTTCTTCTCAGGATTGTAGAAAATGGGCTCGGTTGCAGCGGTCAGAGTTGAGCCTGGGGCAACGGCGTTTACCCGAATACCAAACGAACCCAATTCCAGAGCGGCGGCCCGGCTGAAGTTGACTACACCAGCTTTAGCGGCGGCGTAAGCAATCTGGCGCCGGATGGGTACAAGTCCAACGATGGACGCAATGTTGATAATGCTTCCCGATCTGCGCTCAACCATTCCGGGTGACACCGCGCGGCAACAGTAGAAGATGGAACTAAGATCGACATCGATCAAGCGCTGCCATTCATCATGATCGAATTCGTGCACCGGTAAGCGGTGTTCGGGTTTCGCGCCGCAGCCGGCGTTGTTCACTAGGATGTCGATACTTCCAAATTGGCGGGTTACGTCAGCCGCCATCCGGTCGACCTGGTTGCGGTCAGAGACATCGCATCGAATAAACATTGCCTTTCCGCCGGACGCCAGGATTTCGTCCGCGGTGTCCTTTCCCGAGATGGCGACGTCGTTAACCGCTACGACGGCACCGTTAGCAGCCAGTGACTTGGCGATTGCTTTTCCGATACCCGAGCCTGCACCGGTCACCAATGCCACGCTCCGCGCTAACTCAACTTTCATCCGCGTTCGCCTTGCCTTTTGATATTCTGGTTTCCATCCACGCTATTGGTCGTACCAGTTTGACAGGGTTAACTTATCAGAGTGGCCATGCCCAACACTGCTTTGGATTCGCCGGAAACGCCGATTGTAGTGGCGGCAAATTAGCCTGGTTCGGCTTAGGCAATGATCTTGGTGAGGACGTTGACGGGGTATTCGTCCGTGATTCTTTCGTTCCGCCCCTCCCGCTGAAAGACTACCTTTCGATGATCCATGCCCAGCAGGTGCAGAATGGTCGCATGAAAATCTTGCACACTCACCGGGTTCTCAACCGCTTTATAACCGATATCGTCGGTTGCGCCGTAGACCGATCCGCCCTTGATACCGCCGCCCGCCATCCAACTGGAGAATCCAGCTGGACCATGGTCACGGCCGGCTGTGGGTCCAGGCGATTGGGCGATGGGTAGCCGTCCGAACTCCCCGCCCCAAACGACCAGGGTACTATCCAGCAGTCCCCTCTGCTTGAGGTCTGTGAGCAACGCAGCAATCGGTTTGTCCGTCTTCTGGCAGCAGTAGGAAAGCCCTTTGCGTAGATCGTTGTGGTGGTCCCAGACATTGCCTTCGGTGAAAACCTGGACCATACGAACACCTCGCTCCACCAGCCGCCGCGCCATCAGGCACCGCCGGCCGTAGGATGCCGTGGTCTCTTCATTCAGGCCGTACGCTTCTTTTGTGGCATCGGTCTCTTTTGCGAGATCGAGCGCATCGGTCGCTGCCATCTGCATGCGGGCTGCAAGCTCATAGGTGGAGATCCGTGCATCCAGATTGGGCTGGTACGGCCGCTTGGCCCGATGTGCCTCATCCATACTGTGCAGCAGGGAGCGGCCCAGATCCTTCACTGCGGCAGGATACTCTTCTTCCGGCTCCAAATTTAGCAAGGGCAAGCCTTCAGATCGAACGCGCGTTCCTTGATAAACACCCGGAATATAGCCCGCCTGCCAGTTCTGAATATCATTGACAGGCAGGCCTTTGGGGTCGTCCAGGACGACATAAGCGGGGAGGTTCTGATTCTCACTGCCAAGCCCGTACACCACCCACGAGCCAAGAGTCGGGCGTCCCGGAAGGATACGGCCCGTGTGCATTAGGAACAACGCGAAGTCGTGCGCGATGTGCGTCGTGTACATTGAGCGGATGACGGCGATGTCATCGACACGCTGCGCAATATGAGGCAACAGCTCTGAGACCTCGGTTCCAGACTTTCCGTAGTGAGCAAATTTGAAAGGGGAAGGCATGATGCCGCCCGCTTCTCGCACCTGCCGGATCTGGCTGGCAAGGTCGCGGCTTGGCGGCTGGCCGGCATACTTCTCGAGAGCCGGTTTGGGATCAAGCAGGTCCATCTGACTGGGACCGCCGTTCATGAAAAGCTGAATGACCGACTTCGCCTTGGGGGGAAAGTGAGGCGCCTTGGGTTTAAGATCGAATATCTGCGGCTGTCCCTCCACCGCGAGCAGGCGTTCGGGCAAGAGGAAGTCCTTGCCTAACAAATAGGCGAGGGCAGCGCCATTCAAGCCATCGGAGATTCGAGAGAAGAAATCGCGGCGGGAATTCGCTAATTTTGCCATTGGGTTCTTTAGTCGACGTACAAAAACTCCGCAGAGTTGAACAGGGAATGGGCAAGGCTGGATAAGGCCATGTGCGAAGCTTTGGCAGCAATTGGCTCAGAGGGTGGCGTCGTCTCATAGTGCTCCTGCCAGTTCCTTCGCATGGCGAGCAGCACGCGCTCGGCTGCCTGCACCTCGGCAGACGTTGGGGTGCGCGTGAGTGTCGCCAAATACAGCTGGTCGATTTGTTGACGAGTATCCAACCCAACTGCATCAATGATACGTCCGGCCAGGTAGCGTGCGCTCTCCCGGATTTGATCTCCATTCATAAGTTGCAGCGCTTGCGAACTGACGATCGACTCGCCGCGCCGCACGCAATTCGGGCTCATGAAAGGCGCATCAAATGTATCGAGGATCGTAACCGGAGTGGAGCGCCGCTGCTGCAGGTAGATGCTCCGGCGGTAGCCAAGCTTTCCGGACTTCGCCAGGACCGATCCGTCCGGCTTCACTTCGATGGCAGCGGGAGGGCCGAAGGCTGTCAGATCCAACCTTCCAGCGATCTTCAAGATGGAATCGCGAACCGCTTCCGCATCCAACCGGCGCAATGGGAAACGCGACAACAGGGCGCCGGATGGATCCTGCGCCTGGGCTTCCGCGGTGACGGCAGTGCTTTGCCGGTAGGCCGCGGATGTCATGATCAGGCGGTGCATCTTCTTAACGCTCCAGCCGGATTCTACGAATTCCGTTGCCAGCCAATCCAGCAACTCCGGGTGCGTGGGCGGTGTGCCTGTCTTGCCGAAGTTCCCCGCGCTCTTGACGATTCCCGAACCGAAATGCTGTTGCCAGATGCGGTTCACCATCACGCGCGCCGTGAGCGGTTGTTCCGGCTGGGTGATCCATTTCGCGAAAGCAAGGCGGCGTCCGCTGGTCCCCGATTCGTACGGGAGTTTCTCCACCAGATAGGGACGCAATCCACTGGAAAGAACGGAAGGAGGTCCTGGTTCGACGAGGGGCCCGGGATTGTTGACGTCGCCGCGCATCAGTATGCGCACCGGAGTTGGCTCGCCGCCCATATCGAAGAGCGCTCGCACCCCCGAGGCCGGCTTGAGTTTTGCCTTGGCCTGCTGCAGGCTCTTGCGCAGATCCGTGACCGTCTTCTTCAACGGCTCGAACTCTTTGAGCAGTTCATCCACGGTCGCGTCCTTCTTTGCTTTTTCACGATAGGGCTCCGCGGCTGCTTCGATCTTCTTCTCAAGATCCTCGATCTGAATTTTTATCGGCGCGTTGAATGTCTCCGTTTCGTTCACAACCTTGGGATCGGGATCGGGCAGGAACCGGAGATTCCTTTCTTCGCACTTGGAACCTACGCCGACGCAGTCGAGCGATGGAATGAGCCAGTCGTAGGGATCAAGCGCGCTTTGAAAGACGGCGCTCACGCGATAGTAGTCGCGCTGCGGAAGCGGATCGTACTTGTGGTCGTGGCAGCGGGCGCAGCCGAGGGAAAGTCCCATCACGGAAGAGCCCAGAATTTCCATTTCAGAGGCCACGGCGTCGAAGCGTTCCGGAAGAAAGTTCTGTTCCGTGCTGTAGGTGGCATCTGGCGCCAGCCGCAGAAAGCCGGTGGCTTCCAACTTCTCCATTTGATCCGGCGAATAGATTTTCGACGTTTTCCAATCGAACATCTCGTCGCCCGCCAACTGCTCCTGCAAGAATTGGTTGTAGGGTTTGTCTGCGTTAAAGGCTCGAATCACGTAGTCGCGGTAGCGCCACGAGGTCGGCCGCGGCGCGTCGGTAGAAACGCCACCTTCGCTGTCGGCGTAACCAGCGGCATCCAGCCAATATCGGGCCCATCTTTCGCCATAACGGGGTGAGGTTAATAGCCGGTCAATGAGGCGCTCATAGGCGTCTGGCTTATTGTCCGCGAGGTATGCTTGCACCTCCGGCGGCGATGGCGGTAGTCCGGTGAGATCGAAGCAGGCCCGGCGCATTAACGCCAACCGTCCAGCCTCGGGCGCGAAGCTACTCTTCTTTGCATCCAGCCGTTCCAGCAAAAAGGCATCAATGGGAGTTCGAGCCGAAGCAAACGCCGGCACCTTCGGCCGTACTGGCTTACGGAAAGACCAGAACTCGCGGGCCGACGGTTTGACCATCGGATCGAAATCCGGATTTACAGGGGCCGCCGATTCCACTTCGTCAGGAGCCCCTTGGGCAATCCACTGCGTGAGCTTTTCCAGTTCGGCGGAATCTACAGTTCTAACCGAGAACTGTTCCTGCAACTGAGGAGGGGGCATCTGCTGCTTTGCAATTTTCTGCAAAAGAAGGCTTGCCGCGGGATTGCCGGGCACGATCGCCGGGCCTGACTTCCCACCTTTTAGAATGCTGGCGCGGGTGCGCAGATCCAACCCGGCCTGCTGCACACGGCGCCCATGACAAACGACACACTTGGCCCCCAATACGGGAGCGAAAATCTCCCGCGCGCGAATGGGACGGGTGAGAACTTGCTCATCTGTTTTCAAAGCGCCGCTATCAATCCAGTTTCGGATTGCAGAAGTCTCCTCTATGGTTAGAGGCTTGCCGCCAAGCGGCATCTTTCCACTAGCCACCATTGCGACCAGGAGACTATCGACGGATTTACCCGGCACCACCGCGGCCCCCGTCTTGCCGCCGGCCAGCAAGTCGTCCCGTGTCTCCAGAGACAAACCCGCCCGCCTGGTTTTACTGTTGTGGCAGGAAACGCACTTGGCCTTAAGGAGTGGGAGGACATCGGACTCGAATCGGGGCGCGGGCCGCACTTGCGCGTAATCGAACAGCGGCACAAAAAAGAATAGGGCGCCGGAGCGACTTACGGCCCAGAGAATTCGAATCATTCATCCTTCCTTAACGTTTCGATAATACCAGAGGGGACAGGACGTGGCCCCTCTGCCCTAGAAATTCACCTTTAGCCCGAATTGGACTACCTGTGGCGAAGCGGCTGTAGTCTGCCCTTCCGGCAGACAATAGCCTGGCCGAACGGAATCGTATTTTCGCCATTGGGCACCCGGCCTTTCTTGTTATAGAAAAACTTGTGTTCGATAAAGATGACCGGCCCGTCGTCGCGGAGGGCCGTTTTCATCAGCCCCTTTACATCGGTGACTCACGAGGGCAATACCACCTTCATCCGTGGAATATGGGCGAACTGTGGCGCAAGGCAGAAGCCGGAGGGACTGGGAAATTCGTATAACCACTAGTTGACAAAACTAGGAGATATATTGGAGTCCGTCAAGAAGCGGCAAGTCGAACCCATCACGGACGATGGCTCGGCGGATCGAGCGCTTCCCCTTGCGCCGGAGACCTTTCGAAGATTGGCAAACGGACTAACTTCCAGCCCTCCGTTCCATATCGTATATCGCGTTCCACGAACTCCCAGACGACTAGTTTTTTGCCGCGTAGCAGCTGCGGCCGGCGTGCGAGATCCTGCCGCACCAGAGTCGACGCGCCACCATCATTGACGATGGATGCGACCGGCATCCGCAGTTCCAGGGCCAGCTGAGCGATGAATCCCGCCGCTTTCGGTTCGTCGGTCTGATAAATCCGAGAGAAGCTGTCGCCCAGTACAAGCACTTCAGCCGATGGATCCTCCTGCAAGCCCATCACCTGTAAAGCCTGCACTTCTTCGCCGGCATAGAGACTGGCCACCTCGGGAATTTGGATCATCTTTGCGATGTCGCCGATTCGGCGGGCGAAAACGCGCCTCACCTGATAACTCACGTTGCCATTCGGAATACCCATTTCCCGTGCCTGGGCCGCCACCATTTTCGCCGCTGCTTCCGCTGCTTGCGGTGACCAGTGCGTGTCCCGGCGCAAGTAGAGCGGTGTTTGTTCCGTCTGGCGAATCTGATGGAACGCGTGGAACAGGTCGATTGTGGCGACGCCGGCGCTCCGTAGCCGTGCCATCAGGCTCAAGGTTGGTGACCGGATTCCATTCGTCGCCGCTCTGGCGGTGAGCTTGTCGGGATAGATGGAGGGCTTGCCAGGAATTGGGACGAGAATCAACCGTGTGCCCTGGCGGGCGAGTTGCTGTTGAAAATCGAGTATCGCAGGTAAAGGATCGTCATGCGTCGAATCGAACGCCTCTCCTTCCACCAGGTAACGTACGTCTGGCCGGTAAAAGAGCCACCCTTCACGGCCCGTTAAGACCTTTTCGCCCGCATAATGCAGCAACCGGAACCACACATGCTGAATCCAGGGACGCACTGCTTTCGCGGTCACCGATGTTTCCTCTAAAGAGTGTTCCCACGCGCGGAGTCTCGAACTGGTAGGCGACATCGAGAAGAGTTCGAGTAACTGCGGGCGGTTTCCACGCGCTACTTCCACTGCGGTTTGCCACAGCGGAGGGACCGAGATCACCGCCAGAAAGAATACTGCGAAGCTGATTTGGGCGCGGCGCGACATGATCAAAACTGGAAGTAGAGAAATGGATTGAAGGTCTGCGTGAACATGGCGCCAATTGAGAAGATCAGCAGCGGGGCCAGTGCAAGCGCTTTGCGCCATGTCAGGCGTGCTGTCCACTGGTGAACCTCAATCGGTTGAAAGGAAATCAGGGCGCACAGCAGCATCACGAACAGGTAGTACGGTGTGTAGATTTCAGCACCCAGCAAGGCTGCGGCACCGGCGGGCTTCGCCGCACCAACCATAGCCCGTAGGAATGTCCCTGCCTCAGCTATGGAGTTCGACCGGAAAAGCACCCACGATAAGAGGACCAATAGGTACGTCACGGCCACGCGGCACGGTCGGGGAAGAAACTGATACGGGCTCTTCTTTCCAATCCAACGTTCGAATGCCAGAAGGCAGCCGTGCCACGCTCCCCATGCCACGTAGGTCCAGTTCGCCCCGTGCCAAAGGCCGCCCAACAGCATCACCAGTGCCAGGTTCACATAAGTGCGCCTCTTGCCCTTACGGTTCCCTCCCAGGGGCAGGTACAGGTAGTCCCGGAGCCATGTCGACAAGGAGATGTGCCACCTGCGCCAGAAATCGGTGATGCTCTCGGCAAGATAAGGCGACCGGAAATTTTCCGGAATGACGAATCCAAACATGCGTCCCAGTCCGATCGCCATGTCGGAATACCCGGAGAAATCGAAGTAGATCTGAAATGAGTACGCAATCACGCCAACCCACGCGTCGGCTGTGAATGGCGTCGCTGAGTCGAACACAGCACTTGCAACGGCCCCCATCGGATTCGCCAGCAAAATCTTCTTTGCGAATCCTAAGGCGAAGATTGCAATTCCTTCGGTGAACTTTTCAAGCGAATGGACTCTATGTCGAATCTGTTCCGCCAAAATGTTGTAGCGCACAATGGGCCCCGCCACCAAGTGCGGAAACAAGCTGACAAAGCAGGAAATGTCTGAGAACCGCCGGGCCGGGGGCGCCTCCCCGCGGTACACATCGATCGTATAGCTCATGCTCTCGAACGTATAAAAAGAGATTCCGATCGGGAGCACAATACGCATCATGGGAAGCGTGCCTGCCCCGAATACGGTCAGCAACTGGTTCAGATTCCCGGCCGTGAAGGTGTAGTACTTGAAGAACGCAAGCAGTCCGAGATCGCCGCAGATCGCAGTAATCAGCGCGGCCTTCCGTGTCCGCTCACTGGCGCCAGGGCTGCCGATCAGCCGGCCGCAAACAAAATCCAGCACCGTGGAAAACATCATCAGTAGAACGAACCACGGCTCCCACCATCCGTAAAATACGTAACTGGCGCAGGTGAGGAATCCATTGCGGTATCGCGGCAGCAAGTAGTACAGCAGCAGCACAATGGGCAGGAAGTAGAAGAGAAAAACGTAAGAGGTGAAGACCACGCTACTTCGATCCTGGATTAGTCCACACCGCCCAATAGCGGACGCCCTTCTCGCTAAAATATTTATCGACTACGCCGCCCATCCAGAACTGATCGACGGAAGATTCAAGCGCCATGCGGTGCAGATCGCCAGCATGAAACGCCGTAACTTTGCCGCCCACCTTGCCGGATACGTCGTCTTGCACCGTACCGCGGGGCTTCAACGGATTGTAGTGCGCCACTAAGATTTCACCCTGCGGCACGTTGCCGCGGTGAACTTTGAGAACGCGGTACTTCAGGATGTAGGCGTAGTTGTACAGATCGTTAGGTGGAAACGCGCCGGGAACCTCCACTAGCTGCGCAGTCACTTCCGCCGACCCCAGGGTAGTTACCTCTTTGTCGATCTCGTTCGCCGGCGCGTGGTTGCAACTGGCTATGCATGCCGTCAACAGAACAATCGCCAGGCTGCATGGGGCAAAGCGCGCGGGAATCACTTCCCACCCGCAATCGGATTGGATGTCCAGTGCGGCTCCCAACCGGGTTGCAGCGTAAGAAACGGTTGTGACTTCGCCTGTGGATACAGTTTCCGCAAGTAGGCGCTCTCTCCGTGAATCATGGGTGCGTCCGATAACCGCATGATCCCGATAGTGGAGGTGTCCAGATCTCCATCTTTGTTTGACCGGGTGAATAAGACATATTTGCCATCCGGCGAAATTGCTCCGCCATAGATGTGCCGTCCATCTTCCCCAAACAGCAGGCTGCGATTCTGGCCATCGCCGTCGCTTCTCCAAAGCTGCGTCCATCCGTAACCCGCGGCCTGCCCCACATCCTGTGCCGCTTTTCCGCCATCGGCCGCTTCCTGGCTGGCTGGCCGCGAAGAATAGATCAAACGCTTGGCATCGGGAAACCAGTCAGGCGTGCAGTTCTGGAACTTCGCCACGGGGTTCACTTCCCCTGTTTCCGCGTTCATCCGCACCACTGTCCAATTTTCTCCAAAGCGATTTGCGGGTCCGGTGAACCACTTCCCGTCCGGCGACCAGTACAGTTGCTGATAGATTCCGTTGCGGTCCATCTTGCGAACCACAGCCTTCGTTGCAAGGTCCCTTATCTCAATCCCCGCGCGAGTGAGGCACGCCACCTGTTTGCCGTCAGGGCTCCAGGTAGCCCATGGAAAATCCCCTGGCTCTCCATACGTCACCGGATTCGTTCCATCCGCGTTCGCGATGATCAGTTGTCCGGCCGCTCCCCAGGAGTCGTGGTGAATCTTCGGACCTGTTATCGTGCGGCGGAACAGCATGCGCTTTCCATCTGGTGAAAACCTGCCGCCAAGTTCATTGGTTCCCGGTGTGTTCGTGATGTTTCGAACGTGCGTGCCGTCGGGCCGTGACAGAAACAGGTCCCAGTCGCCCTTCTCCGTATGCGCGCTATAGACGATCCAGCCCCTGCCGGCAACTTCTCTTTGCATGCGCGCAACAGCCGGATCGCTCGCAGCCAAAATCGTCTCTACGAAAAGTGTGAATGCAATTGCAAGCCGCATGTTAAGTGGGTGATCCATCGCGAACAACAATCATGCCCCACACGCTCAGATCGCTGCAAGTGGCTGGCCAAGGATTTCGCCGAACCAGGCAGTTACTACGTCAACTCCAAACCAGTCAGGCGTCCGCTGCTGCTGGCGAACGTTTCAGTTTCAACCCCCATTCGCTGCATCATGCTGACGAACAGGTTGCAGAGCGGCGCGTTGTTATCACGCCGGAAGACAATATGCTGACCATGCTTGAATCCGCCGCCCGCCAGTAGAATGGGAAGATTGGTGTTGTCGTGAATGTTCGCATCCCCCATGCTGCTGCCGTAGAACACCATCGTCCGGTCAAGCAGGCGTTCGCCATTTTCCTTCTTCGCCGCAAGTCCCGACAAGGTCTTGTTCAGCAACATCATCTGGCGGCGGTCCACTACCTGTAGCTGCCGGACTTTCACTTCCGCTTGGCCATGGTGGGTGAGTCCGTGATAAGTTTCGGTGGAATTCTCTTTTTCATTCAGCTTGAACACGGGCGTGAAGAACGCATCGGCCATCAGCGTAACAATGCGGGTGGAATCCGATTCAAGCGCCAGTTGCGCCATGGAGAGCATCAACTCGAACTTTTCAAAGAACAACTTTTTATCCTGGATGTCGGAAGGCGGAGGTTGCGTGGCACTTGGCTTGGGCTTGATTTCCCACGCGCGCGCGGTTTGCAAGCGCTCCTCCACCTCGCGCACCGACGTCACATATTGATCCAGGCGAGCCTTGTCGTCAGATCCCAATTCGCTGCGGAAGCGCTTGGTTTCGTCCAGCAACGCGTCCAGGATACTGCCGCGGTTTTCCAGCCTGTGAATCTGCAGCGCCACCGCGTCCTTGTCGCCTTGTACGAACATCCGCTCGTACAGCTTTGGCGCGCTATCTTCAGCGGGAAGCAAGACACCGTCGCGGGTCCAGGACAGGCTACGGTTGCCTTTGTCGATGTTGACGCCGAGGTTCAATGCCGAAAAGCGTGTCACCTGTCCAATTTTCTCGGCAGCGAACTGGTCGAACGAGATCGAATTGCGGAACCCGCTCTTGAAGGCGCCCCGCGCGGCGGTCAGCAGGCAGCTGTCCGCGCTGTGTCCACCGGTGACGCCGGGGTGCGAGAGTCCACTGAAGACGGTGAAATCGCCGCGGAACTCGGCAAGAGCCGTGAGATAGGGCGACAGTTCGTAGTCCCGTCCAGCGGCCTGAGGGAAGAAAAATTTCGGCAGCACGCCGAGATTGTTGGCGATGATCAACATTCGCCTTGGCGGCGCGGCCGGCTTAGCAAACAACGGCGTCATGCATTCCAGCATCGGCAACGCTAGCGCAACGCCCGCTCCTCGTAAAAAGGACCGGCGTGGCAGCGGACGGGCGGCGACGTGTGGTGCTTTCGTCATTTCAGTTCCCTCCCTGGAAGACTTTACTGCCGACCAGCGCGTGTAAAAGATCGCGCGTACGATAACCGTCCGCGGCGCAGGAGTCGAGCATTTTCTCAATCTCGGCGCGATCCGAAAAACGCACCGGAGTTCCGGTGGCGTAGACCGTGAATTGATACAGAAGATTGCGTGCCAACTGGCGGGGATTCGCTGCGAGCAGGGACTTCAATTCCAGGATGTCGCGAAAATGCCGTCCATCGGCCAGCGTCCCACTGCCATCCACGGCCCCGGCGATGGTGTAGGAAAAGTCGTGCCCGGTGTGGTCGATACCGCTTACTCGTTCGCCTTCGGCCGTGCCGCGATAATTGGTCCGCCAGCTGCCCATGACGTCGAAATTCTCAAGCGCCAATCCGACCGGATCGAACTTGGCGTGACAAGCTGCGCAAGTGCTCGACTTGGTGTGCATCGCCAGCAAGTCTCTAATCGTCTTGGCGCCCCGGATGTCCGGCTCCACCGCAGGAACGCCCGGCGGGGGCGGCGGCGGAGGATCACCCAGAATGCGGTCGGTAATCCAGGCGCCGCGCAGGACCGGAGAAGTTGACGTGCCGTTGGCCGTAATCTTCAAGACCGCCCCCTGCGTAAGCAGGCCGCCAAGCGGGCTTCTCTCCGGCAACGCGACGCGCCGAATCGCGGATCCCTCAACGGGCGCAAGTTGATAGTGCCTTGCCAGACGCTCATTGAGGTAGATGAAGTCCGCCTGCACTAGATTACGGACGGGTAGGTTGTCGCGCACCAAGGCAGTGAAGAAAGCAAGCGTCTCGCGTTCCAACGAATCCACCAGGTACTCGTCCAGTTGATATTCGGGATAGAGGCGCTTGTCCGGATCGTCCCTGCGGAGATAGCGGAGGTTAAGCCAGTACGCGGTGAAGTTCTTCACAAACCGGTCGAAGCCGGTACCGTCGATCAGCCGGTCTGTTTCCCGGCGCAACACATGGGGGTTCCGCAACGGGCTGCTCCGCAGCTGCGCGTCGGGCCTTGAATTAGTCAGAAAGTGCGAAAGCCGATCGGCAATCGCGAAGTTGTCATTGGGCTCGCGCAGGTAGAGGAACAGATCCGAACACAGGATGGCCTGATATCCAGCCAGCATCGCCTCGGGGAAAGGCTCATTGCGATCGAGGCGGGCATACACAAGTTGTTCGAATTTGCGCACCGCCCGCTCGGGCGCCGGACCGTCCAGCGCCAGCGCCAGAAATCTTCGAAGCAAACGGCTGGCCTCCGGCTTGGGCTGCGCGGGCGAGGGGGACACGCCAAGTTCGTCGAAAAGGACGCGATGGCTTGCAGGCGGCCACGCCGCCGGTGGAATCGGCCCCTCAATCTCAATCCAATGAAAGGCAACGCCTGGCTGGCCGTCCGGAGGAAACGGCGGATAACGGTACGATCCGGTCTTCCCCTCGGCGTCCACTTGCGGTATCGGCAGTCCCAAAAGACCGTACTCCACGGTCTGCCCGGCCAGCAGCGGTACCATCGTTTCGTAGACGTTCGCTCCGGGTTGAATCTCGATGATGCCACCGACCGATTTCACGTCCTCGGCGATGTCATGATTCGTCGGACGGCGCGAGCGGAACGTCATCGGCACGGGTTGCTTCGCGTCCGACACTTGGAACCCCGGATGCTGCAGCACGGCGCGCGCGGAAAATCGAACTCGATACTCCCCGGAATGTTTGGCAGCGAAACCTCTGGGAAACGCACCATACGGCCAGCCTGGGGAACGGAACAGTCCCATCTCCAGTGACGGATCTTCTTCCAGTTCCTTCGGCATTGGAGTTGACCGCTCTTCCGCAACGTTGACGCCTCGGTTGTCTTTGATGAAGAACATCGAATGGAGCGTGCCGGTGCTGCGGAGCGCGGGAAACAGGTTTCGTCCATCGGCGCGAAACTTTATCACGGCGGGTGGTGCTGAATCGGTCACCATCGCCTGGCGGAGTGCGGATTCGGATGCGTCCAGATAGGCCGTCAGTTGGACACGCGACATGTCCAGCGTCTCGGAGGTTTTGTTGAAGTGATAAGCCTCCCGATCTTCAGGAAGCATATCGCGAATGTCGAGGTGCGGCAGTTGCAGAATGTTCCGCAGGTCTTGTTCGTACTCGTCGCGATTCAGACGCCGCATCGGTCCTCGGCCGTGCTTTGCCACATCGGCGAGGTCGGCGGCATGGATCAACGGAGCGAGTTGCCGCAACAGCGCTGTCCGGCCGGTAAGCGTGAGTTCGACGCCCTTTGGTGGCATCTCACGCCTTTCGATGCGATCGTGAATGCGGATCCACCGGTCGCGAGTGGAGCGGTTACTGAGGTCGAAACTCAGAGATGCTAAATCGAGTCCGCCGCTGGCGCCATTGCCGGAATGGCAATTCAAACAGGCCTTATCGATTGACGCCTTTAAGCCTGGAGGCGTCTGTGCGAAGGCGGGAAGCAAAAGGCTGGCGGCGATGATAAGCGCTCTCATTAAAAGTAGCCAATTAAGATTTTACTAGTATTGCGGTCTCTGAACCCCCCTCCTCTACCGAGATCGCTTGATTCGCACGTAGAGATAGATCACTATCGCAACATTGAGAATCAAAATCGCGATTTTGGCTACGCTCAAACGTTCGGCCAATTCGTAGAGCTCCAGCGGAATGAGCCCGGCGGTGGTAATGATGGTGAAGTATTCCGCCCAGAGTTTTCGATACAGCAAACCCACACCTTCTGTCAAAAGCAGGGCAGCGTAGATGAAGGTCCCGGCGCTTGCCGCCTTAA
>JBBRNO010000032.1:0-50810 GCA_038230275.1 Bryobacterales bacterium
GTCAGTTGCCAATCGTTGCCCAATGGTAAAGGCTCGATCCCGGGCACCCGCCGGATATCGCTCAATCGGCGCACCATCTATTCGGTTATGTTTTAAGAGTTCTGCAAAAGGGAGGACGGTCATGCTAAACCGTCAAATATCAGTTAGCCGCTGAGGAAATGGAGGAAGAGATGACCCGAAAGCGGAATAGCGCAGAGAAGCACGGTTGGAAAGAGTTAATGGCAAGCGAGCCTGACTTTCTCAAGCCGCTGGTGCAGGAGGTCTTGCAGCAAGTATTGGAAGCCGGGATGGAGGAAACGCTGCAAGCCCGCAAGAGCGAACGGACTAGCGAGCGTCAAGGCTATCAGTCGGGGTATTTCGGACGGAGCATGGTGACACGGGTAGAAATGCTGGAATTGCGGATGCGGCAACGGTGCGCGCATCCCCGGTTTTCATCGTTCCATTTTGACCCTACCCTTTCGCCCGATCAAGCGTCTTTTGGGATCAAGCGTTTACCAGGAGGCTGTCAGTAGGGAGAATAACCGGCCGCGCCCGCCACCCCAGCGGCTTCCTTCAACCGTCCCTAGCCGAACTGACCCGGCGTGGAGCGTTTCCTCATACCCGACTGGCTCGCGCCGGGCCACTCCAGATAGGGTTCTAGCGTTGCGCGGGTTTAGCGCCCCGCCAACCTTTACCGCATCGATTGTGCGGGTCTGCCCCGGTCGCTGGAGCTTGTTGATAGAACGGGGAACACTTCCTGCTCAATCTCTGTATCGCAGCCCATTAGTTGCGCCGGCAAACGGTTCTCTAAGGAATGGGCGTGCGTTTTGTGATGCGCACCAGAATCACCGAGCCGATGATTCCGGCCCCCAAGGACGCTATCAAAATGCCCAGCTTGGCTGAAGTGAGCTGCGCATCATCAGTGAAAGACAGTCCCGCCATAAAAAGGGACATCGTAAATCCGATTCCGGCGAGCCAGCCCGCGCCATGAATATGCTTCCAAGAAACACTTTCCGGAAGGCAGGCCAAGCCCAAACGAACCGCCAGCCACGCGGCCAGCGTAACGCCAATCGGCTTTCCGATCACTAGGCCGAACACCACACCGAGCGTTATAGGGTTCCCGACTGCCTTCCCAATGTTTCCGAAGAGAGGAACACCGGCATTGGCCAGCGCAAATAGCGGCATGATCAAGAACGTAACCCATGGGTGAAGCCCATGCTCCAATCGATGAAGCGGTGGTTGCACTTTTTCGCAAGCATCCTCCAGCGACTCTATCGCTGTCTGCTGCTCTGCGTCGTTCAGAATGTCAAATGGCTCCGTTTCCGCCGCCCGCTCAAAGTGATCCAGTATCGCGCGGCCATGCCGCAGGAATTCCCGTTGGTTCAGTGCGGTTCGACTGGGGATCATAAATGCCAGCAGTACACCGGCAATGGTCGCGTGAACGCCGGATTGAAGCACGGCCATCCACAGCACGAAGCCTACCAGTGCGTACGGAAGTGAGTGACGCACCCCTAGCCGATTTGCCGCCAAAAGTACCAAGAGGCAAAATGCTGCCAAGCCGAGGGCTCCCCATGAAATTTGAGCCGTGTAGAAAAGTGCGATGACAAGGACTGCTGCAATATCATCGACGATGGCCAGCGCCGTCAGGAACACCTTCAGCCCCAGCGGAACGCGCTCGCCAAGCAGCGCCATCACGCCAATCGCAAAGGCGATGTCGGTGGCCATCGGAATACCCCAGCCCCCGGCCCCCGGCCTGTTTGCATTGACAGCACTATAGAGAAGCGCCGGAACTATTGCGCCGCCGAGTGCCGCCAGAATGGGTAGAGCCGCTTGCCGGGGTGAAGCCAACTCGCCCACCAGCAACTCACGCTTGATTTCCAACCCGACCACAAAGAAGAAAATGGTCATCAGCGCATCGTTCACCCAGAAGTGAAGATCTTTGCTCATGCCGAAGTTTCCCAGCCCAACGGAGAACTGCGTATGCCACAGAGCCGCATAGCTGTCTGCCCACGGCGAGTTAGCCCAGACGAGAGCCACTATCGTACAGGCCAGCAGGAGGATACCCCCAGATGTTTCTCGTGCTGCAAACTCCTGGAAGGGCCGGACGAGCTTTACTATCGGTAGTTGCGGTGCGATCGGCTGTGCCTTGCTCACTGGAATCATTCTCTCAGCTCACGACGGCCCGCGTGTGAATGATCGACCTTAACTCCTTCCTTCTGGCGATACCGCTAAGGAACGTGAAGTCGCGCAGGGTGAAGTTTCCAAACCCGGTAACACATCGGCGGCCGGTCTGGCCCCATTCGCCTGAACCCATCCTGTACCTACAACGGACGGGTGGATAGTGTCCAATCCCAAACCGTTGCCAGACCATGGCTCCTGGGCACCGGGCTGGCAGTTGGGCTCGTCGCGGCGGCTCAACTCGCGCTGCATCTCTACGCCGGAAGGCACTGTGGTTACTTCGTAGACGAGCTTTACTATCTCGCGTGCGCCCGGCATCTCGACTGGGGATATGTGGATCAGCCGCCTCTAATTGCAGAGATCGCTCGGATAACCCAGGCAGCGTTGGGCGATTCGCTAACGGCCATCCGGTTTCCTGTCACGTTAGCCGCCGCGGCCACCTCTCTCCTCACTGGGTTGATCGCTCGCGAACTGGGCGGCGCGCTGTTCGCCAAGGCTTGGCGGCGTTGTGCCTGCTACTGGCGCCGGGCGTCCTGGCGGTCGACCACTTTCTCTCGATGAACGCCTTCGAATCTCTGGTCGGAGGGCCTCCGCCGAAGTCGCCGGCCTGGACCATCTGTTATTGAAAGAAACCCAACATGACTTGTACTGACTGGACGAACCAGCTGATGGATAGAGCGCAACCGGGCTCGGTAAGAATAGAAGCTGCACGAAGACTGGCGGGGGAATGTCGCACCTATGAGGTACGGAGATTATTCTGCGAAATAGCCGCCGAGGAATGCGAAGATCCAGTCCTGCGTTGTGCGGTAGTCGAGGAGATGCCGGCTTGGGGCCACTACTCCGCGGTCAATTTTCTCTATCGGCGATTTCAAGACGAGCAGGTTCTGGCTGCGGCGAAGTCTACACTCAAGAAACTGGGGCCGGTGGAAGGCGAGCTGGAGGTACGGTTGCTCACCGATCTCTGCGCTCTGAGAAAAGGCGATGCCAATCTCTGTACGATAGCAAATCTCGCCTCGAGCTACGGACGCGACCCTCGTGTGCTGGAGTATCTTCAGCAGTCGCTCGATAGCGCCGGCCAGGAGGTCCGCATCCAGGCAGTGACTGCGCGCTGTCGCCTGGGAGAACCGGCCCCAGCCTTGAACAGGGACGCAGATCCGTCACCAGAGGTACGTGCAAGGTTATGTGCGGCGCTAGGCTGGAATCGGGAGCAGAGTGGTGCCGAGGTATTGCAGCGGCTGTTGAGCGACCCCGACCCGGCGGTCGCGAACGAGGCGAAGATCGCGTTACGGCGCCTTGGAAGACTGGAGAGAGCGAAACCGGGGCTGGCAGCCAAGGAGGATCGTCCCCAATCAGCTTGGTCGCGGCTGCTGGGCGAGATCAGCCGCGTGCGTCTCGCTGAACCCGAAGTTGCGGTCGAGGTGCCCGATTCGTTGGTAGAGGCTTGGTGAATCCGGAGCCAGCGAAGAGCATATCGAGGCCGCTGAACATCGCTTGGGCGTGCGACTCCCGCCCTCCTATCGCCAGTTTCTCGCGGAAGCGAATGGATACCGCAAGCTGAGCGTGTTTATTTACAGATTGTACGGAACCACGGAGATCGATGGGTTCCGTACTCTAAATCCGGATTGGATTGAGGCATATCAGATCGGCGAGGATAATTCTGCCGAAGAACACCCGCGGGACCCTTTAGATACAGTCCGGTTCAGGGCCGCCTACCTGTCGTCCTGCCTGCAAATCAGCGAGGAAGGAGATAGCGCTGTTGTCCTGCTGAATCCGGAAATTGTGACACAGGAGGGCGAATGGGAGGCGTGGTTCTTAGCAAACTGGCTGCCCGGAGCCGAGCGCTATCGCTCGTTTCGCGAATACGTGGATTGCGAATTGAAACGCGCACACGAGTTCTCAGGACATAAAGAGTGACCCCACCCGCCAGGCTACTTTGGACTTCATGACACGAGTGTTGGGTTAAGGCCCCTGAAGGACCGCAATCTTCGCACAAAATTACGGGCAGGCCGGCGCCATTGACTTGTTCGGGCCCAAAGTATGGCATTCGGAAGGGAAGCGTCCGCGGCGGCTGGCTGAAATCTTCCCCACGTTTCGCAAAGTTGCTCACGTGGAGCACCAGTCCTCCATGCCATATCAACATTTCGACGTCTTCCGCTGCCGGCAGCTGAAGCAACCGCTAAGTACGTTTTGGCCCAGGGTGAAGAACTGGAATTAGACCCTCAATCCCGCACCACCAATATCGGAATATCTAACCGGTGCCGTACCCAGTTAATCGTCGTTCCGAATACCAGATCCTTAATCCCGGAATGCCCGTGCGCGCCCATCACCAGTAAATCGCTCCCCAGCTCTTTCGCCAGCGTCACAATCTCATCCCGCGGACTATGGGAATACCGCACCACCGCTTCCACGTCGATCGCCTGTTCGCGCAGCCGCGCCATAATCGCAGCCAGGTATTTTCCGCCCTCTTCCACTTCCGCCGTCGAAGCCATCGGTCCATAAACCTGGCTCGTCACGTCTTCCTCCACGTGCAGCAAAAACAGCTTCGCCCCATGAGTCCGAGCCATCGCCGCGGCGTGCGAAATCGCCGCCCGGTCGCGATCGGTATGGTCTAGCGGCACCAGAATCCGCTGGTAAGTCGGCGCCGTCAGGTTCGCCGCAACCAGTTCCGGCAACTGCGCCGAAGCCTGCCGTCCTCTGCGTACCCATCCCGGCAACACCGGCTCCAAGGTCACCCACAGTAGCAGCGTCAGCAGCCCGATGGCAATGGGAACCACACCGAACACCACCACTGTCCGGAACTCCCCAGCCGACCGGATCCATTCTCCAATCACGCCCCACGCCAGCCAAAGATTCAATCCGACAATGATCGCCGCCGCCGGCCAGGCGAGCGCACGCACCCACGTCCGGTTCGCGAACTCACCCATCCGTTTCCGGTCATTTGTGAAATGGATCAGCGGAATCACCGCGAACGGCAACTGCATGCTCAGTATCACCTGACTCAGAATCAGCAGCTTGTATGTTCCCTTTTCGCCGGCGAAATAGATCGTCAGCGCCGCCGGAATAATCGCCAGCAATCGCGTAATCAGCCGCCGCAGCCAAGGCCGCATGCGGAAGTTCAAGAACCCTTCCATTACAATCTGCCCAGCCATCGTCCCGGTCAATGTCGACGATTGTCCCGAACACAGCAACGCCACCGCGAACAGCACACTGGCCATCGTGGTCCCCAACAGCGGCGCCAGCAACAGATGCGCCTGTTGGATTTCCGCCACCGGAATTCCCCGTTTAAAGAAGACCGTTGCCGCCACCACCAGAATCGAAGCGTTCACCAGAAACGCCAGATTCAGCGCCACCGCCGAGTCAATCAGATTGAAGCGGCAGGCCTCACGCTTATCGGCCGCCGCCCCCCCAATCCGCCGCGTCTGCACCAGCGCTGAGTGCAGGTATAAATTGTGCGGCATCACCGTCGCCCCAAGAATCGCAATCGCCGTGTAAAGGCTCTTGCCATCCAACCGCGGGATCAATCCCGCCACAACCTCTCCAAAAACTGGCTTCGCGAAGAAGATCTCAATCGCGAAACAGGCGCCAATCACTACCACCAGCGCCAACACGAATCCTTCAATCACCCGGATGCCGAAGCGTGTAAACCACAGGATCAGCAGCGTGTCCGCCGCCGTAAGAATCACCCCCACCATCAGCGGCAAGTGGAACAGCAGATTTAGAGCAATCGCCGCCCCAATCACTTCCGCCAGGTCGCACGCAGCTATGGCGATTTCACAAGCAATCCAAAGTAAATAGGAAATCGGTCGCGGATAGGTGTCGCGGCAAGCCTGCGCCAAGTCCCGGCCTGAGACAATCCCCAACCGCGCGCTTAGCGTCTGCAACAGGATCGCCATCCCGTTCGACATCACCAGCACCCAAAGCAGCTTGTACCCGAAACTGGCTCCGCCATCCAGATCCGTCGCCCAGTTGCCGGGGTCCATGTAACCGACGCTGACTAAATAAGCCGGACCCGCGAAGGCGAACATCCGTTTCCACAGCGAGACCTGCGAAATCGAAATGCTCGCATGAACCTCGGGCAGGGAATTGGACTGCGCCGGTTTCGGGCCGGTGGTAATCATGGATTATCTTTCAAGATTAACTATGATTAACACGTCTCGTCAAGCAAAAAATCATCCCCATGAAACCGAACAACGTCAGCGCGGCTCCCAACTGAACGGACAGCGGCCGGAACCGGTATTCAATCACGTGCGCACCTTTCTCAACCACCACTCCCCGCAGCACCCCGTATGGCTCGTATACTTTCACCGCCTTGCCATCCACCGTAGCTTGCCATCCCGGGAAATACGTATCGGCCAAAATCACCATGCCCCGGCAATCCGATTGAGACGCCAGTTGCACCAGATTGGGCCGGTGTCGAATCACCGTCACTTCTTCATTTCCTGCGCAGGTTTCCAGTACCGGCGGATCACCCATCAGCGACGCCACCGAACGCATGTCTTTCTGCGGATTTCCGATAAATTCCCGAATTTCGTCCAACCGGGTTATCTTCTCCACTCGATGAACAATCCAGGCTCTGGGAAACGCCGCCGGATTCGCGTACACCTTCAAACCGCTAGCACCTTCAAACATCAGCCGCTGCGACGCAAACTTCGGCGCCTTCCCAATGAAGTAGTTCACCGCAAACAGCTGCTGCGCTCGCTCGATATGCGTTTCCATTCGGATGATATTACTGCTCAGGCTGGCCAGGTAGCCGTTCATCTGTTCGAAACCGTAGAAATCCCCGGCATTATAAGGAACTGCTTGGTCATCTACATCGATCCGCATGGGGGAAGGTCGCGTGCGAAGATAGCCCACCACCTCCTGAAGTTCCGGTATGCTCTTTAAGTAAGGGTTTCGATCTTTCTGGTATCTGCTAGGAAGCAAGAAGCCAAACGTCAGGCTGAGTTCGCCGCAAACAAGTAACAGAAACAGCGCCCCCAGCGTGCGCCCCGTCACATTTCCTCGCAAGTATCCGTAGATGAGGACTGCTCCGAACATGGCGAACAGCCCCGTCAGCAGCGGCCGATTCTCCGTCAGCGGTTTTCCAACCAGCGCGCAAACCAGAACGATGCCAAACACCAGCGCCCACAACGCACCCATTCCCAGCGCGATCCGGCGGCCCCACAACGCAGATTCCTTGTCTCGTAAGCTGTCTATTCCATAAGCAGTTAGGATAGAAATACTAAAGTTAAAAATGAATACTGCCATCGAGGGAGAGCGCGCCTTATCAACCATCGGGATCAGCGCATAAAACAAGCCATGGAAGAGCGTTCCGTCGCCCAGCGTAAACAGCAGTCCACCCACGGCGATCGCACCGAACAGCCGCACCATGGAGTTCTGAAAACACGACGCAATCGCCAGCAGCGCCAGGGCAATAGCCAGCACTCCCAGGAACGGATCCGCGTGTAAATGCATGCCCGGGAACAGAATCCCCAACAACGTCTCAGGGCTGGTGGAAAACTTGGCATGGATGGAGTAGGGAACCTTCACATTCCACGGAATTGGGTCATCCAGGCCCACCCACCGGTGGGAGAGTCTTCCATATTCATAAGCCGGCAGGGTCTGCAGAGCGCCGGTCAGAAAGACAAACACTCCGAACAGCGCGCCTAGACGCAGAACTCTCCAGTCTTTGAACGAATAGTACAACCAAACCGCTCCTGCTGTCAGTGAGACAAAGATTGGCACTTGATGGTGCCCGCTCAACCAGGAAACTCCCAGAAACGCACCCGACAGGCAGGCACTGGCCCACGGCCGATCCCCACGCACGGCGCGCAGCAGAAACAGAAACACCAGCGGAGCCCAGATGGCCCCGTTCAGCATCTGCGGCCAGTCGTTTGTACCAACGAACCCACCGTAGGCGAACACACAGCCTGCCAGAATAGAAGCCGAGCGCCGGCGTCCCAAGTCCCTGCAAAGCAGATAGGTAAACAGCGATCCCAGGAAGTGTATGAAAAGGAAATACCAATGCAGATACGCCTGCCGAATCCAACCATGGCGAAGGGGCAGGGAAAACAGCAACCAGTTCAATGGATACGCCGCACCCGGCTGCGCTTGGCCTAAAAGAGGCTGACCCGCCCAGTGGTTCGGATCCCATAGCGGATAGCTTCCCTGATGCCATTCCCCCGCCTGAAACTGGTACCATGGCAGCACTTGATAGGCGAGGTCTGGGCTTTCCAGCCAGGTATATTCCTTGGTCAGCACCAGCTTCCAACAAAAAGCCATCGAGATCAGCAGCAGAATCGCCGGAGCGGAAAAGTATCGGAGGCGCGCAAGTCGCGGCATTACGAGTCATCATACCGAAACTGGTCCTTCCCGTCCGGTGTGGTGGTTTTCAACCAGGGGGCTTCCCGTCAAGTTAATGTAGTTGCAACAGTTAGGAAATGGGTGTCAAAGTGCTATCAATGAGATTGCGTGAGGAGAGACGAGATGAACCGTCTACTGGTAGTAACCATATCGATGGCGCTGGCGACAGCGGTTGCCATCTTTGCGCAATTTCCGCAAGCGCCACCCGATTACAACGCCGGTAACAACTCCGGTCAGAATGAAGATCAGAACCGCGCTGTCGCTCGCGTCAGCGTCATCAATGGCGACGTCTCGGTTCGCCGTGGCGATTCCGGCGAAATCGTCGCCGCTGCCTTGAACGCGCCCGTCCTGGTTCACGACGCCGTCATGACCAACCAAGGATCCCGCGCGGAAGTGCAGTTCGATTCCTCAAACATGATCCGCGTCGGCTCCCTGGCGGAAATTCGGCTCTCCGAACTGGAATACAACCGCTTCCAGATACAGATCGCCCGCGGCACCGTTACGTTTCGTGTCCTGCGCGACCAGACTTCGGACGTGGAATTGAGTACCCCCACGGTGTCGGTTCGTCCCGTAACCCGTGGTTCCTTCCGCGTGACCGTGCGGGACGACGGTTCGACCGAAATCACCGTCCGCTCCGGCGACGTGGATATCTATACTGCGCGCGGCAGTGAGCGGCTCTCGGCCGGTAGGACCATGCTGGCCCGTGGCACGCCCGCCGACCCCGAGGTGCAGGTGACCGGCGCGTTTCAACTCGACGAATGGGATCAATGGAACGAGCATCGCGACAGGGATTTAGAAGGCTCCCAAAGCACCCAATACGTGAGCAAAGACATCTATGGAGTGGAAGACCTGGACAACAACGGACGCTGGGTAGCGGACGCCGAATACGGAAACGTCTGGTCGCCCTACGCAACCGCGGGTTGGGCTCCTTACCGCAATGGACGCTGGGTCTGGGAAGACTATTACGGCTGGACCTGGGTCAGCTACGACTCCTGGGGCTGGGCCCCCTATCACTACGGCAGCTGGTTTTACCGCGCCTCCTTCGGATGGTGCTGGTATCCCGGTGAACGCGACAGCCGCCATTATTGGAGTCCCGCGCGCGTGGCATTCTTTGGCTTCGGCGGGGGCGGTGTTGGTGTCGGTTTCGGCCACGTCGGTTGGGTCCCGCTAGGACCTCACGAACCCTACTATCGTGGATACGGCCGCGGGCTCTACAGCGGCTATCGCAATGGTGGTTATACAGATAGAAGCATAAATGTCCAGAACAACGTGAACATTACAAACGTATATCGCAATGCGCGGGTTCACGACGGAATTACTGCCATCGACCAGAATAACTTCGGCCGCGGCCGCGTGAGCAATAACATCCGCGTCTCTCAGGAAGATTTGAATCGGGCGAGTCTGGTGCGGGGCCAGCTTCCAGTGGCGCCGGGGCGCGAAAGCCTGCGCATGTCTGACCGGTCAACCGGAAATGTACGTCCCGTCGCCGAGCGCGGGCAATTTTCCAGCCGCCGGCAGCCCACGCAGATTGATCGCATTCCGTTTGAGGAACAACGCCGCGGTATGGAACAGGTCTCCCGCCGTGCAATGGGTAATGTATCGGGCGCTTCCGCCGTCGACCAGCCGGGCAGGGGATCGAACCGCACTCAATCGCAGGTACCCGCGTCCGGCGATACTGGCTGGCGTAAATTCGGCGAGCCCGCCCGATTCCCGGATGGAACCACAAACCGTGTGGATGCCAATCGCGTAAATTCGCAGACCGGGTGGCGCAACCTGAATGAGATTCCCGTAAACCGCGATAGAACGGACACTCGGGCTTATCAGCGAAGTGATGAAGTGGCTCCACGCCGGGATCGAAGCCGGCCAGTGGAGCAGCGCTACCAAACCGCGCCGGTAGAGGCGCCGCGCAACCGCTCCGATTCCAGCCCTGCAAGCTTCAATCGCGGCGAATCCATCCGTATCAGTCCGCCAATCGTAAGAGAGCGCGCTGCCGATCCGCCGCCTCAACGATCGACGGAACGAAGTGCTCCGCGCCCGGAATCCAGAAACACGGGGAACGGTGGCGGCGGTGGGCGGGGTGAAGGCCGCAGCGGCAGTTCACACTCCGATAACAGTGGCCGAAGCGGCCGCGGACGCTGACAACAATTTCTTCCCTCCGGCCTCAAACCGCTCCTTAGGGTTTGGGGCCCTTTTTTGTTTTCAGAATGAAAGTAGACATAATATATGTTATCGGAAGTTTCTAACGTGCATCTCAAACCACCCACGCTCGAACCGTGATATCCTCCGGAAGGTCGTTTCCCATAGGAGGCTGCATGGCTTCAATTATCGGCTTTGGCGGTGCATTTGTCCGAGCGAATGATCCAGAAGCTCTGTATAGCTGGTACGAGCTGCATCTCGGTCTAATGAAGTTCGGAGGCGCTTTCGCGTTTCCTGCCTCGACGGAACGCGGTCAGGTCATCTTTGCCTTCTTCAAACAAGAGGATGAATACTTTCCCACGGCACAGAAAGCGATGATCAACCTCCAAGTGGATGACCTCGATGGCGTGCTGGACCGTTTGATCGCCGCAGGTGTCACGGTCGACCCCAAACGCGAAAGCTACGATTTTGGAAAGTTCGGCTGGTGCACCGACCCGGAAGGAAATCGTGTCGAGCTTTGGCAGCCCGTCGCCGCTGGTTGATGCCGGGCTGGCCCAGATTAGTCCCCAGAAGTCGCCTTCTCGGAAGTTATCAATGTTTCCGCAAAGCTTTGGCGAACCCCACGTTTCTGCTTGGCGATGCCGGCTGTGCCACGGAGCGACCAATACATTCGTTTACGTATTTCTCACCCTGTCGTGCGTTGAGGTTGATTGCATTTGATTCCCCTCACGCCAGTTCAAGTGTGCCTTCAGCAGCTCAGGCATCTCCACCTGGGCCGGTATCCTCAACACTTCTAACCCCGCCGCCAGCCCGCTAGCGACCCCGGCATCCGAATCTTCCACCACCAGAGCCCGCGTGATTCCCAGCCGTTCCACCGCCAGCCGATATGGGTCCGGCGCCGGCTTCAAGCTTTTCACATCGCCGCCAAACACGGCCGTATCAAAGCGGTGCCGTACGCCGGCCGCCTCCAGAATGGGCTCCACTTCCGCCCGGCCGCTCGACGTCACCACTGCCAGCCGGTAGTCCGTCAAACCGTCCAGCAACTCGATGACGGTCTGCGAAACCGCCGGAGTTTCCAGCATCTTGTCGCGGAACATTTCCTTCTTGCGGGGATACTCCGCGGCCAGCAATTCGATATCCAGCGGCGGGTCAGATTGTTTACATAACATGGTTAACATTGCCCGGTCGGATACGCCAATTCCCTGCTCGCAATAGGTCTGCCAGTCCAAGCTCAGACCAAAAGGCTGCAGGATCTCCTGCCAGCAAACGAAATGTACCGGTTCGCTATCCACCAGCACGCCGTCAAAGTCAAAGAGAATCGCTTCGTATCTACTCATTCCTACTAGAATCGCAGGGAGCGGATCATGTTATCAAACGTCGCCTGCATGTTCTGTTCGTCTTTCGCCGGAGCGATCAAAATCAGATACAGCAATCCGTCGGGTCTGGCGACGGTGACCAGTGTGTCGTGCTCGGTCTCGCCTTTATAGGGAGACTGCGAATACATTGCCGTCACCAACGCATCCTGGCCGCCCACTTTGATCAGTTTGGCCCTTTGCTTCTCCAGTTCCAAGCCCGGATTCGACTGCCGCAATTGCTGCAGTAATCCAGCCGTGTCCTGAGTCAAGTCAACGCGGTCGCGGCCTTGCGGAATATAGAAACTGGACATCAATCCATATCCGATCTGCACCTGCCCATTGGCATCCTGCGCCAAGCCGGCACGGGGAGCGATGGTGATGGCGCCGCCGTTCTTATCTCCAAACACTTCCCAATTGTCCGGATAGGAAAGGGAGAACGACTTGCCCTTGAAATCCTTGAACTGGCCGGAAGGCACTGTGTCAGCCGACGGTGTCAAAGTTTTTGCAATCGTCTTCGGCTTCGCTGCGGGCAGGGCTTTCACAATGGCCTGGACGTCCCGGAAATTGCTGTTCGCACTGGCCGTGTATTCCTTCTTCGGCATGTACCGGATCTCGTCTTGAATCGCCTTCATACGATTGCCGGGGTTTGGGTGATCCGAGAGAAACTGAGGGCCCGCGTGTCCGCCGGAGCCTTCGAGCTTTTCAAAGAACCGCGCCATCTCAATCGGGTTGTAACCGGCATTCGCCATCAATTGAGCGCCGTTTAAATCAGCTTGCGATTCCGCACTGCGCGAGAACTTCAACAACACCGAGTTCGCCCCCAGACCAATGCCGGCAGTGGTAAGCTGGCCCAACAAGGAACTGTTTCCCATCACCGCACCCGCCAGCATGGCCGGAAGCTGCACGAAGTTTGCCTTCGTGGCCTGGTTGGTTCCGTGCCGCAGGGAGACGTGGGAAATTTCATGTGCCATCACGGCCGCCAGCTGGTCTTCATTGTCCGCCGCCGCAATCAGCCCGGAGTTCACAAACGTGGGTCCACCAGGAAGTGCGAAGGCGTTGATGCTGGGGTCGACGACCACCTTGAAAGTGTACGGAAAACCGCCTGCTTGCGGCTGCGCAGCCAGGCGTTTCCCAATCCGATCGATGAACGCTTGCAGCCTGGGATCCTTGACTATTTCCAGCTGCTGTTCCACTTGAGCGGCCGATTCTTTTCCCAGCTGGATGTCCTGATCTTTGGAGAACAGATTGAACCCGGGCTTAAACTGCTTCAACTGGGCGAACGCACTGCCGCTCAGAATCAAAACCATGGGCCATAAAAGCAATTTTCGTGCCATTCTCTTCATCCCTCCAGAGTGAAAATTCCCAAGTTATAATAACTTCATGTTAACGCCTACCGAAAAGATCTGGCACAACGGCCGCTTTATCAAATGGGACGATGCCAGGATCCACGTACTTTCCCACGTTGTCAGTTACGGTAGCTCGGTGTTTGAAGGAATCCGCTGTTATGAAACCGTCGCCGGGCCCGCAATCTTCCGCCTCCGCGAGCATGTCCGCCGCCTTTTGGACTCCGCCAAAATTTACCGCATCGATGTCGGCTTCTCCATGGATCAGCTTTGCGAAGCGATGGTAGAGCTTGTCAGCGTTAACAACCTTCAATCCTGCTACCTTCGTCCTATTGTACTTCGGGGATATGGCGACATCGGTGTTCATGGAACCAAGTGCCCTACCGAAGTTTATCTGGCTTGCTGGGAGTGGGGCAAGTACTTGGGTGAGGAAGCCCTGGCCAGCGGAGTGGATGTCTGCATCTCCAGCTGGAACCGCATTGCGCCCAATACCCTGCCCGCGCTTGCCAAGGCCGGCGCCAACTACATGAACTCGCAGTTGATCCGTATGGAAGCGCAAGTGAACGGATACGCTGAAGGCATCGCGCTGGATTCCAACGGCTTCATCAGCGAAGGCTCCGGCGAGAACATGTTCGTCATCCGTGACGGCAAGATTTTGACTCCGTCTCTCGGGTCCTCGGCACTGCCCGGAATCACTCGTGATTCGGTAATCACGCTTGCCACCCAGATGGGCATCCCTGTGGTGGAGACAGTGATCCCCAGAGAGCTGCTCTACATTGCCGACGAAGTCTTCTTCTCCGGCACCGCGGCGGAAATAACTCCCATCCGTTCGGTGGACCGCATCACCGTGGGCGGCGGAAAGCGTGGGCCGATTACAGAGCAGATCCAGAAGGAATTCTTCGCCATTGTCAGAGGAACGTCCGCGGATCGGAATGGCTGGCTTACTCCGGTGGGAACCCGCAAACTTGCGGAAGTAACGCAGTAGAGCGGAAGAACCTTTACGGAACACGTCCGGGCGGTATACCTCCCCCGAGATCTCCGCCCGAACGTGCCCGTATCAGGATCTGTGTTTAGTTGTATCAACCCCGCAATGACGAATCCAGTCCAATCTTTCACCGGCCAGCCCTTTTCAACAATTATCTGCGCTTATCGGCTCATCATGTTAGCGCCAACGCCCTGTTTGAAAGTTGTGTATAAAACAAGAATCCTATGAAATGTTACGGCATCGACGCCATCTCCGGCGGGCATGTTGCGGTTTCCTTTGACCGCGTGATCAACGGCGTGGACTTCTTGATTGACCCGCTGACGGACGCCGACTTCCTGGCGCCCGCTTGGATCGATCTTCAGGTAAATGGATATGCCGGCGTGGATTACAATTCGCCGGTTACGCCGCACGAAGAGATTGCAAGATCAATCCACGTCTTGCACTCCACCGGAACAGCGCGCTTTTTTCCGACCGTGATCACCGGTTCGCCTGACAATATGGTTGGATCGCTGCGCAACCTGGCGAAGGCTAAGGAATCGCTCGCCGAGGGCGAATCGATGGAAGCGTTCCATGTGGAGGGACCGCACATCAGTCCCGACGATGGTCCGCGCGGCGCTCATCCGCAGCGCTGGGTCCGGCCGCCGGACATTGACGAATACCGGCGGTGGCAGGAGGCAACCGATGGTAACGTGCGGCTGGTGACCATGTCGCCTGAGTGGCCGGGCGCCGCGAAATATATCGAGGCGGTAGTGTCGGATGGGGTGGTGATCAGCATCGGTCATACCAAGGCAACCGGGGAGCAGATTCAGGAAGCAGTGAATGCGGGTGCGACCAAATCCACTCACATCGGGAACGGAGCTCATTCAATGCTGGCGCGCCATCCCAACTACATTTGGGAACAACTGGCGGAAGACCGGCTTTCGGCAGGCTTCATCGTGGATGGAATTCATCTGGGACCGGCGTTTACAAAGGTAGCCCTGCGGGCCAAGACCGTGGCAAGATCTCTGCTGGTAACCGATGCGTCGATGCCCGCGTGCGCCACACCCGGAATCTACAAACTTGGCGAACAGGAAGTGGAATTGACCGCCGACAATCGCGTGGTGCTGGTGGGGCAGACCCGGCTGGCGGGTTCGGCGCTGCGCATGGACAGGGCCATTGAAAATGTGATGCGCATTGCCGGGTTGTCGCTGACGGAAGCGCTGACCATGGCGAACCGGAACCCGGCGCGCGTAGGAAGAATTGGCGGCCGGCAAAGGGGCCTCGCAACCGGGGAGCGGGCGGACCTGGTGTTGTTCCGGTTCGATAAAGACACCAAGTCCATTGAGATTCGTAAGACGATTGTCAGCGGCCGGGAAGTCTACAGTGCAGATTGATCCGTTGTTGGCACAACAAGCCATGGAAGAAGGCTTGGCGAAGTATCCTTCCATGGAGCACTTCCGTGCGCAACTCATTTGGCGGGAGTTGTTCAAAGGCGGCGCGTTTCAGTTGACATACGAATCTCAGCCGCCGCGCGGCCATCCGGACGCGTGGGAATTCCAGAACGCGGTGGTGAAGGCCTACAAGCGGCTGGCGGGCGTTTAGCGAATCGCCGCACAGGTATCTCGAACCAGGCCGCGTAACCAGCGATGGGCTGGGTCGGCGTCCAGTCTGGGGTGCCAGAGCAGCGAAATGGTAACCTCCGGCGCCGGGAACGGAAGGGAAAAGCTATGCATTCCGCTGCGCAGATTTCCGGTTTGCCGTTCGGGAACACTGGCGATCAGATCAGAGTCCCGCGCTAGAGCCAGCGCCGTCGAAAAGCCACCCACAATGGTAGCGATCTCTCGCTCCAGCCCGAACGCCTGCAGGGCTTCATCGATCGGTCCCTTGTCGATACCTCGCCGCGAGACGCCGATGTGCCTGCCTCCCGCATAACGCGAAGGAGTGATCTCGTCCCGGCTCAGCGCGTGCCTCATTCGCACAACTCCGATGTACCGGTCCCGGAACAGCGCCTGTGCGCGAACCTCCGGACCGGTCGTCTTCCCCACCACGCCAGTCTCCAGATCGACGGTACCGTCGCGAAGAGATGTGCTCTCTTTATTCGGCTTCTGCAGGAAGCAGAACCGTACGCCAGGAGCCTCCCCGGCGGCGCGCGCAATAAGGTCCGGGCCGAAGTTCTCGACAAAGCCTTCGCGGCTACGAAGCGTAAACGTCCTCACCAGCTGTTTGATATTTAGCTTCTCGGCCGGGCGTAGCACCCCTTCTGCATCCTGAACCAGCTGACTGACCCGCTCGCGGAGTTCGATCGCCCGGGGTGTGGGAACCAGACCGCGGCCGGCTCGGACCAAAAGGGGATCGCCTGTTGTCTCTCGCAACCGCGCCAACGCGCGGCTCATCGCCGACGGACTAAGCCGTAACCGCTGAGCTGCACGCGCAACACTCCCTTCCGCAAGCACCGCATCAAGAGTGAGAAGCAGGTTGAAATCCGGGGTCGCCATGCATTGAATTTAGCGCAGTTTGTTCTTGATGTGGCGTCAAACGCACGAATACAGTGCATATGGTGCGTCTTCCGCCATCACAAATACAAAGACATGATGGGGATAGCTTATGACGCCAATCATTGCAGAACGCACTCCTTCGCTTCGCTGGGCACTGGCCAGCCTCTCCCTATCCATGCTGATGCCTTCGCTCGATACCAGCATCGCCAATGCCGGCTTGCCCGCGTTGGCACAAGCGTTCAACGCCTCCTTCCAGGCAGTCCAGTGGATCGTCCTCGCGTATCTCCTGGCCATCACCTCCCTGATCGTCAGCGCCGGCCGGTTCGGGGACACCTTCGGCCGCCGCCGTTTGCTACTCGCTGGAATCTTCCTGTTCACAGTCGCCTCACTGTTCTGCGGGGCCGCTCCCACGCTGTGGGTTTTAGTTGCCGCCCGCGCGGCGCAGGGCTTTGGAGCCGCCGTCATGTTGGCCCTCACCATCGCGTGTGTCACTGAGACGGTTCCGAAAGAAAAGACCGGCAGCACCATGGGATTGCTGGGAACGATGTCCGCGATTGGCACCACGCTGGGCCCATCGCTTGGCGGCCTTCTGATCGCCGGTTTCGGTTGGCGCGCGATTTTCCTCGTCAACGTTCCACTGGGTATCCTGAACTTTCTTCTCGCACTTCGTTATCTGCCCCCTGATCGCCAGAAGTCCAACGCGCGCCTGGCCAGCTTCGACAATAGGGGCACCGTGGTGCTTGCTATTACGCTCGCAGCGTATGCCCTTGCCATGACACTCGGGCGCGGCAGTTTCGGTGCGATCAACGTCGCTCTGCTGTTGGCCGCCGTTGCCGGTGTCGCCGTTTTCGTGCGAACCGAGGCCAGCGCCGCATCGCCTTTGATCCGATTGACGATGTTCCGCAGTCCACTGCTCAGTGCGAGCCTCGCCATGAGCACACTCGTCTCCACGGTGATGATGTCCACCCTGGTGGTCGGCCCGTTCTATCTTTCCCGTGCGATCGGCCTCGAAGCCACTCTGGTTGGCCTCATCTTATCGATCGGCCCACTTGTCGCCGCGCTGACGGGCGTTCCGGCCGGACGCATGGTAGACCGTTTCGGCGCGCAACGGATGACCATAGTTGGGCTCATTGGAATAGCGGCCGGTTGCTTCGTTCTCTCGTTCATCCGGGAGACCTCCGGTATCGCTGGATACCTCGCCCCCATCGTCTGCATCACCGCCAGCTATGCCTTGTTCCAGGCGGCCAACAACACCGCGGTCATGACGGACATCCACCCTGACCAGCGCGGCGTCGTTTCCGGGATGCTCAGCCTATCCCGCAATCTCGGGCTCATCACCGGAGTGTCTGTGATGGGCGCAGTATTCGCGATCGCATCGCCAACCATCAACATTACAATGGCGCGCCCCGATGCCATTGCCGTCGGGATGCGTACCACGTTCGCAGTGGCTGAGATGCTCATCGTCGCCGCACTCGCAATCGCGATTGGCGCTTACCGCAGCACAGTGCTCAATCGGGCAATTGCTCCGCAAGCAGTGTTCCTGGTTAGGGAATCTTGAATTCTGTCTTGATGACCTTCACGTTCTTTAGCGCTTGCGCCTGAAACGGACTGTTGATGGCGCCGCACTGCTGGCTGAACTTGATCGCGTCATTGATCTGCGTTTTGTTCTTCGAAATTTGCCCCATCTTATAGTTCACCAGTCCCAGATGGAACAGCGCCCCGGCCATCAGTTGCTGATTGTCCTTGATCGACGGCAGTGCGGCCCGCAACGACTTGTCGGCGGGGGCAAACTTGTTCTGCGAGCTTAGTGTGACGCCTGCCATCCAATTGCCCAGGCCTATGATTGAGGTCTTTTTCTTTTCCCAGTCGGCGTCGGCATAGCCCTCCGGCTTCGCCTGCGAGCTGATCAATTCCACCGCCTTGTTCGCATAGGTCAGGGCTTGGTCGAATTGCTGCTTCTGCATCGCGGAATCGGCCATTGCCAGCAACATGTCCGGGTTAAATTGGCCGCGGGCATAGGCGCGCTCTCCGAACCCAATGGCTTTAGGCAGCGCATTCGCTTGCCGCGCTGAAACGGCATACTTCTCCATCAGCATCGTGATGTACTGGCTGTTCGGATTTCGTTTCTCCAAGTTGTCGGACAGCATCATCACTTTTTGCGGATCGGGCGATTGCAAGGCAGCCAGATACAATGCGTACTCGGTATAAGTGTCCACCTGCTTTGCATAGTCCGACTCTTCGCGTTCGCTCTTGGGATTGCTCGCCGCCTTCTTGGCTAACTGCGATGTCTGGGCCGACCACTTGATGATGGCATCGGCATCCTTCTTCCCTTCCGCTGCCTTCAGATTGTTGTAGGAGGCATCGATATCGCCGGCGTCCAGAGCGATCAGTTTTTCGCCGGTCTCAATCGTTTTGTCGAAGTTCCCCGCCTTCAAATAGGCTGGCTGCATCTGCGACAGGACCCAGGCAGTGGCTTCCGGGTTATCGGAGTATTGGGCAATGTACTGTTCCAGCAACGTCAGTCTTTTGGCAGGATCGTTTTCCTGCATGGATTGCTGGATGAGCTTACCGTCGGGTGATTCCGCATTCACCGCGGCTAGTTTGTGGCGTTGGGCCAGCGCGCTACCCGCGAGCAAGCCGATGGTTAGAGTAATGTAGAGAATCTTCATAGTTCCTCACTTCAATCAAAGCTCCACCACGTCAATCAGAGCTCCACTACGTCAATCAGAGCTCCACTACGTACACCTGCGTTGTGCCTGTTCGATCACTGGCGAAGGCGACCTTTGTCTCGTCTGCCGAATACGACGGATGGGGATGGGTCCACTGTGGGCCGTATACCGTGTCCGCTGCATTTTCCATCCAGCTTAGCGCTTCGCTCTGCGCTTTGCTGCGGGCTGCCGCAAAGTCTTCCGCCAAAGCATAGCGCGATGTCTTCCATTGGGTGCCCTGGTTTGACGACTCCGAAAGACAGATGTGGCTTTTCTCGCCGGTGGCGGTATCAATCAGGTAGAGCCCGCGATCCGGATGATTGGTGTCGCAGAGGATAGTGGCGCCAGTTCGATTGGGAGCAATGTGCCAGGCATTGAAATTCGCAATGGACGTGATCTGGCGAGTCTCCCAATTCATGCGGCGCAGAGCGTGTGGCCATACCGTGAAGACGATGTCGCCGGTTCGGCCCAGAAACGTCTCGTGCACGATGAACTCGTCATTGGAATGTTCATAGAGGCATTCCATCTGTGATCCATCGCGCCGCACGCGATGCATTCGCGGTGCGGGATCGCCGGCGAAAAGGATCCAGTTGGGGTCCTTCGGGTGGAACTGCGGGTGGATGACGGTTCTTGGAAACGGGATTAGCTTCCATTGCGTTCCGTCGGCTCGGCCTACCACTAAACCTGCCTGTGCTCCCTGCTTCGCGGCTGCGGTGATCCAGGTGCCATTGGCGCTCAGCGAACACTCGCCCAACTGAGCGTCGGGAAATTCGACGACAAGACGTTCGCGTAGCGTCACCACATCCAACATCCAGATGCCGCCCCCGCGCACGAAGAATAGGTCGCGGCCCAGGCCTTGAATCGCCGGGGAGAAAGGATGGATGGGCGCGCCTTCGGTGAGCTGTCTGATCTCCCCGCCCGGAAATTGCGCTTGGAACAATTGCGCACCGCCGGTGCGATAAGACGTGAAGATCATCGACCGGCCATTTGGCAGGAACGAGCTTTGCAGGAAATAGGTGGGATGGTTGATCGACGGGTGGTTGGTGATCTGGTGGATCACCGCTCCAGTCACGGCATCCCGGTAGGTCGAGCTTTCGGAGGGGGAGACTTGTCCTTTACTCACGCGCTAGATTCCCAGGTACTTGTCGCGGCCTGCTACCAGAGCTTCCATCTTCCGGTCCGCTACTGATCGTTTTAGCATCCAGAACCCACAGTCGGGATGGACCCAACCCAGCCGTCCGGGGCCTAGTTTCTTCTCGATGAACGCTATGCTTTGCGCGATCTCGTCCGGCGTTTCCACGTGGTTTACCTTCACGTCGATCACGCCTACGCCCATTTTGATGCGCGGATCTACTTCGCGTAATGCGTCCAGATCTTCCACCGGGCGATGGGCCAGTTCCAGCACCAGATGATCTACATGGAGGCTGTTGAGAAAATCGATCAGGGATTGCCAGTGGCCTTTCTGTATGGTTTGCCCGCCATAGTTTCCAAAACAAAGATGAACCGCACGCTGCGTCTTGATACGGTCCAGCACGATGTTCATCGCCTTTGCGGCCAGCGGTGCGTCGGCCGGGTTGCCTGGGATATTCGCCTCGTCCACTTGCATGCAGGCGCAGGGTAAACCTTCTACCTGGTCGGCCAGAACCTCGGCAATCGCCATGGTAAGCGCTTCGAAGTCTCCGTAATGATTGTCCAGAAGGGTCCTGGAGAGCATGTAGGGGCTGGTCACGGTGAACTTGAATTCCCCGCCCGCCACGGTTGCCGCCGTCTCGCAATCGGCAAACAGGTTGAGTCCGCCTTCCCCGATGGGCCCGGTCACCACGCCGGCTGGTTTGCGGCGGAAGCCCATCGTCTCTTTCTTCTGGAACGCTTCGTAGTCGCTGCGGCCCAATGTCGTGCGAATCCCCGCCATCGGCGCGATAAAGTAGTCGATCATGCCGTTGGTATCGGGATGATTCACGTCGAAGCGGTAGAGTTCGCCGTCGGTTGGAAGGTCGATTCCGGCTTGCCGTTGAATGTCGAAGATCACTCGCGTTGCATCGACGCGGGCCTGGTCGCTGGGAAGCGCGGACAGCCAGTCGGGGGTCGGATATGAGCCAACCGTAGTGGTTAGGATTGCGGGTTTATGCGCCATGTTTCAAAGTTTGTAGCGGGTATGAAAGGGCATGATAGCAGAGCGCGCCCACACCCACACCGCCAGTGCGATTCCGATTCCGGCTACGGCGTCGATGGCGTAGTGGTAACGGCCGTAAACGGTAGACACGGCCACCAGCGAAGCGTAGACCACCAGTCCGTGACCAATGGCTTTTCTTTCCGGAAGGGCCAGTAGCATTCCGAAGGCGGCCGAGAATGCCGACGAAACGTGGGCGCTGGGAAAGACGCTGCTATGAATCCCGTAATTCCCCACCACCAACAGATTCGAACGGCGGAACCAGCCGATGATGTTGGGCATGTCCGCGCCGGGGTAGACGGTGCGCGGGGGCTCCGACGGAAAGTAGGGGAAACAGGCGTAAGCTCCCAGGGTACCCAGCAAGTAGAGCAATAGGAACCGCTGTGCGCGTTTCGGCTTGCCGATGGCGTAGAGAATCGCCATGGAAAACGGGCCCACCGCGTAGACCACGAAATAGCAGAATTCCAGCACGTAGGGGATCAGTACGCCTGCGGATTCGATGAGGCGCTGGGCGCCGAAACCGTGGAGGAGCCAGCGGTCCCAGACAATCCAGACAGCTTCCAGGTGATGGTCGTGCGGAATTGGGGAGAAGAGGTCCATTTCCCGGTAAGCGACGATAGTGGCGGCCAGCGCGATCCAGTCGCGCAGGACGGTGACGATATGGCTCCCGGTGCGCTCTTCCAAGGTTGCCAGAGTAGTGAAGACGGCGGCGATGGCCAGGGCGATCAGGTAGGCTGGTTGGACATTGATGGGGAAAAAGGAAGCGGCGACGGCGACGTAGGTGAAGTAGACGATTAATACCCACTCGACTGGCCGGAGGAAACGGAGGGACACTGGGCCATCGTACTATTTAGACGTCCTATTTGTCCCGTTGGCTTTGTTCGTGCAAAGGCGGCGGTGTGAGCGGAAGTGATTGGTCTCTATGGCTCGTATTTGATCTCCGAAGCGGAAACGTAAAAGGCCGGAGTCCGGATGCTCTTGCGTTTGCCAACGTGTACCTGCACGAAGGGTCTTGCGTAACATTGTTGATGGACCGATTGAAAGAATCGGTGGAACGGAATCCTGAGACAACGGGGTGGCTGTTGGGACAGGTGCCCTTGCATGAGATTGGCAATGTGCTGCAACGAATCGAGGGTCGCTGCGAAACCGGGTTGAGGTAAGAGCGGTGGTCCGAGCGGGAAATCCACGAAATGCGGACGAAGAGGCTGCGTTTCACAGGCTATGATGCGGAGTTTATACAGGAGCCATTTCAGGTGTTCCTGTCGCAGAGGATCGGGGAAGGGGCCGGAAGCCGGCGACGTTGAGCGGGAGCTGCTTACGAGCCAAGTCTGTCGCGCGACGAAGGCGGCATGCGACGCGTTCCATATCGCGTTCGCGTTTCCGTGCTGTCCCGGCGCTGCGGAGATGCATCCTAAGTGTAGTGTCCGCGAATTGGGTGGACACCACCGGAAACCGCTCCTTTACAGTCGCGGCTCGGAAACTACTGTTGCCGCAACGAGTTCGAGACCGAGCCGCGCGCGTGAGCAAGCCGTTTCTTGTGTCCAGTTATTTGTCGGACAGTACACTAGCCTGGCAGGCTTGTCGAGACGATGAATGGCAGCAACGGAACTTGCTTCTGGCGTTGGTTTGAAGGGTCGTTAGACCGGAAACCATTTCGGGCTGAACCAGCAGAACCTTCGATTTCACGCTGCGTGGGCTCGACGTATTCTCTGTACCGTCAGTGTATGCTTGGCCGTTCCGGTGGCACTGAGCGTGCTTCGGTACCTCATGGGTGAAGTCTTGAGAAAGCCCATCGTCGAACTTCGAGATGTCACTGCAGACGCTGGACCCGGGGGTGAGCGAGATGGAAGCATGAACTGGCATGGGTCTGTTTCTGGAGAGAGTCGCGGCTCAGCGGTCGCGTATCCCTACTCTGAGGATTAGATCGTTTGGCCAATGGTCGCCACTTCGGTGGTTTCCCTGGTGGATATTTCGCCGACTCACGATACAATGATCGATCAGAGCCTCTGGAATGCAAACTGACACGCCCGATGTTTTGCTGGTGACCGATAGCAAAGCCGAGAGTCAGGCAGTGCTGGGTGTGTTCCAGGATGCAGCGAAGGAAAGAGCCAGACCCATAGAGATTGGCCAGCGCACCTATTTCGACCTGGGTGCTCACAATGGCGCGCGCGTGTTTCTTACACAGTCTGACATAGATGTCGAGGGCGGAAATTCCACTAAACAGACTGTAACGCGAGGAATGGAGACGCTGCAGCCGGGCACGGTGATTCAAGTGGGCGCCTCCGTCGCAAAGCAGGACGGGGAAGGTGCCGGGAAATCCTCTTTGCCGCTGCCGTTCTTCTCGGAATTGAAGAATGCAGAGAAGCAATGGAGCGGGCCGGAGGTGCAGATTCAGGCCGTCTTTTCCGATGTTGGGTGGATTCTGTTGGAAGCTGTCGGCCGGTTGGCTGCGGCGAACGCGGCTTCGTTCCTCTTAGATGCTCTGCAGAGGGTGCCGTTCGTCCGTTCGGATGTGGGAGACGAGAATATTCAGCAAGACAGCGAAGCCAAGTCCACTCTTCCGAAGCAGCCGTTCTTTTTTGGCCGTGAGAAGGAGTTGGCCATCATCGCCAATGCGATTTTGCCGGAGAGCCGGACGTGGGGTGTGCTGATTGACGGTCCTGGCGGAATCGGAAAGACTTGGCTGGCGGTCCGTGGCGGGCACTTGGCTCCGGTGTCGGATTTCCCGCACAAGATCTTCCTTTCCGCCAAGGTGCGCGAACTGACGCCACTTGGCGAGCAGCCGCGAACGGACTTTGTCCTACCAAATTACCTCGCTCTGTTGTCTGAACTTGCCAGAGAACTGGGAGACAAAGAACTGGCGAAGCTTCCTGAGAACGCGCGTGCGGAATCTGTCCGTCGAACACTGGCGGGAACGCCGGCGCTGCTGGTGATTGACAATCTGGAGACGCTTCCCGATACGGATCGCGATCACTTGTATCAGTTCCTGAGCCGGTTGCCGCAGGGATGCAAAGCCATTGTCACCAGCCGACGACGGTCGGACGTGGATGCTCGTGTGATCCGGGTGGATCGGCTGGAACCGCAGGAGGCTCTGGCGCTGATTGACGAACTAGCGAAGTCGAACAGATCACTGGCTGCGTCGACGGTACAAGAGCGGCAATTGCTGTACGAATTCACGGGCGGCAATCCATTGCTTTTGGGTTGGACTGCCGGCCAGTTGGGGAGGCGCGGCAGTCAGTGTCGAACCATTGCGGACGCGTGCGCTTTCCTGAAAAATGCCCCGGCTGACAACAATCCGCTGGAGTATATTTTTGGAGATTTGCTGGACACGTTTTCGGTTAGCGAAACGGCGGTGCTTGCCGTGCTGACGCATTTCACTTTGCCGGTTTCAGTTAAGCGGATCGCCGAGTTCTCCAGTCTGGCTATCCAACAGGCTCAAGTGGCGCTGGAAGATCTGGCGAATCGGGCTCTGATCGACGGAGACGCCGCGGCGAGGACATTTTATCTGCCACCGCTGGCCGCGAAGTTCCTGGGGGCGAAGCGTCCCCAAGAGGTGGCGCAATCCGGTGGCCGACTGGCGGATCGGGCGTACGCTTTGGCGATCGAGAACGGGAACCGCAAATACGAATGTTTCCCCGCGTTGGAGGCCGAATGGCCAGTATTTGAGGCGGCACTTCCGTGGCTGGTGAAAGGAGAGAACACTCGACTGCAGGAGTTCTGTAGGGTGTTCCGGCTGTTTCTCGAATTTTCAGGACGGTGGGACGACTGGCAGCGGCTTGAGTTGGAGGCGGAAGAGAAGGCGGTTGCGGCGAACGAGTTTTCCAGCGCCGGTTGGCGAGCACTTCAAGCTGGCTGGGTGACTTACTTCCGAGGGCAAGCGGCCCAGGTGCTGCAGGCGGCGGATCGCGCCGGAGCCCATTGGCGAAAGGCCGGGAGGGGTTCGGTAGAAATAGCCCAAGGCATTCGCTTACTTGGCATGGGGCATCGATTGGAAAAAAATAACGAAGCAGCCGCGGGCGCGTACCGTGAAGCGTTACGACTCCTGCGCCAGATCGACGGCGAAAGTACGGAGGTCGCATCCCTGCTGAACGACTTAGCCAATATCGAAATGGATTTGGGCAATCTGACCGCGGCGGAGCGGAATTACCGGGAAGCTCTACGGATTGCAGAACGAACAAACGACCGGCACGGGGTCGCCATCTATACCAGCAATCTGGCAAGACTGGAGTTGCGCCGAGAGGATTGGCCTGCAGCGGAGAAGTTGGGTCGAAAGGCCTTGGCGCTGGTAGAAGACATTGGACGGCAGGAAGTGATCGGTCAGAATTGTCACACGCTGGCAGTTGCGCTGGCAAAGCAAGGTAAGCGGTCTGATGGTCTGCAGCATGCAATGCGGGCCGTGGGAATTTTCACCAGGTTGAATCAAACGCTTAACCTTTCCTATGCGGAAGCCGCTCTGAAGGCGTGCGAACCCGAGCCAGCCGCTTTCCCGTCACGGTCATAGTTTGGCGAGGTAAGCAGTCACGCCATCCTTTAGCCCGCGGCTGTCCAGAAAACTCTCTACAAATTGCGGTGTTTCGGCCGGCGGATCCTTCCATAGCACAGCTAAAGCCCAAAACAATTCCTTAGCCTCATTCTCATCCAGCTTCGTTGGATTAGCGGACTTGTCCAGATCCTCCAGCTTCAGGATCAGATCCGACGAGAGGTCCTTCAGCAGCCATTCCAGTTCTTCGCGGGTGGTTGGCAGGGATTGCGGCGTTTTGGCTTCCAAGATTACTTTTGCCACCAGGCTATGCGGACGGTAGCGTATGGCTAAGTAGCGAACTTCGTCAGCCCTGCCCTGGGCAACTCTATTGATGACGCGGCGCTGGATGGCGGCGCGCTTCTTGCGTTGCGCCGGGCGGCGATTCACCCGAAAAAATGTGAGGACCTGCTGCACGCGTTCCGTCTGAGCGAGCGTGAGGCCTGCCTTTGGCTCCAGCTTGCCGGCGGGTTGCAACCAGTCGACCGTAACGAATTCTTCGATCGTGTCGCAGGTTGGATCCAGCAAGATTCGTTGTTCCGCGGCCAGGTTCTGGCGATCCTGATAACGCAAGTGCAACTCACCGGGCTGCATGGGAAAGCGATCCACTTTGTAGCGTTGATTGCACACGACGCAACTGAGAAGATAGTTGCTGAAATCGTACGCCAGCCACCAATAGCCGCCGTGAGCCTTGTCTTCCAGCACGTTGCTCTTGGGACGAAAATGCTCGACGTCATTTCCGGCTTCGCTTACATCGGCACCGCAATATCCGCACACGCGACCGTGCATGGCGTAGAGGGCGCCACGAACGTCAGGCTTAGTCCAGTGTGGCGGAAAGGTGGAGGGAGAAAGACCACGATTCACGTAGTCGTCCACGTGGCCTTCGCGTTTGTCGCCGCCAGAGCCGCCTTTGGCCAACGTGGGAACTGTCACTGCCGGTCTGCGAAACTTTCTCATGGCTTCAACCTCTCGATAGTGCCCTTGAGTTTTTGCACTCTCACTTTGGCGTCGGCTTCATTGATCTTTGGCGACATGTCGAGAAGCTCCGCTATTTCGTCGTCTGGTGGCGTGCCGAGGATTTCGTTCTTCTCCAGCACTTGCTCGATGGCTTCGCCGGTGGGCGGCGTGCCCATCAGCCACTGGTAGATCTGGTCCGAGGAGAACCCCAGAATCTGGCGATCAAGGGGCCGGATGTTACCAGCATAGTCCTGGTCGAGAGCGAGGAGTTCGTTACTGTCGAAATTCGCCAAGACTAGTGGGGAGTGAGTGGTGACGATCCACTGCACTTTGGGCATCAGGGTCCGCAGCTGCGGGACCAGCCGCCGCTGCAGGGAGGGGTGCAGATGCAGGTCAATCTCATCGATCAGAACGATGCCTTGCATATCGGCGGGGTTGCCCCTGGCTGCAATTTCCGGCTCCTTATCGCACCAGATTGCGCAGAGATCCGCAAGCCAGGCGGCGGAGGCGCGATAGCCATCGGGAAGGTCAATTGCTTCCATGCTCTCGCGTTTGGAAACGGCGAAGCGGATTCCTGTATCGTCGGTGGTGGCTTGCAGTTCCCCGGAGAAAACTTCGTCTACGATCTTCTGGAAGAGCGGTAGAAAGCCCTCCACCGCGGACGCTTTTCTCAGTAGTACTTCGGCGGTGGTGAGTTGGCTGAGCGGATCGAACAGGGTGATCTGCCGGCGGACATCTTTGCTCATGCTTTCGTAGCCCGATTCGGCGCGGGAGGAAAGATTGCGCGTGGCGCCGTAGGAGGCAAGAAGGAAGCGGCTAGGGTCTTTCCAGAAGCCGATGGGGTCGGAAGTGGCCTGCGTGGCTCCGTTGGTATCGATCTTGAGCCAGAGCCGGTATTCGCGATTGGATTCCGCAGTTCGTAGAGTGGCTTCAATCTCGGCGGTTTGCCGGTCAGCTCCGATCTGGCGGCGCATGCGGTTCAACCGTTCGGCGCCCAACTGCTGGACGGCAGGCCCCAGCAGCACGAGGCAGAGAGCTTGGAGGATGCTGGATTTTCCTGCGCCGTTGATGCCGGCGATGCAGGTCCATTCTCCGGGTAGCCTGGATTCACGGCGGAGTGGGAGTTCCAATTGCTCGAAACAGCGGAAGCCGGTGAGGTGGAGCGATTCGACGTAGATTGGCTCGTCGGCGGAAACCTCTGGCGGGGCGAAAACGGGTGGAGGCGCGGTGGAGGCGGTGGTGCGTTCGAAGGGAGCGAACTGTAGGGCGTGAAGGACGAATTGCGCAGCATTTGTGGCGGCGGTCCGCATTGCATCATCAGTTACTGGGACATCGAATAAGTGCGCTGCGACCGCCTTCACTGCAATCCAATCGATTCCGGCCTGTTCACAGACTTTATAGAACTCGTCTGAAGTGTCCAAAGCGCCAATTACGTAGGATTCGTCAGGGGGGGGATACTGGAGACCTTTAGGCACGACTAACACGCCAAAGTGAACCTTGTCGCCTTCCCACAAAAGGTCTGCGCTTCCGAACCGGCTGATCAGTCTGGTGGAAGCCACACGGTCGACCTCAGCAGCGTTGCTGAGCTTGGTGGAAACCAATATCTCCCCTAACCTCTGCCGGCTGGAGCTTCTACCCAAACCGAACCCCACCGAGATTACAGCACTTGGATTGAGGCCCTTCAGACTGCTTTTCAGGTCGTCCGCGGCGGCTTCGGATTTCGCTTCCAAGTGCAAAAGGAATGTGCGCGCGCCACCAAAGGTTCCGAGATCGAAGTACGTTCGGCCCTCGATCTCTACCGGGTGAACCTGTTGGCCAACGTCGCGGAAAACATCGAGCACGGCTTTGGACTCAATTTTGGTGGTGGCTAGAAGGAGAACGTCGGCGAAGTCTGTCGGCATGTGATCGCTTTGAATGCTCATTGTATTAGAACACCGGGGCGGCGCCGGCAAGCATTCATCCCTGCACTCGTGATAGGATTTTCGCATTGGAGGCCGACAAAATGGCTTACTGTTCCAGACGTAATTTTCTGAAGACGGGATTGGCTGCGGGCGCTTTGATCGGCGTGGGCAGTCTGCCGATTCGTGCGGCCGGAGGCACGGCGACGGATTGGGTGACGCTGGGGAAATCCAACGTCAAGGTAACGCGGCTGGCGTTTGGCACGGGTACGTATAGCGGAAAAACGCAGCGGGATCTGGGGCAGGACCAATTCACCAGGCTGGTGCGCCACGCCTATGACCGGGGTATTCGGTTCTTTGAGACGGCCGAATCGTATGGCGAGATGCACAAGATGCTGGGCGTTGCGCTGAAGGGCGTGCCGCGCGACAGTTACCGGCTGATGTCGAAGGTGACGACGCACGAAGGGGCGAATCCACAAGAGAAGATAGATGAGTTGCGGCGGCTGGCGCAGACTGAATATTTCGACGTGCTGCTGCTGCACTATCAACACGTGGCGACCTGGCCGAAAGACACGTTGCGGTGGCAGGACGGCGTTTCGGAAGCAAAGCATAAAAAGGCCGTGGTGGGTTATGGGGCTTCGGTGCACGGGTTGCCGGCGCTGCGCCAGTTTCCGGGAAACAAGTGGCTGGAGATCGCAATGATCCGGGTCAACCACAAGGGCACCAGGATGGATGCGGAGGACTACAACACGAACGGTGCGGGCAATGTGGGAGAAGTGGTCACGCACGTCAAGCAGGTCCGCTCAGAGGGCATGGGCGTGATCAGCATGAAGCTGGTGGGCGAAGGCGCGTTCACGACTCGCGAGGACCGGCAAGCGGCGATGAAATTCGCGTTCCGCAATGCAGGAGTGGATTGCGTGACGGTGGGCTACAAGAACACGGCCGAGGTGGATGAGGCTATCGAGAATCTGAACCTGGCGCTGGCTTAGCAGGGTGGAGGGCGGCTAGTACTTGATTGCAAAATTTCCTACCGCTCCCTTACGGTCGCGGCTCGGAAACGCAGTGTGAGCCGTGAAAATCCAGAACGCCTATTTCCGCAACTAAGCGCTAGAACGGCAGGCGGAAGAATCGGTGGCGGCAGATGCGGCAGCGGTACGGGACCAGGAATAGGAACTGCATCATCTTATCGAGGAAGTCCCGATAGTAAGACGGACGGATATCGGCTACGCCGCACCTGGGGCATACCTTTCTGTTTCCAAGCATGTTGAAGTTTGTAGTATATAACGAAGCGATCGTTTGATACGCTATTGGCAATTCCAATGCGTATTCCAATCATCCCGCTGGCGCTGACCTTTTTGTCCGTTGCGCTTATGGCACAACCGATTTTGGCACAACCCAATCGAAGAGAGGACAGGCGCAATCCGATGGAGGGCAAGCCGGAGGCGGTGGAGGCCGGGGGCCAGTTTTTCCGCGCCGCGTGCAGCAGTTGCCATGGAGCCACCGGGGGCGGCGGGCGGGGTCCGAACATCCGCGACGGCCGGCTGGTTCGGCGCATGAGTAGCGAGCAGTTATTCGATTCCATCAAGACCGGCGTGCCGGGAACCGAGATGCCGGCGTTTCCAATCGCGGATGAAAAGATCTGGGCGGTGGTGGCGTTTGTGCGCAGCCTGAGCGCACCTGCGATGGAAGGAAATGTACCCGGCGATGAAGCGGCTGGTAGTGCGATTTTCTTCGGAAAGGGTGGCTGTTCGGGTTGCCATGCCGTGCGCGGCGTAGGTGGATCTCTGGGACCGGATCTTTCGAACGCGGGAATCCAACGGTCCATCGGGCAGTTACGAGAATCTGTTTTGGACCCAAGCGCGCGGCCTACGGAAGGGTTTGAGGCGGTGGACGTGGTGATGAAATCGGGCGCACGGATTTCCGGTGTGGCGAAGAACTATACCAATTACGCAATTCAGGTGTTGGACCGCGGTGGCGGGCTGCACTTGCTGGAGAAGAAGGATGTGCAAGAGATCACGCTACACCGGAAATCGTTGATGCCGGGCGATTATTCCACGAAGCTGACGCCGGTGGAATTACAGAATTTGCTGGCGTACCTGAGCCGTCAGGCGATGCGGAACGAGAGGAGAGTGCAATGAGAACGATCGCCTGCCTGATGGGATTGGGCGCCGCTGTGCTTTCGGCGCAAGTCCGGTTTGAAGACATTCGGAAGAGTCCGGGGAACGACTGGCTGACGTACGGGGGCGATTACGGGTCGCGCCGGCACAGTCCGTTGCGGCAGATCAATGTTGGCAATGTGGGTTCGTTGGTGCCGAAGTGGACGTACCACGTGGAGACGGCGAAGAAACTGGAGGCGACTCCCTTGGTCTACGACGGGATGATGTACTTCACCAACACCAACGAGGTGTATGCGCTGGACGCGCGGACGGGGCGGCGGGTGTGGCAGTATCGCGATGAACAATCGGTAAAGCAAAACGTGAACCGCGGGGTGGGGCTGTTGGGAGACCGCGTGTTCTTTGTTACGGCGGATGCGCATCTGGTGGCGCTGCATCGCAAGACGGGAGCGGTATTGTGGGACAAGAAATACGCGGACTCGAGCAAAGGCTATATGGCCACGATGGCTCCACTGGTGTTGAAGGACCGGGTCATTGTGGGCGTGGGCGGCGGGGATGGAGGCATACGCGGGTTCGTGGTGTCGTTCTCGGTATCCACGGGTGAGGAGTTGTGGCGGTTCTACACTGTGCCTGGGAAAGGCGAGAAGGGCGCCGAGACGTGGTCTGAATTCAACGCGGATTGGGGCGGTGGCGCCACTTGGATGACGGGAACATATGACCCGGAGTTGAATCTGGTTTACTGGCCGACGGGGAATCCGTGGCCGGATTATTACGGGAAGGACCGGCGAGGGGACAACCTGTATAGCTGCTCCGTGGTGGCGCTGGATGGCGATACCGGGAAGCTGAAATGGCATTTCCAATTTACGCCGCACGATACGCATGATTGGGATGCGCAGTCGATTCCGGTGCTGGTGGATACGGAATTTCGCGGGAAACAGAGGAAGCTGCTGCTGCATCCGAACCGGAACGGATTCTTCTATGTGCTGGACCGGGTGAGTGGCGAGTTTCTGAATGCTACGCCGTTTATCGACAAGCTGACCTGGGCAAGTGGCATTGATGCGAAGGGGCGTCCGGTGGAGCTGCCGGATCAGACTCCTACACCGACCGGGGTGAAAGTGTGTCCTTCGGTGCGGGGGGCATCGAATTGGATGTCGCCTTCGTATAATCCGGATACGCAGTTGCTGTATGTTCCGACGCTGGAGCAGTGCGACAACGTGGTGACGTCGACGAAGATGCCGGAGCCCGGGAAGGGGCAGGCTGGGGGCGGTGGCGAACAGTTTCCGGCCGAACCGGGGAAATTTTATATGCGGGCGATTGATCCGAAGACGGGGGAGCGGCGGTGGGAGTATCCGATGACCGGGCCGGCGACGATGTGGGCGGGAACGGTGTCAACGGCGGGCGGGTTGTTGTTCTTTGGTGATGACGACGGGCAACTGGTGGCGTTGGATGCCAAGACCGGGAAGCATCTGTGGCACTACAACATGGGACAGAAGCTGACGGCGTCGCCGATGACGTTCAGTTTGGATGGGAAGCAGTATGTGTCGATTGCCTCGGCGACGGATATGTTCACGTTTGGGTTGTTTGAGGCGGCGGTTTCGGTGCCGGTGGTGAAGGAGACGGTGGTGCCATAGGGTTCGCGCCATTGAATATTCGAACCATTGATGAGCATCATCGGGGGACGACGCGATTGGAGGCTGAACGGCTCTCATCTATTACAGTAAGGCTGTTTAGAACCTGGATATTGATGTGTTCGTTGTTCTTTTCAAGGGCTGCAATCTTAGCTCCACGACCTCTCGGAAAGCCGTAGATCGACCTAAGTTGACGAACAGTACAACAGCCAGCACAGGACCGATTGCGGTATGACGACCGCGACCACGGTTACAACGGGGATAGATCCACGCTTTACGGTCGCGTCAACGACAGAGTACTGGGGTTGATCGCGAAAAATACCACGACAATGACCGGGATCGCGGCCGCGACCACGGATATATCCAAGACGAACGCGGGCAGAACGGCTACGGAAACAGATTCAGGAACCGCTAGCTCAGGCTTCATCGATCGTCAATAAAACATGCCAAGCCGCATTCGGCCCGGCTTCTTCTTTTGGACCACTATCCGTGGCGCGCCTAGGTGTTTTTTCCGAAAATCAATTCTTGCGCCAGAAAGTCGCACGCAACGGACATCTGCCGTCGTCAGCTGTCATCTTGTATCTGACCAGATTGGCCATGTAGATGCTGAGTAGTTTGACATGTACTGGAGGTCCGGCTTGTGCGGCCAAAGATCCTCGGCATTCATCTCTATGCGCAAGGATAAAGTTACTCCAGTTGAGGGCATTAGACACATTTAAATTGCGAGGGATCAAAATGGTAGACAGATTAGTAATAGCGATGCTTCTCTTTGCTTCGTTAGGGACAGCGCAGATAACGACCGGATTGCCCGCTTCAGCCGCCGATGACCGGCTGAATGAACAGTTCCTAAAAGCTCGCCATGAAATCAAGAGAAGCGATCAGAAGGACGTTGTAGTATTTACCGGAGATCGCGTAATTGCGCAGTTTGTCGACGGAGGATCGTGGAAAACCAGTTTGTATTTTGTAAACTTGGAGAACCGGGCGGTATCTTTCCAGGTTCTCTTTTTTAACGACGCCGGCGGTGATATGACGGTGCCTATTCTGGGGCAGGGATTAGTTCGCGGGTTAAACGTCTCGCTGGACGCGGCCGGCAGCATCCAATTTGAAACTAACGGTACAGCATTCAACCTTACCCAGGGCTGGGCCTTGCTTTCGCAAACCACGAACGATTCGGTGGGCGGGATGGCAGTTTTTCGGCAGTCGGTTTCCGGTCGCGCAGACCAGGAGGCCGTAGTGCCGATAGTCAGCCAGTACGACAGTCATTTCGTACTCCTGTTCGACAACACCATCTTTACAACCGCGATTGCGCTTGCCAATCCAACGGTGGACTCTGTGGTCATCCCTGTCAATATACGGAATCAGGCCGGATTGATCATTGATCAACGTACGGTCAAGCTTGGGCCCTATGCTCACACTGCATTCACGTTACCCGATACCTGGTCCACTACGGCAGGCAGACGCGGTGCAATTGAATTTCTTACGTCCGGCTTTGGGGTGGGCGCGCTTGGATTGCGCTTTAGCGGGGCTGCATTTACTTCGTTCCACGTCCTTGAGAACCTAAAGTGGGTGGTACCCCCCCAATGAGCGGGCAAAATGTATCTATGGCGATTCGGTGGCTTAGCAAGGATGGATGTGACGCTATGAAACATTTACTCCTCATATCGCTGGCGGTCGCGCTTATATTGCATCAACCAGTCTCCATGATCGCGCAGGAAACATATCATGGCGGGGCGCTTGACGCGCGCCAGCACGGGTATGAACACGGTTATCGAGAAGGATTCGCATTTGGACAAAATTCTCAGGTGAGCAATCGCGATCAGGACATTGTCAATCAGAAATTGCGCTCGGCTGATAAAGATTACCAAACTGGTTTTGGCTCTCAAGATCAATATCATGAAGGTTTTGTCGAAGGATTTAGAGCCGGTATGGAAGATAGCCGAAGGGGAAGCCGCTCACGCTTAGAAGAGCTGTTTCGAGCAAGAGATCCGAACTACGATCCTGATCGAAATCGCGACGACCGCATTGACGGAATCTATCCAACGAATCACTGGTCACCGCTTCACATTGCACAAGATATCGGCTATCGAGACGGTATCGAGGCAGGAATACGGGATGGTCGAGAAGGCAGAAGGATGCAGCCGCGCCAACACAGTGCGTGGAGGACTGCCTTGCACGGGTATGAATCCGGCAGCTCCTCAAAGCGACAATATAAGTTTGCGTATAGAAGCGCATACGAGTCCGGTTACCGCGATGGCTTCGGCAATTCGCGAGGGAATAATTAGCTTGGTTACCCCGTGGCGAGCGCATAGCGGACGTCGGCTTTATGCGCTTCGATGGCGAGGGACGTTGGTCGCATGAGGAGCCATGCGGGCTTTGGGGTTGAACAATGATGGCTGCGGACATCCCGATACAAGGCACGGAATCATGTACGAATCCCGGCACCGCGGGAAGTTATGCCGTTCTTTAAACCGGCTTCGAGGCTGAAGAATGCCGAAGGGCGTGGCGGGGTACCAACTTTTGAACGCAAAGGAACGTGGTTACTGGCGTTGAACGAAGTCAACAAGGACCGGACGGACGTGCACATCAACAACCCAAATGGTAGTGCGGCAGCGGTCTGCCGCTCGAGGCGCCGCCAAACGGGTTACCCGCTTCCACGCTCGATTAGCTACGTGTGGTAGGGGTGATTTACATAGGCAGTTCTTTTCACTTCACTAGATCAGCCAGGCTTGTCCCGGCGCACCAGATAAACATAGCTGCACGCGGACTTTATTCGATGAAGCCTAGGCGCTTGAGGGCTTCTTTGGGCTCTTTTTCGTCGAAGTTAATGTAGGCTTCTTTTTGCCGTCCGTTTTCCAGGGCTACGCCATAGGGTCCGGCTACGAAGCTGAAGGTTTTCTTTAGCAAGTCTAGGTCGTTAGAGATTCCGGCCTTCAGGTTGGTGTCTTGCAGGAAGCCTTGGGCAAAGCGGGGTTGCGCGGTGGGAATGCCAATCACCTTTACATCTTTCCAGGTGAATTTGGACATCTCTTTGGCGGCCGCGAAGCAGTGGGAGCATTCGGGATCGAAGAAATAGAGGAAGATGCGGCCGTGCTGCAGGGAGTAGGCCTGCCCGTCGACGGTGATGGAATCGGGAGCCTGCAAGCCGGATTGTCTTGCGTAGGTAACTCCGAAGGATACGCCGGCGAAGACCGCTACCGCCCCGAGAATGATGACCGCGCTGCGCAGGCTTTCCGACTGCCGGGCCCAGATTCCGGCGGCGACCGCGAACAACAACATGATGCCATCGCCTACGAAAAAGCCGGGACCGACGGCTCGCTTTAGCCAGGGGAAACAGGTGCATTCGGCACCTTGCAGAGCGTTGTAGTTGATGCCGATGTAGACCATGAATACCAGCAGCAGAAATCCGGTTAGCCAGGCGCCCCAGCGGCGGAACCTGGGGACCATCAACAGGACGCCGGCGAAGGTTTCCGCCGTGCCCAGAAAAATGGCGGCGAGGATACTGAGGTCGGGCCAGACCTTGGCTTGGATCATGCGGGTGGCCGCGCCGTAGGGATCGGTGATTTTCCACACTCCGGCAACGATGAATAAGAGACCTAACAATACGGCGGCTCCGATGCTGAGCAACCCCTTCCACGCCGGCATTTCGAGCGACCCGGCGTTTAAAGACGGGTGTGCAATACTGTCTTCCATGCTTCTTATTCTAGCGTTGTTTTGTTTGCTAGCTGTCAACCTGCCGGCTGCCGCGTATGCCGACCTGGTGATTGAGAACGCACATATCTACACGATGAATCCGGCGCGGCCGGAGGCGAGCGTTATGGCTGTGAAAGGTTCGCGGATTCTGGCGCTTGGGGCGGAGGCTTTGCCCTTGGTTGGACCGGACACCCGCCGCCTGGACGCCAAGGGCGCCACCATTGTTCCTGGTCTGATCGATTCGCACGTGCATGTGCATGCATTGGGCGATCTGTTGCAGAGCTACGATTTGCGCGCCGTGAAGTCGATTGCGGAAGTGGCGGCAATTGTCAAAGAGGCGGCGACGAAATCCACGGCTGGGGAATGGATTCAGGGCCGGGCTTGGGACGAGACCAATTGGGGCGGGCAGTTTCCCACGGCTGCGCCGATTACCGCGGCTGCCCCGCGGAATCCGGTGTTTCTGAGACGCGTGGATGGCCATGCGGGCTGGGCGAACCAGAAGGCGCTGGAGGCCGCTGGCATCAGCCGCGAGACGAAAGATCCGCAGGGCGGGAAGATTATTCGAGACGCTGCCGGGGACGCTACGGGGGTGCTGATCGACCGGGCGCAGGCGCTGGTGGCTTCGAAGATTCCAGCGCCTTCGCAGGCGCAAGTGGAGAGCGCTATCGCGCGGGCTGCTTTGGAGTTCGCGAAATTGGGACTCACCACTGTGCATGATGCGGGTATGGGGCAGGCTGAGCTTAGCGCTTACCGGAAGTTGATCGCGGAGCATCGGTTTCCGACGCGGGTCTATGCGATGATCGGCGGCACTGGCGCGCTGTGGAAAGAGTATCAACAGAGGGGGCCGGAACTGGGTGAGCAGCTTACCGTGCGCAGCATCAAGCTGGTGGCCGATGGCGCCATGGGGTCGCGCGGGGCGGCGTTCTGGCAGCCTTATTCCGACGATGCGGGGAACACCGGACTGCTGATTCTGTCAAAAGATCAGATTGAGGCGGTGGCGCGGGATGCGGTGAAGGCCGGGTTTCAGGTGAATACGCATGCCATTGGGGACCGCGCCAATCGCACGGCGCTGGACGCCTATGGCGCGGTGCTGGGCGGGAGCAACGACAAGCGCTTCCGCATTGAACACGCGCAGGTGGTCTCGCTGCCCGATTTTGCTTTGTTTGCGAAATACAACGTGATTGCTTCCATTGAATCGACGCATGCCACTAGCGACATGCGTTGGGCCGCGGCGCGGTTGGGGCCGGACCGGATGATGGGGGCTTGGGCGCCGAAGCGATTTCTGGCAGCTGGTGTTCGCATTGCTAACGGGTCTGATACGCCAGTGGAGAATCCGAATCCGCTGTGGGGCTTTTATGCGGCGGTTACGCGGCAGGATCATTCGGGCAATCCGCCTGGCGGTTTCATGCCGGACCAGAGATTAAGCCGCGAAGAAGCTTTGCGGTCTTGGACTTTGGGTGGCGCTTATGCGGCTTTTGAGGAGAAGCAGAAGGGTTCGCTGGAGGCGGGTAAGCTGGCCGATTTCGTGATGCTTTCGCAGGACATTATGAAAGTGCCCGCTGGGGACTTGCTGAAGACGCGGGTTACTATGACGGTGTTGGGCGGGGTGGCTGTTTACAATGAGAAATAGATGATTCTGCTGGCGCTGCTGGCCATCCTTACCGATGGTGTGGTATCGGTTCCCGCCTCGCGCTGGAGCGCGATTGAGGTTGCGGTGGAGCAGGCCGGGACAGTGATTGAAGCTTCGTTCTCGGTTCCTTCCGGCGCAACCGCGGTGGAGGCGATTCTGGCCACGCGCGATGAAGCGGCGCGCTTCAACGCTGGACGAAGCTATCACGCGCTGTGCCGCAGCGGCTACGTGACCGAGGGGAAATTGCGCTGCGAGGTGGAGCAGACGGGCGAGTATATCCTGCTGCTGGACAACCGGATTGAAGGGCGCAGGCCCGCCGAGGTTTCGGTAAAAATCAACGTGCAACAACCGGCCAGCGTCATTGCGGTGACCCTTCCGGCGCAGAGGCGGGCGGTGATCATTGCGCTCAGCCTGCTGTTCTTCGTGGCCGTGGTGATGTATTCGGCGCGTCAGTTCATGCGCTGAAAGAAAGTTTGGGCGGCATCGATGGTGGTTTGGATATCTTCGTCTGAATGCGCTGCCGAGAGAAAGGCGGCCTCGAATTGCGAGGGCGCGAGATAGATGCCCTGGCTTAGCATCCAGTGGAAGAACTTCTTGAACATTTCCGTGTCGGAATGTTTCGCTGAGTCGTAATCGGTGACTGGGCGATTGGTGAAGAAGAGGGTGAACATTGAGCCTACGCGGTTCACCGTCATGGACGGCGGAATGTTGGCGGTGAGCCGGGCGGCGCGTGTTTCGAGATCTGTGTAGACGCTGGGATTCGCCTTCAGATAACGCAACATGGCCAGACCGGCGGAGACCGCGAGTGGATTGCCGGAGAGCGTGCCTGCCTGATAGATTGGGCCTACGGGCGCCACTTTATTCATGATGTCGGCGCGTCCGCCGTATGCGGCAATAGGCAGACCGCCGCCTACGATTTTGCCGATAGTGGTCATGTCGGGCTGGATGCCGTACAACTGCTGGGCGCCGCCGAACGACAGGCGGAAACCGGTCATCACTTCATCGAAGATGAGCACTGCGCCGTACTTCTGCGTGATGATGCGCAGCCCTTCGAGGAATCCCGGGGCTGGGGGAACGCAGCCCATGTTGCCTACTACCGGTTCGACGATCACGGAGGCGATTTGATTCCCTTGCTTGCGGAAGGCTTCTTCCACTGCTTCGAGGTTGTTGAAGGGCAGCGCGATGGTGGTGGCGGCGAAACTTTTGGGAACGCCTGCGCTATCGGCGATGCCTAGAGTCGCCATGCCCGAACCGGCCTTGACCAGGAGCGAATCGACGTGGCCGTGGTAGCAGCCTTCGAACTTGACGGTGAGGTCGCGGCCGGTGAATCCGCGAGCTACGCGGATGGCGCTCATGGTGGCTTCGGTGCCGGAGTTGACCAGGCGGATCAGTTCCATGGAGGGCATGGCGTCACGAATGGCCTCGGCTAGATCCACTTCGCGTTCCGTGGGCGCGCCGAAGCTGGTGCCGATTTCGAGCACTTCTCGCAGGGCGTCGATTACGGGCTTGGGGCGATGGCCAAGTATCAGCGGTCCCCAGGAGCAGATGTAGTCGATGTAGGAATTACCGTCTACGTCAAAGAGGCGCGAGCCTTCTCCGCGGGCGATGAAACGCGGGGTTCCGCCTACGCCGCGAAAGGCGCGTACCGGGGAGTTGACGCCGCCGGGGATAACCTTCCGGGCGCGGGCAAAGAGTTCTTCCGATTTTGAATTGGTCATGAAAAAAGGTGGACAGCTACTTCTTGAAAGGTGTAGCGCAGGTTCTGTTTCAGGCGCGCTTTCAGATCCAGGTAGTTTTGCGTTCCGGCGAACAGGTCTTGCAGTATCCCGCAAAACGTGGGACTGCGGCGCATGCATTGGATCATGCGCTCCGGCACGCTGCCACATAGAAAGTTGTCGACGAACAGGCGTTTGGCCAAGCGGGAGGCTAGTTCCAGGTCGCCGGTGAAATCGCTCTGGAGCCGCTGGCGATAGGTATCGGTTTGTCCGGTGAGCAATAAATCGGTTGCCAAATCGGCGGAACGGACGGCGTAGTAGAGACCTTCGCCGGTGATGGGATCGACCAGGCCGGCGGCATCGCCTACGGCGATCCAACCGTCACCGGACACGCGATTGTTCTTCCAGGCGGGCTTCCGCAGGGAGGGAAGTACGTGGCCGTAGAAGGTGGCTCCGGACAGGGACAACGCTTTCCGGGCCATGTACTGTTCCAGGCGCGTGCGCAGGGTTTGGGCCGATTCACCCTTGCCGCAGATGCCTACGGAGAGGTGCCCGTGGCGCGGAAAAACCCAGATGTAGCCTTCGAAACCAGGGAAGAATTCCAGGTCGATGTGCGCTTGCTAGGTGGGAACGTAGTAGCCGAGGGCGACCATGGTGTCGCCAGTGGACCATTGGGTGCCCACCTGGCGGAGGGGGTTGCGTGCGCCGGTGGCTACTACGCAATAATCGACATCCATCTTCCCTGCCCTGGTGCTGACTTGCCAACCGCGGCCGCTGCGATGGATATCGAGCACGCGGGTTTTTTCCAGTTGGGCGCCTGCTTGTTCCGCGCGCTGCAGCAGCATCTGGTTCAGTTCCAGACGGGAGTAAATGACCAGCGGTTTGGTGAGTGTTAATTTTGCCTGGCCGGTGCGGGAGGTGGACAGGTATGTTTGCGTGACGAACCGTTTCGGGGTATCGTTTTCGATCAGGAACGGGTACTGGCTGTAGGCTTTGTAGGTGAGTCCACCGCCGCAGGGTTTCTCCCAGGCTAGCTTTTCGTCGAGCAGAATCACGTCCAGCCCCGCGGTGGCCAATTTCTCGGCTGCAAAGGCACCGGCGGGGCCTCCGCCGAGGACGGCGACGCGCTTCATTTCGGGGGCTCAGCGGGGGTTGCGGATGGATTCACGGGGGGATGTCCGGGCGGCATCTCTCCGGTGGGAGCGGGCGCGGGGGCGAGCGTGGCGTCGCCGTGGGGGCTGGACGTGTTGCCCGCCTTCTTTAAGACTACCCATTTCTTGCCCTGGCGTTCCAAGGTATAGTTCATCTGCATTCCCTGCTCGGGGTTGGACTTGGGGCGAAAGTTGACCGTGGCCTTTGCCTGTTCGCCGGCGAAGGAAACCGATGTTACGTCCACTTCCATTGAGGTAAGGTCGAGGCCGGCGCCCTTGCCCAGGTGTTCGACCACGCCTTGCTTCACCGCTTCTTTGGTCTGTGGGGCTTTATTGCAGGCGCATACCACGCCGAGCGTTGCGATTAAGATTAGCTGGCCGATTTTCACAATCAAATTATACCCTCAGGCCGATCTGTAGTATCCTCGCTATTTCAGCGAGGTGCCATGTTCTGCCAACAATGCGGTGAGACGCTTGAGCCCCATGTGGTGTTTTGTCCGGCCTGCGGCCATCAACAGCCGGTGATCGAGGGAAGATTGCCGCCGCCTTTGCCGGTGGGGAACGGGGTGGTGCCGGCGGCTGCATTCCGTCCACCGGTGGAGATTAAGGCGGCCGGCGGGCGATGGATCAGTCAGGGGTGGGAAGTGGTGAAGACGGACGTGGGTCTGTTTATGGGCTTGACTGTGCTGTATTTGATTGTCGGTTCGGCGGGGTCGGTGCTGACGCAGGGGCCGATGCAGGTTGGGTTTCACCTGGCATGCATGAGAAAGCTGGTGCGCGGGCGGACTGAGATCGGGGACTTGTTTCAGGGCTTCAACTACTTTGTCGCGGCGTTTGTGGCGGCGCTGCTGATCGCGGTTTTTGCTACTGTTGGCGTGCTGCTCTGTATTATTCCGGGGCTGGTGATAACGGCAATGTATATGTTCACTTATCTGTTTGTGTTGGATAAGCGGCTGGAGTTCTGGCCGGCCATGGAGGCGAGCCATGCGGTGGTGAAGAACGATTATCTTGGCTTCGTGCTTTTTCTACTGGGTCTGGGATTGTTAAACATTGTTGGCGCGCTTTGTTGCATTGTGGGATTGCTGGTGACGATTCCGATTAGCATGATGGCTATTACGATAGCCTACCGGGATCTGGTGGGATTTGAACCGAATACGGTTTAGGTGTTGATAACGCCGGTCGAGATTGTGCTGGCCGGTGACGTTGAAAGAGGCTAGGGCGATTGTTGGCTTTCAGTATCTGGCATGTGCCGTTCCTACGCCGGCAAACCTAAGGGCCATTCCTCAGCGGAAAATTGGTTTGGCGTTATGGCAGGACTTCAAAGGCTGGAAGGTATCAATTTCGCGTTGAGGGTCCGGCCTTGCTCAGACGTTCTGGTGATGGAATGACAAAATCAATTGGCCACAGATGCACGCAGAGGGACGCGGATAAGCAACGTGGTTTTTGGTTTGTGCGTGTTGGCGCGGCTATCGCGGTGTTTGCGTTTTTGTGGGCTTATACGCCGGGGGACGGTCTTTCGCTTTGCGGATTTCAGTGGCTTACGGGCCGGCCGTGTGCGCTTTGCGGACTTACCCGGGCGATGTTCCAACTGGCGAAAGGGCACTGGGGACAAGCGTTGGAATACCATGCGCTGAGTCCGCTGGTGGTGGTGATCCTGGTGGCGGTGTGGAGACGGGCGGCGGTGCCGTGGGCCCACGTGGCGGCGCTGTTTCTGGGTTATGGGGTGGGCCGCGCGTTCTTGAGAAACTCGGCGATATCCTTCTTCAATTGACGCAGCGATTGCAGTTCAATATAGAACATGTGTCCGGCATCGTAATACTTTTCGGTGATGTTCTTGCGCGTGCCTGGCGGGAAGCCGGCATGGCTCAAGGTGTACTGCGCGGCCAGGTAGGGAGTTGCCAGATCGAAGTAGCCGTAGCCGACGAATAGCTTCATGTAGGGGTTCTTCGAAAAGGCGCTGCGCAGCGGATCGCTGGTGTCGGCGAAGGTATTATCGGCACCCCATTTCCATTTCTTGACGCCCTCGCCCAGGATGAAGTAGGGCTGATCGGACTGGTAGCCGAGATCGGACCTTAAATATTGCGCGAAGGTGGCGGTGTAGGGGGGACGAATGGTGGACATGGCCGGATCGAACTCAGGGCGCTCGGCCGTGCCTAGTGCGTCGGTCCCTTTCAGGCGGCTGTCCAGCCGGCCCACCGTTTGTGCTTTGTCGCGCAATAGTTCCTTGGTGAAATGATGGATCTCCACGCGCAGATTGCTGAGGCCGATATATTGCTGAGAAAGCCCGGTGAGGCGCGAGAGTTTCGTAATGGCCGTATCGCGCTCAGATGCGGATAGGCGGTCGCCCTTGGCTAGGATTTCCGCGTAACCACTTAGCGCCCACGCCTCGGATTCCGTCAGGGCTTTGTGTAAATCCTTTTGGAGGTCCGGGGGGAGTTTTTTGTGATACCAGGCAGTGGCGGTGTAGGAGGGTAGGATTAACGTAAAAGGCAGGTCGTTGCCTTTGGTGAACAGGATGGTTTGGAAATTCAGAACGGTGGATAGGAGCACTATTCCGTTGAAGGCAATTCCGTGGTCGATTAGATAGCCGGAGAGGCCTGCGGCGCGGGTGGTTCCATAGCTTTCGCCGGCGAGAAATAGCGGCGAGGTCCAACGTTCGTTACGGGTTAGATAGATCCGGATGAATTCCCCGGTGGACGCTATGTCCCCTTCGAGGCCGAGAAACTTTTTGGTGAGTTCCGGCTTGGTGGCCCGGCTGTAACCGGTGTTCACCGGATCGATGAAGACTATGTCAGTCAAGTCAAGCCAGGTGGCTTCGTTGTCGACTAGTTGAAAGGGAGGCGCGGGGAGCGAACCATCGTCGTTTAGTTTCACGCGGCGCGGGCCTAGCGCGCCCATGTGCAGCCATATGGAAGCGGAGCCGGGTCCACCGTTGAAGGAGAAGGTCAGGGGGCGCAGCGGCTCGCCTGGCTGTCTTTCGACGGTGTAGGCCATGTAGAAGAGATTTGCTTCCGTCTCGCCGGTATCGGTCTTGATGGGCATCATGCCCACGGTTACGGTGTAGTTCAGCGTCTTGCCGCTTAGCTGGATGGAGTGCTTGGTGACTATCGGTTTTTCGATCTCTTTCGCTGGCGGCGGCGTCTGGGCTGAGAGGCTGGACAGAGATAACAGCAGGGCGGCTATGGGTATTCGAATCATAAAAAGGCTTGAAGAGTGCACAGTGCTAGTATTTTCTCACCGGAGATGTCCTCCATACAGACGGCACCGGCGGCGGATCGTGAGGTTGTGGAATTTAGGTACCAGGACAGGCTGGTTTCGCATTCGTGGCGGTGCCGAGGGTGTTGAATATGGTGACGCCGAAGTTTATCGCCAGGCGCCGACCGCGATTTAGCGTGGCGCTACCGCTGAACCGGCCACCGATGGTTTTGGAGATGTTTTTACGGACGCCTATCACTACGCTGCGGCGCGCGGCGCCATACAGCAGGCCATCAGCATGAGTGTGGCGGCGCTGCCGCCTTGGCCGGATTGGCAGCCGCGGAAAGAATATGTCATGGCGCTTGCATTCGTACCGCACATTAATATATCCAGCCGGATTGCTAACCGGTTCGGCGAGTTTGCCCATTCGTTCATCTTCCGCGCCATTGTTTCCGGCTATACCGCGAAGGTGCTGCATGAAGTGGCGATGACGCCAAATACTTACATGGTGGTGAACTTGCTGAAACTGCGGGAAGGTGCGGATGTGGTGGACGCGCACACCAAGTTCAATCCGTTCGCTCTTTCACGCCACAGGCGATGCGACACTTTCTTGCGGAGCCCTTGAGGCTACTGTTTTTTATTCTGAACAACCTGGCCGTGGCATGGAATTACCCGGACGAAAGAGTTCGCCACAATCGGCTGCACGGTCCACACCCAGGATTCAGGTTTGCGCCAGACGGGATCGGTATCTCGAGCAAACAGGTAGTCGATGGAGAGGTCGCGGCAGACTTGCTCCACGTTGGGCGTGCTTCCATCGGCTTTGGCTCCATTGAATACTTCCAGCAGCGGTTGTCGGATGCCATTGCAGCGTTCAGGCGCTCCACCGAATTCGGTACTACAGGTGAGACCTCCAGCGACCATTGGACGCCGCGAATAGAGAAAAGGAGCGATTTCTAAGAACATCTCGGGATGGTGCTGAATAACGGCTGTTACTGGAGTAATATTCTGCATTTGCTCATAGGCCTGACGCACGGCAAAGGTGCGTTCTCCTAAGTGGCGGTCCGGCGAGAACATGGGCGCCATTGGAAAGGAGCCGCGATCGGCCAGCACGGGGTAAGCCCGTATCAAGAAAACCTCATATCCAGTGGACAGAACCCCAATCGCCAGAAAGAGGCGAAATCGGCGATTCATGTTCGAGGTGACACGCCTGTTCCGCCACCATTCGGCGATGTAGGGCACGGCCCAAAGTAAGAGCACGAATTGGGCAATAAGAAAGCCGCGCCAGCCCAGGTCGTTCGCGGCAATGACGGAAGACTTGAGGAAGGTGCAGATGAATACACTGGTGAACAGCATCAGTCCTGCCGCCAGTTCGGAAGGTTCCAAACGCCAGTTTAGGGAACGGAACCGCCGCCACTGCATTTGGGCTACGACGAAGAATAGGCCCAGCTCAAACAGGTAGTTAGTCGGCAGGAGGAGTAAGTTTGCAAGCGTGATCAGCGGGCCGTCGACTCCAAAAATTCGCAAAATCCGCTCGGGAATAGTAAATGACCTGACAGTCCACTGTAGGGCGGCTTCACCGCCGGATACGCTTGACCTTAGCAGATCGAGGAAGTACGGAATCAAGCAAAGCAAACAAACCAACCCCGCGAGGACAATGGTTGCCGCCTGTCGATTGCGCCGCCGAAGGACGGACGCGATGGTCCAGGCGATGAGAAAAACATCGAACACCATTCCCACATAGATGCCTAGACCGGCCGCGGAGGCAAACGCAAAGCCGGCCACGACGCCTGCCACGATTCGTTTTCGCATTGAAGATTCAAGCGATTCCGAATCGTTCCAAATGATGAGGAAGCCCATCAGGGACGCAATCAATGCGGCCATATAATGAGGTACCCAAAGCAACGAATAGATCCATCCGCCAACGATGTTGTTCCAGAGTTCAGAACTGAACCAAACCGCACTTTGATCGCCGGTTACTAAGTAGCGAACGTAGAATGCCAGGTTCGGGATTAAGTCGAGACCGGTGACGGCAAGCAGGCTAACGCCCCAAAGCGACCGGAGCAAAATGTCTTGTCGACCCTTGGGATCGAAAAAGCGCAGGTACAGCGGCACTATGGCTAGCATGCCCACGCCGCACCAGACTGTGCCACCTACGATTGCGGCCCAGGGCGCGACGACCGTCCCGGCAAGCCGTTCTGTCAAGCCGCAGATAAAGTACCAGAAGTAGTGATATCGCAAAAGCACGGGCTCGCCAGGACGGAAGAAAGGACTCAGCGCCGGCAAGTCGCCTTGACTTAGTGAGTTCGTGATTGCCGCCCGGATACTGTAATCCCAAGCGGTTACCGAATAGTAAAGCCGGGAGCCCGTACCGAGGTCGAGTAGTTCCGCAACAGCGAAGAGGGTCCACACACCGGCAAGAGCAAAAGCAACCCGCAAAAGCCTGCAACGCTTATGAGTTGTCAGCTCGCGAAGTAGCGATGGCAGGTGGGTGGCAAAAGCGGCCGCTAGCAGTCCAAAGAAAATCCAGACGGCGGTGATGGAAACACAGCGAGCGAGTGCGTAGGCGAGGATCGGGGAGATACTAATGCCGAGGGGGGCGGCCAGGGCGAGCCGGGTGTGCAGAGCGCGCCGGCGAAACGAGAGCACTCCGGTTACCCAGCCGATCACGTAGCCGGGCACCGCAATCAGCCAAGTGAGAAGGAAAATGGCGATGAAAATTCCGCGGAGGTCTTGCAAATAGAAATGGAAGGCGGTCATGCGGTGGCCGAGCCCTGATGGTGTGGAGGGGTTTTGGCCGTGGTTCTCGCGGAGACGGGGCACAAGCCGTTGAGACCTTCAAAATATCTTTCGCCAGTACAGAATTTAAGCGCGATCAAAAGACACTGTTTGTTGTTGACCATGAGGAAGCCATCTCGCCACACTTAACGTATTTCGTCTCGACGCGCTGCGCCGCAAATCAACCAAGGATCCCGAATGAATTTCCACGGTACCTTCCGCGTGGGTTGACCGGAAATCATTAGTGGCAATCTCCGTCCAGAACATCCTATCGGTAGACGCGGACCGTTTCTATAGGCCGGGTGGGTCACCGGACCCAAGAACCCCGATTCGGGGTGCGGAGAAGACTCTGGGACAATTACTATTCCATGAGTAAACCCGACACTATCGTGATCACCGGGGCCGGCCGGGGAATCGGCAGGGCTGCGGCGCTGCGCTTGGCGCGGACCGGGGCACACATCCTTTGCATTTCGCAGAGTTCGAACGCTGGAGAGACGGCGGATTTGATAGCCGGCGCTGGTGGCGCGGCGGATTCGCTGTGTATTGACCTGGCCGATTATGCTAGGGCCGAAGCAATGGTAAGCGCTTGGGTGGACCGGCGTTCCGGACAGCGGATTGGCGTTGTGCTTGCGGCCGCCATTCTGGGAGCGGCCGGCCCGCTGGTTCAGACCGATCTGGCTACGTGGGACCTGGCTTATCGCATTGGCGTGCTGGGCAATCTTGCGGTGTTGAAGGCTTTGCTGCCACGAATGATGGAAGCTCGCTTTGGACGGATCGCGGGGTTCGCAGGCGGCGGTTCGGCCTATGCGAATCCGATGTTCCCCGCCTATTCGGCGGCGAAAACGGCGATGGTCCGAGTGATCGAGAATTTACACGAGGACCTCAAAGACAAAGGCGATTTCGCGGCGGTCTGCCTGGCTCCGGGCGCGGTGGATACCGATATGTTGCAGCAGGTGCGCGGGGCGGGTGGTTACGTGCGGACTACGGTGGGCATGGATGAGCCGGTCAGCTTTCTGGAACGTTTTCTCATGGCGGAATCGTGCGGCTTTTCCGGCTGTTTCGTACATGTCCGGGATTCCTACGCGCAATTTCTGAACACTGGCGAGCAGTTGGCTACTGAGTCCATGTGGAAGCTGCGGAGAATTGAGCCGTCGTGATGGGTGGTTGAGCGTTTTGGGGATTTGCTACTGTGAGCGCTGGGTACCGCTCCCTAACGGTCGCGGCTCGGAATCATATTGTTGATTCGCAACTGGCTCTAAAACGGTTACGCGCCCTGTCGTGATGCGGTAGATCTGAAATCGGCCGTCGGCGGTTTGAGCTTGTAGCGAGAGCGCGGCGGGTTCGGCCCGCCGCCACTCGTCCACTAATTGATTCATATATTTCGATTCCTGAAACAGTTTCAGTTGGTCGACTACGAGGTGAGTTACGTGGTGCGTCTGGAGCGTGCGTTGGAATTGCGGCAGGTCCCCCAGTGGTTTGCGGCCTGGCTCGTCTGAGTAGTAGAGCAAGTATGGATCTTCGGCGTACGGGCGGATTGCGGGTTTTCCGGAATAGAGCGAGTAGAGCGGATCGAGATTGCCCGCGAGCACTGCGTCGTGCTGAGCGCGGGCTCCAAATTCATGCAGCATTGCGGTGAGTGCGTGCCAGTCCTCGAAGCCCATTTCCGGAAGAGAAGCCAGGCCGCCACGTAACGTGTCCTTGGCTTGGCCGTAGAGCCCGAACGCGCAGAGCGAAAATGCGATGGTCAGACAGACCTTTGCATTGCGCCGCGGCAGTGCGGTCCAGGCGTAATAGAACAGCAGCGGGACCAGCACGAAGAGGAATCGCTCGGCAGGCCAGGCCCAACTCAGCACTAACAGAAAATAAAGCGCGGCCCATACCGGAACGATGCCGATGTCCTTCCGGCACGCCTGCCACCAGCCCGCGATGGCGAGCAAGCTCATTGGCAGCGTTACCAGCGCGGCAATCGGTTGGGCGGGAAAGCCGAAGAACGCGGCCGGGCTGTAGACGGTTCGCAAGAGGTTCCTCCATAGGATTGCCACCTTCTGCGTCGAGTCGAAGTTGGCCAGCAGATTCCACTGCGCGTAGTTGGCTTTCGAGTAGTAGGCCAGGACGGCATCGGAGGGCGCAGGATGGGCTGATTGCCAGGCCACCCACGGAAGGCAGAACGCCGCGAACACGGCCCCGAACAAGGCGCACTGCCGCCATTCTCCGTCTTTCGCCAGAATTACCAGCGCGGCAATCGCCAGTGCAATGCCGGTGGACCGGGTGAGGAATGCCGCGCCTGCGAGTGCCGCCGCCAAGGCGATTTCCTTACTTGTAGCGGCTTTTTTCAAATGGAAGATGGCCGCCCAAGTGAGAAAGGCAAACAACGTTTCCGAAAGAACGGACGAACTGAGAAAGACAATCCAAGGCATGGAGAGGACGACGGCCGTTAGCCAGCCTGCCCCGGTTCGCCCCAAGCCGTCGCGAAGCACCAGCCAGATTGTCCAGCCCCACAACAGTCCGCACAACATGGGAATCAGCTTCAGCGCGATGGCGTTTGCGGGAAACGATGGGAGGACGCGCCACACCGCCGCTAGCGCACCCGGGAGTAAGAACGGGTACTTGGTCTGCACCATCTGGCCGGGCAGGGTGGAAATGCGATAGCCGTGTCCTTCGGCCAGGGACCGGGCGGTTCCGATGTAGTTGCCGTCATCCAGAAAGCCGCCCACCACCGGTGCAAAGAGACCGATGGCATAGAACGGCACCAGCAGGAGCCAGAGAAGCAAAATGCCTTTCAATTTGCTCCGGGGCTTTGTACTTCATAAAGGACGGTCTGTTGTTTCAACGGCCCCTGCGTCCCCAGGTAAGTCATTTTCGCCCCGTCTTCGATCAACTTCGGAATGAGCCAGTCGAGATCGAACGATGAGTATCCGTAGAGCAAGAACTTTGGATGAGCGGCTAGAAAGGAGTGGTAATCCTGCAGGTTCCCGCGAATGGGAAACCACCTTCGCGCAATCAGAAAGCCCTTGTCGAAGACATCGGACCCGGTCTTTTTGCGAGCAATCTCTTGGTCCATCAGATAGTTCAGCCGGGTGGCGACTGCCGGTACGGTGTAGTGATCCATTTCCAGAAATAGCAACCCGCTTGCAATTACCACGGGCAGTTCGGGGTGGAGTTGTTCAAAGGGTACCTTTCCCAGCAACGAATCGTCCTGCGGCGACGCCATTTGCCTCGCCACCCAGACGGCCGTATTGCCGGCAAACCACCCGGCCAAGAGCAGCACTAGCGCCGCCCCGGCCGATTTGGAACGGCCGGTGAATGCGGCGGACCCCGACGAAACCAGGATGGCGATACCGATCACCGCGCTTAATCCATAGCGAAGCATGAAAATGTGCGAAATGAATACGGCGAGCAAGATGGCTAGTACCGGGACCAACAGAAAGCCGAACGCCGCGGCCAGTTCATGTGCAGGCAATACTTCCCGCCACTGCGGGCGGCGGGTGTGGTCTGAGGCAAATGCCACAACAATGGCGGCGGCCAACAGCGGCCAGAGCGCGGGTGAAAGCAGAAAATCGTAGAACCTTGGAAGGGAATAGAAATCGGGCCGGAAGACGGGATTATCCACCGCATAGGGTTTCACGTTTGCCAGAAGAGGCAGGTAGCTGAAGATGGCCAATGAGGGGATGAGCAGGCACAGCCAAAGCCTCCAGTCGACTTTCCGGCGGTAATAGTCACGCACCAGCGCGCCGATGCCGAACGGAACCAACACCAGCATCGCGTAACAGTGTGTGAGCAGCGCCGCTGTGAGGGAAACGGCTAGAAGCACCAGCCATCCAGCGCGCCGCTCAAGGTCGTTGGCGCGTTGCCAGGCCACCAGAGCCAC
>JBBRNO010000033.1:0-50051 GCA_038230275.1 Bryobacterales bacterium
CTCCGGATACATTCGGGAGGCCGCCAAGCAAGAGATTCTACAGGTCGTGCGGGTGATGCGGAAGGTGGTGAACATCACCTCCATTGCCGGAACGGATGGCAATCCAGGGCAGGCGGGATATTCTTCCGGGAAGTCCGGCGTGCTCGGGCTGACGCGGACCATGGCGAAGGAGTGGGGCCGCTATAACGTGAACGTGAATGCGGTGGGCTTCGGACTGATTGAGACGCGGCTCACGCAACCGCTGGCGAAGCAGGGCGCGACCATCGAAATGAAAGGCCGCGAGATTCCTGTAGGCGTGCAGCCCGCGGTTCTGGACGCAGTGAAATCGAAATGTCCGTTGGGACGGCTGGGGTCAGTGGAAGAGGCCGCCGGAGCGGTCCTCTTCTTCTGCTCCCCATTGTCCGATTACGTCACCGCGGAGGTGTTGATCTGCGGCGGCGGTCTCCACTTCTAACCTTGCGGTAGTTCCAGCAAGTACGACACGATGCGATCCAAATCGCGCGATGAAAACTTGTACGATGGCATCGGCGAACCGGGCGACATCTTCTGTGGATCGCGGAAATGCTCCTCAATCCATTCGCGGCTGCGGCGGCCGGCGACCCCGTTTAGAGACGGTCCCATCTTCTGTCCCGATCCATTCACCTGATGACAGATACCGCACTTCTGGCCCTGGTACACCATGGCGCCTTCCACCGCGAACGCCGGGGCCGACGCGAGTTCGCTGGCATTCTTCGGGTTCCACTTCAGCAGAAATGCGGCCAGCGCGTTCAATTGCGAGTTGCTCAATTGAATTGCCGGCATTGACGTTCCGGGCACGCTCTGCTGCGGCTGCTTGAAGTGGGCAATCATCCACGCCGCGGTCTTCTTCGTTGTGGTGCTGGCCAGGTCCGCGCCTAGTTTGTTGCCAGGCGAATGGCAGCTGGCGCAAGCCTCTTTGCGATAGTAACCGATTCCGGCCATCTCCTCCGGTGACAATTGCTGCCAGCCTTCGGGGCCTTCCTGATCCACCACTGAGACGGTCACCGTGTTCGGGGTGGTCGCAATCGCGGCGGCGGTCAAGCCGCCCCATCCCAGGGCCGCCAGAACCAGAACGCCAATGGCAGTCGTTCTTTTTCGGACCTTCGTCAAAACGCCGCGGTCGATGAACGGAACGGCAAAGAGGCCCATGATGGCGAGCGTTGGCAGCACGATACTGCCCACCACTTCCATCGGTCCGCTAAAGAATTTCAGCGACTGGAACAGGAACAGAAAATACCATTCCGGCCGCGGAATATAGCTTGTGTCTGTCGGGTCCGCCAGCCTTTCCAGTGGCACCTTGGCGGCAATCGCCAATGTGAACAAAATGGCGAAGGCCACAAAGGTGGCAACCGTGTCTTTAAACACCTGCTCCGGAAAGAAGCGCTTCTTCGGAGCGGTATCGTCCACCGCGGGCGCCACACCGTGCTTGCGCACCAGGTAGACGTGCAGCGCAATCAGAATCATTGTGGCCGGGGGCAACAACAACACATGCAGCGCGTAAAAGCGTGCGAAGGTTACTACTCCGATGCTTCCCTCGCCGCCCAGCAGCCTGGTCAGGTAGGGTCCCATGACCGGGGCCGAAGCTGCGATTTGCGTCGCTACGACAGTGCCCCAATAGGCTCGGTTATCCCAGGGCAGAAGATATCCCGTTAGGCCGTAAGCCAGCGTGAGCAACAGCAGCACCACGCCCACCATCCAGGTGGCTTCTCTGGGTTTCTTGTAGGCGCCGTAGAGAAACACCTGGCACATATGCAGCACCACGACGACCATGATCATACTGGCGCCCCAATGATGCAGCCCGCGAATCATGCGGCCGCCGGTTATTTCGGTGATGATGTACTTCAAGCTGTTGTAAGCCTCGCCGGGTGTGGGTGCATAATTGAACGCCAACATGATTCCGGTGAAGGCTTGCGTCATGAAGAGGAAGAGGGCGATGCTGCCGAAGACTTGGTGCCAGCCGCTGGACGCTGGGATGTCTTCATAGAGAAAGCTCTTGATGGCCGTCTCTACGCCGGTGCGGTGTTCCAGCCAGTCGATCAATTTCCGGCTCATACATTTTCCGGTTTCTGCAAATCGCCAATCAGCAGCTTTGTGCCCTCAACACGAACCTGGAAGCGGTCCAGCGGTCTGGGCGCAGGCCCGCTTAACACCTTGCCATCCATATCGAATGTGGAAGTGTGGCACGGGCAAAGAAAGTTCTTGTTGTTCTCGTCCCAATGGTACGCACACCCCAGATGCGTACACTGCGGTGAGAATGCGACGGCCTGGTTGTCCGCCAGTTTTACCACCCATGCGGTGGATTTTTCGCTGGTGACTTTCCATCCGTCCACGCGGTTCTTCCGGAACACCACTTCTTCCGGAGCTTTCGGTTGAATTTGGGTTAGATCGGCTGCGTCTACCCATTGCGTTGCCTTCTTAACTTTCGGCGGAAATAGCAAATAGACTGCGGCCGGAAGCGTCAACGCGGAAGTGATTACCCCCCAAAGGCCATAGATCATCGCAAGATGAAATCCACGGCGGTCAGGCCCCTGTTGTTCATTCATGTCGGTATTATAAGCCGAGCTGTTTGTGAGCTGATTTGTCAGGATCGCCGGGATCCGGCGTGCCCCTATAGTGCGCACACAGCAAGCAGTTCTTCCCGAAGCGTGACTTGCAAATCGTCGTCCAGCTTCCTGCCGCCCTTGGACACATAAAAAACATCCAGCGCTTTATGAGCTTCCGTGTCAATCAGCACCACTTCAATGCTGCATCCGGCGGCGGACATGGCGGCGGCCAGATCGTACAGCAATCCCGACCGGTCTTCCGCCACAATCTCCACCAGCGTAGCCGTTCGGGATGCTTCCGAATCGAATGCCACCGACGGTTGGGTGAGCGCGGTCTTCCTGGCCGGCCTGGCGCGGCCCTCCAGCAACTTCTTCACATCTTCCTTGCCCAGGGCCGCTCGCTGCAACACCAGCTTCAGCCGATCCACTTCCATCGGATTCAGTTCCAGCGTGCGCATCGGATCGCTGAATGAAAACGTATCCAGAACACTGCCGCGCTTGTTTGTGAAGGCTTCGGCTTTTAAGATCTCCATGCCGAAGCTGGAAATGGCGCCGGCTAGCGAAGCGAACAGATTTGGCCGGTCGGTGGTGATGATGGTCGCCCGGTAACTGCCCTCGAGTTTTTGCAGGTCGACGGCAGCGCCCGTATACCGGCTCTTCTCCTCCAGAGCCATATGCTTCAGGACTTCTTCCTGCGTGTGGGTGCGCAAATAGCGCGTCGGGAAGCCTTCCAGAAACCCGGCGGTCTGCTCAGTGGCTGCTAAATGAATTCGCTCGCTATCCAGTTCGCGCGTCAGTTCCTGGTGTGCCACGACAAACACCCTGCGCAACTGTTCCACACGCCACGGTGTCATTGCATCCGGATTCACCGCGCTGATATCGGCGAAGGTGAGAAGCGTCAGATATTTCAGGCGTTCCACCGTGCCCACACGCAGCGCCAGTTCCCTCACCGTCGCAGGATCGTTCAAATCGCGCGCGTTCATCACCGCGGAGAGTGCCAGGTGCTGTTCAATTAGAAACAGGCACATCTCCTGATCGGCGGCCGGCATTTGGATTCGGTCGAAGGCCGTCTTCGCTACCGCGGCGGATACAGCCGCGTGCCCTTCAAATCCATGCCCCTTGCCCACATCGTGAAAGATCAGCGCCATCGAAAGCACCGCGGGGTTTTCCAATTCAGACAGCAGTTCCGTGAACCGCCGACGGGCCGGGTCCTTCGATTGCCCCAATGTTTCCAGCGATTCCAGTGTGATCAGCGTATGTTCATCCACCGTGTAACGGTGATAGAAATCGCGCACCACCAGGCATTCAATGGCTTCCCATTCCGGGAACAAGGCGTGCAACACTCCGGTCTCATGCATCGCGCGGACCGCTTGCGGCGACGCCGGTTCGGCCAGCATTTCCTGCAGCACGGGCCAGACAGGCCGCCGGTCGGCGAAATACTGAATTAGATTTGGCAGATTCTCTCTAATTCGCCGCTCGGTATCCAAAGCAAGCTTGATGCCATGGCGCGCCGCGAACCGGAATAGCCGAATAGCGATCGGCGGGTCCGATTGCAGTTGTTGCGGGAAGCGCAGAAAGGTCCGGTCCCGGTTGACGCTGAACTCGGAGTTGGAAAGCCGGGAGCGCCAATCCCGGAACTGTTTCATCAGCGAACCTTCAATCAATCCTTCGCCCATTTCCATGTGGCGCAGAGCGGTGCGGTGAATACTGCGTGCATGGCGGAAATACTGGCGCATCCATACCGCAGGCTCCGCCGACATCTCTTCCTGCATGTCGAAATTCAATATGTTGCTATCGCGCCCGGCTTTGTAGTGCAGCCGGCATCGAACCTCTGAGAGGAAGTCCCTGGCGAAACTCAACGGTTGCGCCGATTCGTCTTCTACGCCTCGCAGCTGAGACAGCCAGTGAACCAGATGCAAATCGCGCATGCCACCCGGAGTCTCTTTGATATTCGGTTCCAGATGGTAGATCGTGTTCTGAAATTTGGCATGGCGCAGCCTGGTCATTTCACACAGACTGGCGATCATCTGATTGCGCTGCACGCGAAAGAACTTCGGAAGACGCGCCGCCAGCTGCGCGTAGAGCGCCTGGTCGCCCGCCAGGAAGCGCTGGTCCAACAGGCTAACGCTTAGCTCAACGTTCTTCTGATCGAGTTCGCAGCACTCGGAAATCGTCCGGACCGATTGGCTCACACGCAAGCCGCTGTCCCAAAGCGAACGAAGAAAAGCGGAGAGCGCCTCGCGGGCGGCGTTCCCCTCGATGGTTTTTTCCACCAGCAGCAGGACGTCGACGTCGGACTGAGGGAAAAGTTCACTCCGTCCAAAGCCGCCCACGGCGAGCACGGCGACACCTTGCGGCATCACCGTCGCGAGAGACGACTGGTATGACTGGCATACCAGATCGTCCACCATCGTGCTGCGGGTTGAGACTGCCATGCCGGCGTTGCCGTCTGACAGAAACCGGCTCTTGATCAGATCCGGGCTAGAGTGCGGACTCGCCACGATCTTCGTTTCGGATCCGGATTGCTTCTGCGACATCGTATACGAAGATTTTACCGTCTCCGATGTTGCCGGTTCGCGCGGCGCCGGAAAGAGTCCTTATCACTTCTTCCGCACGGGCGGACGGAACAACCAGTTCGATCTTCACTTTCGGCAGTAAATCCACGTTGTATTCCTGCCCGCGATAAACTTCCTTGTGACCCTTTTGACGGCCGTGGCCACGAACCTCGGTGATGGTCATGCCATCGATTCCGACTGCCTTCAGAGCTTCCTTCACCTCTTCCAACTTGAACGGTTGGATAATCGCTTCAATCTTTTTCATCGTTGCTCCCTTTCCTCTTTAGGATTCGAAATTGTAGCCTTCTTCGCCGTGCATGCTTACGTCAAGACCGATTTGTTCTTCCTTACTATCCAGCCGGAGGCCGACCAGCATGTCACTGATCTTTAGTGCGATCAGAGAACCCACAATGGCTAATCCAGCGGCGATAGCGCAACCGATCAACTGATTTACCACCTGCATCCCATTGCCGTCCACCAAGCCGAGCGCGGCAGGCTGACCAGCGGCGTTCTTCAACGCATCGTTCACTACATTAGTTGCAAAAACACCGGTCAGTATGGCGCCAAGCGTTCCGCCGATCCCATGCACGCCAAAGGCGTCGAGCGCGTCATCATATCCAAACTTCTGCTTCACTTTGACGACCATCGTATAGCAAACCACGCCCGCGGCCAGCCCAATCAGCAACGCCGGAAATGGCTTTACGAAACCAGATGCGGGGGTGATGGCAACCAGGCCAGCTACCGCGCCGGAAATACCGCCCAGCACACTCATCTTGTGTCCTTGGATTCGTTCCGCCAGCACCCAGCCGAGTGCTCCCGCGGCGGCGCCGAAATGAGTGGCGACGAATGCGCTTGTGGCCAAAGCCGATGCGCCCAGCGCGCTGCCCGCGTTGAAGCCGAACCAGCCAACCCACAAAAGGCAAGCTCCGATAAAGCTCAACGTCATGCTGTGCGGCTTCATCTGTTCATTCGGATAGCCATCCCTCTTGCCCAGATAAATGGCACACACCAGAGCCGAAACTCCAGAGGTGACATGCACCACCGTTCCACCGGCGAAATCGAAAGTGGGAACCGTGCCGCCAAGATAGGCGTTGAGAAAGCCGCCCTTTCCCCAAACCATGTGCGCCATTGGAAAATACACTAAAAACATCCAAATCGTAGTAAACAGAATCATCCCGCTGAAGCGCATTCTTTCCGCGTAGGCGCCCGAAATCAGCGCCGGCGTGATGATCGCGAACATCAACTGGTAAACCATGTAAGTCTGCTGCGGAATGGTTCCGGCGTAATCCGCGTTCGGCGCCGCTCCCACATTTTCCAGGAACAGATAGCGAAGGTCTCCCAGGAAAGAGCTGCCTTCGCCAAAGGCGAGACTGTAGCCGCAGATCGCCCACAATACAGTAACCACACCCATCAGCACGAAACTCTGCATCATTGTTCCGAGAATATTTTTCTTGCGAACAAGCCCTCCATAAAAGAGCGCCAGTCCCGGTCCTGTCATCATCAGCACCAGCGCGGCGCTCATCAACATCCATGCGTTATCGCCGGCCGATTGCGCGCTTTTCACTGCTGCTTCCAGCGCGGCTATCTTCGCATCTGTGCCTTGGGGGATCTGCGCCGCAGCGGTTTGCGCTTGCAGCAGGGCCGATCCGGAGGCCAACAGAAGTCCAACTCTGCTCAAAAGATTCAAAGTCATTCTCTTCCCTCACAACGTGGTGTATTTGCCCGCTCACAGCTTAGCGTATTTGCGCACGTGGCAAATCTCCTCCAATATGCTACGCGTGCAGCGGTTTACGGAAGCTAAACCTTTATATCGGGGCCATTGAAATTTTCTATTGGTTTTCCGGATGGACCCGCCGCTACAATTGGGTTGCGTTTCAGAACAAATACAAAACTAGACATGGGAGAGTGTATACGCATGCAATACCCGAAGTGTGTTTCCTTAGGTCTGGCCCTGTGGCTAGGCTGCTTGTGCATGGCGCAGACGCCCGCGCCCGCCCCGGCAGACAAGCCGGCAGCGGCGGCGGATAAGCCAGCGGATGCAACCCCTCCAGCCGCACCGGCGCCGCCCACTTGGTCCGTTGGGCCAATTGATTTCAGTGGTTTGGTGGATGGCTATTATGCCCTCAACTTCAATCACCCGGCTTCCCGCAACAACGGGCTTTATAACTTTGACGTGAAGGCAAACCAGTTCAGTCTGAACATGGCTAAGCTTTCCATGTCGCATACGGCCGACCCCGTCGGCTTCCAGGTCGATTTCGGCTTTGGCCGCGCCTTCGACATCATTCACGGCGCCGAGCAGGCCCCCAGCATCTTCCGCAATATTGAGCAGGCCTTTGTCAGTTTGAAGCCAAAAGATGCAAAAGGTCTGCAAGTGGATTTCGGTAAGTTCGTGACCAATGCCGGCGCCGAAGTCATCGAGACGAATGCCAACTGGAACTACTCCCGCTCGCTGCTATTTGCTTGGGCGATTCCTTATTACCACTTTGGCGTCAGAGCCGCGATGCCGGTTGGCGCTCACTTTAACGGCGGAGTTTCAGTAACCAACGGCTGGAACAATGTGGAAGATAACAATTCCGGCAAGACCATTGGCCTATCCGGTAACTTTACTTCGAAAAAAGTAACCTGGTTCAACAACTACTACGTTGGTCCGGAGAAGAACGCGTTCGACGCCGACGGAATCCGTCAGAAGGGCGTACGGAACCTGTACGACACCACTCTTCTGTTGACGCCGAGCGACAAGGCTAACTTCTACATTAACTACGACTACGGCAACGATAAAAATACGCTGAAGGGCAGCAATACGTGGTCGGGAATTGCCTTGGCCGCGCGCTTTGCGCCGAACAGCACTTGGGCGTTTGCTCCACGGTTTGAATACTTCAGTGACAAAGACGGCTTCGAAACCGGCGTGGCCCAGAAGGTGAAAGAATTCACCTTGACCGGTGAATACAAGATGGTGGAAGGTTTACTGGCGCGGCTGGAATACCGCCGCGACTGGTCCGATCAGCCGTTCTTCGATCGCGGCACCGGCATGGCGGTCGCCAAGAACCAGACCACGATTGTCCTTGGCATCGTTGCGTTCTTCGGGCCCAAACGGTAATAAATGTGATCCCCGGCGCCAGATCCAAGTTCGAATCTGCCGCCGGCTGAGAGTGTGATACCCGTAGTGAAATCCAATGCCTAACCCCGTCCGTTAGTCCAATCCTTGCATCGATCAAAAAAAGGGAGACCCCATGATTTTAGTAGGTATTCTGGTTACTTTTTTAGGCTTCGTCATCAGCCTCTTGAGCTTAGGTATGGCTTCGGGGGTCAATAGCCGGATGTTCATGGTGCTGGCTGGTATTGTGGTCAGCCTCGTCGGCATCGTCGGCGTTATCAACAAGGCGTATGTGAACAATGCGATCTGGAAGAAATAGGACAATGGACATGAGAAAAACTCTTCTTGCTTTCACACTTGCGCTGACGCTTACATCGCTCCGCGCGCAGACGCCGGCCGCGGCTGCTCCTCCCGCGGCAGCGGCTCCTCCCGCCGCAGCGGCACCCGCGGCAGTACCCTTGACCGATGCCGATCTGAAAGGAATTCCCACCCCGAAGGCGGAAGACCGGGCCAAAGGCGATCCCGATGGCGGACTGACGGGCAATGTTTCCGACGTGACCGTCGCCGACCCAATCACCGATAAGACACCCAAAGCGAAAGGCCTTACCCTTGGTGATCTCGCCAACCAGGCAGGCCAAAACAAGATCGCGATCAACTTCATGTGGACCCTTATCGCAGGGTTCATGGTCATGTTCATGCAAGCGGGCTTCGCTATTGTCGAGGCTGGCCTATGCCGCGCGAAAAACGCCAACCACACCATGATGATGAACTTTATGGTTTACGGTACGGGCTTGCTCGCGTACTGGATCTGTGGTTTTGCCTTGCAAATGGGCGGCGTGGGAGCGATCGCGAATCTGGGAGGAACGCCCCCCCTGGTTAACGAATTCACCGTCACGCTCTTCGGCAAGCCTTTCGGCATGTGGGGTCAGACAGGCTTCTTTCTCATGCACAAGGGGACGTATGACGTTAGCGTGATGGTCATCTTCCTGTTCCAGATGGTCTTCATGGATACGGCGCTCACCATTGTCACGGGCTCCGCCGCGGAACGTTGGAAGTTCACTTCCTTTCTGGCTTCGTCGTTTGTATTGGGTGCGTTTACGTATCCCATTTTCGCCAATTGGGCATGGGGCGGCGGCTGGTTGGCCAACCTGGGCACCAATTTTGCTCTCGGCCATGGCTACGCGGACTTTGCCGGATCGGGTGTCGTACATGCCGTGGGTGGATTGAGCGCGCTGGCTCTGGCGCTGATCGTCGGGCCGCGCATTGGAAAATTCAATCGCGACGGCAAACCGAATGCCATCCCCGGTCACGACATCACGTACGTTTTGCTGGGCTGCTTTATTCTCGCCTTTGGTTGGTTCGGCTTCAATCCAGGTTCCACTTTGGGCGCCTCTGGCAACGGCAACCTCCGGATCGGTTCCGTCGCGGTGAACACCATGCTCGCCGGCATGGCTGGCAGCTTCAGTGCGATGTTCTATATGTGGATGCGCTACGGTAAGCCCGATGCATCCATGACCGGTAACGGCCTTCTGGCTGGGCTGGTCGCCATCACCGCTCCTAGCGGATTCGTGAATCCCGTAGCTTCCGTGATTATCGGTTTCATTGCCGGCGTTCTGGTTTGCCTCTCGGTGGAATTCGTCGAGCGAACGATGAAGATTGACGATCCGGTTGGCGCCATTTCCGTGCATGGGGTCAATGGTCTTTGGGGCGTGATTGCAGTCGGATTATTCGCCGACGGCAAGAGCAATTACGGCGGTTCCTGGAACGGTGTCGCTGGCTCGGTTACCGGACTGTTTTACGGCGATGCCAGCCAACTGGTGGCGCAATTGATCGGCGTTTCCACTCTTCTCGGTTTTGTTTTCCTGATGACCTTCTTGTTGAATTTGGCCATCGGAGCCGTCATGGGCGGGCAGAGATCGCCGGCCAAGGATGAACTGGAAGGTCTGGATATTCCGGAAATCGGTTCGCTTGCCTATCCGGAGTTCCAGTTGAAATAACCCTATGTCGACAGCAATCACAGCCCCACACCGGCTGCCTGCTATTCCCTGGCGGGACCCGCACACGGTCTCGCCAGCCAAGCTGGCGGAATACATACAGATGTTGGAACAAGCCTGTCAGGAAGATCCGCGGTCCGCGGATCTTCGCACCTGCCTGGGAATGGCGCAGGCGATGAACTACGACGTTTATAAATCCATGGATTCCTTTGAGTTCGCCATGGATCTTGACTCGAATCATTTTTTCGCGCGGTTCAAATACGCGGAATTGCTGTACCGGCTCCGCGCTTTACCTCGCGCCGAAGAAGAGACCCAGAGGGCCATCGAACTGGCAAACGGGAACTGGGAACTATCCATGGCTCGCCGTCAACTCCAAGAGGTTCGGCGGCTCATGCGGGAGGGCACACAGAAGCCGGCATGGACAAAACCGCTTACTCCTCCAGTGACGGCTCTGCTGTTGTTTGTGACAATTGTCAGCGTGGTAATGTTATGGCATTAACGATGAAGTGGTCTTATTTCTTCGCTGCGTGCATCCTTGCATGGTTGCTGCTGCTTTCCTACGGCGCGCCGGTGTTTGCTCTCTTGATAGGCACCGCCGCGGCGGCTGCGTTTACCTGGTTCCAGGCTCGGAAATAGTTATCGCGGGGCTGGACCTCAGCCCCGTTTTCTCCTGCAAACTACTCAATGATTATCGGCGCTGCCATCCCTCTCCTCAGTTTCATTTCCTTCAGCAGCGTGCCAGAGGCGGCGCAGTTGCCCCTGGCCATGCTGATTGTGTTTGGATCCGCCAAGCTTCTGGCTGAGTTGTTTGAGGCCATCGGCCAACCGGGTATCGTCGGCGAAATTCTTGCCGGTGTTCTGGTGGGCCCAAGCCTGCTCAATTTGGTACAGCCAAATCAGCTATTGAAATCCCTGGCGGAACTTGGCGTCATGTTTCTACTCTTTCGGGTTGGGCTTGATGTGAAGGCCTCCGATCTTACCCGCGTGGGCGGAACTGCACTTCTGGTCGCCGCCGTGGGCGTGATTGTACCGCTCGCCATGGGCTGGTATATCATGCGCTCCTGGGGTGCTCCGCAAATTGAAGCGCTGTTCGTAGGCGCGTCCATGGTAGCCACCAGCGTTGGCATCACCGCCCAGGTGTTGACCGCCAAAGGCCTGCTGTGGCACCGCGCCAGCCAGATCATTATTGCCGCCGCGGTGATTGACGATGTGCTCGGCTTGCTTGTATTGGCGGTGGTGAGCAGTCTGGCCAAGGGTTCAATCGACTATCTGCAGTTGGTCGTAACGGGCGTTGTCGCCGTGGGTTTCATTCTGTTGGTGATCCGCTATGGCACTGCGGCCATGGGGAAAATTGTGCCGAAAGTGGAGGCTACTCTTCGCGCCGGCGAGGTGCAATTCAACTTCGCGCTGTTGATTCTCTTCGCTCTCAGTGTAGTGGCTGTGTTCTCCGGAGTGGCCGCTATCATCGGCGCGTTTCTAGCTGGCATGGCGCTGGCTGAAACCGTCAGCCGCCGCGTCCACGACCTGGCTTCCGGAGTCTCGGAATTGATGGTTCCATTCTTTCTTGCCGGAATCGGGCTGCAGATCGATTTGAGCGCACTTAGCACCCGTTCCACCTTCATCCTCATGTTGGTGATTCTCGCCGCCGCCGTTGTATCGAAGTTAATCGGTTGTGGACTGGGCGCCTATGGATTAGGTAAGGCGGACATGCTGCGCATCGGCCTGGGCATGGTTCCCCGCGGGGAAGTCGGTATGGTGGTGGCTCAACTTGGGCTCAGCATGGGTGTGATCGCCAAGCCAACATACGGAGTGGTGGTCTGCATGGCGGTCTTCAGCACTATCGTGGCTCCGCCTTTGCTGAAGTTTGCGTATCGTGACGTGAAGCCGCAGGGAGCCCAGGAAGACTTCCACTTGGGCTAGCGCCACGGCCGACACAAACTTTCCGCGAATTGGAGATGGTGGCTGCTTATCAGGGTCCAGGCGGCTTGATATGTGTCGTCGCCAAACCCATCTAATGCGTGGTCGTTTGCTTGGCGGTTTTCACTACCATCGTAGGCCCGCCGTTGCTGAAGTTCGCTTATCGCGACGTGAACCCGCAAGACGCGGCCGAAAACTTCCGCCTGGGCTAGAGTTTAGTTGCTGCTCATACGGCGTTTCCGGGCCGCGCCCGTAAGGAAGCGGTAGACCGACAGTGCACACTACCGCCGCCGATCCGCCACCACGGTGATCTCCAGATCCTTGGCGTTTTCAATAATGCGGTCGCGGTCGCGCGTGCTACGGCACAGGAAAAGCTGCGTGATGCGATTCTGCTGCGCGAACTGCGTCAACGATTTTGCAACATCCGCCCCGGCAATCACGCTAGTCTCGATGTGCAGGTTCCTGGCAAAACCGATGTGCCGCTCCACTTGCTCCCTCTCAGCGGCCGGCATCTCTGACATCTCCTCATCCTTCGCCACGCAAACCGCAAAACATTCTCCGTGCAGATAATCGGCAACGCGTTTGCCGCGCCGAATCAATCCTGCCGTGGACGGATCGGCCGTCAGATACAGCAGAATCCGCACATCACGGTTCGAGTTCCGGATCGGCATCACGCGCTCAGCCACATCGTCGTCCCGCCGATCCTCCACCTGATGCGCCGCCTGGCGCAGCGCCAACTCGCGCAGTGCCGTGAGATTGGCTTCGGTAAAAAAATTCTCCAACGCGTGCTTGGCTTTCTCCGGGGCGTAAACTACACCGCGCTCCAGCCGGTGCACCAGCGCCCGCGGAGTGACATCCACCATCACCAGTTCGTCCGCGCTTCGTACCACCCAGTCGGGAACGGTCTCGCGGACGCGAATGCCAGTCACTTGCCACACTTGATCGTTCAAGCTCTCCAGATGCTGCACGTTCATTGTGGTCAGCACATCGATGCCCGCCTCTTGAATCACAATCACGTCTTCCCATCGCTTGGCCCGTACCGATCCCGGGACATTCGTATGCGCAAATTCGTCCACCAGGCACACTGCCGGATGGCGAACCAGAATCGCCTCCGTGTCCATCTCCTCGAACACCGCACCCTTGTAATGGATGCTCTGCCGCGGGATGGTTTCCAACCCTTCCGTTTTCGCGATCGTGTCCTTGCGGCCGTGCGGTTCAAAATAGCCGATGGCAATATCCACGCCGGGCTGCTTCAGCTTCTGAGCTTCTTCCAACATGCGGTACGTCTTCCCGGAGCCCGCGGCGTAGCCGAGATGGCGAAATACTTGGCCACATCGTTGGCGATGGAGAACGTAGTCAGCGCGCCTCGGGTAATCAGCAACTGCTTTCCGATGGCGACAATTTCAATCAGCTTTGTAGGATTGCTGTCCAGGTCCACCATGTTGCCGGCTTGTTTGGCGGCCATGGTTCCCGTATTCATAGCCACTCCGAAGTCGGCCTGCGCCAGTGCCGGCGCATCGTTGGTGCCATCGCCTGTCATCGCTACCAACCGCCCGCTGGCCTGCTCCTTCTTGATCAGATCCAGCTTGTCTTTCGGAGTGGCTTGCGCCAGAAAATCGTCCACGCCCGCCTCCGTCGCAATGGCTGCGGCCGTCAGCGGATTGTCGCCCGTAATCATCACCGTGCGGATGCCCATCAAGCGCATCTGATCGAACCGCTCCCGCATTCCACCCTTCACGATGTCCTTCAAGTGGATGGTTCCCATCACCTCGGAATCTTCCACGACCACCAGAGGCGTGCCGCCGCTGCGAGCGATATTGTCGGTTACGTTTGTGACGCTCTTCGGAAACGAACAGCCGCGATCTTCGATATATTTCCGCACCGATTCGGTGGCGCCCTTCCTCACTTGCCGCCCGTCAATGTTCACGCCGCTCATCCGCGCCTGCGCCGTGAATGGAATGAACTCGGCTTCGTGCGAGGCAATCTCGCGTCCCCGCAAGCCATACTTTTCCTTGGCCAGCACCACCACCGAACGCCCCTCGGGAGGTTCATCCGCCAGACTGGAAAGTTGTGCCGCGTCCCCCAGCCTCGCCTCGCCCACTCCTGGCGCGGGGATGAATTCCACTGCCTGCCGGTTGCCCAGTGTGATGGTCCCCGTCTTGTCCAGAAGCAGCGTGTTGACGTCACCGGCGGCCTCCACCGCCTTCCCGCTCATGGCCAGGACGTTGTGTTGCATCACGCGGTCCATGCCGGCTATACCGATGGCGGATAGCAGCCCGCCGATGATGGTGGGAATCAGACAGACCAGCAGCGAAACCAATACCGTGACCGGCGGTATGGATCCACTTCCTGCCGCGGCCACGCTGAACATGGCAAACGGCGGCAGCGTAACTACCGCCAGCAGAAAGATAAGCGTCAGCCCGGAAATCATGATGTTCAGCGCGATCTCGTTCGGCGTTTTCTGCCGCTGTGCGCCCTTCACCAGAGCGATCATGCGGTCAAGAAAGGTCTCACCCGGATTCGATGTGATCTGAATCTTCACCCAATCGGAAAGCACCTTGGTGCCACCTGTGACCGCGCTGCGATCTCGGCCCGCCTCGCGGATTACCGGCGCACTCTCACCGGTGATGACGGATTCATCCACGCTGGCGATGCCCGCGATCTCATCGCCCTCGCCCGGAATTACATCGCCCGGTTCACACAACACAACATCGCCCTTGCGCAACAGGCAAGCAGCGACATTTTCTTCTTTGCCGCCCGGCAGAATCTTGCGCGCCAGCGACTCCTCCTCCGTCTTGCGCAAATGGTCGGCCTGCGCCTTGCCGCGCCCTTCCGCCATTGCCTCGGCGAAGTTCGCAAACAGCACCGTGAACCACAACCAGAGGCAGATCTACAGGTTGAACCCAAGCGTAGATGCTCCTGACGCCGCATCCCGGAAGAGGATCAACGTGGTGAGGATGGCCCCGATTTCAATCACGAACATCACCGGGTTTTTCGCCAGCGTCCTCGGGTCTAACTTCACGAAGGAATCCTTGATCGCACGCTTGACGATTGGACCGTCAAACAGCGGCCGGGCCCGCTTCGCTTTCGAAAGAATTTCCGTTCATACCAGGATTGGAGGAGCTTCAAGTGTAGTAGCCATGGTGTGAATCCTTTACATCAGCAAGTGTTCGACAACAGGGCCCAGCGCCAGCGCCGGGAAGAATGTCAGCGCGCCAACCGGCAGCACGGTGCCCACCAGCAGGCCGACAAACAGCGAGCCGTGCGTTGGAAACGTGCCCGCCGAAACGGGAACCAGCTTCTTGCGCGCCAGCGATCCGGCCGCCGCCAGCAACGGGATGATCATCAGAAATCGTCCGGTCAACATGGCCAAGCCAAGGGTTGCGTTGTACCACGGAGTGTTGGCATTGATCCCGGCAAACGCGCTACCGTTGTTCCCCGTGGCGCTGGTATAGGCGTACAGAATCTCAGAGAAACCGTGAACTGCCCGGCGTGGCTGCATCAATACCGGCCGCGATGCGATCCAGGTGCAGTTTCACTAGTGACCATTTGGTAGTGCCAGTCAAGACAACGAGAGCAATCCGCCGGTCCTTCAAATTCTGTTGGTAGCGGATTCTGTTGTCCGTCGTGAACAAGAGATCAAAGCCTGCTTCCTCCGCTGCTTTCAACAATGCACCGTTGTTCAACCGGTCCCAGCCTCGGGAGAAAGCCGTGAAGACTGTGTGCGAGCGAATAACACGGGCGACACCGTGTGGCGCTCCGTGGTCAAAAAGAACGAGCATCGACGGGGATTTGAGCAGGCACTGAATCCCGGAGGCTTCGAGCTACAAATTCGAGAGCGGCCGCGATCTGCTCGCGCGTGACGTCGAATTTTTCCATCACTTCCTCGACGCTGAGGTCTTCAAGATTCTCGATGACGGTTGCCACGGGAAGACGTGTATCGCGAAAGACCCACGCGCCGCTTACCTTGCCGGGAACGCTCTCTACCGCGGAGCATTGCGACCAATCTAGGCTTGCCATAAGATGCCTTCTTTGTTCATGATACACGCATATTCTCCGAATAGTGCCCCATAAGCGGCGCAGCGGGCAAAACATTGGCCCGGTGCCCGCCGAGGTACCACCGCAAGCCGCTGCCCGCCCGTCCTATTGGTACGACGCCTCGCGCGGTTCCGGTTTTCGGCCGGTATCGTGACTGGTCGCGATCTATCGGCTGACATCGCCAGACCGTGCCTCCCAAAGGCTCCAACCAGAGTCAGAGCTTAGAATGCTTTTTGGAGTGAACCGGCACAGGGAACAAAAGTGGTCGACTAGACTTTCCGATTTGAAACAATGACATAGGTGGGCCGGCAAGCCGCTATGCGTTCACCCGGCGGCGATGGCGGCTAGTTAACTTTGCGGAGGATCGCGATGATTTCGCTTCCTCCAGCTCCCGTTTTCCCGACGGTGATCCCCAGCAACGCATATCCTTGACTGCCAGCCTCCTGCAACTCCTTTTCCATAGTTGATGATCTGGTCGTGGCAAGCAGCCGATAAGCGGAGTGTGGCCGCTCGCTCCTCAGGGAATCGAGTTCCATGATGACAGCTACTTCTTTTCCGCCAGTCGCTGATTCGAAGACCGTCTGGTCCAGGTACGAATACCCCCCGTCCGCCAATTGCTGTATCTCGGTCTGCATAGTCGAGGTCCTGGTGGTCGACAGCAATCTATATTTGGGGATTTCCTGGCCAGACACAACGGGATGATCCTTCATCATCACAATGATGACTTGCCCGCCGTTCGTCGCCTTGCCACCCATCATCTTGTTGAAGCGATAGCCGGCGGCCGCTGCTTCGTTCAGCTCTTTCTCCATCGTGGACGTCTTCGACGTTGCGAGCATTCGGTAGTCGAACGAACGATCTGCGGCATGTGCGCTAATACTAAGCGCCAGGGCGGCGCCGATTGCAGCGGTTACTTGGGCCGCTTTTCTAGCGGTGCTTGTGCCGCGACGATTCTGGAACTTCTTGAAGTTAAACATTCTATTTTCCTCGTTTTCTTTCTCTAATCACTCTGTCTCTTATGGATCGGTTTCTACCGATTTCCTAACTGCTCAAGGTCTTGTAAGCGTCGCTTCGTTCCACGGGCAGCGACTCGTTGGTTTGAGTTCTCACCTGACGCTCCCCTTTCGACAATCCATTCGGCGACGACGACATTGATTACCCAGCCGGCTCCCATCAGCACTGCCTTGGTCAATTCATTGGGCTTGCCAACCAACAAAAAATATGGAATGTGAGTCAACACCTGCGTGCCGGCGCCCATCCCGATCGCATAACTTCGAATCATCCAAGCACCGTGTGCCGCGAAGTCTCGGCGTCGGATGGCATCGACCGCCAGGATGATCGCCACCAACATTGCTGAACCGAACACGATGCGAAGTAAGTACAGAATCTCGCCGTCGCGTTCGGGCCAGGGATAGAAGTTGGCCATCCACAGCCCCGTCAGCGCAACCACCAGTCCGAGAACCGCGAGAACCCGTCCAACTGCGCGGTGCCACCCGGGCCTGCGACGCCGCAAGGCCGGGGCAAACTGGAACGCACCCAGAATGCTGTACGGGATGACGGCCAGAATATGCAACGCTACTGGTATGGGCGCCGCGATGAATCGCGCGTTCGCCTCCGTCATTTTTGAACCGAGAGCCAACTCCTCAAGCCTGGCGATGCCGGCCGCAACCGGCACGAGGCTCAACAAGATTAACATGCCGGGGATGAACCATTCGGACGATCGCGAGAGTGGTTTCACAATCATTTGGCTTGTTTGGTGAAGCGTAGGCCAACCATCGCGACGACATCGTTACGCGCTCCGCCCGGGCCTTGGCCGAAAAGGCCGGACATATAGTCGCGCACCTCGAGGCGCACGTGAACTTGGCGAACACCGGGCCGGAAGCTAAGTTCGCCGCCAGCGCTTACGTATGGCGCGAACTGGTGTTTCGGATCGGAATCGCTGCTCCGAGAGACATAGCTGCGCGCACCCCCGCCGCCCCCGGCAAAGGGGCTGAAGGCTATTGTATGGCCGACCTTCCATTGGGATGAGCGGGCTTCAGCGCCGAGATCGTACGTGAATATGTCGAGCTTTGGCGTGCCGAAGCTAGCGGCGTCGCGGCTGCGCGCCCAACCGAGAGTGCTGGCGATGGCCAGGTGAGGCCGAACGACGTATGAAAGCTGGGCAGCCGTTAGGTTCGCACGTTTGATGGCTCCTCGCTGGGCGCCGGTGGGAACGAGGGTGCCCGATGCGATGAGGAACTCCCATTTCGGCTTCTGCTCGGTCGTACTTTGCTCTTGGACGGGTTTCTGCTCGGCTACGGTTTGCGCAAGCATGGTTTGCGCAACCATAGTCCGAGTCCCACTGGCGAGGATGACGACCGCGAATACGACGGAGGCGATGCGCGGGTACTTGGCGCTGCTGGCGCGAAGGACGGTGCTTGCTTCTGTAGTGGTGTTGTACATGATGATGCTTCCTTCTGGTCTTTCTGTGTATTCCATACACAAATTAGTGTATGATATAAACAGTAGTTCTGTCAATAGATTTTTCAGGGAAAGGAGCGACATGGCAAGGAGGATTGGGCAGAAGGACCCAAAGAGCCATCCGGCAAAGCCCGCGCAGCACAGCTCGGCGGGCCCAACGGCAGCCACCAGCATTGAAGGCAACGGCGAGGAGCTTCGAAAACGAAGTGGGTTGCTCTGGGACGATCAGCTGCGGCCGGGCCGTGGGCCGAAACCGGCTGCGAGTCGTGCGGTCGTTGTACAGGCGGCCATCAGCGTTGCAGACAAGCACGGTCTCTCCGCGCTCACGATGCAAGCAGTGGCGGAAAGGCTCGGGTTTACGACGATGGCGCTATACCGCTATTTTCCCAACAAGGGAGCGCTGATCGACGCCTCGGTGGACGCAGCAATGGGGACGCCGCCTCAACGGAGCGGCCCGCGAGAGGAATGGCGGAAAGAAGTGAAGCACTGGGCCTATGCGAAGCGGGCGATGTTGTGCTCGCGACCCTGGCTTGCGGAGCTTCCGTTCGTGGCGGCTCCACATGGACCTAACTGGCTGAGCTGGCATGAAGCGTTCTTGCAGACCATCGCAGACACACGACTGAGCCCGGAGGACATGATGGACGTGCTCAGTGTAGTCCATGGATATGTGAGCGGAAACTCCGATACCGCAATATCACTAGCGAGAGCTGTGTCCCGCGGCATCTCGTTCGAGCAATGGGCACAGGCGGTGGGGGCGGACCTTTGCCGCGCCATCGGCAACCCGCGCTATCCGATTCTGTCCGCCATTCTTTCGTCTCAATCGGGAGGCATCTCGGAGGCGTCGCCGTTACCGGCGCGTGGCGGCCGCCCACGTACCATGGACGAGAGCTTCGATTTCGGCCTTGAGCGTGTCCTGGACGGAATCGAGCATTACATGGACTCCCTGAAAGAGTTGTAGACCTTACTCTTTGCGCCTGCCCAGACCGTTAAGCTTAAAGTGGCAGAGCTTCTGCTGCTGTTTGGCAGATAGCCCGCGCCTAACGGCGTTTGCGGCAGGAGATTGGTACGAGGCTGATGTCTGTACCAAAGCGGGCCTCGTTCAGGCCGCCGTCCCGGACCGGTCGCTGTGCTAAGTAAAGTTGACGACCAGGCCAAAAATAATTCTGTAAGCGACTAACGTTCCCCTTCAGCCCGAAGCATGAACATCCCTTAACCCTAAGGTTTTACGCCACTTTTACAGCCTGACCGCAACGTTCGGCTTCGCAAAAGCGTTCAACTATCAGGAGACTACTCCACACCATGAAAAATAAAGTGACTAAAGCCCTGATAGCTTCCCTACTCGCCGCTTCGTGCCTGCTGGCACAAGGCACGCGCACGCCGCCAGACCCTGCAACCAGGGCTCAGCGCCGCATCGCGCATCTCACTACGTTGCTTACCCTGACCAACGCGCAGCAGCAGCAAGCCACCAACATCTTCACCAATTCAGCTACCGCGAATGCAGCCGTGCAGACGAATCTGCAAGCTGCTCACGCGGCCATCGCCGATGCCGTCAAGAAGAATGACACCGCCGGCATCGACCGCGCCGCAACCACCATCGGCAACCTCACCGCGCAGCTCACCTCCACCGAGGCTAAGGCAAACGCGGCCTTCTATGCGATTCTCACGCCCGACCAACAGACCAAGCTTGCATCGCTGAAAGGCATGCACAGCGGCGGCCATCGGGGAGGCATGCGTAACCACTCTCAGCAATAATCCGCACCTTGAGAGACGCCGGCGGCAAAGCCAAGGGCGTCTTTTCCACCTTTCTCCCGGCGCCTTGCACCATCAGCTCTATCCGTCATAATGAATCTATGACCCTTCGTTCCCCGGATCACAAACTGAACCGGCGCATCCTCTTCGCATTGGGCTTTTCAGTCCTGGCAGGCGGTTCGCTCTCCCTGATCGCCTTCGGAAAAGACAAAGACAAAGACGAAAAGCACGGCAAAAAGCATGGCCGCGGGAATGATGATCACGAGGCAGACGAACACGGCCAAGGTAACCGCGGCCCCAGCGGCTACTTCCGCCAGGAAGACTCCGTTTATCTCCGCCAATATTACTCCGGCCCGCGTGATCTGCCGCCAGGCCTGCGTAAAAAATACTACAAGACCGGCAAACTCCCTCCAGGTTGGGAAAAACGCTTTCGCCCATTTCCTCCTGAGCTGGTTCAGCGGCTACCTCCGCCGCCTCCCTACTGCGAGCGTGGCTACGTAGACGGGGTGGCTGTCGTCTATGATCGCCGCACCCGCGTAATACTTGACGTGCTCGATCTCATTAACGTCGCCACTGGCCGGTAACCGCTGACAGGGCATGCGTGAAAATAACGGATAAAGAAAGCGGCCGCGAAAATCAAATCCACACTCGACCGGACTTTCATTTCCCCGCTCTTCTGCAAGTTGCGCTCGTCTCCCGCGGTTTGCCGGCACTCCGGCTCGGCGTCAGGCGAAAACTCACGCCGGTAGCGCCCACACAGAAACACATACCGGCCCTGCGGCAATCGGCCGTGCGTGCCCCCGGAACCCCTACGCGCAACAGCCGCTTTCTTTCCATCCTCAAAAACAGCAACTTCCCCCCACTTACAGCCGCGGCGAACTGGAAAATTGGATAACCCCTCTTCCTCGCCCGAAGCAAGCGGAGCCAGCGCCTCCATCACCGTGGTCTTGCCCGTACCGTTCCCGTCCACAATCAACGCAGCGGATATTCTTCAACCTGAGCCCGTGCAAACTAGCCATGAACCCTGAATATTAGCACTAATCGGTCCCACCCGCAAAACCGGTCACAGATCGGGAAAATAAATTCTAACTAAAACATCCCAAACCACTTAACTACAAATAAGGCACATCTAAAACACCCGAAAATTAGGTCCGCCCCCGGTACAATAGAAGCATGAAGAACGGGAACACATCCGCGGCCAGAATTGCCGCGAATCGCCGGAATGCGATGGCCTCCACCGGCCCCAAGTCTACAGAGGGTAAGCGCAGCGTCTCTCAAAACGCCCGCAAGCACGGCTTCCGCTGCAAACAAGTCATCCTGACGCGGCAACAACAGACCGAAATCCAAACCTGCATCGAATTCTTCACCACCGGCTTCCCGAAACTCCTCCAGCAACACGAGGCCATCTTCACCCAGCTAGGCACCGCCTGGTGGTATACCAAACAGCTCGACAAACTGGAAGACGAATGCTTCAAAATCACTGACTATGAAGCCGCCGTCAGCCGTCTCTACACCCTGACCCGCTATCGGGCCCGCCACGAACGCCTCTTCCACCAGGCAATGGACACCCTCATAAAGCTCATCGCGAATTGCACAATCAAACCCAATCCCCCAAGGAAACCCAACCATTGCTTATCTCATTCATCCCATTTATCTCAGCCAAATGTTCCCCCCTCGAACAAACCCGAGGAACATCCGGAAACCATTCCGCGTATAAACCGTAGAACGCAAGCGAATGCGAATCGAAAACCAAACCGCACCGGATCCCCGTCGTCAAATCCGTACAGAGCATTCCCAAAACCGGACACTCCTTACCTGATGCGCCACCACTGCCAGCCCCGCAACTCGCAAGAAACAAACAGGGTGCGCCACATTCCATGCGCGGCCACGCACATGCCCTTGCAGGGGATGAGCTAACTATGGACGTCCCACGTAAAGGCGCAAGCCGCAACCGAATGATCCGCCGCATCCTCTACGCGGTTATCGCACTCTGCACCATCCCCCTGATCGTATTCGGGCTCAGCCGACTAAAACCGGCCGCACCCACAGTCGAGATGGCCACACTTTGGCCCGATACAGTCAAGCGCGGTCCCATGGTCATTAACCGCCGCGGCCTCGGTGTCCTGAAACCGGAAGAGGTCCTCTTCATTCCCGCCGCCACGGACGGCCGCGTGGACAAAATCCTGATCCGCCCCGGTGCCACGGTCACCGCCAACAGCGTCATCATGGAGCTCTCAAACCCCGATCTCCAACTGGCGGCAGTCGATCTGGAATGGCAGGTCAAAGCCGCCGAAGCCGGATACACGGATCTCCGCGTCAAACTGGCCACGCAGCGCCTCGACCTCAGGTCCACCGCAGGCAAAGTCCGGTCAGACTACACCCAGGCCAAGATGCAGGCGGAAGTGGAAGAAAAACTCCGCGAGAGCGGCCTGAACTCGGAAATCACCGTCAGAAAAGCGAAAGAGACCGCCGCCGACCTGCAAGCCCGTACCGCCATCGAAGACGAACGCTTAGCCATCAGCGGCGAATCCATGGAGGCGCAGCTCGCTGCCTCGAAGGTGCAAATTGAAAAGGTGCGCGCCGCCTACGAACTCAAGAAGAAACAGGTGGACGAATTGAAAATCCGTGCGGGCGCACCCGGTGTCCTCCAGGAACTCCCCGTCGAAGTGGGCCAGCGGCTCACTCCCGGCACGCTGCTGGCGAAAGTCGCCCAGCCCTGGAAGCTGAAAGCCGTTCTGCAAATCGCCGAGACCCAGGCGAAAGATATCGCGCTTGGCCAGAAAGCGGAAATCGATACACGCAACGGCATCATCCAGGGGAAAGTTATCCGTATCGATCCAGCCGTTATCAACGGAACCCGCACCGTGGACGTGAAGCTCGAAGGCGCGCTCCCCGACGGCGCCGTTCCCGATCTCAGCGTGGACGGCACAGTGGAGATCGAACGTGTCAACGACTTGCTCTATATGGGCCGCCCCGTCTTCGGTCAACCCAACAGTCTGGTCACGCTCTTCAAGTTGGACCCCGACGGCAAGGAAGCCAACCGCATCCAGGTCAAGCTAGGGCGCGCCTCCGTCAACACCATCGAAGTTTTGGAAGGCTTGAAAGCCGGCGACAAAGTGATCCTCTCCGACATGTCCGCGCAGGATCAGCACAATCGCATTCGTTTGAATTAGGAGAAACATGAACCCATCCGCTCCCACACTGCTTCGCCTCGACGGCGTAACGAAAGTTTTCATGACCGATGAAGTAGAAACGCACGCCCTGGCCGGCATCCACATGGATATCAAAAACGGAGAGTACGTCTCCATTTCCGGCCCCTCCGGCTGTGGCAAATCCACTCTGCTGGCCATCCTGGGACTGCTGGATTCCCCCACCGATGGCACCTTCACGCTGAACGGTAATCCGGTCCAGAGCTTGAAGCTCTCAGAGCGCGCCCGCATCCGTAACCGCGAGATCGGCTTCATTTTCCAGGCCTTCAACCTGATCGGGGATTTGACCGTCTACGAAAACGTAGAACTGCCGTTAACCTATCGCGGCATGGGCTCGGCCGACCGCAAAAAGCGCGTGCACGACGCGCTGGAGCGCGTAGGCATGTCGCATCGCGTGAAACATTATCCATCGCAATTGTCCGGCGGTCAGCAGCAGCGCGTAGCCGTGGCCCGCGCGTTGGCCGGCGAGCCGGCAATCCTGCTGGCGGATGAGCCTACCGGAAACCTGGACTCGGCCAACGGTGAGGCCGTAATGGACCTGCTGCGCGAACTTCACCGCGGCGGCGCCACCATCTGCATCGTCACCCACGACCCGCGCTACGCTCGTTACGCCGACCGTTCCATCCGCCTTTTCGATGGCCGTATAGTGGAAGAAAGCGTTGAGCCGGACCCGCTGAAGAATTGACCCCAGCGCCGAATGATCATTCTCCGAAACGTGGAAAAGTACTTCGAGCACGGGCCTGCGAAGTCTTTCGTACTTCGCCGTATCAACGCCGAGATCAAAGAAGGGGAGTTCGTCTCCATCATGGGCCCCTCCGGGGCAGGCAAGTCCACACTGCTTCACGTTCTGGGCATGCACGACAGTCTCTGGACCGGCGAGTTCTACTTTGCCGGCCACCCCATCCACAAGCTCAATAAGAAGGAGCGCATGGAGATCCAGAAGAAGTACATCGGCTTCGTGTTCCAGAGCTATCACCTGCTGGACGGCTACACCGTTTACGAGAACATCGCCCTGCCGCTCTCCTACCGCAACGTCCGGAAGTCGGAAAGCGACAGCATCGTATGCGACATGCTGGACCGTTTCCAGATCGTCGGCAAGAAAGACCTGTACCCCAATCAGCTCTCGGGTGGCCAGCAACAACTGGTCGGCATCGCCCGTGCCCTGATCGCGAACCCCAAGATCATTCTGGCGGACGAGCCAACGGGAAATCTCCACTCCAGCCAGGCTAAGGAGATCATGGAAACCTTCAAGCGTCTCAACGACCTCGGCACCACTATCGTCCAGGTGACCCACTCCGAAGCGAACGCCGCCTATGGCAACCGGGTAATCAACATTGTCGACGGCTGGATCTCCTAGCGCTGGACAAAAAAGTCCGGGCCTCTGCGAATCGTGCGCTCACGTCCGGAGGATCGTATCAGACCGCGGGTCGGCATTCTATCTCTGTCAACTTTGGAAGTCCGATCCGCGCTTCCCCAAATACCCGCACGTCCCGGTACGCGTGTGTCCCGGCTACACCCCTGTTCGGAACTGTACACAGCCGTCCCAATAGCGGACACACCGCAGCCTTGCTAACGCCGCAACTCACAGTTTCTACAGCGGATCTGTAATGGCCACCGGATTGCCATCGTCATCAGATCCGAATGGCCATTCTCGCCCGTTCCGCCGAGGCCGATCAGTTCGTCAAGCTGGCGGGTGCGGTCTATCTGATGTCCATCGGAAGCCGCAGTCTTTGGGGCGCCTGGCAATCCAGCGGCGTTTCGCCGTCTGCCGCTGCCGCCTCCCCTGCCGGTGCCAGGCGCAGCTTCACCGAAGGGCAGTTCACCAACCTGCTGAACCCGAAAGCCGCACTCCATCCATATAGCCATGGGATTGAGCTGGCTCTCGCTGTACACTGTATTCCTGGGGAGCATGAAGCACCTGCTGCCCCGTTCCAATCGGAAGCGCAACCTGGAAGCGTTGACAGCCACACTGCTGCTCGCGCTGGGAATCCGCCTGGCTTTTGAAAAGCGCTAAGAGGAGAACTTATGCGACCCGTGCTCTTGTTATCCCTGCTCTCCATCTCCGGATTTGCCGCCGAGAGACCTGATCCTTTCCAGTGGCATGGACCGGTTGCTCCGGGTCTCGCCATAGAGATCCGCGGACTGAACGGCGACGTCCACGCCGAATTCTCGAACGGCGCCGAAGTGGAGGTCTACGCCCAGGTAAGCGGCGCCGATCCGGTACACGTCGACGTGATCCACCACAGCGGGGGAGTGACCGTATGCACCGTCTCGCCAACCGATCCGAAGCAGTGCAGTCAGGCGGCTCCCGCTACAGGCGACGCCCGTGTTAACTACACCGTTCGCGTGCCGAAGGGCGTGGGGCTCATCGGCAGAACCGTCAACGGGGAAGTGGAAGCACAGCACCTGCAGGGCGACGTCAACGCCGAAACGGTGAACGGCAAGATCCAGATCTCCACCAGCGGCAAGACCCGGGCGCGCACCGTCAACGGGAACATCGTGGCCATCTGCTCTATGAAGTCGGCCGCCCTCAGCACGGTCAACGGAAGCATCACGCTGGAAACGCCCTCGCTCACCAACTCCGCCTTCCAGGCCGAGACCCGAAACGGCGCCATCACCACGGATTTCCCCATCGCCGGCCATCGCAGCCTCTCCCCGCGCCGCATCGCCAGCAGAAATGGCAACGGCAGCCGCGAGATCAAATTGAAGACCGTCAACGGCAGCATTCAACTTCGCCGGCTGGGTTAACCGCTCGGGTAAACCTCGGCCCGTATTACAATGTCTAGGTTCGTGCTACCAAATGCACATACCTGACGGTTTCCTTTCTCCACCAGTTTGGGCGGCTCTTGACATCGCGGCCATTCCAGCAGTTGGCTACATGGCCAGAAAGGCGCAGAACGGCTTCGATGAATCCAGAGTGCCACTGCTGGGCGTGATGGGAGCGTTCGTGTTCGCGGCGCAGATCGTCAACTTCCCGGTGGGCATCGGCACCAGCGGACATCTGGTAGGCGCGGCGCTACTCGGCATCACGCTGGGTCCGGCGCAGGCGAGTCTGGTGATGACGGCAATCCTGGTGGTCCAGGCGCTGGTATTTCAGGACGGTGGCATTCTGGCGATGGGCGCCAACATCATGAACATGGCCGTGATGGCGGTGCTGGCCGGGTATCTGCCCTTTCACATTCTGGGCGCAACGCATCGCAAGCTCGCGGTCTTTTTGGGTGGGTTCCTATCCATGATGATCGCGGCGCTCCTCGCTCTCTCTGAGCTGCTGGCCTCCGGTGTTGCTATGCCCCGGGTAGTGTTGGGCGTATCTTTCGGGCTCTTCCTGGTCTCGGCCGTGCTGGAAGGCGCCATCACGCTGGCCGTGTTCCAGTCTCTGGAAACCATCAACCCGCGCTTTATCCGGCACCCTTCCGCCGGACAGAGCAGGGCACTGGGCGCGCTGGCTTTAGCCGCATTGGTGCTGGTGGTGGGCGGCATCTTAGTGGCGTCCACAAATCCGGATGGCATCATGAAGCTGACCGGCCAAGGCGCCTCCATGATTCAAACCCCGCTGGCCGGCTACGAACTCAAATTCTGGGAGTCCCCGTGGCTGCGGAAGGCGAGTGCCGGACTGCTTGGGCTCCTGCTGATCTCGGCCGTCTGCATGATGCTGGGCCGCATTCTGCGCGCCCGCTACCCGATGAACCGGCCCGGTTGAATGAAGCCCAACGACACTCCGGTCATCAGAATTCCTAGAATCATGACGACGGCTGCGGATGCGACTGGTATATACCGGAACGCCGGACTCGACGCGGCCGCCTGAGCGTCCGGCAGCCATGATTTCGCATAGACCACAAGCAGCCCGATAGCCGTCAACACCACCGCCAGTCCGGCACTGAAGCCGACCAGCAACAGGATGCCGAGACTGACTCGCCCAATGGCGATCGAGCTGAGCAGAATCACCAATCCGGAGGGGCAGGGAACCAGTCCCCCGCTGGCGCCCAAGGCGATCAGACTGCCCATGGTGACCTCGCCTTCGGGAACGTGGGTGTGTCCACCCGGGCCGTGATGGTGTTCGTGGTCATGATCGTGATCGTGATCGTGCGAGTGATCGTGCGAATGCGCATGGTCATGATCCTGGCTATGGCCATGATCGTGATGGTGGTGCTGCGGCTGGGGACGCAGCTTCTTGATGCGCCGGAAAAACAACGTCCCGCCGATCCAGACAATCGTGATTCCGGAGATCGCTCCCAGCACCGGATACAACTGCTCCGGTAGGATATATCGCGACAGGAACAGCGTCACGAACCCCAACGCAAAAACGCTGATGGTATGTGTAAACGTGACCATCGCGCCCAGGAACGCCGCGTGTCTGAAGGACCCTCGCGAGCCCACCAGATAGGCCGCAACCATAGTCTTCCCATGTCCGGGTGAAAACGCATGCATCGCGCCCAGTCCGAATGCCACTGCCAGGCCAACCAGAATCATGCTGAAACTGATCTCCTTGCGGCTCAACAATTCCGATAGAAAATCGCCCCGCACTACCATTCCGCCGGGTTGCGGTGACGCAGAGGCCGCTACAGCTACCGGTGCCGCCTCTGGTAGAGCGGCCGGCGCCGCCTCTGGCTTTGCGGCTACCACCACGGGCGCCTCTGAAGTCCATTGCACCGAGGCTTTCAAAACCTGTGGAGGAGCGACCGTAGTATCCTGCGGATAGACTTTCAATCCGTCGCTGCGGTCCTCGGTTCCCACGCTGCTGGTGCCTACTTTCGCGCCTTTACCCGCAGCAACCACCACTTCTTTCCAGCCGGCACGGTCCGGGTAGTTGTGGTCTTCGTAATCGAGTTTTCCGGTAACACCGGCCACATGCAGCTTCGCCGTGATCCGCATCACCGGCATGTTGCCCGCGCCATCCGAAACCACCAGTTCCGAGCTTTCGTAAATCGGATGTATCGTCATTCCCCTCGATTGGACAGTCAGCTTACGAGTCCACTCCCGCATCTGTTGGGCAGCCTTCTGCTCCAGGCTCTTGCGCGGACTGGCGGCCGTCAGATTCCACCCTTGCAGCAGTTCAAACGTGGGGATTTCCGCCAGATCCAAAGCATAGACAATGTCCACCTGCTGCGGACCCACACTCAGCCGCGAATAGTGGTTCACGCTGAAATTACCCATGGGGTGTGCGTTCATCAGCAACGCAAAGATTGGCAACGCCAGCAACCGTGTGGATTTCAAATCGGGAACACCTCTCATGCTCACTACGATTGTATGCCTCCATTTGGATGCCTTCGTTACAATCGAAGTACCGAAAGCATGGAAAAACGCGACTGCCGCATCCTGATCGCCGACGATCAAACCGACGTCCTGGAAGCGCTGCGCCTGCTGCTGAAGGCCGAAGGTTTTCAGATGGAAGCCGTCACCTCCCCAGCCGCCGTGACCGCTGCGCTGGAATCGCGTGAATACGACGTCTTGCTGATGGATCTGAACTACACCCGCGACACCACTTCCGGTCAGGAAGGCCTTGACCTGCTGGCGCGCATTCAATCGATCGACGCCATGCTTCCGGTCATCGTGATGACGGCCTGGGGCAGCGTGGAACTGGCCGTGGAAGCCATGCGTCGCGGCGCGCGCGACTTTGTGCAGAAGCCATGGGACAACGCGCGGCTGCTCTCTATCATCAAGACCCAGCTAGTGCTCAGCGATGCCCTGCGTAAGGGGCAGCGCCTGGAAGCGGAGAACCGTCTGCTGCGCGCCGACGGACGTCCGCGCTTCATCGCCGAATCGCCCGCCATGGCTCCAGTGCTGCAGTTGATCTCGCGCGTGGGGCCGTCAGACGCGAACATTCTCATCACCGGTGAGCCCGGTGCGGGCAAGGAAGTGGTGGCGCTGACGCTGCATGCCATCTCTGAGCGGGCTTCGAAACCGCTGGTTACCGTGAATGCCGGCGGCCTGGCTGAGGGTATCTTTGAAAGCGAGCTGTTCGGCCACGTGAAGGGCGCTTTTACGGATGCCAAAACAGACCGCGTGGGCCGCTTCGAGTTGGCCGACGGCGGCACATTGTTCCTGGACGAAATTGCCAATGTCCCGTTCAATCTGCAAGCCAAACTGCTGCGTGTTTTGGAGACTGGAGAGATGGAGCGCGTGGGTTCCTCGCGCACCAAGAAAGTGGACGTACGGATCATCTCCGCCACCAACGCCAATTTGCACGAAGAGATTGCGCAAAACCGTTTTCGCCAGGATTTGTTGTTCCGGTTAAATACGATTGAGATCCATCTGCCCGCGCTGCGCGACCGCAAGGAGGACATTCCCCTGCTGGCCATGCACTTTCTTACTACCCACGCGCAGCGCTACCGCAAACGGCTGAGCGGCTTCGATCAGGCAGCCATGCAGGCGCTGGTGGAAAATACGTGGCGGGGAAATGTGCGCGAGCTGAACCACGTGGTGGAGCGGGCCGTTCTGATGTCGCAGGACAATGTGATCCGGTTGCGCGACCTGGCGCTTCGTACCGGCCGCGAAGGCCCCGTCCGCCTGGACGACATGAGCCTGGAAGAAGTGGAAGAGACTTTGATCCGTAAGGCGCTGGCCAAGTACGATGGCAACGTCAGTCATGCCGCGAATGCCCTTGGGCTAAGCCGCAGCGCCTTGTACCGCAGGTTGCAGCGTTACGGCCTCTAGTGCCGCCGCGCTAACTTATGCTGAAACGCCTCTTCCGCGGAAAGCTCACTCACGAACAGCGGGTGCAGGTACTCGGACTCGCCTCCGGTTTTCCGGCGGTGCTGTTTGCGTGTTTCGTTTTGTGGACCGGCAACTATGAAGCCAGGGAGCGCTGGACCTACGGCATCCTCATTTTCGGCGCATGGTTCGGCTTTGCCGCCGCGCTTCGCGAACGCGTGGCGTCTCCGCTACGTACGCTGGCCAACCTGCTGGAGGCGATGCGCGAAGGCGACTATTCCATCCGTGCCCGCGATGCCAGAGCCGAAGACGCCCTGGGCGAAGTAATGCAGCAGGTCAACGCCATGGGCGCCACGCTGCGTTTGCAGCGGCTGGGAGCGCTGGAAGCCACCACACTGTTGCGAAAAGTGATGGAAGAGATCGACGTGGCCATCTTCGCCTTCGATGGCAAACAACGCTTGCGCCTGGTGAACAAAGCCGGTGAGAAGCTGATGGGCCAGACCTCCGAGCGCCTGCTGGACCTGGACGCCGATCAACTAGGCTTGGCCGATTGCCTGCTAGGGGACGCCGCGCGCACCGTGCAGCGGACCTTTCCCGCCGCCTCCGGCCGCTGGGGTATGAGCCGCAGTGTTTTCCGGGAAGGCGGGTTGCCCCATCAACTGCTGGTGGTCACCGATCTGACGCGCCCCCTGCGCGAGGAGGAATTGCAAGCCTGGCAGCGCCTGGTACGCGTGCTGGGCCATGAGCTGAACAACTCGCTGACGCCGATTAAGTCCATCGCCGAAAGCCTGGGGACGCTGTTGATTCGCAACCCGCGGCCCGATGACTGGCAAGAAGATACTACGCGCGGCCTGGCCATCATCGCCACCCGCAGTGAAAGCCTGAGCCGCTTTCTGGGCGCCTATGCCCGCCTGGCGCGCCTGCCGCGGCCTCGCCATGAGCCGGTGGAGGTGGAGGCATGGGTGCGCCGTGTGGCTGCATTGGAAACTCGCCTCGCTCCCGCCATCCAAACCGGTCCGGCGCTGACTCTGCAAGGCGATCCCGACCAGTTGGAACAGTTGCTGATCAACCTGCTGCGCAATGCCGTGGATGCCTCGCTCACGACATCGGGACAGGTGTCCATCGGGTGGAATCGAAGCGGCGCGCAACTGGAATTGTTCGTGCGCGATGAGGGGCCGGGCCTGGCGAACACGGCCAATTTATTCGTGCCGTTTTTTACTACGAAACCGGGAGGGTCGGGCATCGGCCTGGTCCTCAGCCGGCAGATTGCAGAGGCTCACGGCGGCTCCCTCAGCCTGCGGAATCGCGTTGGGCCACCGGGCTGCGAAGCCTGCTTGACGCTGCCATTGTAACCACGATGCTACGATGCTCTAATGCCAGTGGCGACTGGCGTAACGCCACATGACCATCAATCCAATTGCAAGAAAGCTGGGCCTGAAGCCTGGAATGCGCGCGCTGATCGTGAACGCCCCTGAGGAATATTTGAAATGGTTAGCGCCTCTGCCGGAAGGCGTAACTGTCTCGCACGCAATCGCCGGGACGCATGAGTTTGTACAGTTCTTCGCTGTCCGCAGAGCCGAAATCACCAAGGCCGCGCCGTCGCTTTTGAAACACGCCGCCGCTGGTGCCTACTTGTGGATCACGTATCCCAAGAAAACATCGGGCGTTGCCAGCGACCTTAGCCGGGACGTAGTTTGGGACGCCATGATCCCAACCGGGTGGCGTCCGGTGACGCAGATCGCCATCGACGACGTGTGGTCGGCGCTGCGATTCCGGCCTGTCGAAGACGTCAAGATAAGAAAAAAGGCCAGTCCGTAAAGACTAGCCTTTTATCCTCCGAATAACTGAGTGACTCTATTTTTGAGCCTTAATCATTGCAAGTTGTGCACGGATCGGCTTCGCCCTCGATTCCAGCTTCGAGGCCTCCCCCTTCCGCTTCAACTTCCGTAAAACTACCGCGTACTCGTCCAGTGTTTCGAGCAAATACGGCGGTGGCGCCTCGGCGGCGACGGTCTTCTTTCCCTTCTTCGCCGGACTGTTTTTGTCGTAGATGGCCAGTGCCAACCGGTAGAGCGGGTCGGCGTCGCCAAATTTTTCGCGGGACACATACACATTAGCTAGACTCCGCAGGCTGAGTAATGTGTCTTTTTCGTGGATCGAGAACGATTGCTTGAACAACGGTTCAGCCTCCACCAGCTTCTCCTGCGATGCGTAACAAGCGGCCAGCCGGTCCAGCGCGGAGGTGACCAGTTGATGCTCGGGTCCCAGGGTGGTGGTGCGGATCAGCAGCGACCGCTCGTAAAACGGGGCCGCTTCGGGATAGCGCTTCTGTTTGGTATAGAGCAGCGCCAAATTGTCCAGGGCTCCCGCCATATCCGGGTGCGACGGGCCGAATGCGCTTTCGCGGATGGCCATCGACCGCAGGAAGAACGGTTCCGCTTTGTCGTATTTCTCCTGATCCCGATAGGCACTGGCCACGCTGTCCAAAGTGGGCATCAGATTGGGAGAGTTCGGGCCATACTGCTTTTCGAGGATGGCCAGGCAGCGCATGTACAATTCCTGCGCTTCCTTGAACTTGGATGAAGTGACATACAGCCCGGCAAGCTTGGAAAGTTCCGCCGCCATTTCCGGATGGTCCGCACCCTGGTTCTTTTCACGGATCGAAATGGCCCGCTTCAGCATCGGCTCAGCTTCCGAATTCTTGTTCAGCGCCTGGCAGGATTGGGCCACATTGGTTAAGGCGGGAATCAAGTCCACGTACTCCGGTCCGAATTTCTTCTCAAGAAGCGTCAACTCGCGGCGGAAGTAGGTTTCGGCCGAGACGAACTTCATCTGTGCGAAACAGACCCGCCCCAGGTCGTCAATGTCCTTCGCCAAGTCCGGGTGGAACTTGCCCAGGAAGCGTTCCTTCAATGCCAGGTGCCGCTCCATCAAGGGCTCCGCGTCGGCGTATTTGCTCTGTGCGCGATAGGTCTGCGCTAAGTCGTCCAATGTACTCACCAGCTTCGGGTCGTTGGAGGCAAACTCACGCGTCGATTTCAGCGCGGTCTTCAGTTGTTTCTCGGCTTCCTTGTAGTTTCCAGCCGCGTAGGCGGCCTTTCCATCGGCATACTCTTTTTCCCAATTGCTTGGGCCGCCGGTTCCAGTACCAACTGTGCTCTGTGCGCTAGCGGAAGTCGCGCACGCCGCCAACACAGCCCCAACCAAAAGAAAACAGTGCAGATGTCTCATTTCTTCCTTCTATGCCCTCACGTGACAGTTATTGCAGTAGTATTTATCATCGTCGTATCTGAAGAAGAATAATAGATAGGGAATCCACTTACATGGTCCTGGAACTCAAGTACCCTATTTACCCCACTGCCTAGCCACGCGGCGCACCCGGCAAATCCATAAAAGCATTTAGATTCTTTTATTTAGACATTTTAGCGAGGGGCCTGTATTCTGTAGGTCAGACGTACCTAGTCCCGTAGTCTAAGGCGAAGTACTAATTTCAAGGCTCCTAGCAGTGAATCCGGGGTAAGGGTACGGTTTCTCTCGTTTGGTTGGCTTACACTGAAGGTTACACGTCCATGGTTTCCAACGGGATCTCCAAACCAAAAGCGATCTGCCTGTTGAGCGGCGGACTGGATTCGTCCACGTGCCTCGCCGTCGCCCGCAGCCGCCAATTCAGTTGTTACACCCTATCGTTCGATTACGGCCAGCGCCACCGCATCGAATTAGATGCCGCACGGCGCATTGCGGCCAGTCTGGGAGCGGACGAACACCGCGTGGTTCCAATCGATCTCCGTGCGTTCGGCGGGTCTGCACTCACCAGTGAGATTGCCGTACCTAAGGGCCGCGACGCCGGGGAGATGGCGCACGGAATCCCGATTACGTACGTTCCCGCGCGGAACACGATCTTCCTGTCGTTCGCACTGGCGTGGGCTGAGGTGCTGGGCGCCTCGGATATTTTCCTGGGCGTGAACGCGATTGACTATTCCGGCTATCCCGACTGCCGCCCGGAATTCATCGCCGCCTTTGAATTCATGGCGAACCTGGCTACGAAGGCTGGAGTGGAAGGCACCACGAAAATCAAGGTGCATACGCCGTTGATCGAGCTATCGAAGGCCGATATCGTGAAGCTAGGCGCCGGCTTGGGCGTCGATTTCTCGCTCACCCACAGTTGCTACGATCCCGATTCGGCGGGCCGGTCCTGCGGAGAATGCGATTCGTGCATCCTGCGAAAAAAGGGTTTCGCCGAGTCTGGTCTGGTTGACCCGTTGGAGTATCTGAAATGATGATTTCCGAGATTTTCTATAGCGTACAGGGCGAAGGAATGCTGGCTGGCGTTCCCTCGGTTTTTGTGCGCACCAGCGGATGCAACCTGCGCTGCACCTGGTGCGACACGCCCTATACCTCATGGGAACCGCAGGGCGAAGACCAGATGCTGGGCGGCATTCTTTCCACCGTTCGCCGTTATTGGGCCAGTCACGTGGTGGTTACCGGCGGCGAACCGATGATTGCGCCGGACATCGTGAAGTTCACCGAAGGCCTGAAACGCATCGATCAACATATCACCATTGAAACAGCCGGCACGGTGTTCAAGCCGGTGGTGTGCGACTTGATGAGCATCAGCCCGAAGCTCTCCAATTCAACGCCGCATGAACGGGAAGACGGGGAATGGGCGGCGCAGCACGACCGGCTGCGCATTCAGCCCGATGTGCTGCGCCAATTGATGGCGGAATACCCCTATCAGCTGAAATTCGTGGTCAAGCATAAACGGGATATTGCCGAGATCAAAACGCTGGCCAGGGAGTTGGGTGCGGAGAAATCCCGCGTTCTGCTGATGCCGGAAGGCACCGATTCCCTGACGTTGCGTGAGCGCGCGCCGTGGATTGCAGAAGTCTGCAAAACCGAAGGCTACCGCTTCTGCCCGCGCCTGCATATCGACCTCTATGGCAACAAACGGGGCACTTAGGCGGCGAATATGATTGCCGTCCACTTGAGTGCGGGCCGCGTCTCGGTACAGAAGGTTGCCAAGCCCAGGCGGCCCGATGGCTTTGCCGTCATCCGATTGCTGATGGGCGGAATCTGCAACACCGATCTGGAATTGCAGCGCGGCTACTACGGCTTCGAGGGCATTCCCGGTCACGAGTTTGTAGGGGAAGTGACCGAGGCGGACGACGATGCCCTGATTGGCAAGCGAGTCGTCGGCGAAATCAACCTCGCGTGCACCAGGTGCGCATGGTGCGCGCGTGGTTTGGGCCGTCATTGCCCCAAGCGAACGGTATTGGGGATTGTCAAACACCCCGGAGCCTTCCGCGAATTCCTGACGCTGCCGGAACGCAATTTGCACATCGTTCCGGCGCGAATTGCCACTCGCCATGCCGTCTTCTTGGAACCCCTGGGTGCCGCCTGCGAAATTTTGGAGCAGGTGAAAATCACGAAAGGCGCAGCGGTGGCGGTGTTGGGTGACGGGAAACTGGGGCTGCTGATCGCTCAGGTGCTGCAAGTCGTAGGCGCCAATGTGCACCAGTTTGGCCGGCACAAAGAGAAGCTACGGATTGCGGCGAAAGTGGGCGTCGCGGTAGAGTTGGTAACGAAAAAGATGCCTGTCGCGGCGTATGACTGGGTGGTGGATGCCACCGGCAGCGCAGAGGGTCTACGGACAGCGGTCTCCATGGCGCGTCCCCGCGGTACGGTGATTATGAAGTCCACCGTGCATGGGGAAGTCCGCATCGACACGGCGCCCATCATTGTGAATGAGATTACGCTGGTCGGCTCGCGCTGCGGGCGGTTTGCGCCGGCAATCCAGTTACTCGGCTCCGGCAGGATCCATGTCGAAGACATGATCTCGGAATCGTACACGCTGGCTGAGGCGCCGCAGGCTTTCGCGCGCGCCGCCCAGCGCGGGGTGTTGAAAGTGCTGCTTACTTCTTCGGCGGGCTGATCATGATGTGCGCGCCGGCCGTGCCGGGGTACATCAGCCAGGGCGCGGTTCCGGGCGTTGTCGTAAGTCCGGTGGTTTCCGGTGTGGCGTAGGAAACGTAGACCACCCAGCGCAGGTAGGCGTCGATTACTTCGCCTTTGGCCGCATCGAAACCTTTACCCGTCAGCACATACAGCATCCGGGGCTCCTTCGGCATCTTGAGCTTGCCTTCGTCCACTTCTTTCCAGCGGGCCTCGTGCCGTTCCTTACCCTTGACATCCTTGGCCAGTTCCCGGCCGCGGGCCATGAACGGATCCAGGTCTTTGTGGTAGCAGGCGACGCTGAACGTCTTGTCGCTGGGATCGTCCGCCAGGCAGACCATCTCATTGGTGCCTTTCCGCAGCGTCACCACGGCGCCTTTGTCGTTATAACCGAGCACGGTGGCGTCGGCCCGGCGCTCTTTTGGCGCGGCCAGGATCGACGATGCGATCTGATCGGCCGGCGGTGCTACGTCCACCGCAAAGGCGGCACTTACGAAGAGAAATAGTAAGCAAATTTTCATCGAACAACCTCGCACTTGGTAGTATCGCAAACTTTCCGAAACCATATTACACAATAATCTATCTACTCACTTTGCGCACTGGAGGTGCGAAGTCATGAAACAGACACATACCGGCGATATTCCCGAACGCTCGGGCCTGATTCTCGATGTAACCGATCTCGACGCCAGGTCGATCCATGCGAAAACGGACGACAGTGATGGCCCTGATGGAGGCACCGACGGTACGGATGGTGAAGGCACCGATGCCGAAGGCACGGACGGCGACAGCACCGGCACTGACGGCACTGACGGCACCGATGGCGGTGGCACCGACGGCGACAAGAAATAGCCTCGCGCCAGCAACGCTGGCCGGAATACTGGAGCCAATCTCCACGGAAGAGTTTCTTCACCGTTACCTTGGCAAAGAGTACTTCTACTGCCCCGGACAGTCCGGCAAATTCGCCGGGCTACTGCCGTGGGCGGATCTGAACCAGATTCTGGAGCATCACCGCCTGGACGTCCCGCAACTCCGTTTGGTGCGCGAAGGGAAGCCGATCCCGGCTGCGTCGTTCCTGCAATACCGGTCAAACCGGCGGGTTCCCCGTGTCCGTTCCGCTGAACTGACACGCCATTTGAAGGAAGGCGCGACGCTGATTGTGGACGCCATGGACGAACTCCAGCCACCGATCACCGCCCTGGTAGAGAATCTGGAGCGGCAATTAAGCAATCGCATCCAGGTCAATATGTATGCGGGCTGGCGCAGTTCACCCGGCTTCGACCTCCACTGGGACGGTCACGATGTCCTCATCCTGCAAGTCTCCGGGCGCAAGCTGTGGAAGGTTTACAGCAAAACAGACGATGGGAAGCCACCCTCGACTCCGCTATGGGAAGGGACGCTCAACGACGGAGATCTACTCTACATTCCACGGGGCTGGTGGCATGTGGCGATCCCCTTGGACGAACCGACGCTCCATTTGACCGTCGGCCTGCATCCGCCGACGGGAGCAGATTTGTTGGCATGGGTCACTGAGCGGCTGAGTCCCGTTCTTGCCGCGGATTTGCCGCGCTTTGGGACACCGGATGAAAAGCGCGCCTACCTGAACAAACTCCGAGACGCCATGGCAGCACATTGGAACGGCGAACTCCTTGACGAATACTTCGCCCATGCCGATGCCCGGGTGCAAACGCGTCCACATTTTAGCCTTCCCTGGACGGCGACACCGACGGACGAGGATTGGTCGGTAAAGTGGATTGTGCCGAGGAGGATCGATCTGGACTCCATTCTGACGATCCGCGCGAAGGGAAAGCAATGGACCTTCGCGCCCGCTGCCGGCCCTCTGTTGCGAATGCTTCAGGACAACGGTACATGCAGCATTCGCCAATTGCAGCTCAGTTGTGATTTGTCTCCCCGGGTTGTCCGCAGTTTTGTGGGCGAACTGATCGAGGGCGGCCTGGTGACGGTGGTGCCCAACGTTCTGCTCTGAATTATCCCGCTCGCAAAACGAAAAAATCTTCGGCACGGCGGCGCGGGTCGATACCTGGCTGCTGTTGGAGCATCCCGCCGCGTGGGGCCCAAAGGCGTTTCCCGATGAGCGGCTGCCGGCGTCCATCCAGAAGGCCCTTCGTCACAAGGTGCGATCTTACCCATACGGACGCCCGCTGCTGATCCGCCAGCAGCACCCGCACCAACAGCCATCGGAACTCAAGGGATTCCTGGTTCACAGCCGGGAGCAAAATCCGCAGGTGTTCCGCCTTCGGGGCAGTAGCTTCCAGGAACTTCTGGCATGCGAGCCGGAACCTTGGACGGAGCCGCTATACCTGGTTTGCACCCACGGCGCCCACGACAAGTGCTGCGCCAAATTCGGGTATGCCACTTACTGCGCCACCAGAGAATTGGCGGCGGAAAATGTCTGGGAATGCTCTCATGTAGGCGGCGACCGCTTCGCGGGTAACGTCATCTGCCTGCCACACGGAATTTACTACGGCAATGTCTTCGCTCAGGACACGCGAGCCATCGTGCAGGCATACGAGAAGAATCAGGTTGTCTTGCAGTACTACCGAGGCCGGTCGTGTTACCCCAAAGCCGCCCAGATCGGAGAGTACTTCGTCCGCGCTGAATCGGGAATTCTGGGCCTCGAAGATCTGCGGTTTCTGGATAGCGACGGCCAGCGGGTTCGGTTCGCGGGCAACAGCCAAATCCACGAAGTTGAATACCGTCCGCGGGCCGAACCTCTCTCCGAATTCCTGACCTGCAAGGCGTTGGCTCCTCAACCCGTATCGCAGTATGAACTATCCGGCTACCGGGTCTCGCATCGCTAGCGGAGTGTTTTCAGGTAGGTCACGATCTGCCAGCGTTGAGGTTCGGGCAGGTGCGAAAACGAAGGCATTCCATGGCGTAAATCGCCGTTGCGCAGCACCCAGAAGATAGCTCCGGGTGACGCCTGTCTCACGATCCGCGAAGCCAACGCGGGAGCCCGTCCGGTTCCTTGAGCTTGTTGTCCGTGACAGCTTGAGCATTCCCTTTGGAAAAGCTTTCGGCCAGCCCGCTCCGCCGTTTGTTGCGCCTCGTAAGGATTCGTCCGGCTCATTTCTCTGAGGGGCATCTGTTGCAGCAGCGGCTTCCGGTTTTCAACGGCGCGCAACCCACCCGCTATCAACACGAGAATGCAGCAAGTGATCTTCAGAGATTTCATTGTCGCTTCCTCCACATCCGTCCAACCTGGGAAATCTCGTACGAAACGCCGAACCGAAGCAAGAACGCGGCGCTTTGGCCGGTAATGCCAAAACCAGGCGAAACCTTGAATGACGGCCCATTGGGAAGAGCCCAACTCACGGTGGGAGCGAGGTAATGCGAAGTTTCGTGCAGTCCAAAAGTCTGGTGGGTTCCCAGTCCTCCGTAGAGTTCCAGCCCCGTCTGAAAGTTTTCCCAGCACACTTTGCAATTTTCGGGGCTGGCGGCCAGCGCAAGAGGCCGGCTCACTCCCACGGCGTAGCCGAATTCAAAAGGCGCGTGGCGGACATTTTTTTCGGCAATGAAGTTTTCCGCAATCGTCCAGCCGCGGACATGGCTGCTAAGTATCAGCTTTGCCTCCAGTTCCCGTTTCTTTTCCTGGCGCGCTGTCGCGTTGAGTCCGCTCAAATCGTCCTGGCCGTCGTGTCCCACCACTTCCAGCAGGCTGCGGTTGGCTCCGTTGACGTTTTCAAATTCCACGTAGAGTACCGGGTTGATCCAGTGCTCACGCGGGAGCATCCGGAACCGGTTTTCCCAGCGGTAACCCGTGAATAACCCGCTGTCATGTTTCGTCGATTGCCCTTCCAGATAAAGCTCGGTTGTCCACCACGCCTTGACCCCATATTCGAGCTCGGTTGTGATTCCGAAGAACCTGTTACCATCAGCGGGCCTGCCTGTTACGTTCCGCGTGGCAACTTCAAGGTTGCCCGGCTCTTCCATTTGGTGGGTGTAGGTGACAAAGAAGGGGCCTTCAGCGGCAAGCAGGGGCCAAGTGAGTGCTAAGAAAAAGAGCAGTCTTCGGTTGCGCATACGTATCCTTATATTCGATCGTGGAAGGAACTTTTACTCACACCAGAATTTCTCTATAAGCAAATGAGTTGCGTGTAAGGCCAATAATACAGCCTCTGCCGGATGTCTTTCAGCATCTTTTCAGCAAATGGCTTGCAACTGGGATTGGCTGGAGAAATCTCGGACCTGAATGGCCGTAGTTCGAGATGCACCAGTTGCGCGGACGTTCCTCTTTCAATCGGCGCTTGACCAGGACGCAGACATCGACGGCATGTAGGTCGCTTTCGATGAGCCGTACTGTTCTTGACCTGTACGGTCACCTACCGTACACTCAGAGGAGGTAGCCGCCAATGAGCCAAACCGCTGTGAAGACCGGAAAACGTAAAGCAGCGAAGGTGAAGGCATATCGCTTCGATGCCCGTCTCAACGAAGAACAAAAGACTCTGATTCAGAGGGCAGCCGATCTCGAAGGCCGCAGCATGACGGACTTCGTGATCCAAAGCGCTGAGATGGCGGCAGAGCGGACTATTGAAGCCAGATCGATATTAGTCCTGACCGCCAAGGAGTCGGAAGCGTTTGTGGAGTTGCTCTTAAATCCTCCGGAGCCAGGACCTGTTTTGCGCGCCGCGTTCCACGATTATCTGCGTATGACCGGTAAGTAGGTGAGCCCCAGTTTAATTCCATACTCCTTTGAGGCGCTGGGCGAACAGGATCGAGCCATCTTTACGTGTGGCAACTTCGAGCTGGACGACTATTTCCACCGGCAGGTAGGCCAGGACGCAAAGCGCAAGGTAGCGGCGCCTTTTGTCATGTTAAACCCGGAGAGGCGGATCGTAGGCTATTACACTCTATCCGCCTATGCTGTCAAAGGGCATGAATTACCTCCGGCCCTTGCCCGAAAGCTGCCGAGGTTTCCACTGATTCCGGCCACATTATTAGGCCGCCTGGCGATTAGCACGGATCAGCAGGGAAAAAATCTTGGGCGGTTGCTACTTGCTGACGCACTCTTTCGAAGTTGGGAGAATTCGCCGGTTGTAGCTTCCGCCGGTGTAGTTGCAGAGGCGATCAACGATTCTGCCGCGGAATTTTACAGGCGTCACGAGTTCCTTCCACTCGCGAGCGATCCTCGAAAGCTCTTCTTGGCAATGGAAACAATACAAAAGGGCATCCCGGTACGCCCCTCCGTTTGACACTAAACCCAACAATCGGCTACACTCAATAGTTTGTAACACGCATTGGAGATACGTCTGTCTATGAATACGCAATTCCCGACCAAGAACGAAATCCCTCGTAACTGGCACGTTATAGACGCAGAAGGGGTTGTCCTCGGCCGGCTAGCCAGCAAGGCTGCCATGATTTTGATGGGCAAAACCAAGCCAATCTATACGCCCTTCATTGATACGGGCGACCATGTCATTGTCATCAACGCCGAGAAGATCAAACTGACCGGTGCAAAAGAAGAGCAAAAGATCTATCGCCGCCACTCTGGTTTTCCGGGCGGACTGAGCGAGATTCAGGCGAAGAAAGTTCGCGCAACACGCCCCATCCGGATGGTGGAGCAGGCCATCGCAGGCATGCTGCCCAAGACCAAAATGGGGAAGCAGATGTATCGCAAGCTGAATGTTTACGCGGGCGACAAGCATCCTCATCAGGCACAAAAGCCCGTCGATCTGACAGTTTGAGACGGTATATAGGGATAAGGGGAATTCGATAGTGGCAGCTTTAGTACAACATTTAGGAACGGGCCGGCGGAAGACGTCGGTAGCGCGGGTGTTTCTGCGCTCCGGCAAGGGCACCATTACCATCAATGGCCGCGCCGGTAATGAGTATTTCACCACTGAGTCCAGCCGGGCCATGGTGCGTCAACCGCTTCTGGCAACGGAAACGGCTGAGAAATTCGATGTGTTGATCCTCACCAACGGCGGCGGCTTCACCGGCCAGGCCGGCGCAGCCCGCCTTGGCATCGCACGGGCGCTGGTGGAGTTCAACGCCGAACTGCGCGGTAAACTCAAGCAGCTCGGTTTCCTGACTCGCGATCCCCGCAAGCATGAGCGCAAGAAGTACGGTCAGAAGGGCGCTCGCAAACGGTTCCAATTCTCCAAGCGGTAATGTCACTGGCGGCGTTCGTCATCTCTACACCGACGCAACGCCGCCTCACCATCCGTTTTCAACCGTAGCTTTCCAACTCCCGGAACACAAATCTCGCTTAGGACCGTGTTCCTGGACCGAAACATAAAGGAGTTATTTTGCCGTCCATTTCAATGAAGGAATTGCTCGAAGCCGGCGTACACTTCGGGCACCAGACCAAGCGCTGGAATCCAAAGATGAAGGAATACATCTTTGGCGAACGCAACGGGATCTACATTGTAGATCTTCAGAAAACGCTCAAGCTATTCAAAGATGCCATGCGTTTTGTCGGCGAGCAAGCCTCGCAAGGCAAGAACGTGCTCTTCGTCGGCACCAAGCGCCAGGCCCAGGAAGCCATCGCGGAAGAAGCTACCCGCTGCGGCATGTACTACGTGAATCAGCGCTGGTTGGGCGGTTTGCTCACCAACATGCTCACGGTGCAGAAATCCATCAAGCGGTTGAAGGCGTTGGATGTGATGGCCACCGAAGGTGGTTATGAGGGCCGCGTCAAGAAAGAAGCCGGCCGCATGGAGCGCGAGCGTAAACATTTGCAAACGAACCTGGCGGGCATCAAAGACATGCCTGGCCTGCCCGATCTGCTGTTTGTGATCGATTCGAATAAGGAAGCCATCGCGGTGAAAGAAGCCCGCCGCCTGGGCATTCCAGTGGTCGCCGTGGTGGATACCAACTGCGATCCCGACGAAGTGGATTACGTGATTCCCGGCAATGACGACGCACTGCGCGCCATTCGCCTGTTCACCAATAAGATCTCGGATGCCGTCGTGGAAGGGCGCGCCCTGGCCACCGAGCAGGATTTCGTGGTGGAGAAGATTGTCTCCGACGAGATGCCGCTTGAGGATTCCACCGAGTACACTCAGTACCTCGATCCGAAGTATGCCGAGCAGTTGATGTCGGAAGGTATTTCCGACGAAGACCTGCCCTCCATGTCTCTGCCGCGTAAGCACGCGCCCGAGACCGTAGTCAGCGAATAGTAGCGCTGGCAGCGAAACCAGATCTGAAGGGGAAACAAATATGGCGGAAATTACCGCACAGCTAGTAAAACAACTGCGCGAGCGTACCGGCGCAGGCATGATGGAGTGTAAGAAGGCGCTGGTGGAAGCGAACGGCGACCTGGCTGAAGGCGAGATTGTGCTGCGCAAGCGCGGTATCGCCTCGGCATCGAAGAAGGCATCGCGCGTTACCCGGCAAGGGGTCATCGGCACCTATATCCACCCCGGCGCGCAGTTGGGCGTGATGGTGGAAGTGAATTGCGAGTCCGATTTCGTCGCCCGCACGGACGATTTCCAGGAATTGGTGCACGACATCGCCATGCAGATTGCCGCCGCCGATCCGCAGTTCGTCCGCAAGGAAGAAGTAACGGAAGAGGCGCTGGCCAAGGAGCGCGATATCTACCGCGCGCGCGCCGCCAACGAAGGCAAGCCGGAGAAGATGCTCGACAAGATTGTCGAAGGCCGCATGGCCAAGTATTACGAAGAGGTTTGCCTCTATGAACAGCCGTTCGTGAAGGAAAATACCATCACCATCGGTCAGATGATCGCCACCAAGATCGCCAAGGTGGGCGAGAATATCGGTGTGGCCCGGTTCGTCCGTTTCAAAGTGGGCGATACTACGCCTGTTACGGAAGCTGAGCAAGCCCCGGCAGAGTAAGAAGGCATATCGTGGCAGCCTACTCCCGCATTCTCCTCAAACTGAGTGGCGAGGTAATGGCCGGCCAGGGTGGCTTTGGAATCGACCCCGACCGCGTGCGGGCACTTGCGGCTGAAGTGGCCGAAGTGGCCGGGACAGGACTTCAAATTGGATTGGTGGTGGGTGGCGGCAATTTCTTCCGCGGAGTGGCCGCCGCCGCCAAGAACATGGATCGCGTTACCGGCGATCATATGGGCATGCTGGCCACCGTAATCAACGCCCTGGCGTTGCAGGATGCGCTGGAAAAACAAGGTGTTCCCACCAGGGTGATGACCGCCATCGAAATGCATCAGGTGGCTGAACCCTACATCCGCCGCCGCGCCATCCGGCACCTGGAAAAAGGGCGTATTGTCATCTTCGCCGCCGGCACCTCGAATCCTTACTTTTCCACCGATACCGCCGCCACATTGCGCGCGCTGGAAGTTCATGCGGAGGTGATCGCCAAGGCTACCCGCGTCGACGGTGTGTACGACAAGGACCCGCTCAAACACGCCGACGCGATTCTCTACACCCGCATTACCTACACGGATGTGCTGTCGCGCTCCTTGGCCATCATGGACGCCTCGGCGGTGGCCATGTGCCGCGACAACAAGCTTCCCATCGTGGTCTTCAACTTGAACACAAATGGCAATATCATGCGAATGTCCAAAGGAGAGCCGCTAGGCACTATCATTAGTAATTGAGCGGCCACGAACTCACAATATGAGCAAAGACAACCCTAAACCAGTAGCAGCAGCGCCATCCACCGCCTTCAAGTCCGTCAAGGAAGTGGAGACGCAAGCCAAAACCAAGATGGAGAAGGTCATCACCGATCTTCAGCACGAGATGTCGAACATCCGCACCGGCCGGGCTTCCATCAACCTGCTTGACAACGTGCATGTCGATTTCTATGGCACCTCGACACCCATCAATCAAGTGGGGACGCTCCACGTTCCGGAGCCGTTCATGATCACCATCCAGCCCTGGGATACCTCGCAAATCGCCATGATTGAGAAGGCGATCCGCAATGCCGATATGGGGCTGAACCCGGGAAACGATGGCAAGATCATCCGTGTGCCCATCCCGCAGCTAACCGAAGAGCGGCGCAAGGACTTCGTGAAGAAGCTTCACGGCGTAGCCGAAGAGCACCGCGTCAGCCTCCGCAACATCCGCCGCGATGCCAACGATGGCGTGAAGAAGTTGCTCAAGGACAAGCTGGTGAGCGAAGACGAGGAACGCCGCGCCCATGAAGAAATTCAGAAGATGATCGATGGGTTCATGTTGAAGATTGACATCGCCTCCAAGGGCAAGGAACGGGAGATCCTGGAGATCAAATGAAACGAACGCTCGCCTTGATCGCGCTGGCCGCTTCCCTGACGGCCTTAGCCGCCGAACGCAAGTCTGTATTTCCGCCCGGAGTGAAGCCCATCGGTCCGTTCAGTCCGGGAATTCAATCCGGTGATTTCCTTTACGTGTCCGGGCAGGGCGCGCGCGACTTAGCGGGCAAGCTTCCGGCCGATATCGAAGCACAAACCAGGCAGTCGCTGGAGAACGTCAAGACCGTCGTCGAGACCGGCGGCCTGAAAATGAGCGACGTTGTCTACGCGCAGATTTATCTTTCGGACATGGCGAACTACGCCGCCATGGATAAGGTGTTCAAGACATTCTTCCCTGCGAACGCTCCGGTTCACGCCGTGATTGGTGTGAAGCGCATGCCGCTGGATACGCCGGTGGAGATCAGCGCCGTGGCCACAACCAAGCCTGGCAACCGGGTGTACGTTCCGGGAAGCACAATCGCGGCCGCGTCGCGGTATCTTGCGACCAAAAAACTGAAACTGACCGATCTGGCGTTTGTGAACGTCTACTACACTGCGAAAGCGGCTCACGATCAAGTGGAAGCCCTGGCGAAAAAGAGCTTTAGCCCAACCGCGACCGTCGTCTATTTGCCTGTAAACGAGTTGCCCGCCGGCTTCACGATCCAGATCACCGGAATTGCCGGACAGACCGATGTCTACTCTACGCATTCCGGCCCCACGGCGGATAAAATCCTGGAAGATATTAAGAAGGATCTGGCCGCCGCCGGTCTGACCATGGATCACGTGGTGGCCAGCAACGTCTACGTCAACAGCATCGATAATTTCGCCGCGATGAACAAAATTTACGCGACGTTTTTCGCCTCTCCCGCTCCCACGCGCACTACGGTGCAGCCGGTAGAGCCCACGCCTGGCACCGGAAATACCATCTCCGTAATCGCTGTAAAATAGCCGCTAGTGGAGACACTGCCGCTCTTTGACGCCCCGCCCGCCTTCGACCGCGTTGCACTGGCAGCCAAGCTGCGGGCGCTGGCGGAAAAGGGCATCTATCTAGGCGGCAGTTCCTGGAAGTATGAAGGCTGGCTGGGCCAGGTCTACACGCCGGAACGCTACATCACGCGCGGCAAATTCTCAAAGAAGCGTTTCGAGGAAACCTGCATTACCGAGTACGCCGAAACCTTCCCCCTGGTCTGCGGCGACTTCTCTTTTTATCAATTTCCCTCGCCGCAGTTCTGGCAGAAACTGTTTGCCGCGGCGCCGCCTACGCTGAAGTTCGGCCTGAAGGTGCCGGAAGAGATCACCTGCAAGCGCTTCCCAAACCATCCCCGCTATGGCGCTCGCAGCGGCCAGGACAACGCATCGTTCTTGAACGCGGAGCTGTTCGATGCGCTCTTTTTACAACCGCTGACCCCGTACGCCGACCGGATTGCCGTGTTGATCTTCGAGTTTGGGACGTTTTCTAAACAGGCGTACGCCGAGCCGCTTCTCTTCTTCGCGGACCTGGCCGCGTTTCTGGCCAAACTGCCCACGGGTTTCCGCTACTCGGTGGAGATTCGCAACCAGAACTATCTGTTGCCGGAATACTTCGAAACGCTCCATGCGCACCGCGTAGCGCACGTCTTCAATGCATGGACGCGTATGCCACCGCTTGGCGCACAGATGCTGATCCCGGATGTATTCACCGCCGATTTCATAGTGGCTCGGGCGCTGCTGCGGCAGGGCCGGCCCTATGAACTTGCGGTGAAGACATTCTCGCCCTATACAGCAACGAAAGACGAGAACCCGGAGGCGCGAACAGCGCTCAAGGATTTGATGCTGCGGGCACAGCGTCGCGGGGAACCTGCGTATCTATTCGTGAACAACCGGCTGGAAGGAAATTCACCTCTGACCATTCAGGCGGTGGTGGAGTAGGCGCGGCGTCGCAGGCTGGAAGGAAAATTCACCTCCGGCCTCTTCCGGCTACGTTGAAGTCAGCAACCCATCCGATGAGTGGTATCCTTACGTATAGGTAGTTGTAGGCTTGCATAGTACATTTTTCTCAGGTATAGTCACAAAGTCGGTTTTCGATTTCAGAAACAAGCATCTCAGAATCCGTAGGAGGATCTATCAAATGAAGAAAGTTCTCGTATTGTCCTCGCTGTTCGCTCTTAGCGCATTCGCCGCTGAGTGGACTGGCGCGATTTCCGAAGCTGGCTGCGGCGCCAAGCACGTAGATGGATCGGACAAGGCCATCGCCTGTGTCACCAAGTGCGTGAAGGGCGGAGCGGCTCCGGTGTTCGTCACGGACGGTAAGGTTATCAAGATCGCCAATGCCGACAAGGTGATGGATCACCTCGGGCATAAGGTCACCATCACGGGCAAGTTGGACGGCGACACCGTCACAATCGACTCCGTCAAGATGGCCCACTAGTTTCTACGTTTCTACCGGGAGCGGGGCAGGCTATTGCAGCTTGCCCCTGCCTTCCACACGCCACACGCGTTCCACATTTTCCCCTCGATATCCGTAAACCTGCTCGTGTAAATTCATCGCCACGCAAACGTGGTTTGGCAGTACCCGAACCCGATCCCCAACCTGAAATGATTTCGATACTTTGCGCATGTCGACGAATCCATGTTCCTCATTCATGTTGACAAATACAGCCTCCGGCGCGTCTAACACCAGCCCGAAACTGACTGCTTCCAGCCCCATTGGCCGATCCGACGAGAATGTCTTCGATCCCCCATCGATAATCACCTGTCCTTTTACTGCCGTGGAAACCACCGTCGCTAGGATTGAAGCCGCACAATCGTCATAGGTCGCAGCACCGCACAGCACGGTATTCCGGTCATTGAATATAGAGGTCCCCGGGCGGATCTCATTCAGGCGAGCCACTTGGTGCGAGCGGTAAAGGGTGGGCGTGGATCCGCCGCTGACAAGCTTCACGGGGAAGCCTGCCGCTTCCAGGTGACGAACCACCCCGTCCAGCAACCCTCCTAACGCGGCAAGCGCGGCATCGGCAGCCTCGTTCAGCACTTTGATGTGGCCAGGATAGAACGCGATGCCTTCGAACGTGAGGCCGGGCAGGGAAGCGACAGCCTGCACCAAGGCCAGCAGCTCCGGTCCCGGTTGCACGCCAACACGGCCCAGACCGGCGTCAATTTCGACCAGCACGCCGATGGTCCGGCCGGAAGCCTGGGCTGCCGCGGAGAGCTGGGTAGCCGCCGTAAGGCTGTCCAGCGAGACCGTTACGCGGGTATCCGCCGCGACGGCCATCAAGCGGTCCAGTTTCTGTTTGCCGATCACCGGATAGGCCACCAGCAACTCCCCGGGGTGGGCCTTCAGCATCACCTCCGCCTCGCTCACCTTCGCCACCGTCAGCCCGGCGGCGCCGAGGGCCAACTGCTGCTCGGCCAGGGCCGGGATCTTGTGCGTCTTGGTGTGCGGACGAAGGCGTAATCGATGGCTGCGGGCGTAGTTCGCCATCTTGCCCAGATTGCGGTCCACGATGTCCAGATCAATGAGCAGCGCGGGCGTGTCGAGTTCGCCAATATTCATGATTTAGGGTTGAAGTCCATTATGACCTTGCCGCCGCGAAACTTGTAGATCAGAGTCAGATCCTTCATTTTCGGTGGCTTCCCATCGAACAGGAAATAGAGCAGGCCGGATTGCGCGTCGTTGGTCTCTTTTTCGGGTAGCACCTTGTCTTTTAGCACCTGCAGCAAGGGGTTGTCGGGCTCCCCGGTATCAGCCTGAACAGTGGTCTTGTTCTCGGTGGTGCTGGCCGCGGTTCCCACGCCGCCGCCGCCCATGCGGCCCATTCCGGGTATCCCGAAGCTGGGGCCGCTGCCCATGCCGCCGCCGGAGCCGGCCACACCTTGCGTGCTTACCACCATGCCGCCGCGCCCGGCAATCTGGCCCGGTTCCAGGGGCTGTGACTTCTGCCCATCGCGGCTCAACAACAGCGTGAAGTCGTCACGCCAGATTTGCACAACGCTGTCACCCTTTGGAATTACTTTGACGTTGACGACGATCAGCGCGAGTCCAGGATCGCGGCCTAAGGCCTGGGTTACAGCCTCTTTATCCACCAGCACCGTGGCGGCAATATCAAGGACATCGTTGCCTCCCCGCACCGGCCCGGTCAATTTCTTCTCCGCGGCCGGAAGTACGCCGCAAAACAGGAGACACAAGCCGAAAGTTGGGAAGCGCATCGGGTACCCTCGTTCGTATTATAGCCAACGGGAAATGGGAGACGATGAGCGGTAAATCATGAAATGTGCGGTGAAGCGGACTCTTCCGCGGCGAGAAACTGCTGTAATACTGCTTGGAGCTCGGGTATTTGGGCAGAGGCGGCGTTCCACACTTCATCGAGGTCCCTCCCGATGTAATCGTGGATCAAAACGTCGCGCACCGCAAATGGCCTTCCAATCGAGTGCCGAGAGGCGTTCCCGCGTCCTGCCGTTCTTCCGATGTCATGAAGGAGTCTCTACCTGGCTGGATGAAACGGCTGATGCGCTGGCAGCGCTCCAGCATGTGGTGCAGGTAAAGCCGATCCTCCTTCACAGCGGCGTCGCTTCGCGAAGTATCCTGTCCCGCACATACCAGTGAAGCGACTTCTCGGTTCCGAGATGAACCCGCATCCCAAGCAGTTCCTGCAGATCTTGTACTAACCCGGCATGATCGAGCAGGCTCCGGCCCGGCTCCCAGGAGACGAGAAGATCGAGGTCGCTCTCCTCTTTGGCTTCCCCTCGCGC
>JBBRNO010000034.1:0-50046 GCA_038230275.1 Bryobacterales bacterium
GGCAATCCTGGCATTTGGAATGGAAGCTCCGGCGGAATCGATGACGACGCCTTGAATGCTTCCCGTCTGGGCGAAGGCTGGCAGCGCCAGCGCTAAGGCGCAAAAAATCCCTAAAGTCGAACGTAGACTCAACATGGTATCTCCCTGAGCGTAGTACTGATGTCTTTGATTATAGGAACGACCCCGCAAGGGAGTCAACACTTTCGAAGTCAGAATAATCCGGTTCGCTTTATTCGGAAGACTCTAACCAAATACAACCCCTAAGTCTCGACGATTCTATTAGGGCTGAAGAACGATGGCAAGGATAAAGGGGCTAATCCTCCAGCTGATTCAATGTTTTCAACGGTGTTACAAGCAAGTTGCAACTACCCGGATCGGCGGTGCGAAAACGTTGATATACTCTGCTAGCCGGCAATCTGATGCTTCAACTTCAGCCAACAGACCCTCAAGCGATGGAGGCAGCGCGAATCGAAAGGGCCAAGGAAGAGCTGCGATTTTTGCAGTCGTCCGGCATCTTCGAACGGAGCGGCGGGCTCTGGATTCTGTTGGAATTCGTTTGCAACAAGTATTTCGAGGGGCAATCGGAGCAGTTGAAGGAGTACACGATTGCGGTAGAGGCGTTTGGGCGGCCACCCGAGTTTGATAAGAAACGCGATTCGATTGTGCGGGTAGAGGCGCACCGGCTTCGCAAGCGCCTGGACCAGTTCTATCATGGGGCCGGAGCGGCGCGCCCGATACAGATAATGATTCCGGCGGGGCAGTACGCGCCGCGCTTTCTGGAACGGACAGAACTGGCTGCCATGGTGGAAACCCCGGTTGCCTTACCAGGAACCAAGCCGCGGATGATCCCGTGGGCAGTTGGGGCACTGGTGGTGGAATTGGTGCTGGGGGCCGCCCTATTTTGGATGAGATCGGAAACGCGAACCGTCGCGGCCGTCACCAGTTTGCCCAGGGTAAATGGACTGCCGATGCCGGGAATACCGATTCGGATCATGTCCGGATCCCGGACAGGAAATCACTTGGACTCGATGGGCCGGGCGTGGTCCGCCGATGAATACTACACCGGCGGGAGCCAGTCGACGGATTCATTCCGGACATTATTGCGGACAAAAGATCCCACGATTTATCAAAATCGGAGATCCGGTGATTTCCGTTATGATATTCCGTTGGCGCCGGGAATTTATGAAATGCGGCTATTCTTCGCGGAATCGAAGTTTGGGGACGGAAATCTGGACGGAGGCGGTGAAACCAGCCGCCTGTTCCGAATTACGGCGAATGGCAAAAGGCTGCTGGATTTATTTGATGTGATCCTAGACGCCTCTGGCGCCAATACTGCCGATACCAAAGTCTTCAAGCAGATATCTCCGGCGCCCGATGGCTATTTGCACCTGCAGTTTCAATCCCAGAAAGATCGGGCGTTCGTGAATGCGATTGAGTTGGTTCCAGGGGACGCCCACCGGCTGCACCCCATCCGGTTCGTGGCCAGGGAGACCGGCTTCACCGACAGCCATGGGCAAGTGTGGCTGCCGGAATCCTATGTATCCGGCGGACGGCTGGTACAGCGGCAAGAGGAGGTGACCGGAACGCCGGATCCCGGAATTCACCAAAGCGAGCGTTACGGGAATTTCAGCTATGCCATTCCGGTGGCGCCTGGGCGATATACGGTAGTCCTGCATTTCGCCGAGCAGTGGCTGGGGCCGCAGCGCGGTGACGGCAGCGGAGTGGGCAGCCGGGTCTTCGATGTTTACGGCAACGGACGAACATTGCTGGAATCCTTCGACATTTACAAAGAAGCCGGTCGATCGTTCCGCGCGGTGGAAAAGAAGTTTACCGGCCTTCGCGCCAACGCGCAAGGCAAGCTGAACTTCACGTTCGCATCGCAGGCGAACTACGCGTGCGTGAATGCGGTGGAAGTTTTCGACGAAGGGAACTAGTCGCCCGCCAAATTCACCAACTGCCGGCCCGGATTTTCAGACGCGGCCACCACGGCCTCGGCTTGCTCGGCGGTAAACTCCGCTGTCTTCGAATGGATGTTCATGGAACAGAACTTCGGACCGCACATGGAACAGAAATGTGCGTCCTTGAAGCCTTCTTCGGGCAGCGTTTCGTCGTGCATGGAGCGCGCCGTTTCCGGATCGAGCGATAACTCGAATTGCCGGTTCCAATCGAAGTTGTAGCGGGCGCGGGAAAGCTCGTCGTCGCGGTCGCGGGCGCCGGGGCGGTGGCGTGCGATGTCGGCCGCGTGCGCCGCAATCTTATAGGCTATGATGCCTGCTTTCACGTCGTCTTTATTCGGTAGGCCGAGATGCTCTTTGGGCGTTACGTAGCAGAGCATGGAAGCGCCGTGCCAGCCGATGAGCGCCGCGCCGATTGCCGACGTGATGTGATCGTAGCCGGGTGCGATGTCAGTTACCAGCGGACCCAGCGTGTAGAACGGAGCTTCATGGCAAAGCTCCATTTCCTTGTCCACTTGCATTTTGATCTGATCGAGCGGGACGTGCCCGGGACCTTCGATCATGGTCTGCACATCGTATTTCCAGGCAACCGTGGTCAGTTCGCCCAGAGTTTTCAGCTCGGCGAACTGGGCTGCGTCGCTGGCGTCGGCCAGTGACCCGGGACGGAGTCCGTCGCCGAGTGAAAAGCTGACGTCATGCTTCTGTAAGATCTTGCAGATGTCTTCAAAGCGTTCGTAGAGGAAGTTCTGTTTGTGATTCTTTACCATCCACTCGGCCAGAATGGACCCGCCGCGGCTGACGATGCCGGTGATGCGGTTGCGGGCGAGCGGAACGTATTGGATGAGGACGCCGGCATGGATGGTCATGTAATCCACGCCCTGCTCGGCTTGCTCCTCAATCACTTCCAGCATGATGCCGATGGTTAAGTCTTCCACGCGGCGAACACGCGTGAGCGCCTCATAGATGGGCACGGTGCCGATGGGAATGGGCGAGGCCCCGATGATGGCCTTGCGGATGCGGGGAATATCGCCGCCGGTGGAGAGATCCATCACCGTATCGGCGCCGTACTTCACTGAGTATTGGAGCTTCTCCAGTTCCTCATCGATGTTCGAGGTGACAGCGGAATTGCCGATGTTCGAATTGATTTTGCACTTTGACGCGATGCCGATGCACATGGGCTCAAGCGAGGCGTGATTGATATTTGCGGGGATAATCATCCGGCCGCGGGCGACTTCGGAACGGATCAGTTCAGGGGAGAGATTTTCGCGCCGGGCGACGTACTCCATTTCGCCGGTGACCATGCCCTTGCGGGCATAGTGCATCTGGGTGCGGATCTTATCGTTTTCGCGCTGCTTGATCCATTCGGTTCGCATGTGACGATTATCCCATAGGCGGCGCGGGATGCCCGTTAAGGACGTATAAGACAATGGTATCCGCCAGGAAAATTAGTGAGCCAAAAGCGATCTCCCACATTTCGGCTGCTAGCAGGGCTCGCCATTACGTTAACCGCGGTGGCCATCTATACGGTCTACACCTCGATGCAGCTTCATAACTTGCGAACGCTGCAAGCGGAAACCATCGACAGGAACCGGACCGATTCGCTGCTGCTGTTGCGCATCCAGAACAATTTGAACTTACTGGCGCTGGCCATGCGAGACATGCTGGATGCCAACGAGCCGTATCCGCTGTCCGCGTATCAAGCGCAGTTCAAGCGAATCCGCGTAGATCTGGAAGACGCCATGGCGCGCAAGGAAAAATCCACCCCAGGCGCGCGCACCACCGGCCAAGAGCGGTTTCTGGCGAGTTCGATGGACCAGTTCTGGGATGCATTGGAGCGGATCTTCGCACTGGCGCGGGACGGGCATGAGGACGAAGCGCGGGCGCAGATCCGGCTCTCGCTGCAGGCGCGGCAAGCCGCACTGAGCACCGCGGTGACCCGCTTGCTGATTCAGAATAACGACAGCGAGCAGGAGGCGGCGGCACGCACGCGCGATATTTATGCCGGTGTGGAGCGGAACGTTTACCTGTTTGCGGCCGCGATGTTGATGCTGATTGTGCCCACCAGCTTGTACCTGGTGCACTTCAATCGCAGGATGTTTGAACAAGTGGCGGCGATGTCGGAAAGGCGAAGCGAGCTCGCGCGGCAGTTGATCTCCATGCAAGAGAATACGTTCCGCTCCATCTCGCGGGAGTTGCACGATGAGTTTGGCCAGATTCTGACGGCCATTGGTGCAATGCTGCACCGTGCCGATCGCAGGGCAACGGCGGAATCCGCGACGGTACGCGCGGATCTGCAGGAGGTGCGGGAGATTGTGCAGGCTACGCTGGAGAAGGTGCGGTCGCTTTCGCAGGCGCTGCATCCGGTGATTCTGGACGAGGTTGGATTTGAGAGCGCACTTGATTTCTTCCTGCCGGGTTTTGAGAAGCAGACCGGAATACAGATACGATACGAGAAGGCAGGCGAACGGCTTCCGATTGACCGAAGTGTTGCCATCCATCTCTATCGCGTGGTGCAGGAGGCGCTGAACAACGTGGCGAAGCACTCTAAATCGGCCCAAGCGGAGGTGCGCATGACCTTTGGGAATGCATCCATAACAATTGAAGTAAAAGACACGGGCGTGGGGTTCCGGAAACAGAAAGGGCAAGGCATGGGACTGGTTTCGATGCGGGAGCGGGCGGAACTGGTGAAGGGACAAATCGAATTTCTGGATTGCGATGGCGGTGGCGCGCTGGTGCGGTTGACAGTGCCGCTTTCGCCGGAGGAGCTTCATGCCGGAGCCTAATATTACGGTATTGCTGGTGGACGATCATGCCCTGGTTCGGCACGGCTTCCGGCGAATGCTGGAGGACGATGCGGGAATTACGATAGTGGGCGAGGCGAGCGACGGGCATGAAGCGGTGAAGGAGGCTATCCGCCTGCGGCCGGCAGTGGTGGTGATGGATTTTGCTTTACCCAGCATGAACGGCGCGGTGGCGACGCGCCACATTCTGAAAGAGTGCCCGCAGACCGCGGTGCTGATTCTGAGCATGCACTCCGAGCCATCCTACGTTCATACCTGCCTGGAGGCTGGGGCTCGCGGATACCTGCTGAAGAACGCCATGGATCTGGAACTGGTGGATGCGGTGAAGCGGGTTGCCGGCGGGGCGCAGGTGCTGGATCCGCGGTTGGGGCAATTGGCAGCGGACGGAGCCGAAAGGGGGGATGCTCTAACGCCGCGCGAGCTGGAGGTATTGCAGTTGATTGTGCATGGAAAGTCGAACAAAGAAATCGCCACGGTGCTGAGTTTGAGTGCAAATACGGTGGCCGTGCACCGGTCCAATATCATGCGCACGCTGGGTATTCACAACACTGCCGAGTTGGTGGTTTATTCCATCCGTAAAGGGCTGGTGAGTATCGCTTGAGACGCAGAACGTTTCTGTTGGGGGCAGGCGCGGCGGCGGCGTCCGCGGCGCAACCGGGCTTCCGGCTAGTGGATGTTACCGCGGCGGCAGGCATCCACTTTCGCCATAACAGTGGTGCGTTCGGTGAGAAGTACTTGCCGGAAACAATGGGCCCCGGGTGCGCTTTTCTGGATTACGATGGCGACGGCTGGCTTGATATTTTGCTGGTGAATGGGATGAACTGGCCCGGACACAAACGGCAGAAAAGCACGCTGCAGTTGTACCGCAATAACCGCAATGGAAGTTTCACGGATGTAACCGAACGTGCGGGGCTGGCGGTGGAAATGTACGGGATGGGCGTTGCGGTTGCGGACTACAACAACGACGGGCATCCGGATGTGCTGATCACCGGCGTGGGGCAGAACCGGCTTTTTAAAAACACAGGCAAGGGCACCTTTGTGGATGTAACGGTGAAGGCCGGCCTGGGCGGGCGCGGTGCTTTTAGCACGTCGGCGATGTGGTTTGATTTCGATCGCGACGGGCACTTGGATCTATTCGTTTGCAACTACGTGAAGTGGGCCGGGGAGCACGATGTGTTTTGCAGTGTGGACGGAAAGCATAAGTCGTACTGCACACCCGAGGCGTATCACGGGTCCACCTGTTGGTTGTTCCGAAACCGCGGAAACGGGACCTTTGAAGACGTCACTGCGAAGAGCGGAATCTTCGACACCAGCTCAAAATCACTGGGAGTGGCCTTGCTGGATTACGACCATGACGGTTGGCCGGACCTGCTTGTGGCTAACGACACGCAGCCGAACAAGCTGTACCGGAACATGCGCAATGGAACCTTTGAGGATGTGGCGGTGCGGGCGGGCGTAGCCTTCAGTGAAGATGGGAAAGCACGTGCGGGCATGGGAATCGATGTGGCGGATTTCGATAATTCCGGCAGGCCGGGGATTGCGATTACGAACTTCGATAATGAACTGATGGCGCTGTACCGGTCTACTCGCGAAGGCGTGTATGCGGATGCGGCTTCCAGGAATGGAATCGGGCAGGCGTCGCGGAACAGCCTGGGGTTTGGTTGCGCGTTTTTGGATGTGGACCTGGACGGGCACGTGGATTTGATCGCCGTCAATGGACACATCGATGAAACCGTACGGCACATTCATAGCAACGTGGGTTATGCGCAACCGCCGCATCTATTTTTGAATGATGGACGCGGTAACTTTCGCGATGTGGCGGGCGAGGTTGGCGGCGGATTCGCGGCTCCGAAAGTGGCGCGTGGGCTGGCGTATGGTGACTTTGATCGTGATGGCGACGTTGATGTTTTGATCACGACGAATGAAGGTCCGGCTTTCCTTTACCGCAACGATGTGGTTTCGGGAAACCGCTCATTGCGTCTGCGATTGGTGGGGACCAAGTCGAATCGTGACGGGATCGGCGCGGTGGTGCGGGTGTCTACGCCGGATGGCACGCAGTCCCGCATGGTGAAGACGGGGTCCAGTTACCTTTCGCAATCCGAACTCACGTTGACGTTCGGATTGGGCAAACGGGACAAGGCGGATCGTGTGGTGATTGAATGGCCGGGCGCGGGCGTGCAGGAACATAAGAACGTCAGTACCGGTGCGTATGACTGCGTGGAAGGAAAATCGATTAGCGTTCAGCTCCGAGGGTGATGGTGGACGTGCGATACACACACCGTGTCGCCTTTTGAAAATCTGTTGATTTTGCTTCCGGAATGATGAGGAACTTTTGCGGATTGCGATCGATTAGCGGGAACCATGAGCTTTGGATTTGCACCATGATGCGATGACCTCGGCGGAAAGTGTGGTTGATATCCGGCATGGTGAAATCGATGGTTGCTTGTTTGCCGGGTGTGAAGGGCTCTGGTTTTTCAAAGCTATTGCGGAACTTGCCGCGGAACGGTTCCGCGCGCACCCGTTGTTGGTAGCCGCCCAGCTTGTCCGCTTGGGGCGTGTCGTTCGGATAAACGTCAATCAGCTTGACGATGAAATCGGAATCGGTGCCGGTGGATCTGTGAAGGCTGGGGTGTATGGGGCAGGCTACGGTGACGTCCGCGGTCAACGGTCATTCCCTGAGCGATGTAGCCGATGTAGGGAACGGGTTTGTTGGGGTCGCTGATGTACTCATCGAAACCATCCGTGGGTCCATTTTCGAACGATAGCTTTCCGTTTGCGCGCAGGTGAAGCGTGTGCACCACGGCTTCCTTTGGCGGCCATTGGTCCCACTTGCGCCATTGATTGGTGCCGGTTTCGAACAGATACGCCTTGGGAAGTTTGGGATCGTGCTTGTCTTTCAGATAGTAGTCGAAGAACGCGAACTCGATATTCTCGCGGAAGAATAAGGCGGTTTTGGCGTTGAAGCTGACGCTGCCCAGGGCATCGCCTCCGGCTCGCGACCAACCGCCGTGAGACCACGGGCCCATCACGAGGGTGTGATTCGCGCCGGGGCTGTTCTTTTCCATGCTGCGGAAGACCATTTGTGGTTCGGAAAGATCTTCGGCATCGAACCACCCGCCCACTGTCAGCAACGCGGGCTTGATGTTGGTCAGGTGCCGTGAGATGTTTCGGGACTGCCGGAACTGGTCGTAGTTGGTGTGGGCGATTTGCTCACTCCAGTAGGAGCTTTGGTTCTCGAGATACTCCTCGTTCTAATTCGTCAGCGGACCGGCACTCAGGAAGAAATCGTAGCCGGCCGGATTCTCGTAATCGAAACGGGGAATGCTGGTGTCCGGTAGCGCGGGCCCGGTTTTGCCCATTTCAAAGTTCGCTGCCAGAAAGAAGGCGCCGTTTTGATAGGGATCATCGCCCATGTAATAGTCGGTCACAGGAGATTGCGGGGAGGCCGCTACCAGCGCGGGATGCGCGTCAATGATGGCCGCGGTGGCATAGAAGCCGGGGTAGGAGATGCCCCAGATGCCCGCGTTGCCGTTGTTGTTCGGGATGTTTTTGACCAGCCAGTCCACGGTGTCGTAGGCGTCTGTACGTTCATCGATTGGCGAACATTCTGATAGACGAAGATGAAGAACTTCGTTTGGAACCTTTCCGAAGGGCCGAGGGAGGTCCTGTAATTGTCGACGCCGTAGGGCGCCACCGAGTACGGCGTGCGGTTAATGAGGATGGGGTAGCGTTGTGCGGTATCCTTCGGCTCATATACGGCGGTGAAGAGCCGCTTGCCGTCGCGCATGGGAATCTCGTATTCGTATTTGGTGTAATTGGCTTTGACGAATTCAAACGGCGCGGCGATTTCCTGGGTGGACCGCGCGCATAGATTCGGGAGCGAGAGAAGGAAAACAATGGTGCTGATGCGACGACTCATTTTGACTCTATTATGTATGACCATGTGTTTGGCCGCCGCGGAATCCCCAGTCTACGTGGTGCTGTGGTTCGATACGGAAGACTACATTGAACCTTCGTCCGACGATGCGGCATTGCGTCTGGCAGGGGATCTCACCGGGCTGGGAGTGCGGGCGACGTTCAAGGTGGTGGGAGAGAAGGCGCGGGTGCTTGAGCAGCGCGGACGGACCGATGTGATCCGCGCGCTGTCGAAACACGACATTGGGTATCATGCCGAGAACCACAGCATTCAGCCCACGCCCTCCGTCTATTTGCGCGACATGGGATGGCTGGATGGCGCGGCGGAATTTGAACGGCGCGAAGGACGCGGCGTTACTGACATCCAACGGATATTCGGGGTGACACCGAGTTGCTACGGACAGCCGGGAAGCTCCTGGGGGCCGCAGAGCTACCGCGCGCTGCTGCGAATGGGCATTCCGATGTACGTCGATGAAGGAACGCAGGTGGGCGTGGATGCGCAGCCTTTCTGGTTCGGTGGTCTGCTGCACGTCTTCGGCATGCAACGATTTCTGATCCGGCCGGAATTGAACGATGATTCGAAATTGCCGGCGACGTTTGCGAATTTCGATCAAGTGGCGGCGGAGCTGCGCGCCAAGGGTGGCGGGGTGATCAGTACGTACTACCATCCGAATGAATTTGTAACCACGGAATTTTGGGACGGAGTGAACTTTGCCAAGGGCGCCAGCCGCGAGCGAGCGGAATGGCAGCGGCCGAAGACGCGGACCGCGGAGGATTCTGAGAGATGCTACCGGGTGGTCACGGCCTATGTGAAGCATGCGCTGGCTGTGCCTGGAGTGAAGTTTGTCACCGCGCGCGAACTGCTGCAGTTGTATGCGCCGCCAGTGAATCCGAAGCCGGTGGATCGCGCGGCGGCCGCGCAACAGTTTCGCGGCGGGATCACGTTTTTGGCAACCAGGAGCGGCGCCTATTCGGCGGCTGAGCTTTTTCTGGCGCTGCTGGGAATGAAGCCGATGGCGGTGGAAGGGCCGCCGGCACGGGTGGAAAGCAATCCGCGGAGTAGCGAAATTCCCAGAGCGATGTTCGAGCGGGCGCGATTGGATGCAGTGAATTTCATTGAGCGCAACCGTCGGCTGCCGGCTGCAGTTTGGATGGGCTCTGAGCGGCTATCATTAGCTGACTTTGCCGCGACGCTGGCATCGAATGAAGGATCCACTGCCGCCACGATAACGATGCAAAAAGGAAATCTGGAGATGGAGAAGTATATTTCGAACGATGCGGTGAAGAGCTTTCAGTGGACGATTCACCCGCTTGGATTTAGCGCACCGGGTTTATTGGAACTGGCGCGATTGCAGGCGTGGACGCTGAAGCCGGCGGTACTGACACATGTGGAGTAGGCGAGCGTTTCTGGCTGCCGCGGTACCTGTCCGGTCTCCGTTGACCAAGCGCATGGAACAGGTGATGGGTGAATTTCCGCAGCGGTTGCGCGGACCTCTGGAAGTGGAGAAGAGCGCTCCCGTAGACGCCGGCCGCCACGAGCGGATCAAGCTCAGCTATTTGAGCGAACCGGGAGATCGTGTGCCGGCCTACTTGCTGATCCCGCACGGGCTGCGCGGCAGAGTTCCGGCGATGTTGTGCCTGCATCAGACGACACGCATCGGGAAAGATGAACCGGCGGGACTGGGCGGCAAGCCCAATCTGCACTATGCGGCGGAACTGGCGGATCGCGGCTTCGTCACATTGGCTCCGGATTATCCAAACTTCGGTGAATATCAATTCGATGCCTACGCGCACGGGTACGCCAGCACCACCATGAAGGCTATCTGGAATCACACGCGCGCGGTGGATCTGCTTGCGTCATTACCGGAGGTGCGAAAGGACGCCATCGGTTGCATTGGACATTCGTTAGGCGGACACAACACACTGTTTCTGGGGTCATTCGATTTGCGCGTGCGGGTGATGGTTAGTAGTTGCGGTTTCACATCGTTTCACCGATATATGCATGGCGACCTGACCGGATGGAGCCACAAAGGCTACATGCCGCGCATTGCGGAGTTGTATGGGAAAGATGCTTCCCGAATGCCCTTCGATTTTCCGGAAATTCTCGCCGCGTTAGCGCCAAGGGGCCTGTTTGTGAACGCTCCGTTGCGAGATTCCAATTTCGACGTGGAAGGCGTCCGGGAGTGTGTGTCGGCGTATCGCGGCAAGCATCTGGAGGCGGTGTACCCTGACGCTGAGCACGATTTTCCAGCGGAGACGCGCAAGCAGGCGTACCGTTTTCTGCAGCGCTATTTCAGGATGAGCGTGGATTCCGAGCCGAATTTCTTGTAATTCCGGAAGTCAATGGTGTTCCGGCTGCAGGTGCTGGTGCCACGCTGACAAGTGAGATTTTCCGAGTGCACCGGCAGCAGAAACTGCGTCATGGTGCCTAGACGAACAAAGTCGTAATCGCAAGCCATCTCCACTTTATCGAAAGGGAAATCCTGCGGCATCTGCCGGGACTGCATTTCGATGCGCAGCACGCGGCCGGTTTCTTTATCGATCCAAACGGCACCCTTATAGGCGGGCCGGTAGGATTGCGCTGCTCCGTGAACCGTCCAGTGTGAGTTCTCCTGGTTGACGAAGAAATCGAATCGCGCGGTAGCCCGGTTGTTGAAGGTATCGCTACCGCGTGAGTGGAACACGGCGTTCGTGCTGCGCGCAAACACGTCGATCAGCACCGAGGCGAACTCACCGGTAGACCACGACCCGCCAATTTCCTCAATGGACTTGTTGGTCTTCTTGCCATTCACGGCCAGGTTGCGGTAACGCTCCTTGCCCGCCTCGTAAATCACTTCGGCGGAGACGATGTCTTGCGCCTGCCAACTGGGCTTCGTCGTGGTGCTGACGTAGCGTGTTGTATTCTGCGTGGCGATGTAGTTGGGCAGCGTTTCGGTGTAAGACTCGGAGGTTTCACGTGCCTTGGTGATGAGCGGATCCTCCTGCGCCTGATCGGGCTCCTCAGTGGGCCGGCGTTGTAGGGTAGCGCGCGATTGTTCCCCGCCAGTGACGGCTTCGGAGCGGGGCTCTCCGTTTGGCAGCGGCGGCAATTTCGCTACAGCAACTTCCTGCGGCTCGTCGTCGCTTGCCGGGGGCTTGCGCGGTGCGGGCCTTCCGCGCTTGATCTTCGGTGGGCCTTCGCCGTCCACGCCGCGCGGGGTTTCCGCGGTGACTACCACGGTTCTTGGCCGATTATCTTCCGGAACTTCAATCGGAGCAGGCAAGTTCGCCTCTGCCTTCGCCTGTTTCGCGGCAGGTTTGTCTGTCTTCTCTTCTTCTTTCGATTCGTCCTTGGAACCAGCGCGTTTCAAGTGGGGACGCTCATCTTCCGGCGCTCCAGACGGCCCGGCTACCGGCGACTTGAGGATTTCATCCGGCACGTTGGCAGAGGCGCGATCGGCTTCGCTGCCGGCCTTGTTGAAGATGACGTTCAGCGCGAAGAAATAACCCTGGTCGTCTTGCACGGATTCGACGGTCAGGTGATCGCCGGGCTTGATTTCCGATGTCTTCAGCTCCGTCTTGTCTTTCAAATCCGCTTTCTTATACTTGGTGTTTTCATTGAGCTGAAAGCGGACGATGCGGTGATCTTCGGCTTCGAGAGTAAGCAGTTTCTCGTCCAGAAGCCGCACCATTCCTTTAGTGGACGCGGTGGGAACAGCGTCTTTCTTTTCGGCTGCGCTCTTCTTGCTGCTTTTTTTACCGGGCCAGCGCGGCATGGGAATGCCTCCGCCTGGTAAAGGCTGACCCTGTCCCTGAGGGTAGTTCCCGCCTGGAGGATAGCCGCCGCCTGGAGGGTACTGCCCGCCGGGCGGGTACTGCCCGCCACCGGGTGGATACTGACCGCCCTGCGGATACTGGCCCCCGCCGGGAGACAACTGCGCTACAGCCAACTGCTGGATCAACACGACGGACAGGAGCGCGAGTGGAATTCGAAGTTTCACGACCGCTTTATAGATGCTATCAGAAAGCGGGATGGGTACAGGCAGCTATTGAATTTCGAGACGGCGGCTGCTAGGGTTGATGCCATGCGGGTATCTCTGCTGCGTCAGATTGCGGCTGCGCTGCCGCCGGGTGGAAGAAATGTCGCACGAATTGAAACCAAAAGCGCGCAGTTGGTATCGAATTTGAAAGGGAAGCTTGCGGCGAGACGCTGACCGGCACCTATCTGACCACCGTTGCAGGCCAAGACGAAAAAGTGGACGAAGGAATTTTCAAAGCGACGTTGGTGAAATAGTCGGGTAAGCTGGAAATATGGGCGTTCGGTTTGTAGTGATCGCGGGTTTTCTTGGATTGTCGCTCTGGGCCGCCAGCCGTGCGGTAAACCAGGGTGTTGAGAGCTATCCCTACGAAATTGAGCATCCTGAGTCGTCCTTACCACCTGACGGTGATGAGAGGACGGAGTGGGCTTTTGCGCGTGTGCGATATCCAACTTACACCGGCGGCGGTTTGCGGCCTCGCGGAGGTTATCAATACTATAGTTGGGGCATTGACGCTCCGAAAGCCGAACGCCAGTTTGTGCAGGGTGTGCGCCGTTTAACCCGGATTCACGCGCGGTCCGTGGAAGAGGTGGTGAATCTGGACACCGACGAGATTTTCAATTGGCCCTGGATTTATGCGGTGGAAGTGGGCCATTGGGATCTGTCCGACGCGCAATGCGCGAAGCTGCGGGAGCATCTGCTGCGCGGCGGGTTCCTGATGGTCGACGATTTCCACGGGACGCGCGAGTGGGAAATTTTCATGCGCAGTATGCGCCGCGTTTTTCCAGATCGCCCGGTGGTGGATATCGAACCGAAGGATCAGATATTCCACATCGTCTACGACCTGGACAACAAGTTTCAAGTGCCTGGCGCGCAGTATCTGTATAGCGGATCGTTGTATGAGCAGGACGGTGTGGAGCCGAAGTGGCGGGGCGTTTATGACGATCATGGCCGATTGATGGTAGGCATCCTACACAATCAAGATCACGGAGATGCCTGGGAGTGGGCGGACCGGCCGCAGTATCCGGAAAAGTATGCGTCGCAGGCTTACCGGATTGGCGTTAACTATCTAATCTATTCAATGACGCACTAGCATACATCTCTGCGTGACTAGTGGCGACGGATAGCTGAACCGCATCGTCGGGGGTGACGCAGTGCTCATGAAGCGCGCTTGGGTCTGTGCGCGTGGGCGATTCCACGCGAGAACTTAAGAGTTAAACTTGCGGGCCTTGGCGATACTGCTCGAAAGGGCCTGGGGGACACCGGGGCGTGCTTAGGTCGTCTCGCTTTGCTTGAAGCGCTGGAACCATATATGTACCGTTCCCGGACTGCAATTGACTTTTTGCGCCGCCGCGCGAAGTGTTTCGCCTTTGCGGAACGAAGCATACATTTGCTCAATCTGCTTTGAATCGAGACGCGCTCTGTTTAGATAAGACTTTGTTGTGGCCATTTGAACCAGTTTAGGTCAGGCCGCACCCGCTCAGTACGTCAGTAGCAGGCGGTCCGAAACCACCTCTCCTTCGAGAGTTTGGCCGTCCATCTGGAACCGCTTTAGCATCGACCGTCCGATGTTGATGAAGATTTCCCGCTCAAAAAGCCCCTCGGGTATCGGAAGGTCACAGACGAATTCGCCTGATCGCTTTGTGCCGTCAATGCTAAGGGCAACGTACACGCCCCGATTTTTGCACCGCTGGATGACGCGGAACAAGTCTATCAGTCTGAAGGACTGAGCACCGTAGAGGATCGCTTGACTGTGCGTGTAGGGCGGATCACAATACACCAGATCGCCCGGTCTGGCCCGGTCGATGGCTTCCTCATATTCCATGTGCTGAAATGTAGCGCCTTTTGTGCGCCGGTGCCATTCGTTAACGCGGCGTGAAAAGGAATCGGGATTGATCGGATGGTGAATGCCGACGGGAGTAGACATGTAACCGTCAGCCTTTCGGAATCGTACAACCCCACCGTAACAGGAACGGCACAGGAAGAGAAGATCGGCCCCATTGGGATTCGAATTGTAAGACTTCTTGACGCGCTCGTAAACCTCCAGCTTTTCGCAGGACCCGATCTGCTCCCAACGCTCACTGTACCAGCGCTTCAACGTTTCAGGAGATTCCTTCAAGGTTTGCCAGATTTCCACCAGTGGGGCGAAGCAATCGGAACCCATTGCCCGATGGGGCGCTAGGGTTGCCATGACGGCTGCACTTCCGACGAACGGTTCATAGTACGTTCCAAAGTCGGGTGGAAAGTATGAAGCGATTTCGTGAGCAAAACGCTGCTTGTTACCGATCCATTTTAGCAGGCCCGTTTGAAACGGTTCGATCCTGACGGGGCGTTCCGTATCGAACATGGCGAGTTGCATCATCGGCGCTACTTGTCTTATCGACATTCTTCGGTTTTTATTATAACCCAAGAGTATCCGATTTTGGCATATTCTTTCACGAGCGGTTACGCTGATGATTCATGCCCAAATCCCACTCGGTCACGCCACAGGAGCAGCTCCTATCGCTCTTGCGGCTCATCCGAACCGAGGCGTGTTTGACGCAAACAGATGTCGCTCAGCGCTTGGAGCAACCTCAGTCCTACGTCAGCAAGTATGAATCCGGCGAACGCCGCTTGGATACTATGGAACTCCGGGAAGTCTGCCTAGCCATTGGAGTGCCGCTGCCCGAGTTCATCAAAAGGCTTGAGCAGGCTCTCCGATGACTGCCAATCAGTTATTTCTGCATCAGCCAAAGCAGTTCTGGGCATATGTTCGCTCCATCAGTCAGTCCGTCGGCTATACCGTTCGCGGCCAGGACCAGATCAAGATACCCTCCGTGGAGGAGATGACAGGCGCGTTAACATGGCTCGGCCTTGACGCCGCGCGTTTGCATGGAGCGGACGGCCAACCTACCCAATTGGGGCGAACGCTGGGCGCCTACTACGTTTACCGCGCGGACGTGCTGAACAATTTCGTGGAGCCAAGGTTAATGACGGTTGATCGCGCGCGCGAACTTTTCACTGAGTTCAAAGAACGTCTCAACTACTCCGGGCCAATCCCGATGAACAAGCAGAAGGGCGACAAAAAGGCGCCAGCCTATCTGACGGCTCTAGTCAATATGCTCATCTGCTCAAATATCGAAGGAATGGCCTGTGATTATGACCCGAGGGCATTAACTACAGTGACGTTTGACGGCGCACCCCTCAGAACTCTCGCTCGGCGTGTTGACGGGGCATTTCCCAAGGCGGTCAATCCAATCGCAGTTTGGGAAATCAAGGAATACTACTACACCACAACGTTCGGCAGCCGTGTTGCCGATGGCGTCTATGAAACGTTGCTTGACGGAATGGAGTTGGAGGAATTGCGTGTCAACGAGGGAGTCAATGTTCTTCACTACCTCATGGTTGACGATCACTATACTTGGTGGAAGTGCGGACGGTCTTACCTATGCCGCATTCTTGACATGCTCCACATGGGCTATGTCGATGAAGTGCTGTTCGGCTCGGAGGTCGTTGAGCGCGTCCCCGCACTTGCCAAGCAATGGGTTGAACTTGAGAACGCCCGGCAGAATGCGGCTATCTAAGCCGCACTTTTCCGCTTCATATGAGCAGGACGGAATTGAACCGAAGTGGCGCGGCGTCTATGACGATCATGGCCGGTTGATGGTAGGCATCCTACACAATCAAGATCACGGCGATGCCTGGGAATGGGCGGACCGGCCGCAGTATCCGGAAAAGTATGCGTCGCAGGCGTACCGGATTGGCGTTAACTATCTGATCTATTCAATGACGCATTAAAGTTGCTGGGCTTTGAACTGATCTCCCAACAAAACCAGATGGATGGAACGGCGTCGTTCAGCGCCGATGGGAAACCGCTGACCTATCAATGGTCGATCCCGCAAGGTAGCCCGCAGGCCGCAATTCTCCGCCGCAATTCTCCATGGAACCACCACCTCGCCGGAAGTCCAGTTTGCGGATTCCACTGGAACGCTGGCGTCCGATATTGTTTCAGTCAACTTCCAGGGCAACTGAGCGATTCCGTGCATAGCGAGCACCATGCCGTGCGGCATGGTGCTGCTGTTGCCCCCGCTGATTTATACTTCTTTCATGACTGCTCTGCGTGGGCTCGCTGCCTTGGCGCTCTTTCTCTTTCCCGCGTTCGGGGCCAACAGAATCTCATTCGACGAGTATCGCGCCCGCCGCGCTGAGTTGCGGAAGGCGAACGGCGACGCAGTTACCATCCTTTTCGGACGCACTGAGAAAGAACATGGCGATTTGCGGTCCGGCTTTTTCCAGGAAGCGAATTTTTACTACCTGACGGGCTGGGCCGAACCGGGGGCGATCCTGGTGATGACGCCGTCGAGCGACGTGCTGCTGATTCCGCGCCGCAACTCAGAACAGGAGCGTTGGACTGGCCCGAAGCTAGCCCCTGAAGATTCCGGTGTGCAATCCGCAACCGGGTTCGAGACGGTGATGGCGAGCGAAAAGTTCGAATCCAACCTTAATAAATGGGCTGAATCCGGGAAGCGCATCTTCACGCTCTATGACGAACCACAAGTGGATGACCTGAAGAAGCTGCTGCCGTTGCGGAATTTCAGCGATGCGAAGCTGCCCATTGCGCGGTTGCGCATGAAGAAGTCGCCGGCGGAGATTGCGCTGATTCAGCACGCTACCGATGTCAGCATAGATGCGCATCGGGCTGCGTGGGAAATGGCGCGTCCAGGGGCGAAGGAATTCCAGGTGGCGGCGGTGATGTCCGGCCTTTACTTTGCCGCCGGGTGTGAACGGCATTCGTATGCGCCGATCGTCGGTTCTGGCCCAAACGGCGCGATTCTGCACTATTCGAAGAACTCCCGCACCATTGACCGTGGTGAGTTGGTGCTGATGGACGTGGCCGCGGAATGCGCGATGTACGGCAGTGATATTACGCGGACCATTCCGGCGAACGGGAAATTTACGGAGCGCCAGCGGGAGCTCTACAACATTGTACTGGGCGCGCAAAATGCGGTATTGGACGCGATGAAGCCGGGCATGATGCTTGACAAAGCGTCGCCATACAGCCTGAACAAGATCGTGGTGGATTACTTCAACACGCATGGCAAGGATAAGCACGGGGAGCCGTTGGGTAAGTACTATACGCATGGCGTGAGCCATCACGTTGGCCTGGATGTTCACGATCCATATGACCCTTCCTTGCCGCTGAGTCCGAACATGATTATCACAGTGGAACCGGGTTTGTACATTCCCGAAGAAGGCATCGGCATGCGCATTGAAGACCTGGTGTTGGTCACTGAGAACGGCGGGAAGCTGATGACGGCCGCCCTGCCCCGGGAAGCGGGCGAGATCGAGAAGATCTTGGCCACTCGAAAGTAAGGCGTCATGGCACAGCGCCCGGGCAGAGTAACGCTTGGCTACATCGGCGTGCTGGCCGGAGCCCTGCTGGTGGCCATTGTGGCCGGGTGGACTCCGCTGGCCAATCGCATTGATGGCAGCGCCTACGACTGGATGTTTCAGCTGCAGCCGCCGGCGCCGTGGGAATCGAGCTCTGTAATTCTCGCCATCGATGAAGACACGCTGGCACATTCGGGTGGCATGCGGCGGCTGCGGACTGAGCTGGCCGCCGGTCTGCAACGCATCGCAAGAGTTCATCCCAAGGCGGTGGCGATCGATTTGATTTTGTCTGACGAATCGGATGCCGCTGAAGACGCCGCGTTGGAATCGGCATTTCGCGCAACGCCGAATCTGGTGTTGGGCAGCGATCTTATTCCGAACTCAACACGCTGGGAAGAGCCGCTGCCGCGGTTCCGGAAGTACGCCGCGGCGGTGGGGCACGTGCATGCGGACCCGGATCCCATCTGCCGGGCGCTGGTCCTCTATAAGGTAGCGGGGCATGACCGCCGCTGGGCGGTGTCACTCGAAGCATTCCGGCTGGCAAACGGCGCATCGCAGATCATTGAGTCCCCGGATGCATTGCAAGTGGGTTCGGTGTCCATTCCGGTTCGCCGTTCGGAGGCGGCCTTGCAGATCCGCTATTCGGCGCCGGTGGCTGGGGGAAGATCAGGAATCCCGGAGGTGTCTCTGCTGCGTTTGAATCAGGATCCGTCGCTGGCGGAGCGGTTCCGGAACAAGGTGGTGTTCGTCGGTGCGACGGCGTTATCCCAGGCACGGGACCGTTTGATGACGCCGTATCAGGTGACCATGAGCGGAGTGGAGATTCACGCGCAGGCTTACGAAACCATGGCGCACGGCGTGTTCTTTCAGCCGGCTTCGAATCTGGCGCTGATTAGTTTTTGCTTCCTGATTGCCGCCGGTGCGGGAATTGTGTTTTTCTATTTCACCGGCTATCCGGCATACGCGTTAGGGGCGGGGCTGTTGTTGCTGGCTCACGTGGTGCCTCACTTCGCATTTGCACGGGGCGTGGTGTTTCCTTACCTGGCGCCGGTGCTTTCGGCGTGGCTCTCCGTGGTGGGCGCGGCGGCCTGGATGTATTTCGTGGTTCGGCGGCAGTTGCGTAAATCGGAATCGGATAAAGCGCGGTATCAACAGGCCATTCACTTTGTCACTCATGAGATGCGGTCGCCGTTGACGGCCATTCAAGGGTCCAGTGAGTTGATGGGCCGCTACAACCTGAACGATGAGAAGCGCAAACAGATGGCGAACATGATCAATTCCGAATCGAAGCGCCTGGCGAAGATGATCCAGACGTTTCTGGATATTGAACGTCTCACCGATGGGCAGAGCGATATCCACGCGGAGGTTTTTGAATCGCAGCCTGTTCTGGAAGCCTGTATCCAACGGGCGATGCCGCTGGCGGAGCGAAAGCAAATCAAATTGCGGACCGAAGAGATCAGTTCGTTTTCGCTCACTGGCGACCGGGAGCTACTGGAATATGCCGTCTACAATCTGCTCACCAACGCAATCAAATACTCCCCGGCTGAAACCGTGGTTGCCATTCGCTGCATCGGCCAAGGGCAGACATTGCGTTTGTCCGTGAGCGACCAGGGCATTGGAATGGACGACAAAGAGCTGCGGAATATTTTCAAAAAGTTCTATCGCACCAAAAAAGCGGAGACGTCCGGCGAAGTGGGGACGGGTATCGGGCTATCCATTGTCGATCAAATTATCACCCATCACCACGGGCACATTGAGGTAACCAGTACCCCTGGGAAGGGCTCTTGCTTTACTATAGTATTGCCCCGTGGAGTTGCACCGGAACAGGCGCCTGCATCCAAATTGGTCTCAAATTGAGATCGAATCCATAAATTGAGGTACTTATTGTCGCGTTTGCTGGTAGTGGAAGATGACAACTCGGTCCGAACCACGGTAGTTACGTTTCTGGAACTGGAAGGCTATTCCGTGGATGCGGTATCGTCCACGCGAGAGGCGCTGGAGCGGTTGAAGAAAGAAACCTATCCCATTGTTCTTTCCGATATCTATCTGGACGAGCGCACCGGTCTGGACGTGCTGCAGGCGGCGCGCTTAGCCAATCCCATTTGCGCGGTGATCTTGATGAGCGGGCGGGGCAGCATGGAAACTGTAATGCGCGCCACGCAGGGCGGAGCCTTCGATTACCTGGCGAAACCGTTTGAACTCGACCGCCTTCTGGATACGGTGAAGCGGGCCGAGGCTTCCTTCAACATACAGCACGAGGACGAGATTGAACCCGAGGATCTGCCGGAGACGGAGATGATTGGCAGTTCGGCGGGGATGATTGCGATCTACAAGACCATCTCACTGGCCGCGCCGAAAGATGCCACGGTCTTGATTGAAGGCGAGACCGGGACCGGAAAGGAATTGATTGCGCGCATGATTCACCGCAATAGCGCTCGCGCCGAGCAGGCGTTTGTCGCGGTGGACTGCGGAGCCATCACGCCGACATTGATTGAAAGCGAACTGTTCGGCGCCTTGCGGGGCGCCTACACCGGTTCGGACCGGGATCGCATCGGGTACTTTGAGGCGGCGCATCGTGGGACCATTTTCCTGGACGAGGTGGGCGAGATTGAGTTGAATTCGCAACTGAAGCTGCTGCGATTCTTGCAGGAGCGCGAGATCAAGCCGGTGGGCGCCACCAAGGCCAAGACGGTGGACGTGCGCGTGGTTGCCGCGACGAATCGGGATTTGAAGAAACTGGTGGATGACGGCGAGTTCCGAGAGGACCTGTGGTACCGGCTGAACGTGATCCGCATTGAAGTGCCGCCGCTGCGGGAACGGCGCGGCGATATCCCACTTCTGGCTCAACTTTTTGTCCGGCGGTCGAATGAGCGGTACGACCAGCAGGCGAAGCTGACCGAATCTGGTCTGCGCGCGCTGGAAAGCTACACCTGGCCCGGGAACGTGCGCCAGATGCAGCATTTGATCGAGCGGCTGAGCATACTTTCCCCGAACAACCGGATTGACGAGGCCGCGGTGCGGTCGGCGATTGAGTCGATGGACCCGCGCGAGGGTGGCGGGGATACACTGGCGGACACGGAAGCAGATCAGATCCGGAAGGTGCTGGCCGCGGCAGGCGGCAACAAGAGCCGGGCGGCAAAGATTCTGGGGATTGAGCGGAAGACGCTGTACCGCAAGCTGGAACGGATGGGGCTGTAGGAACGCGAACTTCGTATTGGGATAAGATAGCCACGAAGCGACAGGCGAACATGATCAACAGACGCGAATTCCTGGCCAGCACCCTGGCAACAGCAACAGCAGCCAACCTGGTGGCGCAGCCAGCCCCATCCTGGGGAGGAAAGGTGTTGGACATTCACCACCACTTCCGCGCTACACCCAACGGGAATCTGGAACACATGGATGGATGCGGGGTCACTCATGCCGTCCTGCTGACCAATGCCCAGGCGGAGGAGAAGGCGAAGGCCGAAGTGGAGAGTCATCCGGGCCGTTTCATTCGTTTCACGGCGGCCAACATCACCAAGCCCGAGAGTTTCGAGGTTTTGCGCAAGTCTGCAATGGGTGGATGCAAGGGATTCGGCGAGATCAAGTGCCACGTGCCGCTGGACGGGCCGGAGATGAAGCGCTTGTACGCATTGGCGGCGGAAGTAAATGTGCCGGTGCTGATCCATTTCCAGGAAGTGGAATACACACCCGGCGGGTCGGGCTTCAATACCGGCTTCAGCCGTCTTCCGGCGATTCTGAAGGAGTTCCCGAAGACCACATTTATCGGCCATGCCGATTTTTTCTGGGCGAATATCAGCGCCGATAATTCCGTTGGGACTGCGTATCCCACAGGGAAAATCAAGCCCGGCGGTCTGACAGACAGAATGCTTTCCGACTATCCGAATCTGTACGGAGACACATCGGCCAACTCCGGCCGGAATGCCATGACCCGGGATGCGGATTTCATTGGCGGATTTCTGGCACGCCACAAAGACAAGCTGATGTTCGGCAGCGATTGCAGTTGCCGCGACGGGCGGGGAACAGGCCAGGGCTCGCAAGAGCCGGCGCTGAAGGGCAAGTGTGTGGCAAGAGAAACGCTGGCCGCGTTGAAGCACTCGGCAACGCCCGAAGTATTCCGCAAGATCACGTTTGAGAATGGTGTGAAGCTGTTGAAGCCGAAGTTTTGAAGAGAAAAGGGGTATCATAGCCCAATGCGGATTCTCCTCACAATATTGATCGCTCTCCCCTTGTTCGCGCAGGATCCTCCACCACCGCCCGCTGCACAAAAGGGCGGAGGACGTCCGGCGCCGAAGAACTTGAAGATCCTGAAACCGGAAGAAGTGCGGCCCATGATGGGCGCGTTCCGGGTTGGTCTGGGTGTCCAGTGCACCGGTTGCCACGTGGAAGGCGATTTCGCCAGCGATGCCAAGGAAGAGAAAGAAACGGCGCGCATGATGATCACCATGACTCGCGATATCAACTCGAAGTTTGGCGACGGAAAAGAGCACGTGACGTGCTTCACTTGCCATCGCGGCTCTGAGCATCCGCGGACCGTGCCGGAACCGGCCGCGGCAAAGTAAGAGTTGGTTGGTCGAGCGCCACGTCCGGGTCGACTTGGCGCCGCTTTCACCAGTCGAGAACGCGGGCGCGCATGTCTCGCTTTCGAGTTAATCCGCTGAATATCCTTCGGGCCTAATGTGGCGTCATCGGGTTGCCGCAGCAAGCGTCGAAGGCTTGGAGCTTCCGTCTCGGCACGCCGGCTCTCAACGTTCGCGCAGCGCGACTTCTATGCACAAGCGCGAGCCAGAAACACAGCGGCAGGGACGATTAACCGGTCTTACATTGACGAACGTTCGTTAGCTTATTTTCTTGCCGCCACCGGCATGCGGGCCCCCGATCACTCTCTGGATCTGCCCGTCAATGATGCGGATGGTCTCCTTAGGCAAGAGATCCTTCTGCGGCAGCGTCTTCCATGCCTGGGCCGTGCGCTCCATGGTCTCCTCCACGATCCTCCACACCGGATTCATCGGCAGACGCGCGGTATCGGCAAAGCGCCGGACCTGATCCAGCGTGATTTCAGCAAGGCTGCGGCTTCCCCCAAACGTTAGGGCGAGGCTATCGCCGGGAATATACGGCAGGATGGAGACAAAATCATAAGCAGGGGAAAGCACCGGCGTACGGCCATCCGGATAGAGCAGCGACCAGTTCTTCAGATGCATGTCGGCGTTGCCAATCAGCACCGAAAACACCAGGCGGCGCACAAATTCGTAGGTGCCCGTGTCTCCGGTTTCGGCCCACAACACCGCTGCGATGTTGGCGTAGCTCCGCGAGCCGTATTTGTCCTCCGGGAACAGGCCGAACACCTGCGCGAAATCTTCCATGTGGATGCGGCACCCTCCGGCGGCACGGTCGAACCGTTCTACAGCCAGCGCCTGTCCGCTGATATGCGGAGCGTCGGGAGGCAGCCCCTGAATATCGGCAACGCGAATCAAACGAATCGCGGGAACCTGGATGCCGACGGCTCGCGCCAGCTCCAACATGGCATATTCGTTTTCAGGGACAGCGGCAAATTGCGCCGGCGGCAGCTTGATGATCCACGATCCGCCCACACCGTGCGCCGGGATCGTCAGTCCGCCGGAAGACTCCAGGATGCCGGAGAATTTTAGCTGTACTCCTGCCAGTGAGAACCGCAGGACGCCTTTCTGGCGCGCGTCTTCTTGTTGGTGATCGTCAGGTTGGTCGTCAAGCTCCACGCCTCGGCTATCCATCGGCTTCACCGTCACCGCACCCGGAAGATCTTCGCCCAGCATGGCCAACAGCAGGAATTCCCGTTCCGGCTTCACTCCCGCCTTCTCCGCCAGGTAAGTCCGAAGCGGGCCCTCCGGCAGCAGGTTGGAAAAGAAGGGCGGCAGACGGCGGCCCACCGCACGGACCGCGGTAACCAGTCCGCCGGACTGTCCCTTATAAGCAAGGCTCAACGTGGGCCGGTTCACATCGTCGACATGTTCTTGTTCAAACGCGAACAGGTGGCGGTCACCTGCCAGGCGGTTGATGATTCCGATCCGGCGGTTCTCAAGATATACCCCGAGCGCCGTGACTTTTGCCAGTTCAGGAGTCATCGCCGCTCTCCGGGTCGTCCATGGCGTACATTGGCCGTTCCCCGTCGTCAGACTGATTTTCGTCGCGAATCAGGGATTGGACGGCGGGAACCAGCGGCCGGGGAACCAGTAGCAAGTCGAAATCCAGCACGCGTACCAGATCGAGGAGCGTGGTGAAGCGTGGCGCTACCTTGCCGGTTTCGATCCCGGAGATGTGCACCTGCGGCAGGCCGACGCGGCGGCCGAGTTCGACTTGGCTCCATCCGCGCTGTTGGCGGGCCGCCACCAGATCGTGGCGCATCTCACTGGGTAACCCTTTCTGTCGGGCGTTTTTGACATGTAAAGGCATATTGACCTTATCGTCAATCTAGTATCACATATCGAACGGCAAAGATCAATATGTTAAACTATGTCAAGATGCCATAAAATATGTCATTGTATATCGAACTCACTTCCATGTAGCGAACATGGCCACACTAGCTCCAGTCATTACGGCTACAGTTAACCACCCCAATACAGTTAGCCATAACAAGTTGCGCCGCTCGCCCATCACGTCTGTGCTCCCGGTCAACAAAACCACGATGACCACTAGCGGCGGCGCCAGTACCCCATTCAGCACAGCCGACCAGAAGAGCATTGAGACCGCGTTGAAACCCGCGTACCCGAGACCGAGCCCCAGCATCAGTCCGGCGGCGACGATGCCATAGAATTCACGAGCCAGCCCCGGCTTCTCAGCTAGCGATCCGCGCCATTGCGCTGCTTCGGAAATCGCGTAAGCGCTGGATCCGGCCAGCACCGGAACCCCCAGCATCCCCGCGCCGATCAACCCCAGGCTGAAGAGCCAATACGCGCCGTCGCCAGCCAGGGGACGTAACGCGCTGGCCGCCTCTTCCGCACTGGTGATGGTGGTTTGCCCGTGTGCATGCAGCGTGGCCGCAGTGGTCAAAATGATGAAGTACATGATGAGATTCGAGAAGAGCATTCCGGTCACTACGTCATTTCTGGATTTCCGCAGTTCGGCGTCGGTTGCCCCCTTTCGTGCTTCCACGCTGGTGCGTCCCTCTTTCCGCTCTTCCTCCACTTCCTGCGACGCTTGCCAGAAGAACAAGTAGGGGGAGATGGTGGTTCCGAAAATTCCAACGAGTGTAGCCCAAAAAGTACTGGACATTTCTATGCGAGGGATAAACGTGGCGTGAATAATTGCCGGCCAATCAGGTTTGGACACGAATGCAGCCAGCACATAGGCGAACAGAATCAGCGTCAACCACTTGAAGATTTTCGCGATGGTGTAATACGAGGACCAGATCAGAAACGAGCCAATCACACCGGCGTAGACGGGAATCCAGAATAGGCTGCTGATTCCGGTGACCATCTCCGTCACTTTTCCCATGCCGCCGAGGTCCGCACCGATGTTGACTGTATTCGCGGTAACCAGCAGGATGCACGCACCCCAGAGGATCCATTTTGAATAGCGGGCGCGAATGACCCCCGCCAGTCCCTCGCCCGTCACCATGCCCAGGCGTGCGCACATCAATTGCACGGCGGTCATCAGCGGGAAGGAAAACAAAGCGGTCCACAGAAGCGTATAGCCGAACGCTGCTCCGGTAACGGAGTAAGTGGAAATTCCTGAGGGATCGTCGTCAGCCGCGCCAGTAATCAGGCCGGGGCCCAACCCGCCAAAGAAACGCCGGAACCGGCGCTGCATCAGGCGTCGTTTGCCGTGTCTAACAGGCACCTCAGTACCGGGGGACGGCGGGATCGACGTTGGCACTCCAACTGTCGATTCCGCCCGACATACTTTGGCATTCCGTCACGCCCTGCTGGCGGAGCCAGTTCACTACGGAGAGGCTTCTCATCCCGTGATGGCAGAAAACTATCAATACGCCGCTATCCGCTTTGCTTTCGATCTGTTGCAGAGCCCCAGGTACTGTGTTCATCGGGATGAGTTCGCTGTTTACGATTCGGGCAATCTGATGCTCGAACGGTTCGCGAACGTCAATCAACTGCAGAGGTTCGCCGGCGTCCAGGCGGCGCTTGACGTCGTTGGCAGTCGTTTCAAATGGAAGCGGCACCTTCGCAGTTTACTCCACGCGGCGCTTTTCATGTGTGGCACGGTCGTACACAAATCCGCCGCCGCCGCCCACCAGCGCTCCAATACCGGCGCCTTTTCCGCCACCGGCCAAGGCACCGATGGCCGCACCCACGCCGGCACTGCCGAGTACGATAGCGGCCGAGTTTTTCTTAGTCCGTTGTGTAACCACCGTTCTAGATCCCGTTCTGGATCCGGACTCGACTACCCTTTGCCGATCACGATACACGACGTCCTGATCGCGGACCACGTCTCGAACAATCACGGGCCGGCGCGCCTCGGAAAAATTCCTGTGATCGGTCACCCGTTCATAGGAAGCTGAATCCGCCGGCGCGGCCGAATCCGCCGCAACCGTATACGCTTGGGCGGCGACAGGTTCATTCTGGCGGCTGCACCCCACCGTGAAAATCGTGGAGATTGCTGCAAACCCAAGAATCGAAAGCTTTGAGATCATGTTGCCGTCCTCCTGCCCATTTAGACTCCTCCGGGGCTGGTAAGTTGCATACTTGTTGCAGGATGAGCTTCGGACGGAGTGCCAACGAGCGGCGAGAATTCGACTTAATTCGCTCATTTTAATAGACTTATGTCTCTTTTGCCACCGCATTTGGTTCCCATTTTCAAGGGTTTATGAGATACTTGTGCTAGAGAGTGAAACGCTAACCGCATGACGCAGTTGAACGAGGCGATCGCCCGTTACCACAAGCTACTCGAAAGTGATGCACATAGGGATCTGGCTTGGGCCGCCGCGCTGGAAGAGAAAATGAGCGCGCAACGGCTTACCATCGCCGGCAGACCCATCTCTCCAGTCCTGCGGCCGCATTTCGTCTCTCATCGGCAGTACGCCAATCTGGTGAAGGCCGCCGAAGCGCTCTATTCGGCCATTGACCGGGTGGAAAAGATCGCCCTTTCCACACCTTCCTTCATGTCGCGCATGGAAATGCTGCCGGCCGAAAAAATGTTGGCTTCGGTGAATCCCGGATATCCATATATGGCGGTCACGTCGCTGCTGGATACGCACATGAACAACGGATCCCTCCACTTTGTGGGGTATACCGCGGATACTCCGGCCGGCGTGGTCTACGGGGAAGCGTTGAACAATCTGTTCTACGACTCCGAGCCGGTGAAGGAATTCCGCAAGAAATACAAGCTTTCCAAAGTGGGTGGAACCAAGCCTCTGCTGCAGTCTCTGCTTAAAGCCTACAAAGAATATGGCGGCAAGAAATCGCCAAATATTGCCATCCTGGAATTTCGCCAACCGTTTCAGGCGTCCGAATCCAGTGAATACCAGCTACTAACGGAGTTATTCCGGCGCGAGAACCACCCGACGGAAGTGATCTCACCGGATCAATTGGAATATCGCAACGGCGTGCTGCGTAAAGGCGATTTCCAGATCGATCTGATCTACCGCCGGGTGAAGGTTTCCGAGTTTCTGGTTCGCTTCGATCTTTCGCATCCGTTGGTGCGGGCCTACCGCGAAGGTGCGGTTTGCGTGGTAAACAGCTTCCGGTCTGAGTTGGCGCAGAAGAAGGCGATCTTCGACCTGCTTACGGATGAGACCATTACTACCGGGTTTCCCGCCGCTGAGCGCAAGGCGATCCGCGATTTCGTTCCCTGGACTCGCGTGGTCGGTGCAAACAAGACCGCTTACCGTGACAAGACCGTGGATCTGCCGGAATTCATCCTGGCAAATCGCGAAAAGCTGGTTTTGAAGCCGAATGACGATTCCGGAGACCGTAATTCGTTCCGCGGCGCTGAAATGGACGACAGTGGCTGGGAACGGGCGCTGAAGCTTGCCTCCCGCAGTTCCTACGTGGTGCAGGAAGTGGTGGAACCGGTGACGTCGCTATTTCCCATGCATCGGAACGGGCAGGTAGAAATGCAGGAGATGCAAGTGGACGTGCACCCGCACTCATTTTTGGGCCGGGTAAACGGCTGCTCCACCTGGCTGCATGCGGTGGGAGCTTCCAAGTTCTCCACCGTCGCCGGACTTGCACCCACTTTTATACTCGACAGCAAGTAGCGGTCGCGCGCAGGTTTGCCACACCGGCGGTATAGCGCGAATCCTGCACCGAAAACGCGATGGCGTCTTCCAACCAATCGTGCCACACGCCGTCCGGATCGTGAGACGCTACCGTGAGGCTATATTCCTGCGGGCATAATTCGCAGCGAAACGCGAACGTCACTTCATAGATTTCCCCTGCCGCACACGGTCCGATTTTTAAATTCTCCAGTTCCGTGTTGGTGCCGTAAACTTCCATGCCGATTCGCGTCCGGATCATGATGCCGACCACCGGATCCGCCACTGGCGCGTCGAACCGGACGGTGGTGCGGATGGACACCGCCTCCCCGCTGTTCCAAACCATGGTTGTCTCACCCGCCGCACCCAGCGTTTGCAGGCTAAGGATGTGCGCCCGGCCATCGCCGCGCCTCATGGAAGGCGACAGGTCCTGACTCGCCGGCTCGCCCAGCGACCTCAGCCGTTTTGCAACGTGCCGCCGGTATGCGGCCAGCACGGTTTCCGGATCGCCCTTAGCCGCGATTCTTCCTTCGTGCAACCACCAGACCTCGTCGCTGAACAACCGAAGTGCTTCTTCTTCATGAGATGCGAGAAACACCACTTCCCCGGCGCGCCGCAGATTCGCCAGTTGCCGCGCCAGGGCCGCGCGTTGCAGCAGGTCAAGCTTAGCCAGCTCTTCGGCGGGCATCACCAGCGCGCTGCCCTTGTGTGCTGCCATCGCCAGCAAGTCCGCAGCACCGCAATCGGCCTCACCAACTACTCCAATCACCGCGCCGCCGGGTGCAATCGCGGTGAGCCCGTGCAACTGCCCCGCCGTCTCTTCGCGAAACTCAATGGTCATCGTAGATAGAATAGCGGGAGTGCCTTACGTTTTTCTATTGTTGAGTCTGGTGAACCAAAACACCGGTGTGGTGGAGCTTCCGAAAGGCACAGTCAGTATCTCCGCTGAAGTGAAGCTGCCGGCAGGAGCGCATGACCTGGAGATCCGCGGCATGGATACGGTGCTGCGCGCGGCGGCCGATTTTCACGGCCGCGCGATGATCAGTTGCAGCGGCTGCCGCAACATCAAGATCACCGGGATCACATTGGATGGCAATCGGGACGAGTTGGCAAAACCATCTGAGCTGCCTCCCGCCGACCGTACCTTTGCGCAGTTCACGCAGAATAACGCGATCCTCATTGAGAACACAGTAGGCCTCACCATCGCGAATGTGAAGTTTCAAAACATCGCGGGGTTTGCGGTGCTTGTCAGTAAGTCGACGGAGGTACTAATTGAACAGTCGCGAATTGAGAACAGCGGTTCCCTGAACAAGAAGGGGCGAAACAATACAACCGGGGGCATTCTGTTGGAAGAAGGGACAGAACATTTCGACATCCGCAAATGCACGCTGAAGAATATTCTCGGCAATGGCATCTGGACGCATTCGCTCTACAAATCGAAGCGCAATCGGGACGGCCGCATCAACAACAATACCTTCGAAGACATTGGCCGCGATGCCATTCAAATCGGGCATGCCAACCGCATCAATGTGGAGGGAAACACTGGCACGCGAATCGGGTTCCCCATCGATAAAGTGGATATGGAAGGCGGCGGAACTCCCGTGGGCATCGACACGGCGGGCAATGTGGATAACGCCCGCTATGCCGGCAACCACTTTGAGGAGATCAACGGCAAGTGCATTGACCTGGATGGCTTTCACGACGGAGAAGTTATAGGGAATGCGTGCATCAACAATGGAAAGCCTGAGGATTATCCGTATGGCCATTATGCGATTGTGATGAACAACACGAATCCGGATATGAAGCCGAATAATATTCAGATTACCGGGAATCAAATTGACGGCACGAAATTCGGCGGGATATTTCTCATCGGCACCGGCCACACCGTGAAGATGAATCTGCTGACGCGCCTGAACCTGGCGCACTGCAATGAGAATACGTTGAAGTTCAGTTGCCTGTCCTTCAAAGACGATCCCGATATCCTGCAATCCGGAATCTACCTGGGCCGTGGCGCGGAACGTCCGGCCCCGGCGCACGACAACATTGTCGAAGAAAATGCGATTTCCGGCTTCAACATGGATAAGCACTGCGTGACGGCCGCGCCCGGCGTGAAAATCGAGAGCAATCGCGTGAATCGCAATACCTGCAAGGGCTTATGATTGATCCGAAAATCACTTCCCAGATGCAGCAGGACTGGAATTCGCGAGCCGTGGAAGACGCGAATTTCTACGTTGCGTTTGGACGCCGAAATCAGGACACCGCAGAGTTCTTTGACACCGCGGCGGAGGTGATCCGCGGCCTGAACTGGGAGCTGAAACGCCTGCCCTGCGCGAATCCCCGCGCCCGCCGTGCGCTTGAAATCGGTTGCGGCCCCGGACGGCTGATGCGGCCGATGAGCCAGTTCTTCGGAGAGATCCACGGCATTGATGTCTCCGATGAAATGATCCGCCGGGCCGAGGCGAATCTGCGCGACATTCCGCATGCGCATCCACATCATACAAGTGGCGCGGACCTGGCCCCATTCGCGGACGATTCCTTCGACTTTGTCTATTCCTACGCGGTGTTTCAGCACATCCCCAGCTTCGACGTGGTGATGAACTATCTGCGGGAGGCGAAGCGCGTGTTGAAACCCGGCGGCCTGTTGCGTGTGCAGATCAATGGCCTGCCGGAATCGGCCGCTCGCTATGATACCTGGAGCGGCGTCCGAATCAGCGCCGCTCAGGTGGCCGCCTTCGCGCGCGAAAATGATTTCCAGTTGCTGGCGCTGGAAGGCGTTTCCACTCAATACATGTGGACGACGATGATCAAGGGCCGTCCAGTCGCCCCGCCGACACATTCCGCACGAATCCGGCGCATCACCAACGCGCACAGTTCGGAGCCGGTGGCACCGACGCGCGGCCGGTTCGCCTCCATCACGCTTTGGATTGAGCAGCTACCAGCCTCATGCGATTTGAACCATGTGGACGTCACCATTGGTGGTCTGCCTGCGTTTCCGTGCTACCTCGGGCGGGTTGAGGCGGATGGGCTACAGCAACTGAATGTGATGCTGCCGCCGCTGGTGGAAACGGGCCTGCTGCCGATCACCATCGGGTCCGAGGGAGTTGCGGTTTGCCCCGCTGCGGCGATACGGGTGATTCCCCCCGGTCCACAAGTGCCGCATGTGCTGTCGGTCACCGATGGCATTAACATGATGTCGGGCAACCGGATTGTCAGCGGCGTGATTAAGGTGACGATTGAAGAGATGGGCGCACCGGACAGCTTTCGGGCGTGGATCGGCGGGGAGCCGGTGAGGAGTATCGACGCGTTCTGCGCCGATCCGCTGCCTCCGCGGTATGAGATCAACTTCCATTTGCCGGAGAAGCATGCGGCTGGGCCGGCGCAGCTTTCCATGCAGTTGGGGGGGCGTCAACTGGCTCCGGTGGACATTGAGATTGGTTAGAACAGTTCAAGTCTCGGTCTAGGAATCATCTCATTGCAGCGCATCAGCTAATAACTTATCGATCAGCGATTGGTTGATCCGAAAGTTTGTGCTCTGTAGTCCCTGCAAGGAGACCTTCAAATCCACCAACCCCTCCCTGGATCCTGCCGAGAGCACACCCAAAGTTTGTATACCCAATGTTCCAGTATTCGCAACGCCCAACCGCGAAGCGACCGTCCTTCCTGCCGCCTCGTCAATCAGTAACAGGCTGTCATGCTCGGACAGAGCGAGTCGAATGGCTGCCAGTTCTCCCGCATCCAGATCGGCTTCGTTGGCCGGAAGCTGCAAAGGGGCCGCAGTGGGAGCAGATCGAACTTCCACCAAGTCCGGGAGGTGGAGCGCCGACTGCGATCAGTTCGATAAATACTTCGTCCGGAATTACGATACACGCGTAAAGGCTGCGAAGTAGATCAATGCAATCGATCAGAAGAAGATAGTTGATGGGAGAAGTGCCGGCAATGACGACCTTCATTTGCTTCGGAAAGAGCGGGCTGTTTCTGCGTCCCGCTCTACATCTTCCCCTGTGAGGGAAAGCAGCACGCCATGGGATTTAAGAAACCCATCCATTTCGTAGCGCGAGGAGATTCCAATAAGGCGGCGAGCCTGAGCTACGGCGAGCTTACCCGCACGCAGTCCTTCGAGTGCAAGAGCCTCCAGCGCAGCCCTGGTCAGACCAGCGGAATTCTGCCCAAGCAATCGGGCCAAGTCTTCCGGTAGTTCGAGTGTCACCTGCATTGGGTCAGCTTTATTATCGCTTGGTTCAGGATTCGCGCTAGCGACATGACGGAGTGCTTGCAGAGCGGGTCGAGGAAAGTTCTCGCCGGCGAAACCCTTTTGACGAGCGACAGTGATGCGATCATGCCAGAGGCTGTTCGTGCGAACCTCTGGTACCATTACGCGCGCTCTCAAACACGCAGTACGCAATAACTCTCGCTGCCGATTCCGGCTCCCGTCGTTGGCTTCAGTGCTGTCATCATGCGTCGCGCGCGCGTCTTAACCGTAGGAAAACCGCTATCTCAACAGGATGAACATTTCTTGTTGGCGCAGCGGTTCCCTTTCTGGCTGCCGCTGATTCAGGGGCGCCCAAACGCATGGCCGCATTGATTACTCGAAGCAAATCAACGGATTGGCCCGACGAACTTTCGAAGCGTTCGAAAATCCCGACTAATTCACTGATCCGTAACCTACAGCACCCTATATAGATATAATCCTTGACGCGGTACTAGATCTTGGGGCATCATTACACCTGTTCGACTAGAACTTCAAGGCAATCCGTCCTATGGGCCAATTAACAGTAGATCTCAGCACCAGACAAGAATTAAAGCGTTCCCTTCCCGTAACCCAGCGTACCGGAATCGAATTTCCCCGCCACTTCACTGCCAAACTGGAGCCCGGCAAGACCCCCTACGACGAGATTGTCTGGGAGCTTCGCAACGCCACCATTGGAAACGACAAAGGCTCCGTGATCTTTGAGCAGCGCGATGTGGAGGTGCCGGAAGATTGGTCCCAAACCGCCACCAACATCGTCGCCAGCAAGTATTTTCACGGCAAGCTGGGCGCGCCTGATCGCGAGCGCAGCGTTGGCCAACTGGTGCATCGCGTCGTCGACACCATCGCCGGTTGGGGCCTGGAAGGAAAGTACTTCAAGTCGAACGGGGACGGCGAAAACTTCCGCAGTGAACTCGCCCACCTGATGCTCACCCAGAAGGCGTGTTTTAATTCACCGGTCTGGTTCAACGTTGGCGTCGAAGAAGCGCGCGGGTATGGCTGGTATTACGACGAGGCCAGCGGCGACATCAAGAAGCTGTCCCGGTCGGAAGTTCGGCCGCAGTGCTCGGCGTGCTTCATCGTTTCCGTGAAAGACACGCTGGAATCCATCCTTGATCTGGCGAAGACCGAAGGGATGCTCTTCAAGTGGGGTTCCGGCACGGGTACCAATCTGTCGGCGCTGCGGGAAGAAGACGGCATTCTCTCCGGCGGCGGCCGCGCTTCCGGACCGCTCAGCTTCATGAAGGGTTTCGATGCGTTCGCCGGCGTGATCAAATCCGGCGGCAAGACGCGCCGTGCCGCGAAGATGGTGATCCTGAACGTGGACCACCCGGACATCGAACGCTTTGTCTGGTGCAAGGCGAAGGAGGAGAAGAAGGCCCACACGCTAATCGATGCCGGTTACGATGCCAGCCTGGACGGCGAGGCGTACGCGTCCATATTCTTCCAGAACGCAAACAATTCCGTGCGCGCCACCGACGAATTCATGCACTCCGTCGTGGAGGATTCCGATTTCTGGAGCAAGTCGAAGATCACCGGCCAACCGGTGAAGCGTTTCAAAGCGCGCGACCTGTTGCGGCAGATTGCCGAAGCCACGCACCAGTGCGGCGATCCCGGAATGCAATTCGATACCACCGTCAACCGCTGGCACACCTGCAAGGCGACTGATCGCATCAACGCCTCAAACCCGTGCTCGGAGTACATGTTCCTGGACGATTCGGCGTGTAATCTTTCGTCGCTCAACCTGATGAAATTCGTCGGCGCGGATGGCCAGTTCGACGTAGTGGGATTCCGTCACGCCGTAGATACGATGATCGTCGCGCAGGAGATCATCGTGGACAATGCAAGCTACCCCACGGAGATGATCGGCCAGAACTCGCACGACTACCGGCCGCTGGGACTGGGATTTGCGAACCTGGGCGCGCTCTTGATGTCGATGGGCTTGGCATATGACAGCGATCAGGGCCGTGACTTCGCGGGCGCGCTCACCGCGGTGATGTGTGGCCAGTCGTATCTCACCAGCGCGCGCATCGCGGAAGGCACCGGGCCTTTCCCCGGTTATGCGCGCAACGAACAGTCGTTCCTGGATGTGGTTCGGATGCATGGGGAAGCGGTGCACAACATCAATAGCCGCCACATTCCGCCGGCCATGATGGAGGCTGCGCACAAAACGTGGAGCGACGCGCATAAGAAAGGAAAGGTGAGCGGATTCCGCAACGCCCAGACCACCGTGATCGCCCCCACGGGCACCATCGGCTTCATGATGGATTGCGATACCACAGGCATTGAGCCCGATCTTGCTTTGGTGAAGTACAAGAAGCTGGTGGGCGGCGGCGTGATCAAGATCGTGAACCAGACGGTTCCGCAATCGCTTATCAAGCTCGGGTACTCGCCGGAGCAGGCTGAGCAGATTGTCACCCATATCGATTCCACAGGTACCATAGAAGGCGCGCCCTGTTTGAAGGATGAGCATCTTTCCGTGTTCGATTGCAGCTTCCGTCCGCAAAATGGTGTCCGTTCCATTCAGCATATGGGCCATGTGAAAATGATGGCCGCGGTGCAGCCATTCATCTCTGGTGCCATTTCAAAAACCATCAACATGCCGGAAGAGTGCACGGTGGAGGACATCATGGATGCCTACATTGAAAGCTGGCGCCTCGGCATTAAGGCCGTTGCGATCTATCGCGACAATTCGAAGCGCTCGCAACCGTTGAGTTCCAGCACCGGCAAGGGCGAGAAGAAGGCGACCGCGTCCGCGCAACAGCCGGTGATCATCGAGAAGATTGTGAATCGTCCGGTGCGCCACAAGCTTCCCGACGAACGGCAGTCGGTGACGCACAAGTTCTCCATCGGAGGCCACGAAGGCTATATCACCGTCGGCATGTATGAAGATGGAACGCCCGGGGAAGTCTTCATTTCCATGGCCAAGGAAGGCTCCACGATCTCCGGTTTGATGGATAGCTTCGCCACTGCCGTCAGCTATGCGCTGCAATACGGCGTGCCGCTGAAGTTCTTCGTCGATAAGTTCAGCCACGTGCGGTTCGAACCCAGCGGCTGGACCGGGAATCCGCAGGTACCCTACGCGAAATCGATCATGGACTACATTTTCCGATGGCTGGGAGCGAAGTTCCTGGGACCGGAATACGCGATTGGGGAAGCTGGCGAGACCTCGTCATTGCGGGCCACCGAACCCGATTTGCAGCAGACTTTGCAATTCAACAATGCGGTATCCGATGCACCGTTTTGTGCCGAATGCGGATCGATGATGACGCGCAACGGATCCTGCTATAAGTGCGCCAACTGCGGCGGCACCAGCGGTTGCAGCTAACAGCTTCTCACGGGATGGGAGCGGCGGCGATCCGGCTTGGAGGGCTGGATCGCCTGAGGTGTTCGCCTCTCACCATTCGGCGTTAATAAATTCATCCGGCTGCGTGATGACGTACATAGACTGCGGGAACGTACAACGGAACGCCGGCCATATCCGACACGCCGGAAGCGCTGTTCGAAGGACGATCCAGAAACGTAGGTCGCGGGGTGCCACCGCTGCCAGATAGGTTGCTCCCGGCGAGGCCAACTGTCCGTTCCAAGTTCCTGCGGAGCGGAGCTCGCTGATTATCGGCTTCGGTCCAACTGTAGGAACGGGGGATGTTGCTTAACGCGGCCAGTGCGCGATCGTTCAAGTCTTGGAGAATGACTTGCGGCTGCGCACAAGCCGTTGCCAGAAAAACCACTCCGAGGAAAATTGTTCGCACAACGAACTGACGAAGCGAACTGCTGAATCGTTTAGATGCCGTCGCCGGACGTGCCGCGATAGTCTCTACGGACAAACCCGCGCGCTTCCAGCAACCGGCAGACCTGGTCGGAGGCTTCGCCGTCATGAAGCGACAATGTTTGCGGGTCGATATCCAGGAATCGGTCGGCACCTACCAGCGCGCGGGCGCGTTCGCGCTCCTCCGGTTCGGTGGAGGCGATGCTGCAGATGGTGATCAGTCCGGCGGCGCTGGACATTTTAGCCAGGCCCGGAAGCAGGTGGCTGTCCAGGTCATCGGCCAGAACATGAATCAGATAACCGCGGTCGAACAACTCACGCTCAACCAGATAGGCAACTTCGAGCCGCGATGTTAGCCAGACGGTGGCGGGCTGATGTCCGAAGCGCGTGTTCCTCTCAGCCGCCGTCACGCGGCTCTTTTCGAACTCGACACCTAGCAGCGGCGTCTTTGAGGAGCGCAGCTGGCTGGGCGTGCGGTCGAGAATCATGCCCGCGCCCACCGTGGCGTTGGTCACGGGATCGATGAATATGAAGCTTCCGGTGACCCGGTTCTTGCGGTAGGAATCGAAGAACAAGGGTTTGCGTGTTTCAATCGCCACCGCGCCGATTTCATTGAGGTGCAACTGGGTGGCGCTGTTCTTCGCCAGTGAATTAATATCCACTTTATGCAGAATGGCCGTGACCGTGGCGCGGACCTGCTGCGTGGTGTGCTTGACCAGGTACGGCTTGTCGATCTCCATCGGATCGGCATGCATCCAGACCATCATGGCTTCCACGCGGCGCGAAGCGTGCGGCATTCTGGAAGGGGTGACCAGCATGTCCCCACGGCTGATATCGATCTCGTCTTCCAGGCAGACGGTGACGGACATTGGTGCGAAGGCTTCAGAGAGCTCGCCGTCAAAAGTGGCGATCGTTTTCACCTTACTGGTGCGGCCCGAGGGCAGCACCATGATGGGGTCACCCGGGCGGATGCGGCCGGCGGCCACTTGCCCGGCATAGCCGCGGAAATCGAGAGTGGGGCGAATCACGTACTGGACCGGGAAACGCATTTCCTGCGTTACCTCATCGCCCTCGATGGGTACGGTTTCCAGGTAGTCCAGCAGGCTGGTGCCCTGGTACCACGGCGTGCGCGGACTTCGGGTTACTACATTGTCACCGTCAAGCGCGCTGATGGGAATGAAGTAGAGTTGGCCCAGATCAAGATCGGCGGCGAAGGCTTTGAATTCAGCACAGATCTGGTCGAAGACTTCCTGTTTGAAGTCCACCAGATCCATTTTGTTGATGGCGACTACAACGTTCGGAATGTTGAGCAGCGAGGCAATGAACGCGTGGCGGCGCGACTGCGGCAGCACGCCCTTTCGCGCGTCTACCAGCACGATGGCCAGGTGCGCGGTGGAGGCTCCGGTGGCCATGTTGCGCGTATACTGTTCGTGGCCTGGGGTATCGGCAATGATGAACTTGCGTTTCGGCGTGGCGAAGTAGCGATAGGCCACGTCGATTGTGATGCCTTGCTCGCGTTCAGCTTTCAAGCCGTCGGTTAGCAGTGAAAAATCGATTACACCGGCCGAGCGGTTGACGGAAGCCTTCTTTACCGAGGCGATCTGGTCTTCGTAGACGCCTTTGGAATCGTAGAGCAGGCGGCCGATGAGGGTGGATTTGCCGTCGTCCACGCTGCCCGCAGTGGTGAAGCGGAGCAGCTGTTTGCCTTCCTCCAGGGCGAGGAAGCTTTCGATTTCGGATTCCTGCTGCGTGGCATCCATGCTAGAAGTAGCCCTCGCGTTTCTTCAATTCCATGGAGCCTTCCTGATCGTGATCGATGATGCGGTTCTCGCGTTCTGAACGGCGCATCACGAAGAGTTCTTCAATGATTTTCGGCAGCGTGTCGGCCTCTGAACGGATGGCGCCGGTGCAGGGCGTGCATCCCAGCGACCGCATGCGGCACATCACCATCTGTGTCTTTTCCCCGGGCAGGCGCGGGATCTCATGCTCTACCGGCAGCAGGGATTCCCCGCGCACCAGAACTTCGCGTTTCTTCGCGAAATAGAGCGGGACGATGGGGATGTTTTCCACGTGAATGTACTGCCAGACGTCCAGTTCGGTCCAGTTGGAAAGTGGGAAGACGCGGATGGTTTCGCCTTTGTTCACGCGGGCGTTATAGATGTTCCAGAGTTCCGGGCGTTGATTCTTGGGGTCCCACTGTCCGAAAGTATCGCGGAAGGAATAGATGCGTTCCTTGGCACGGGATTTTTCCTCGTCGCGGCGCGCGCCGCCGAATGCCGCGTCGTAGCCGCCTTCCGTCAGGCCGTCCAGCAGGGAACGCGTTTTGAGAAATCCGCAGCAGTTTTGCGTGCCGATTCGGAATGGGTTGGCTCCATTATCCACGGCTTGCTGGTTGATGTGGACGATGAGATTGGCGCCGATTTGCCTAGTGTAGCTGTCGCGAAACTCAATCATCTCGCGGAATTTGTAGGTGGTGTCCACGTGCAACAGCGGGAAGGGCATGGGCGCGGGATAGAACGCCTTTTGCGCTAGGCGTAACATGACCGACGAGTCTTTGCCGATGGAGTAAAGCATCACCGGATTAGCGAACTCGGCAACCACTTCGCGCATGATGTGGATGCTTTCGGCTTCAAGGGCGCGGAGGTGTGTGAGGGTAGGGCGATCCATGCTACTAATGACTAATAACTTTCAGGATACCATCGCGATCTTGGTAATTTCCATCGAGAATAGGGGGTTGTCATGAAAACATTGATTTGGCTTTGTTTCGCAGCGGCGGCGCAGGCGCAGATTCAGGACGTAAGTGGTTCTAAAATAAAGGCTCACGTGAAGTTTCTGTCCAGCGACCTTCTCGAAGGGCGCGGCGTGGGAACCCGGGGCGGGGATCTGGCGGCGGAATACATCGCGAGCCAATTCGCGGTGGCCGGGGCGAAGCCGGCGGGTGACGGCGGCACCTATTTCCAGAGAGTTCCGCTGGTCGGTGTTACCACACAGGCCGATTCCACGCTGGTGGCCACGGGCGGCGGAAAGAGCGAACGCTTCGCGTGGCAGAACGACTTCGTTGGGGCCTCCCACCGGCAGCGTTTGCATGAGCAATTCGATGCCGAGGTGATTTTTATAGGGCATGGAATCGTTGCCCCGGAGGAGAAGTGGAACGACTTCAAGGACGTGGACGTGCGCGGGAAGATCGTCGTGTTATTTACTAACGAGCCGCAGCCAGGAAATCCTGAGGTATTCAAGGGCAAGACGCTGACGTATTACGGGCGCTGGACCTATAAGTACGAACAGGCGTTGCGAATGGGCGCGCTGGGAGCGCTGATTATCCACACCACCCCGACGGCGGGTTATGGCTGGGAAGTGGTACGGAATTCCTGGAGCAAGGAAGATCCGCAGGTGCGGCTGGAGGCTGGGAAACCGGCGCTGGCGCTGGCGGGTTGGATGACGCAGGACGCCGGACAGAAGCTTTTCGCGCTGGCTGGAAAGACGGTGGAGGAGTTGCTGCAGGCGGCTGATTCGCGGGAGTTCCGGCCAATGCCGCTGGGAATCCGGCTGCGTGGGAATTTCAATGCGAAGATCCGGCCGATTGAGAGCAAGAATGTGGTGGCGGTGGTGCCGGGAAGCGACGCGCGTTTGAAAGACGAGTACGTGATTTTCACCGCGCATTGGGATCATTTGGGTATCGCATTGGCGGTGAATGGGGACACTATTTACAACGGCGCGATCGATAATGCCACCGGCTGCGGAATTCTGCTGGAAACGGCGCGGGCCTGGGCTGCGCTGGAACAGAAGCCGCGGAGGTCGGCACTGTTTCTCTCGGTGACAGCGGAGGAGGCCGGGCTGCGAGGATCCGAGTATTACGGCCAGCATCCGTTGGTGCCGCTGGGAAAGACGGCGGTGGATATCAACTATGACGCGCTGTATCCGTGGGGGCGGACGAAGGACATTGTGACGCTGGGCGCCGACCGGACTACGCTTTGGCCCATTGTGCAGGAGGCGGCGCAGCGCTATCAGTATGACATTCAGCCGGACCCGCGGCCGGAGCAGGGAAGTTACTACCGCTCGGATCACTTCATGCTGGCTCGAGTTGGCGTGCCGTCTTTCTCGGTGAAGACCGGGGCGTTGATTTTCGGAAAGTCGCCGGCGTATTCGGCGGAGATGTTTGGGGAATATAACACGCTGCACTATCATCAGCCGTCCGATCAGTATCACGAGGACTGGGACTTTTCGGGGATTGAACAGGCGGCGAAGTTTGGGATGTTGATCGGGTTGAATGTGGCCAATTCGGAAGTGATGCCAACTTGGAACGCTGGCGATGAGTTCCTGCCGGCGCGGGTGGCCAGCGGAGTGAAGTGATGGGCGTCGACGCTGTGGAGTCCATGTTGGTGGCTCTCTAACTTCGCCGGTATCGGTGTTCCGGCAGCCGCACTCTTCAGCCACATCAGGCGAACATTGTGAATGTGGGCCACCATCGATGCAATGTCGCGGCCTTTGCCACCTGGGGGAGGCACGGCCCGCCAGGCAGCGTCCGGAACGCGCTACGTTCCGAGGGCCGGATCAAGGGGTTCAAGCCGGATGCCGGTAGCTTTCTGGCTTACCTGTTTGCGCACGACACGCACCATCGCGGGCAAATTTCCATGTTGGCCCGGCAGGTGGGGCATCCTCTTTCCAAGAGCGCCAATTTTGGTTTGTGGGCGTGGGGCACGCGGTAGGCGGTGATTGATTTCGGGCTATTTTTCCGCACTGTCTAGCGGAGATATACAACCGATGTCCACACTTGCAATCGATGTGCTTCTAGTCCTGGCGCTGCTGGGGACGATTTTCGTTTCTGTCACGCTTGGCATGCCCTCTGGTCCGGATGGGCCGGTTGGCGCGTGGCTGGTTTTCATCCCCGCCGTGTTTTTCCTGGCGGCGGCCTTTGCTGGAGCGATTCTTCTGGGGCGCTTCGATTGGTTGCCTGGAGGAAAATTCGTTGCCAGCGTTAGTGCCGTTGGATTATTGATTGCTGTGACGGTGGCGATGTTTTTCTCGATGGAGGATTTTCGGTCGGTGCAAGGGCGGCTCCTGGGGATGGCGCCGTACCTTGCAGTGGCCTGTTGCGCGTGGGCGGTGCATGGTTCCCGCCCTGGAACACTGGCAGCTACCGTTTTGCTGGGTGCCGGAGCGGTTGGTGGATGGGGATTTCTTGGATTTGCCTGCGTCGATCATGTTCGTGACGAGATGCAGCAGGCGGAGGATACAGCGAAGCGGGACCGTCAGTGGGAGGATGCCAGAGCGGCTCGAGACATCGCCGAGTATCGCGCCTTGCCTGCGGACGCGCCCATTTCGGTGGTCTTCCATTACATGTTTTCGGCGAACGAGACCGTGAAGCGCGAATGCCGGGAACGATTGGTGAAGTGGCCGAACCTCGAGGACGAATTGATCGCCAATCTGGAACACGGCGATGCCGAGTGGGCGGCACGGTTTATCGGGGAAGCACATCCGTCACCGTCGGCGAAGCTGGCGCCGGCCTTTGCGCAATATCTGGACAAAGGTCTGGAAGAGTGGCGAAGCACGCTGCTTTACGACAAGTACGCGGCCAAGTGGGAACCCAACATGAGTCACTATATCCAAGCGTCCCGGCGGATTCAGGAAGGCGGTGGAGATCTTCGAGCGCATCTGAAGCCGTGGTACGAACTGGTGAGCAAGGCGCCTGGTTTGAGCGGGATGTCGATGGAGATCCGCAGCATTATGGAACTGCGGCGATAACGAGTGGCTGGGTCCCAATAGACGGCGGATGAAGGTGTTGTTTGGAAGCTGATGGTCCCAGGCTTGCCAAAGTCCCGGCGGGAGTTCTCTTTCACAGTTCTGCCCAGGGTGTTCTCTGGCTCAGCGGTCAGCGGAACCGTGTAGATCGCAGTGAGGCGGAGGTGGTCCGTCAGATCCGGGTGCGAGAATACGATAGTTGCAGGCGCGCCGGCAGCGACAACTGCTTCGCGCCGTAGACAGTGCCTGTTAGACTTTACGCATGAGTGATTCTCCGGAGAACCTACGGACAGAAGCTGAAAAGCGAAGGCTCGAAGTGATATTGGCCGAGATAGAGCTGGCGATCACCTTGCAGCGCCTGTCGTATTCCGAACATTCCCTGGGCGATTTGACTGCGTCGAGCCTGGCGCACGGCAACGCGGTCAATGCGTTGACGCGAGCACGCCATCTTCTTTCCCAGGCGCCGGACGGTGCGGAAGAAATGTGGCGAACACTGGATGCGAAGATCACCGAACTGGAAGAATTGCTACAACAGCGGGCTGCCTGACCGAGGCTATCGCGTTTCGAGGATCATGCGCATTCCGTAGCGCGTGCGCAGCGTGATCTGCGCCAGGTGGTCGACGCGCTGGCCCGGATCGAGCCGCATCCGCCACCGCTGGCCGATAGCGGCGAGCAGCAGAATTCCTTCTGTCCAGGCGAAGCGCTCACCGATGCAAATCCTGGGACCGCCGCCGAACGGGAAGTAGGAAAATTTGGGTCGCGCATGCTTCGCTTCCGGAGTCCAGCGTTCGGGGTCGAATCGATCGGGATCGGGAAAGAATTCCGCATTGCGATGCATGACATAGGGGCTGAGCAAGCAAAGGGACCCGGCCGGCATGGAGTAGCCGCCAATGTCGTGATCCTGCATGGCCAGGCGGCTCAAAGTCCAGGCGGGCGGATAGAGGCGCATGGATTCGGCGAAGACCATTTCGGTGTAGGTGAGTTGGGGAAGGTCGTCGAAAGTGGGCGATCCGCCAGCCAGGACCGAGTCCAATTCTTCGTTCAGCCGGCGCTCTACGTCTGGATTTTGCGACAGCAGATACCATGTCCAGGTGAGAGCGTTGGCGGTGGTTTCGTGGCCGGCCATGAAGAGCGTCAAGGCCTCGTCGCGCACCTGTGTATCGGTCATACTTCCACCGTCGCCTTGTTCATCCTGCGCCAGCAGCAGCATGGAGAGCAGATCGCCGCGGTCGCCGCCGCTCTCCCGCCGCTCATTGATGATGGAATAGATTTTCCGGTCCAGGAAGCTGCGGGCGCGTTCAAAGCGGCGCATCGAAGGCAGCGGCATTTTCTGTAGAAATTCGGTGAACGGGATGAGCATCATGTCGAACATCCCGAGCACGTCGGTCATGGCCCGTCCGATTTCGTCGGCATCCTCTTCCACCTCGGCCGCGAATAACGTCTGCGCGACGATGGCCAGAGTCAAACGCATCATTTCTTCGGAAATGTCGCGCGTTTCGCCACTGGTCCAGCGCGCGGTGGTGCGGCCGGCGCACTCCACCATGGCGGCTGCGTATCCAGCGATCCGCTGGCGGTGGAAGGCGGGCTGCACCAACCGGCGCTGGCGGAGATGCTGTTGGCCTTCGCTGGTAAGCAGGCCTTCGCCCAGCAGGATCTTGGAGCGTTGCATAATGCGGCTCTTCTGGAATTTGCTGTTGTGGGTTACCAGCACGTCCTGCACGTATTCGGGGCGGTTCAAAAGGTAAAACTTCTGGCTGCCCATGGTGAAGTACGCCACGTCACCGTACTGGCGGGCCACGCTCAACAGATATCGGGGTGGATCCTTGCGGAACTGCGGAAATACTCCGAAGAACGGTTTGCCCTTCGGACCCGGCGGTAATACCGCGGTTGCCATCCCTCTATTTTAGTGGCTGCCGACTGAACAACGTCAGCTTTTCACGGTCCAAGGTTACGCCCAGGAAAGTGAGGCACATTTCATCTTCGGTGCCTTCGCCCCAGCCCACCACTTTGAGTGGGTCGCTGGGGTTCTTCGGATTGTTCGCCGTGTTGTCAAAGGTGCAACTGAGCTTGACCGTGCTGCCGGCGGGAAGCGCAAAGGGCTTCTGAAATGTATAGAAGCCTTGCCAGTTGAAATCCCAATCGTCGATTTGAATCATATCGTCGGTAGATTTAGGACTGACCAACTGCACGTTGATCTTCCTGCCCAAGAGGTGCATGTGCGGGGCGATTTGGATGGCGTGAGCGTCGAAGAAAAACGGAATGGTGAACTTGGCGGTCACCTCTTTGGCTGCGTCGCCTGGCTGAATTTTAAAGCTGGTGTTGACAATGGGGAGGTAGCGCATGCGGCGCTCCACTGCCGTCTTTGCATAGTAGAGGCCGACTTTGGTCTGATCCGGGCCCGGGTGTCCGTTGGGAAAGTAATGCACCTGCATCACGATTTTGGCGTTTCTAGGCAGAAGCAAGCCGACGCCGTCGGGCAGCGGTTGTACGCGCGTGCCTGGAACCCAGCCGCCTAATCCGCCGGTTAGATCCAAGGCGGCGGCAATCCCGCTGAGGGTCTGGACGTCGAAGCCTGGTCCGCCGTAGCAGGTGTAGCCCGGGTGGCCGTCTTTTCCGTCGAGCTTATCGGCTTCGCCCTGCGTATCGATGAAGAGCAATACGTGATGGACGATTTGTCTATTGCCTGGGACCACTTGCACAGCGGTGACCCATTTATCCACGTCCAGGCCGGTGGGGAGAACGAAGCAGCGATAGTCGTCTTTCTTGCGCGGTACGTCGTAGCTTTGCGGCATCTGGACAACCAGGTCCGGATCGCCTAACTGCCACTCGCCGATAACGGGCGCGGGCTCGGGAAGGTCGGCTGGGTCGCCTTGAGGGGATCCGGCGGCAATCCAGTCGAGGATCATCTGGCGCTCGTCAGCCGAGAGGCCATAGGAGTCCTTGAAATCGCCGTGTCCGGGGACGGGTTTCCAGGGAGGCATGATGTTGCCGGACACGACGCGGTTGATGTCTTCGGCCCAGGTGGATGCGTCGTCGTACGTCATCAGGGCAAAGGGTGCAATATCGTTCGGGCGGTGGCAGCGCTGGCACTTGGCCTGGATAATGCGGGACACTTCCCGGGAATAAGTGGGCTGTGCGTAAACGGGGACTAAGGATGCGAGTATTGCGAGAGCGAGAACCGGGATGCGCATGTTAGTTAAGGGTAATCCTATTATCATCCATCTCCGAATTTTCTATTAGGAAGCGTGGAAACGGCCGATAGGTATAGTGATATGAGCCTCACACCGCTTACCTTTACCGGAGTCAGTAAGTACTCCACCGATTTCCAGACGATTCTTTCGCGTGCGGTATCGATCGCCAATATTCCCGCAAAGGCAATTCAGAATCAGCAAACTGATCTGGTGCAAAAGAAGCTGATTGTGACAAATCTCCAGACTGCGACGACCGGACTTGCATCGAGTTTGACGGCGCTAGCGGCGATTGGCGATAAGCGGGGTCTATCCGCGAGCAGCTCCGATAGCACCAAGGTTGCTATCTTGACCAGCACCGGAACTACGGCTGCAAGTTACACAGTAAGCGAGATCACTTCGGTTGCCAAGGCGGCTTCGGAGACATCGGCGATTGGGTATGCCGATGGCAGTTCGACGGCGGTTTCCTCTACCGGTTCGTTAACTTTGACTCTGGGCAGTCACGACTATCCCATCACGCTAACCTCAGCGACCAACAATCTGGCAGGACTGAGGGATGCGATCAACAATCTTGGCGTCGGTGTGACGGCGAGTGTGTTGACCACCGGAACCGGACTGACGCCGAACTATCTCTCGGTTTCGGCAAACGACACCGGGCAGCAGGCGTTGAGCATTACGGACGATCCGGGCGGCGCTGCAACATCGCTACTGACCAGCAATAACCAGGGAGCCAATGCCGATTTCAAGCTCAACGGCGTTCCCGTCAGCAAGTCGTCGAATACGATCAATGATGTGGTCCCGGGAATCAGCTTTTCCATTCTTGGGACGACTAGTGTAGGAGGCACCGTCAGCTTGTCGCTGGCTACCGACCGGACCACGCTGACTAGCGCCTTGCAAGCTTTTGTTTCCAACTACAATTCGGTGAGCAGGCAATTGGACGGGCAGATTGGCCCATCAGCCGGCGTATTGTCGGGAGATTTTCTGATCCGCGAGGTGCAGGGCGATCTACGCGCCCTCACCGGGTTTCAGGGTACCGGCACGATTAAGAACTTTTCCGATTTGGGCCTGGAAGTCAGCAATACCGGCGAACTTTCGTTGAATACGACAACATTGAACGGGCTGTCGGCCAGCGCGATCGATTCCGCATTCACATTTGTAGGAACTTCAGTGAATGGATTGGGGAGCTTGAATTCAAAATTCACTCAGTTGAGCGATCCGATCAACGGGCTGATCAAGGTGCAGCAAGATCAGTATGACGTTACGAACACTCGGCTCAGCAGCGATCTGGCGAACATTACCGACAAGGTGGCGCTATTGCAAACCATTACAGCCCAGAAATTGCAGGCGGCAGATTCGCTTCTGGCGCAGCTCGATTCGCAACAAAGCGTTCTCACCGGGGTACTGCTGAGTGTGAACAACGCTCTGTATGGATCAACGACCGTGACCAAGTAACCTATGGGCAAATTTGAGATCGCTCTTCAGCAGTTGGAGTTAGCCCAGAGAGAGCTGGTGGCGGCGAATCCGTCCGACTTCGAGAGTCTGGAGCGCTTGGGTAAGAATCGCGGGGCTGCCATCAATGCGATTTTGGAATTGGTGGAGGATACTGAGCCGAGTATCGATCAATTGGAGCGGCTGAAACGTATTCACCTGGGCGGAATACTGAGCGTGGAACGAATTCGCGGAGCTCGGCAGGCCTTCCGGGAGGAATTGGCTAGGCTCAGCCAACAAGGGCAACTGCTGGCAGGCTATCAGATTGGATCGAAGTCGGAGGCGAGCTCAGGGCCGGATTCCGGTTCGAATGGTGGGCCAGCAACTCCGTCTTGACTTGTTCCATGACTGGCTGCCAGTTTTTGGACTCCGCCTGGCGGAAAAGCCTCATGCTGGGATACCACGGAGTGTCGGTGCGATTGAGCATCCAGCGCCAGTCCGGATTAAACGGCAGCAGAGTCCAGACGGGTATATTCATCGCGCCGGCGAGATGGGCTACCGAAGTGTCGACGGAGATAATCAAGTCGAGATTGGCGATAGCGGCGGCCGTGTCGGCAAAGTCCGTAAACTCCAGCCCCAGAGGAATGGCTCCGGCGAGTTCCAAATCTTTTTGCAGACTGAAAAAACGAATCCCCGGAACGCTCAGCAGAGTGGAGAAGAGTTCCGGCGGGATCGACCTGTTGCGGTCGTTCTTGTGCCCGGGGTTGCCGGCCCAAACCAGACCTACAGTGAGATCGGCCGAAACCGGAATCCGCTCACGCCATTTTGCCTGCAAGCTGGCGGGCGGAGCGATGTAGGGCATCGGGGATGGGATGGTTTCCTCAACTGTCTTGAAGATTCCTGGAAGGCTGAGCAGCGGAATATGGCAATCGAAGGGCGGCAGGTTGGTCCCGCGGGCCACCACTTGATCGATTCCGGCGACTGAATAGAGCGTCCGGACAAGCGGAAGCTGACACTGGACGATCAGGAAACCGCAACGTTCTTTCACCATCGCGGCGTACCGGACAAACTGCAGCGTATCCCCAAACCCTTGTTCGGCGTGAACCAGAATACGTGCGGTTGGAGTCGCGGCTCCATTCCATAACGGAACAGGAAACGATTGCGGCTTGGCGGTATTTTGGCGCAAACGCCAATCGTAGCCTTGCCAACCCTCGGTAAAATGGCCCAGTAACAGATTCGCCAGTGAAAGGTTCCAGTTCGCTTCCGCATGTTCCGGCTGCCGCTGGATGGCTTCAGAGTAGGCGGCCACGGCTTCAAAGGGTCGTCCCAGGGCAAGGAGCGCATTTCCCCGATTGTTGTGTGCTTCCGAATGGTTTGGGTTCAGGGAAAGCAGAGCGTTGTAGCCTTCGAGCGCCTCATCATGCCGGTCCTGATCCTGCCGCACGAGCGCCAGATTGTAGCGGGGATCGGGATAGTCCTGATTGTGTTCGATTGCCCGAATGTAATAGCTGGACGCTTCGCCGAGCCGGCCCAGCAATTGCAGCAGAATGCCGTAGTTGTTCAGGGCCTCCGGATAGCGAGGTTTTAACCGCAGAGCGTTCGAATAGGCTTCCATCGCGTCGTCCGTTCTGCGCTGCTTCATCAAACTGACGCCCAGGTTGAAGTACGCCTCGGGAAACGTGGGGCGGAGCCGGATGGCCGCGCGAAAGTGCTCTACGGCTTGATCGAGATCGCCGGCATTGTGCAGTTGATTAGCAAGCTCGAAATACGCTTCGGCGTTTCCACCGATCGTAATTGCGGTCTGTATGACCTCATGCGCATCACGTTGATACCCCAAAGAGGACAGCGTAAGCCCCAATTTCAGTAGTGTCTTCCAATTACCGGGATCAGCCTGAAGGGCCTGCCGATAGCAAGTGGCAGCCGCGTCAAACCTTCCTTCGCGGCTCATGATCATTCCCAGATCGACGCAATACTCCGGCCGGGGTCCAGCGCTTTTGATGGCGCGTCCTATTAACGAGGCCGCAAGCGGTTGGTTGCCGGACTGCGAAGCGATCATGCCTAGAAGATGGAGAGACTCGGCGTGTCCGGATTCTTTTCTGAGGGCGCGCTGGCAATACGCCTCAGCCTGCTGAAGGTTGCCTGCCCGATGGTGAAAGAGCGCGGTGGAGAATACGTGGTCGACGGCAGCCATATGAGAATTCCTATCGGGATTTGAGAGACAAAAGGGCACAAAAAAACCGCGGCGAGGGGAGCGGATGAGCGCACCATCCCGCCGCGGGTGTATGGTTCTACACAAGGAGCCGGAGGCCCCCGTTCATAAGCCTTTACTTATGCGAGGCCAAGATTACTTGAGCAACGCCAGGATGGCTTGCGGGGCGGAGTTTGCTTGGCCCAGGGCTGCGATGCCGGCTTGCAGCGTGATCTGGGCTTTGGTGAGGTTCGCAGCTTCCGAGGCTAGATCCGCATCGCGGATGCGCGACTCGGAGGCGGCCAGGTTACCCAACTGGTTCTGCGCCAGGTTGACGGCGTAGTTGAACTGGTTTTGCCCTTTGCCGACGACAGCTTGAGCGCTGCCCAGGCTGGCCACTGCGGCCGACAGAGCGCCGACAGCGTTCTGCGCGGCACTTTGAGAGCTGATGTCGGCTGTGCTGCCTGTACCGACCGTTGTGGATGCGACCACTGTTCCCTGGTTGCCCAAACCGGCGCCGCCACCGCCCGCGTTGGCACTGGTACCAACGTCGACTTTGAAAGCCGTTAGGGTGCTGAGGAACCGGATTCCTTCGGCGCCGCCGCTCTGTTCCTTGACGGCGACAATCTTTTGCAAGGTAGCGTTGTTCGACTGTTGGAGTTGCGTGTTGATAGTGTCGATTGCTTCGTCCACTGTGCGGGCGTTGCGTGCAGTGGCGTCGTTGCGCAGCGTTACCGCCTGCGATTGGGTGGCGCCGTTGGCATCGTTGCCGGAGATGGTGACGGTCTGTTCGTCGGTGCCAAACTTGATCCCGCTGAAGCTGAGTACGCCGGTTTGCTGGGCACCGCCCGAGTTCTGGATGGCCGAGGTAGTGAGAGCGCTCTGTGCGTTGGAAGTTGCGGCCACACCGGTAGCTACGGCGTTGTTAAAGCCGAATACGTTCGTGGCACCGACTGTATTGATCCGGAAGTTGGTGGCGCTGGCGCTGGTGATTGCGATCTGGCCGGCGTTATCGGCCGCATGCAGTCCGGCGGCCGCAGTGGTGGCGTTTCCCGCAAGAGCCAAATTTAGCGCGTCAATCGCGCCGTTCTCGGTCGCTGCTCCAGGGGTGACCGCAAGCGAGATAGCCGCGCCGCCTCCGACAGAGAATTCCAATGTTTCTGCCGCTGCGGCAAAAGTGCCCGCCGTGCCGGTAATGGTGCTGTAGTCGAAGTTGCCGGAAGCACCCCCGCTCTTGCTGTACGA
>JBBRNO010000035.1:0-49414 GCA_038230275.1 Bryobacterales bacterium
CATGGATCGATGCCACCCTGGAGCCGGCACTCTCTGAGTACACGTTGACGCGTTGGGTGGCGCAGATTCCGGTTGGCGACTTGGCCGGCGGCATTGTCGAAGCCCGCGCGCAGGACGGGCTGGGCGCTTGGCAATCGGGCGCGGAGACGCCGCTGTTTCCGAACGGAGTCGATGGCCCCACCATCCGGAGAATTTCCTCTTGACGGTCTGGCTGGTGATCGCCGTGGCTGCCGGTATCTTCTTTTTCCTGATGAAATCGCGCCGGAATTATATGGATCTGCCGGAGCTTCCGTCGAGTCCTGGTCCCATGCCGCAAGACGTTACGGTGATCATCCCAGCTCGCAACGAAGAGAAGAATATCGAAAGAGTGGTCAAGAGTTTTCCGGGCGTGCCTGTGATCGTGGTTGATGACGATTCCAGTGACAAGACGGCGGAATTGGCGCGCGCGGCGGGCGCGAGGGTGATCAAAGCGCCGCCGCTTTCCAAAGGCGCCGCAGGAAAGCCGAATGCCTGCCAAGCCGGAGCGAACGCCTGCGAATCGGACTACCTCCTGTTTGTTGACGCCGACACCTACTACAAGCCGGAATTCCTCCCATCGTTGATGGCCTACACACGGAGCGAGTCATTGGACATGGCTACCGCGTTTCTGAAACAGGATTGTGTGACGTGGTCTGAGAAGCTGGTATTGCCTTACGCTTTCGCGCTGTACTTTTGCGGCGTGAATGCGCGGAACGTGAACTCTAAGAAGTCCTTCGATGCGCTGGCGAATGGCCAGTGCCTGTTGTTCCGGCGCAGCATTTACACCTTCATCGGCGGGCACGGGGCGGTGGCGGCCAGCATCATTGAAGACGTGATGCTGGCCTTCATCGCCAAGCGCCACCGTATCAAGCTGCGGGTGGTGCGCGCGGAAAAGCTTGGCTCGGTTCGCATGTATGAAGGCATGGGAGCCATTTGGCGCGGATTTGAGAAGAACTCCTTCCGGTTTCTGCTGATTAACCGCTGGTGCGGGGCGCAGGTGGTCTGCTCTTCGATTCTGTTGACGTCCTACGCTCCCGTAATGGCTTGGCTGCTGTGGCATGAACGGTGGGGGCTGGCGGTGTTGTTCGGTCTGGCGCCCGCTATCTTTCTGCGCAGTTGGTATGGCAGCATCGGCCGGTCGCTGTTCTCGCCCATTGCGATTTATATCTTCCAATGCATTGCCATCTCCGCCATGTTTTCCAGCATGCACGGCCGTGGAGTGCTGTGGAAAGGCCGCAGGGTCTAACGTGGCGCCGCGGTATCCCGTCCCTTGGGATCTGGTTTTCGGATTAACGCCGTACATCCGTTCGGGCCGGGTGCGATCGGTGGATCAATTCACCGCGGCCGTATTGAGCCGTATGCATCCGGAGCCGCGGATTGAGGGCGTCTCGTATCTGCCCGCCGATCCGCGGTTCTTACTGGTCGCCAATCACTACCAGCGCAAGGGGCTGTGGATTCTGCATCCGGCGTCGGTCATTACGCAAGTCATCCGGCAGCACTACGGGCCCGGCGATCCGCCTGTACGTTGGATTGTGACCGCGAACTGGCCGCCGATTCGCATCGGCAAATGGCGCATTCCTTCGCCGGGCGATATGCTGCTGCCGCGCGTTGCGAATGCACTGGCTTGTTATCCGGTGTCGTTTGCGAAAAACAATCCAGGGTATACCGCCCGGTCCTTGCGGCGGATTTTGCGCGAGGCTCCGGGGGTGAATCGGCCGATCGGTCTGTTTCCAGAGGGCGTGGCCGGAGCGGCCGGGCGGCTTACCGATCCGCTGCCTGGAGTGGACCGGCTGATCTCGCATCTGGCGAAATTGGGACTGCCGGCGGTGCCGGTTGGGATTTCCGAAGCGGACCGCATGGTGATTCGAATCGGGGAAACTGTGAGCGTGGAGGAACTGCGGAGCAGTCCGGATGCGGCGCGGCTGTTGATGGAACGCATTCAAGGTTTGTTGTAGCGCTGATCGCTTAACGCTGCGCCCGCTCCGCTCAATCACTGAAGTGATACTTGTCTTCTCAATGGTCGGGTCAAGTGCGGAAAATCCTACCTCGGGGACAGATAACCGTAAAAATTTAGTTTGGGGTAGAGCTGGAAACAAAGCCGGGCGTCGCTAATATCAGCGGTAGGTGGCGTGGTGGTCTACTGCTTCACTGCTCAGGCGTCCGCGCTGGTCGAAAGATTGGTCGTCTATACTTGGGGAAGAATCATGCCAAAGGAATACATTGAGGAGCGGGATGGTGGCTTCTATGTCGCCGGTACACGGGTAACTTTAGACTCCATCGTATATGCGTTCTTGCGCGGTGAGTCTCCAGAGGGGATTGCTGAGTCATTTCCCGCCGTTAGCCTTGAGCAGATCTTCGGTACACTCGCGTACTACGTAGCCAATCGCCAGGTTGTGGATCAGTATCTAAGCGCGGGCCGCGCTGAATTTGAGGTGCTCCGCCAGGAGTGGCGAAGGAGCCACCCTGTTCTCTATCAGAGACTGGTGCAGGCCCAGCATCGAAGTCAAGTGCCCGGAGTGTGAGGCCGCGATTCCAAGCCGACGCCGATTTTAACAACAAGATCCTGGCTGGTGTCCGGCGGCGGGAACCTGCTATTGATTTCCGTAGCGCCTGGGACGGTGAAGTGATTGGGTTGTCCGACCCCGAGGTTCTTCGCAGTGCATCCGAGGCGGCTCGAATTCTTGTATCTCATGACCGAAGGACGATGCCCGGACACTTCGCCACATTTATTAAAGGCCAGCCGAGCCCCGGCGTTCTAATCGTTTCTCAAGAACTTGAAATCGGCACCGCGATTGATGATCTAATTCTGGTTTGGGCGACGACCGGCGCCAGCGAGTGGGTGAATCGGATCGGCTATCTTCCCATTTAGTTCCCTGTACGGAACGTTACCAGACCCGCCTCCGCCATCCGACCTGACGTGCTCGTGATCATCGAGTTCCAAGATCGGACCAACTCGTACAACATGGCGATGTGCTGTTGCCGCGAGTTGCGAATGCACTGGCTTGTTATCCGGTCTCGTTTGCGAAGAACAATCCTGGATATACCGCCCGGTCCTTGCGGCGGATTTTGCGCGAGGCCCCGGGGTTGAACCGGCCGATCGGCCTGTTTCCGGAAGGCGTGGCCGGTGCGGCGGGGGCTTACCGATCCGCTGCCTGGAGTAGACCGGCTGATCTGCCACTTGGCGAAGTTGGGGCTGCCCGCCGTGCCCGTGGGGATTTCTGAGGCGGACTGCATGGTGATTCGAATTGGGGAAGTTGTGAGTGTGGAAGAACTGCGGAGCAGTCCGGATGCGGCGCAGCTGTTGATGGGACGGATTCAGGGCCTGGTGTAGCGCTGACCGCTCAACGCTGCGCCCGCTCCATCAATCACTGAAGTGATACTCGTCTTTAATACAATTTCCGAACAGTCAACATAAGAGACTTGCCGACGCCAGCCTGCTTCGCGTGTCCATGATCACATATTCCAAGGTGGAATCAGTTTGTTCAGTAGAGATGCAGGGGCGAAGAGTTTTCCAATCAAAAGCAGCAACTGGCCAGCCGGGTTATAAGCCGGTTTCTGTACCTCTTTTGGAGGCGGTAGTCATTCGTCTGGGCCGGACATTACTGCCCGGCTCTAGCAACCTACCCGGAAGTTTAACGGAGCGGGCCGCTCCTTCTCCCCTATTTGGTCTTGCTCCGCATGGGGTTTTCACTGCCATCCGGATTGCTCCGGACGCGGTGCGCTCTTACCGCACCTTTTCACCCTTACCGCTAAGTTCGTAAGTTTCCTTACTATCAAGCGGCGGTATATTTTCTGTTGCACTTTCCGTAGCCCTCGCGTTCCCACGAGAACCCCCGGCCGTTAGCCGGCATGCCGCCCTATGGAGACCGGACTTTCCTCCCGCCGAAGCGAGCGACTACCTGCCCGGCAAGCCAGTTCTCTGCCTCTAAAAGTATACCTGAAACCTTAAATGGGTTTCGGAGTCTTATGAACGAGTTAGTGTATCCTGAAAACAGATCGAGCGGCTGCTAGCTTTGGCGCCGCTGGGTTCACATGAAAGTAACAGACGACAGAGGGGGAAGTTCTATGAGGCGTTACGCTGCGGTACTTTTTCTCTTCTCCATATTTAGTTCCAGCCTATATTCGCAGGGATTGAATACTACGGCATCGAAAGATGACTGGGAAGAGATCAATTTTGAGTTCAATTCGGCTGTATTAGCCGATGGATATCCAAGTCTGTTGCGCTTGGCGGATTTGCTGCAAAAGCACGGTGATTACAAAGTCAAGATCGAAGGCAACGCGGATAAGATCGGCTCAAATAACTATAACGAGAAGTTGGGTCAGAAGCGCGCCGATGCGGTGAAGGCGTTTCTGGTTAAGTATGGGGCGGCCCCAGGGCAACTCTCGACGGTGACGTTGGGCAAGCGCAATCCTAAGGTGGACAACGGCAACAAAGATGGGCGATTTATGAACCGCCGTGTCATGTTGACCGTGACGGACGGACAGGGCAAGATTGTCAGCGCCGGCACCATTGGAGATGCGATTACAGCCATGGCGGGCGATTCTGCCATGAGCAAGAAATGCTGCGACGACATTTTGAAGCGGCTGGACAAGCTGGATGAGATTGCCGACATGCTGCGCGGCATGAAGGGCGAAAACGATGCGCTGAAGCGAGATCTGGGCGACCTACGCAAAGCTCAGAGCGATCTGGATGCCTACGTAAAGGGCATGCCCAAGCCGCTGACCAGTGGCGAGACCGCATCCATTGTGGATACGCGGACTGCCGAGCAGATTGAGAAAGCGAGAATGCCGCGATTTGCGATTGTTGGAATCAACGCCGGCGTGGACGGAAATGGCGATTTGACGTTTAGCGGACGCGGCCGTTATTTCGCTCCGTTCAAGGAACAGTTTGCCATTCAAGCCCAGGGCGAGTACATGGGCTTCAGGGGACGCAAGGAAGGGCAGTTCGATGTCGGTATCGTGGACCGGTTCATTCCGCGGGCGCAAGCGGGCGTATTTGCCAGCTTCAAGCACGTGGATATGAGCGGGATGCAGCATGGCGGAAATCTGGGCCAGGCATCGTTCACAATCGACTACTTGTTTACACGCGGTAAAGTGGGTCTCTTCGGATCGAAGGGCTTCATGAATAGCGCGGTAATCAATGAGACCAGCCCGATCATCAACGGCTTTGTGTCGAAAAGCCTGATTGACCAGACCTATCTGGCCATCGTGGATCAGATCGGCGCCAGCACGACCCTCGGCCTGAACAAGAATAACTATCTGGAAGGGAACTTCGGTTATCTGAAGAGCCACGGTGGCGCGGACCGCCCCGGTGGAACTCTGCGTTTTGTCTTCCCGCTGAGCGAGCGCTTCGCGTTCACGCTGGAAGGCGGAATGAACGAAACCTTCATAGGCCGCAACAACAACGGCCGGGTAGTTGCCGGATTCCAGTTCGGAAACTTCATGCATCCAAAGGATTACCTGGAAGGCTACAACGGGATTCAACATGCCGTGCCGGTGGATATTCCCCGCGTGCGGTATGAAGTGTTGACGCGGCGCATTCAGACCGGCGGCAACCAGGCTCCGGTAGCCGATGCGGGACCCGATCAGTTGGGCATCGCCCCGGGCACCGTTACTTTGAATGGCAGCGGCTCGTTCGATCCGGATGGCGATCCCATTACGTATCAATGGAGCCAGGTTGCCGGACCGAGCGTTTCGATTTCCGGAACCAGCTCAGCGACGGCGTCATTCCCGTCGGTAGCAGGCCAGAGTTATGCGTTCCGCCTGACGGTGAAGGACGACAAGGGCGCGCAGGGAATCGCGCGAACCTCTGTTACCACGCAACAGCCGGTGACGCAGCAACAGGTACAGATCATTCGCTTCCAGGCGAGCCCGACCAATATCAAGCCCGGCCAGTCCTCCACTATCGACTGGCAGGTTTTGAATGCGGATTCGGTGATCATCAGCGAACTGGGTACGGTTGACGCGAAGAACGGCACCAGAGCCGTAACACCCGCCAAGACCACGCAATACACCTTGACTGCGCGCAACAGCGTGAGTCAGGCCACGGCGACGACCACCATCACGGTGGAAGAACTGCCGGCGGTGCAGTTCCTGTCGTGCAGTGTTTCTCCAACGAACATTCTGCTTGGGGAGAGTGCGACCATCAACTATGCGACGTCGAATGCCGACAGCGTATCGATCAGCCCCGGGATTGGCGCGGTGCCAGCCAGCGGATCTAGAGTTGTCAGCCCGACCGAGACCACCAGCTATACACTCACCGCGGCCAACGCCCGCGGGCCGGTTACCTGCGGTGTGACGGTTACAGTCAACTCCGTACCGGTGCCCCGCGTGGTGAACTTCGCGGCTAACCCGACCACCATTCAACAAGGACAGGCCTCTACACTGACCTGGACGGTGGAGAATGCGACTAGCGTTTCCATCAGCACTTTGGGCGCAGTCGCGCTGAATGGTTCACAGGATGTTCGTCCGCAGGAGACCATCACCTATGTATTGACGGCGACCAACAAGACTGGCTCGGCGACGGCCAACGCAACTGTGACCGTTACGAAACCGGTGGTTCCCAATCCGGTGACGCTGACGGCTTGTACAGCTTCGCCGGCCACTTCGGCCAAACCGGGTGATCCGGTGGTTCTCTCCTATACGGCGACCAATGCAACCGCACTCTCCATTAGTGGAGTAACGGGCGCAACCATTACCGGCCCGGTGACTGTGAATCCCACCGGCAACACTACCTACACCATCACTGCCACAGGCGCAAACAATACGACCGCTACTTGCAGTATTGCGGTAACTGTTACGCCCGTGCAGCCACCGACGGCGATCATCAGCGGACCGTCGACGGTTGAAACCATCTACCGTCAGCTTAATGTGGATGCGTCGCAGTCGGTGAATCCGGCGGGCGGTCCATTAACCTACTTCTGGGAACCACTGAGCACTGGAGCCGCGGTTCTGGATCAGGGACAGGCGGTAACCAGAGTGCAGTTGGGTGGACTTCTGGGTGATTACATCTTCAAGTTGACCGTGCGCAATGCGGCCGGCTTGCAGGATAGCACCACGGTGACTATCCGGTTCAGAAACACCAACCCGCACTAAGCTCCTCACGCGGGTGGTAACAAATTGCAGGACCGGTCTTCGGGCCGGTCCTTTTTTTATGCTCATTCGACACCAACGAACTCCGCGGCACGTCGTAGCATAAGAAGAATCGACTTTCCGTAGCGACAGGAGACCTGAGTGATCCGCCGAATGCTTTTGTTATGCCTGCTTCCGTTGTTAGTCCGGGCACAGAGCCTGAAGGACTTTGAGAAGAAGGTTACCGAGTTTACGCTGGCTAACGGATTTCACTTCATCCTGATGGAGCGGCATGATGCGCCGGTAGTTGCCTTTCACTCGCTGGTAAACGTGGGCACGGTGGACGACCCGGCCGGTGCCAGCAGCACTGCCCATATGTTCGAGCACATGATTGGCAAGGGCACTACCTCTCTTGGCAGCACCAACTGGCCGGAAGAGCAGCGGGCGCTCGCGGCGGTGGAGACGACCTACGACAAGTTGGATGATGAGCGCTGGAAGGGCTCGGCGGCCAACGCCGTACGAGCGCAGCAGCTGGAAGCGGAGTTGAGCGCGGCGATTGCGAAGGCGAATGGCTATGTGGATCAGAACGCTTATATTCGCGTGATCAATGAGAATGGAGGCGTTGGCTTCAACGCCGGTACTGCGTCCGACTACACCACCTATTTCTATAGCTTGCCGTCGAACCGCATGGAGCTTTGGTTCCTGATGCAGTCGGAATGGTTTCGCCGTCCGGTCTTCCGGGAGTTTTACAAAGAGCGCGATATCGTGCGGGAGGAGCGGCGGATGCGTGTGGAATCCGACATTCAGGGTAAGCTGCAAGAGGTGCTTCTGGGTACGGCGTTCCTGGCGCATCCGTACCGGAACATGATCGGATGGGCGAGTGAGATTGAAGGGCTGCGGGCGAAGGACGCGGAACATTTCTTCAAGAAATACTACGCTCCGGTGAATATTACCATCGCCATTGTGGGCGATGCCGATGCGGCGCAGGTGAAGCGGCTGGCGGAGAAATACTTTGCGGCGATTCCCTCCGGAGCGCCGCCGCCGCCGGTAACGGCAGTGGAGCCGGTGCAGGAGGGTGAGAAGCGAGCGGTTGTGGAGTCAGACAGCCAGCCGCTGTTGACTATCGCCTACAAGCGGCCGAACCAGACAGACAAGGACGACGCGGTGTTCGATGTCCTCAGCGCGATCCTTTCCGGCGGCCGGACTGCGCTGCTATACAAGGATCTGGTGACGGAGAAGAAGATTGCCCTTGAAGTGGATTCCGGCGCAACTACTCCGGCGGGAAAATATCCAAATCTATTCCAGCTCTACAGCGTGCCCGCGCCCGAGCATAGCGTGGAAGAAAATGAGAAGGCGATCTACGCCATTATCGATGGACTGAAGACTCAGAAGGTGGATGCGGCTACGCTGCAGCGGGTGAAGACAAAACTGCGCGCCGGTCTGATTCGCCAATTAGACAGTAATTCCGGACTGGCGTCGCAACTTGCGTTCTACCGCGCTGAGTATGGCGATTGGCGGATGATGTTCAACGGCATCGACATGATTGAGAAGATTACGGCGGACGATGTGCAGCGAGTGGCGCGCCAGTATTTTGTGCAAAGCGGACGGACGGTGGCTTACACGGTGCCGTTGAAGACCGCCGGTAAAGAGGTGGCGAAGTGAGATTGCGCGTTGGATTGGCGCTGCTGTTTGTGACTGGACTTTTCGGACAGAACCGCATTGCCCCTTCCTATAAGAACTTGAAATATCCTCCACTGCGGCAGGTGAAGATACCGGAAATTCCTGTTTATCAATTGCCGAACGGGATCAAACTGTACCTTTTGGAAAACCACGAACTGCCGCTGATCGGCGGATTTGCGCTGGTGCGGACTGGCGGATTGTTTGATCCGGCGGACAAGAACGGGCTGGGGCAAATTACCGGATCGGTGATGCGTACGGGCGGTACGAAGGCGAAGACGGGCGATGAAATCGACGTACAGGTGGAGAATCTGGCGGCGTCCGTGGAAAGCGGAATCGGGCTGACCAGCGGACGGGTTTCTTTCAGTTGCCTGCGTGAGAATACGGACGAAGTAATGGCCGTTTTTCGCGACGTGCTGACCGCGCCGGAGTTCAGGCAGGATAAGGTGGATTTGTTGAAGAGCCAAATGCGCGGTTCCATTGCGCGGCGCAATGACGATGCGTCCGGCATTGCCGGCCGCGAGTTTAGCGATCTGATTTATGGCAAGAAGACGCCCTATGGCAGTGAGTTGGAATACGCCGATTTGGATCGGATCCAGCGCGACGATGTGCTGGGATTTTACAAGCGATACTTCTTTCCGGCGAATACGGTGATTGCAATCCAGGGCGACTTTTCGGCGGCGGAGATGAAGGCGAAAGTGGAACAGCTATTCGGTGGATGGAATGCCAAGCAGCCGCCGGCGCCATTATTTCCACAAGTGGATGGAACGCCGGCGCCGGGAACGTTTCTGGCAGTGAAGAACGATGTGACGCAGACGTTTTTTGAGATCGGACACATTGGAGGTATTTTCCGCGACAAGGATTATCCCGCGCTGGAGGTGATGTCCGATATTCTTGGCGGCGGTTTTTCGAGCCGGTTGTTCCGCAAGGTCCGAACCGAATTGGGTTACGCCTATAGCATTGGAGCGTCCTGGGGCGCGAATTTCGATCATCCGGGAATCTTCCGCGTGAGCGGCAGTACGAAATCGGCAAATACGGTAGACGCGATTCGCGCGGTGAACCAGGAAATTGAGAAGATCCGCACGGCCGAGGTGACCGATCAGGAACTGGCCACGGCCAAAGAGACGGCTATCAATAGTTTCGTTTTCAACTTCGACAGCCCGAGCAAGACACTGGCGCGAGTGGTGACGTACGACTACTACGGCTATCCGAAGGATTTCATCTTCGAATTTCAGAAGAGTATCGAGAAGGTGACCAAGGCCGATGTGCTGCGTGCGGCTAAGGAATCGATCAAGCCCGCGAATCTGACGATTGTTGCCGTTGGCAAGCCGGAGGATTTTGGCAAGCCGCTGAGCACGGTGGGTGCGGTGACTACGATCGATCTGACAATCCCGGAACCGAAGAAGGCGCCGGCTAAAACGAACGCTGCAAGCCTGACGAAGGGCGCTGAGTTGTTAAAGCAGGCGCAGCGGGCGCTTGGCGGCGCCGATAAATTGGCGGCGGTGAAGGACGTGACGGAAGTGGCCGAGGTGAGCCTGCAAACCGGACAGGGCGAGATGAAGGCGAAGCAGACGAATCAATCGGTGCTGCCTTCGCAATTCCGGCAAACGCAGGAGTTGCCGTTCGGAAAAATGATCGCTTACTCGGACGGCACTAGCGGCTGGCTGCAGACTCCGCAGGGTGTAGTGCCAATGCCGGGCGAAGTAATTCAGCAGGTGCAGATGGAGATCTTCCGGCAGCTGTTTGGACTGCTCTTGAGTGACCGGACAGGAAACAGGACGGTGAATGCGAGCGGCGAATTCCGATTGGAGATAGCCGACGATGCGGGACATATGGTGTCCGTGGAACTGGACCCTGTTTCTTTGCTGCCGGTGAAGCAACGCTATGTGCAGTCGGGCAATCCGGTGGTGGAGACTTTTTCCGAGTGGCGGAATGTGGATGGAATCATGCTGCCCTTCCGCATCGTCATTGAGCAGGGCGGAGCTAAGTTCGCCGACGTGACGGTAAGCAGCTGGAAGCTGAATAGCGATCTCAAACCGGAGGACCTAAGCAAGAAACCATGAGGGCAACTTACCTTCTATTCCTGTGCGCGGCGCTGCTTTCGGCGGAGACCCAAATGGAGCGCGGCAAGCGGGTGGTGAACGAATCACTGGCTGCGCTGGGCGGTGAAAAATTCCGCAACGTGCGAACGCGAGTGGAGACGGGCCGCGTTTACTCGTTTTATCGCGAGAGGCTGACCGGGCTTTCCATCGCCAAGATCTATACGCGATACGACCTGCACCCTGACCCCGCGAAGAAGGACGCCTTGCATGTGCGCGAGCGGCAATCGTTCGGCAAGAAGGAAGATAGCATTGTGCTGTTTCTGGAAGATGCCGGATACCAGTTGACCTATCGCGGCGCCAAGCCGGTGCCCGCCGATTCCTTAGCGCGCTATAAGGCCACGACGCGAAACAACATCCTCTACATGCTGCGCGAGAGAATGGATGAGCCTGGACTGACGATTGAATCGCGTGGATCGGATATTCTTTCGAACACCCCGGTGGAACTGGTGGACATCACGGATGCCGATAACAATGTGGTGCACGTGGCGTTTCACCACCTGACGAAATTGCCGGTGCGGCAGGTCTATGACCGGCGCGATCCGGAGAGTAAAGAGAAGATTGAAGAGGTCACGCTGTTCACGAAGTTCCGCGACGTGGGAGGCGGCGTGCAGTGGCCGTTCAATATACTGCGCGAGCGCAACGGCGAGAAGATCTTCGAGATCTTTTCCGAATCGGTGGCGGTGAACGTGGATCTGGACGATTCGATGTTCAGCCTGCCAACGAACGTGAAAGTGCTGGAGAAGTAACTATAGCGGCGCTGAGCGGCATTTCCATTTTCACCTTGAGGCCAGGCGATTCATTGACGGCCCACAGGCGGCCTTTATGAAGTTCCACCGCTCGCTTGGCGATGGCCAGGCCCAAGCCGACGCCTCCGCTGGTTCGAGTGCGATCCGTGCCGACGCGGTAGAACGGATCGAAGATGCGAGTGATAGACTCCTCCGGAACGCCGGGTCCGAAGTCTCTTACCGTGACCGCGGCTTCACTTGCGGAGCATTCCACGGACACTTCCACGGTAGTGCCGGCGGGACTGTAACGGATGGCATTGCGCACTACGTTTTCCACGGCACGCCGCAAGAGCTCGGCGTCTCCGGCAAGAGTGACCGCGCTCTTCTGGATCAACTGCACACCACAGCCGCGGGCCTCGGCTTCGATCAGGCAGTCATCCACCACATCTTCGACGAGCGTATCCAACCGGACCGGGTCCAGCCTGCGTTGTGACGGGTCGCCTTCCGCTCGTGTTACTTGCAGCAATTCGCCGACCAGCGAGTTCAAGCGGTCGGCCTCTTTCTGAATGCGGTTCAGGTGCGATTCCGCGTCGTCTCCGGACCGGGCCAGTTCCACTGCCACACTAAGCCTGGCCAGCGGGGAACGCAGCTCATGCGAAATGTCGAGCAGCAGCCGCCGTTCCGCGGTCAACAGGGTCTGGGTGCGGCCGGCCATTTGATCGAAGGTGCGCGCCAGTTGACCCAGTTCATCGCGGCGCTGCAAGCCCACTCGAGCGGTCAGGTCGCCCCGTCCGAAGCGGTCCACCGCTTGTTGCAACTGGCGCACAGGATTGGTCAGATGCCGGGCGAACGCGTAACAGAGAAACACCAGCACAGCGAAGATCACCAGCGCCTGTTCGGGCCGTACGAAGGAAGTGAACCAGTTGCCGCGGTTGACCAACAGCAGATACCAATACTTCCCGTCCGCACTCTGGCGGGTAATGGCCGAACGGTTGCGGCGCACTTGCGGAAAGGTGGATGTCGGCTCTACGTGTTTGGTGAGGTCTGAGCGGTCTTCGCCGGTCAGCAGATCGTGTCCGCTGGCATCGGTGAGGAAACTTTCGGTGTGTGTCACCGCATGAATGCGGTCCATGGCTTTTTCCAGCGCCGCCTTTCCGCCGGCTTCATATGCTTGGCGCGCGTCGGAAAACTGGAGGGCGACCAGCGTGCCAAAGGGACCGGGACGCTGTCCGCCGGAATTGAAATTCAACGCGGCGGCGCCCATAATGGCGGCCATGGTCAACACCGCCGTACCCAGAAACCAAAGCAGTGTCTTGGCCAGAAGCGTTTTCATTCGGCCGCCTCCTCTGAGGAACGGCAGAACTGATAGCCGATGCCGCGAACCGTCTTGATCAGCGTATCGCCGGTTTCCAGTTTCCGCCGCAGGTGGCTGATGTGCATGTCCATCGACCTGTCGAACGCAGTCGCTTTGCGGTTGTACATGGCTTCCATCAAGGCATCGCGCGACAACACCCGGCCGGCTGCGCGCATCAGATGCTCCAGGATGTCGAATTCGATGGTGGTCACCTCCACCGGTTTTCCATGAAGCAATACTTCGCGCGAGCCAGGGTCCAGCGTGACGCCGTTTACTTCAATTCTGCTGCTGGCAGGTTGGGGTTCCATGCGGCGGAGAATGGCGCGGATGCGTGCGGCGAGTTCGCGCGGATTGAAAGGCTTGGCGAGATAATCGTCGGCGCCCAGTTCCAGACCGACGATGCGGTCGACATCTTCGCCCCGGGCGGTCAGCATCAGCACCGGGATGCGGCTCTGCGGGCGCAGGCGGCGCAGGATTTCAAAGCCATCCATACCGGGCAGCATCACATCGAGAACGAGAAGATCGAATTGGCCATGTAGCGCCATTTCGAGTCCGGCGCGACCTTCGTTCGCAAACTCCACAGTGAAACCTTCGCGATGGAGAAACTGTTTGAGAAGCCCTGCCAGTTCCACATCATCGTCAATCACCAGAATTCGCAATGGACAGCCTCCACCCGCGAATTTAGCACGAGACCACGGTATTCTCGCGGTGCTTTACACACATTTACATCTTGCCGCGATGGTAGAGCAAAGACGGGGCGGGTTGGCGTTCTTTCTCGTTCAATTCCCGAATCAGTTGGAACTCTTTTGCAGCGTCGGCTTCGCGGCCTAATTTCCTATATGCATTTGGCCAGCGTCATGTGGGACGGAACATGATTGGGCCTTAGTGCAACCGAGCGTTCCAGAACGAGAACAGCCTGCTGCAACGAGCTGCAGCGATCTTTGCAGTAGTTTGACCTATTGGTAATCCGGCGCCTTCGCTTCCGGCTGCCAGTTAGAAGTACCCGCGGTAATCCGCCGCATTCCGCTGTGGAGACTTGCCGCAGGTCTTCGAAACCGGAGCTTTGCGGCAACACGGTTGCCAGTTCGTCGAACGCAATGCCGGAGGCAGGTTGCCGGCGCAGGCACTCGCGAAGTTCAACGGTGGCTTCGTCGTATCGGGCGATCTCTTTTAGCGCCAGGCATCTTCCCAACCGAACCAGGAACGACTGCGGAAACAGTTGCTGCGCCAACGGCAGCGCCGCTTCCACTTCAGCTACCGCGCTTGGCAGTTCGTTCACACCTTCATAGGCCTTCGATGCCAGCAGATGCTATCGGAATGAATGAGCCGGTATCTTCTTTAGAGTTTCCAGGCTATCCTGCGTTACGTGCCACAATCCCCATGAAGACGCGCGGCGTGAACCGGCAATGTATGTGGCGAAATGCGTCGGCTGCCACGCGGCGGTAACTTCATCCCCGTCGTGCGGACTTTCGAAGCGCCAAAATTGTCTGCCGTGCCATATTCGGCGCAGCACTCCCGCTGCGCTTTTGAGTTTTACCGACCATCGCATCCGGGTCTACGAAAGTTCCCCTGGGAACTCCATTCGACCTCCTGAATAGCTTCCATCCGGCGCTTGTTGCCACTCTATAAATAGTGATAAGATCAACCCCGTGCAACACATTGCGAAACTCCGTCTCATCGCCGCGGGCGCAGCTATGATCCTGCTATCTTCCGCCTATCATCGAACCCATTCCGCTCCCATCATGGTGACGGCGGCGAACTCGTTTCTCAGTTCGCTGACACCAAGCCAGCTTTCGCAGGCGAAATTCGCATTCGCCGACGATGAGCGGATGAACTGGCACTTCATTCCAAAGGAACGCAAGGGCCTTCCGCTAAAAGATATGACGCCGCCGCAGAAGCATCTGGCGCAGGCACTGCTAGCCGCCGGACTCAGCCAGCGCGGCTATATCAAGGCCACCAGCATTATGAGCCTGGAAGACATTCTGCGCATCCTGGAGAAAGACAGCGGCGTACGGCGCAACCCGGAAGGCTACTTCTTTAGTATCTTCGGCGAACCGGCGGAGACTGGAGTTTGGGGCTACCGCGTGGAAGGGCATCACTTGAGCCAGAACTTCACCATCGCCAACGGAACGGTGGTCGGCAGCCCGAGCTTCTTTGGGACGAACCCGGCGGAAATTCGGGAAGGTCCGCGCAAAGGCCTTCGCGTTCTGGCGCATGAAGATGACTTTGGCCGCGAGTTGCTGAACGCCCTGACCGCCGAGCAGAAGAATGTCGCCGTTGTCGATAAGACCGCCTACAAAGACATCTTCACCATGGCGTCCCGCAAGGCCGCGCTGGAAAATCAACCGAACGGTTTGTCCGCTTCCAAGATGACCGGTAAACAGCGGGAACTGCTGCAACAGTTGCTGGATGAGTATGCCTACAACATGCCGGAGCAATTGGCGCAAGCGCGCGAAGAGAAGATCAAGAAGGCGGGCAGCAACATGTACTTTGCCTGGGCCGGCGTGGCGGAAAAGGGCGGCCCGCATTACTATCGCATTCAAGGGCCGACGTTCCTGATTGAATACGATAATACGCAGAACGAAGCGAATCATATTCACTCAGTGTGGCGCGACTATGAAGGCGACTTCGGTATGGACTTGCTGAAGCAGCACTACGACGCCAGCCACAAATAGTCTTCGTGATACGATGCCTTTATGAAGGCAGCTTTCTGGTCGAGGCGCGCGTTCTTAGGTGCCGCGGCAATGTTGCCGATCGGGGAATCGCTGCTGAATGCGGAGACGCTTCCTTCGGATCTGCGGAAATTCCGGGATCCGGCCACTGAGTTCGATCTGGTTCGCCTGACCAATCCGGCCTACAGTAGTTTTCTACCACCCGCCCATCTGCGGTCTGTTTCGCAGCGCAGCAACCATTTGCTGTTTGCCTCCGATCGAGGGGGAACGCTGCAGCCGTATCGCACCGATACGAAATCCGGCGAGATTAGACAGCTTGCCAATCTTCGCGAACTGGATCCGGCAGCGCTCTCCTACCTGCCGGATGAGCGATCGATTTGCTGTTTCGACGGTGCATCGCTGCTGCATGTGAACGGGTCGAACCAAAGGACGCGGACTGTTTACGAAGTACCCTCCGGTTGGAAGCGCGCTCCGGGCTTCGGACTGTCCGACGACGGATTGCAGTCGGTCGTCATTGAACGGAATAACGATGTTTCCAGGCTGCGGCTGATTGGTATGCAGCGCGGTGCGGCAACCACCGTTCTGGAAACGAAAGAAGCTATCCGGGACGCCATGCCCCGTCCGCGGCGCGCTGGAATTCTCTATCGTCAAGGGGATGACTGCTGGCTGGTGAACTTCGACGGCCAGCAGAACCGCAAGTTGAAACTGGCTGCCGGCGGCGCAGGTCCAGCCCTCTGGTCCATTGACGGAAAAACGGTATTGTATCTGAGCTACCCCGACGATAAGACCAAACTGCATCAGTTGCGGGAATATACGCCGGATACCAACGAAGACAAACTGATTGCAAACACCAGCCAGTTTGTGAACTTCAGCCGGAATGTGGACAGCTCTGTGTTCATTGGCGTCAGCGCCAGCAAGGCCTCTCCACATATTCTGCTGTTGCTCCGCGTGACGCGGCGGGAATTGACGGTCGCCGAGCATCACGCCACAGACCCATCCGCCGTGGTCGTGGTGTTCTCTCCGAACAGCCAGCGCGTCTTCTACCACACGGACCGGCAGGGCAAGTCCGCCATCTTCATGATGTCCGTGGATCGCTTCGTGGAAAACACGGAATAGAAATTTCTACTGCAACCAGTCCACGGGATTGCGGCGGTTATCGGTGTCGGCCGAAAGATTCCGCTGCTGCTTCACCTGGAACATACGGCGGTCGGCTTCGCCGATTAACGATTCAGCGTCGGTTCCGTCCTCTGGAAATGTCGACTGCCCAGCGATTAGCGTCACTGGTTGCTTGCCGGCGCGGGGAGAGGCGGTCATCAATTTGGCAATCTTCGCTTGTATGGCGTCCTGGCGAATGCCCGGCATCAACACCGCAAACTCATCGCCGCTCAATCGCGCCAGATAGTCGAACTCGCTGCAATTGTCTTTCAACGCAGCCGCTACGGCCCGCAGCATTTTGTCGCCTTCCAGACGGCCCAAACGTTGGTTCACCTGCTTCAGTCCATCCACACAGCAAACCATGACGCCTAGTGAACTGCTCAACCGTTTGCATCGGCCCAGTTCGGTTTCCAGGTGCATGAAGAGAGCCTGCGCATTCGGCAGCCCGGTGAGATAGTCCAGGGAATTATCGGGATCCGTTACTTCGCCTCTGGAAGCCAGTTCCAGCGAAAGCGCCAGTTTCGGCCCAATCGTCTGAATCAGCCGCAAATGTTCGCGCGTGAACGCATCCCGCCCTTCGTGATACAGACTCAATACGCCGATCACGCCCTCAGACCCTTCTAATGGAACGGCCAGCGCTGAACGCAACGTGCTGAAGATGCTGGGATCGTTTAGATAGCCCGGTTCCACCGATGGATTGCCGTTCATGATCGGTTTTCGATTCTCCGCTACCCAGCCCGAAAGGCCCTGGCCCATAGGAATCTTCAAAGACGTGAACAACCGGTAGTTGTCTCCACTTACGTAGCTGGGCACCAGCTTGTCCTCTTGCACCGAATACAAGGCGATGGCGTCGAACGGAATCAGTTTCTTCAGCCGGACACCGAGCACGGCGATGACTTCATCCAGGTTCAACGGGCTTTCCGATCCCAATCCGACGTCGAAAATCTCCTGCATATCGCGGCGCGCCAAAGCCGCGGAATACGGGAAATCAGAGTTTTGTCCCGTTGCGGAAAAAACGGACTCGCCGGCGCTTTCAAAGCCGGTAGCCGGGGCGTCTCCGCGTTCAATCCTGACGTTGGTGGAGAGCTTTACGCCAATCGGCGCCGATGCCTGTGCTTTCCGTTCGAGTTCGACATGGTTGCGCTTCAAAACTTCAACCACCGCCGGGTCGAAGCTGCGGCCCGACTCGATTTCGATCTTTCCCATGGCTTCATCCAACGGAAGGGCGCGGCGGTATTGACGATCGGAGGCAAGCGCATCCAGCGCGTCCACCGCCGATAGGATTCGCGCTCCAATCGGAATATCCGTGCCTCTCAACCCCATCGGATAACCGGTTCCATTCCATTTTTCATGATGAGCCCGGACGATGGGAACCACTGGATAGGGAAACTGAACATGCTCCAGGATTTCGGCGCCCACCACCGTGTGGATTTTCATTTTCTCGAATTCTTCGGGCGTCAGCCGTCCTGGTTTGGAGATGATGTATTCGGGCACGGCCAGCTTGCCGATGTCGTGCAGCAGGGCCGCCGCGCGCAACGCTTCCAGTTCCTCTGCGTTCAAGCCGAGTTCCCGACCCAATTCCATGGCGTAGACCTGTACGCGGCGCAGGTGGTCGCTGGTGGTGTTATCTTTGGCCTCGATTGCCAGTGCCAGTGCCTCAATGGTTCGAAGGTTAATCGAAGCCACTTGCTCGGCGTGCCTCTTGCCGTCCTCCAGACGAGCCAGATGCAACGAATACGCTCTATGAAACAGGTGTGCCAACGGCAGTATCAGTAAAGCCGCGGGCCAACCCACATTCTCGCTAATCTGGTGAAACGCCAGCGCAATGGCAGCGCCGCCAAGATAGTAGGGGAACGACCAGAAATAGCTTTCACGCCAGGTTCGGATCAGCGAGGAACCGTCAGTCAGCGATACCAGCGACGACGTGGCAAATGTGTTCACAAGGAAGAACACGCTCGCCGCCATTACCAGCCGCGCCGGCATGGGGATGCCGTGCGAGCTCAGGATCGACCAGTGAAAAACAGCATTCGCGCAGGCAATGGCGAGCGCAATATTCGATAAGCTGAGCAAGACTTGCGATAGGTTCAGCCGCCGCTTGGGGTGCCATATCAATTCAATTAGTACGCACGTCACACCGATGACTAGCGTTTCGGGGAAGGAAAGATCGACCATGCCTATCAATACAAATAGGAATGCGAACGAGATAGAGCCCGCGACTCCGGGCAACCCGACTTTCAGAATGGACGAAAGAATAGCGAGCGACAAATAGCAGGCGAATCGAGTGGCATCCACCAGCCAGCCGTCGGCAAACGCCCCGGCCAGCACCAAGAATCCTAACGAGAGCAGAACGGCTCCGTAAATCTTCGCGTTCGTGGACATAAGTGGCTGGAACGACTAAAGTTTAACCCACTATGCCAGCCCTGCCTAGCGGATTAATCCGAAATTAGTACTATTTGAAGTATTCGAGCCCAAGTAACGGTCTGGAGTTTCCTTTAGCGGCTAATTGTCGCTCCCGGATGAGGGGATAGTTGCCTCAGGAATAGTCTGTGCGACGATAGGTTCCAACTTTCGCGGGAGCCGGAAGCCTTTTCTTGGCGTCTGGATGGCGACAGCCTCAAAGGGAGAACCCTTCTGGGCAAGGAATTGGTCACTTTGGGGTTCCTGTTTCAGGCCAGAAGTACGACCGGTGTTGGGGGAGACACAGAACAAGAGAGCGATGGAAGTATTGATCGCGAGCACTGCGAATGCGGCGTGCACCAGTATTGGGGCCTTAGGGCATTCCTCATGAGTCATGTTAGCTTCTCCTACGAATACCTTAGAAGGCACTTCGCGGGCCACAGCGAACAGCTCAGGATCTGCTGAAAACGTGGGACTTAGGGCACGGCGAAGCGTGCCCTCATTAGCGGGTGTGCAATTAGTTCCGCGAGCTCTGCACTTTTGGCGTGGTCAAATAACCGACAATCTGATCTTTCTTCACTTCATTCACCACGATCTCATAGGGCTGGCGGGCTTTGGCGACATAAAACTGAACCGGCTCGTTCAAGTTCTTGTCCTTCTTTTCCACCCGCTTATCGTCGGCGACGAGCTCGATGGTGTACTTATTCTTCTTGGGATCGGTCTTTTTCAGCAGGACCGTGATGTCGCCCACTTTGCGAGGCTCTTTGGTCTTGGTGAGATTGAACTCGAAGTAGTTCCTCTCCCCCAGCGCTTTCAATGCTGCCAGTTCCTTGCCGTTGGTCGCGATCAGGCCGCTTTGTACGCCCAGGTCGCCGTTGGTCCGTTTTAAATCGGCGATGGTCTTTTCCATTTCCGATTTGTTGGCGGCAACTTCTGTCTTAACAGTTCCCACCTCGGCATTCACTTCACCGATTTTGGCATTTGCCTTCGTTTCGACTTCGCCAACCTGTTTTGTGAGATCGGTCTTGATCTGCTGTTGCTGTTTCTCTACACGGATGGTTTCGGTCTGCAGGCGCTTTGCCAGGTCTTCGGCGTGTTTGGTGGCATCGGCCTTGGCTTGGCCAGCAGCCATGGATGCTTGCCGGCGGGCGGCTTCCAGTTCGTCTTTCAACGAACTCAAACTACGGCGCGCGGTCTGCGTGGAAACCGTTGAGCTCTCTTTCAAGCTTGCAATCTCAGTGTTTGTCGTCTTTCGGAATTCTCCTGCTTCCGTCCGAACGGCGTCCAATTGTGTGAACAAATAGATGTTCGCGCCAAGAAGGGCAATCACACCGCCGAACAGAACCGGAATCTTCCAATTCGGCCCGTCGCCGCCCGGTGACACTTGAATAGGGTCGCTCATATGGGTCTCCTCGCTTTCGTCCGCTACCAATCTACCACTTCTGGCTGCCCCGAAATAGGGGCTAACTGCTTAGCGGTATTACAGTTCTTACTAGGTTTGGATGGAATTGCCGCTCATGGCGGGTACAAGAAACTATGTTCCGGGCTCAGGCCGTCTGAGGACGGGGCGTGCAAACTCCAATAATTCCTGCTTTGGAATTCCCGGTTCGAAACAGCGGCGGCAGCGGGCTTCATACATACCAGCAGCGCCGACCACGATCAGATCGTCGGATTCCACCAGCCTCTGGGTATGCTTGGCCGGATTGCCGCAGCGCATGCAAATGGCCAACGTCTTTGTAATGGATTCGGCCAGCGCCAGCAATTCCGGAATAGGAGAGAACGGGCGGCCCATGTAGTCGGTGTCCAAGCCGGAGATAATGACCTGCTTCCCGCTGTCGGCCAGTTGATTGGCTACATCGATCAAGTCGGCGCCCATGAAGTTAGCCTCGTCTACGCCGATCACCTGAGTTCGCCAGTCCATCTTCTTCAGAATCTCGGTGGCCCCGTTTACCACTTCCGATCGCATCCGGATGTCTCCGTGGGAGACGATCTCCGTAGTGGAATAGCGAGTATCGATGGCGGGCTTGAACACCTGCACACGCTTCCGCGCAATCATCGCGCGCCGCAGCCGCCGGATCAACTCCTCACTCTTGCCCGAAAACATAGGGCCGCAAATTACTTCAATCCAACCGATATTCCCTGTGACGAAATCCATGCGGAGACTTACGATAGTAACAGACGCCAAGAGGGGTGGAATCGGCAAATGGTATGCAGGAACGGGCGCATCATCAGACCTGAGTGGCTGGACTCGCAGACACCGGAAGATGCCACTGCGAGTTTAAACGATCTGGTGAGGATCAATCGCCTGCTGGGCGGACACGAGGTGCTGCGCAAGACCATGGCTGGCCTGGCGGATCCTGGGGAGAGCTTTACTTTCCTGGATGTGGGCGCCGGTTCGGGCGACATGGGCGCCTGTATGCAACAGGTTTACCCGGCCGCCGTGGTGACCTCTTTCGACTATAAAGCCGACCACCTGGCCACTGCCGCCGCCCCGCGCGTTTGCGGCGATGCGTTCCAAATGCCATTTCGCGCGGCCAGTTTCGACTTCGTCCACTGCTCTCTGTTCCTGCACCATTTCTCCGATGCCGCGGTGGTGGATTTATTGCGCACGTTTGGCGCCCTGGCGCGCCGGGCCGTTGTTCTGACGGATTTGGAGCGTCATCCCCTGGCGTACTACTTTCTACCGCTGACGAAATTAATTTTCGGCTGGGACCGGATCACGTTGCACGATGGCCCCATCTCGGTGGAAGCCGGCTTCCATGCGCACGAGTTGGAATTGCTGGCCAAGGCCGCGGGATTGATGAAGGCTCGGGTGTCTTGCCATCGTCCGGCTTTCCGGTTGGCGCTGGTTGCGCCTTTAGCAGTAGAAAGTTGATCTCGATGGTGGCGCGCACGATCACTGGTTTTCCTGCCTTGCGGGCCGGGTCGAAGCGCCATGTTTTCACTGTGTCGAGCGCGTGCTGATCCAGCCCGGGATCGGCGCCGCGCAGCAGGCCGGCGCGGCGAATTCGTCCTTCCTTATCAATCTCGACGCGCAGAACCACGGCGCCTTCGATACGCGCGTCGCGGTCTTCCTGGGTGTATCCCGGTTCCGGCTTCACAATCGGGTGCGGAGGAACGATGTCCCCGGAAATCTTGTAGACCTCGTCGTCTCCGGATCCGCTCTGCATGGCGGCCAGCGGAACAATGACCGCCAGTGCCAAGGCCACGGCGAGAGTGACGCCTCGGCGGCTGAGCGCAGATCTTCTCACGCCGCTCTCCAGGATGGATCGAATTCTGGATTGGATTTGGGATCGCCGCGCCATGGCAAGAGTAACGGCAGCGGCAGCGGTGTTGGTACGGAATGAATTCGCCGCGCGTAGAAGTACATCGGCATAGGAACTTGCCAGGACTCCGGATCGAAGGACCGCATCGTCACAAGCCATCTCGCTATCGGTCCGCAGCCGCGCCGCCGCCATCCAAATCGTCGGGTGGAACCAGTAGACAGCGCTCGCCAACTGCGCCAAAAATTGAAAAAGCGAATCGCGCCGCCCGGCATGGGCCGCTCCATGCGCTAGTACCGGCGACCGCTCCGCAGCGCTCAGCCCATCCCAACCCGGCGGCACCAGGATTTCAGCTTTCGTAATGCCCCACGAGAGCGGAGTGTGAATTGGCGCGCTCTCGATCACGGGAACTTCACGGCCGTCCTCTAATACCACTGGCTCGCGGCGGATGCCGGCTCTTGCCGCTCGCCGTACGATCCAATTACCAATCGCGATGCGTGCCGTCAAAAGGAAGAAACCAAGCCCCCACATCCAAACCAGCAGGTGGCTCCGCCCTGTTTGCGATCCGCTGCCAACGGCAGCTATTGCTGACACGGAAAGTAGGGACGAATCGGACGCAACCGGAAGCGCGACCCTCCAGGAAGGCAGCAGAAAGCTGAGCGCCGGCAGAAGCAGGGCCGCGATCAACGCCGCCTGCCAACTGGCCGCGCGATAGCTTGCGGGCTGCCTGCGCAATAGCCATGTTAAACCAACGGCAACCAGCAGCAAGGCGGTAACTTTAGCGGCTAGCAGGTACGCCAGAGGCACAAGATTTTGCATGATGATTACTTCCCCTCCTTTCGGGCTCTTTCAATCAGATTTGCAAGAAGCGCCAGTTCTTCGGGGGACATTCGACCGGCGTCTTCACCCACCAGAGTGGATACCAGCTTCGCCGCTGAGCCTTCAAAGAACGTCTGCAACATGTGGCGCAGAGCGGATTTTCTGGCGGAATCGCGAGAAACTCTCGGTGTGAAAACGTAGCGTGGTCCATCTTCCTCATGCCGGATGTGGCCTTTCTCCTCCAGAATTCGCAACATCGCCCGGGTGGCGGAATAGCTGGGCGGCGCCGGTAGCGCGTGCTGAATTTCCGCTGCCGTGGCGCGGCCCCACTGGTAGAGCAGGTCCATGCTTTGCCGCTCGCGGCGGCTGAGCGATGCTGGAATCGGTTTGCTCATGCGCTAAAAAGAACAGCACTATGCTAAGAAATCAGCGTTTGTTCCGCTGGCAGTCAAGGATTATATTGAAGGAATGAAAACGGATCTGGAATCGGCCGGACACCAGCTTGAGGCCACCTTGCTGGAAGCCGAAAAGTTAGCCGCTGATTGCGATGATGCCCAGTGGCAGTGGACCCCGGCCGCTGCTGTGTGGTCCGCGGGAGGATGTATTGCCCATCTAAACCAGGTGAATCGGGCCTACGCGACCGCGATTCGCCTGGTTCTTGAAGGCGGAAATCTGCAACAGTCTGCCGCTATGGAATTCCGCTATGGCCTCTTGGAACGCTGGTTTGTGAAGAGTATGGAGCCGCCGGTCAAGATGAGGCTTCCGGCCCCAACACTATTCATTCCGCGGAGAGTTGATACCAGAGAAGCGGCAATGTCCGAATGGCAACGCATCCACTTCGAACTAGCATCGCTTATACAACGTTCGGAACCGCTCCACCTCAGCCGGGTCAAAGTGGTTTCGCCCGCGAATCGATTCATCAAACTCAGCCTGGGAATGGCGTTTGCGCTCATTGCGGCGCACAACCGGAGGCATCTTTGGCAAGCCAGGAAAATGATCAGTGCGGCTAACTCTGCGGCAGCGTCACTATAGTTAACCAAAAATCTTCAATCGATCGGACGATCCGTAGGAAATCATCCAGTTCCACTGGCTTTGTTATGTAGCAGTTCGCGTTTAGATCGTATACCTTGTGAATGTCCTGCGCCGCTTTCGACGTGGTCATTACAATCACCGGAATGCGTTTCAGATCATGGTCAGCTTTGATTTCACCAAGAACTTCGCGGCCATTCTTTTTGGGAAGATTCAGATCCAGAAGTATCAGGTCAGGACGGGGAGTGTCCGTGTACGGACCTCTCCGATTCAAGATGTCTATCGCCTGGGCACCGTCCGTCGCGACAGTGAGGTTCACCAGAATTCGGCCTTCTTTAAAAGCCTCTTGGGTAAGGCGGATATCACCGGGGTTGTCTTCAACAAGCAACACCTCGACTCGGCGGCCACCATTGTTTTGATTCATCTGTCGAAAGAATTCCTTCCCACACTCGTTCTGCCTATTTCTTAGCACGGTTGGGTCCAAACAAATCGAGTCCGGAACGTTCTTCACCTTAGTTAAGAGTCTAGAACACCGCAGGTATTCCGGGCGATCGCTACTAGGGTTCTCAAATGAATCCAATTTGTTGAGGTTGGCACGAACTGGCCGTAACCACTTGCGTAAAATATACCAACACCCGGACACAACACTGAAATTTTTGACCACCGGACACACCGGAATGGTAGAAAAGTGAGGTAGGGTTGCATTAGATGGAATCAACGGAGATTCTTAAGCTGCGAAGCCGGATTGCCGAGCTAGAAGGTCAGCTTGATCAGTACCGGTCGCTGGCGGACGAGAAAAACGACGCTGAAGCCATTCCCGATTACCGGGCGCTGGCCGAGACAATTCCACAGATTGTGTTTTCAACGGCTCCGGACGGTTCAATAGAGTTCGTTAATCAATGGGCGATGACCTATACGGGACTTGCCGCTGCGGCATTTCACGGAATGGCGTGGCGGCAGATTGTGCATCCGGAAGATCTGCGGGCCTTTGCGGAGCCAGATGAGACCGGCCTCAGATCCGGCAATATTTTCGAAGGGGAATGTAGAATCGCGGATGCCGCCGGCAATTTGCGCTGGTTCCTGACCCGATCGATACCCGTTCGCGACGCTACGGGTAAGATTCAAAAGTGGATTGGGACCTTTACCGACATTCACGACCAAAAGAACCGCGCCGAACTGGCGCACAACCAACAGAAATGGCTAGAGGCGATTTTCGATGTTTTGCCAGTGGGTGTGATTTTCGTGGAGCAGGGAACCGCTAAGATCACCTATGCTAATCGCTTCCTTCATACCATGGCGGGCGGGGAGCTTGCCTTGGCTCAGAATCCGGATGAGTACGAAACCTTGTACTGCTGCAGGGATGAGGAAGGAAATCCGTTGCCGGCTTCCGCCTACCCGGCGGTTCGTGCCGCGGCCGGTGAACGCATTGATGGCATGAAGTTAAAGTGGGATACGCCCGAAGGCCGTCGGGAGATACTCTGTCATTCGTTCCATTTACCGGCTATGTTCGGACAGCCTGCCACGGCAATCCTCGTCGTTCAAGATGTTTCCCTTTTGTTGCGGGCCGAAATGGAATTGCAGCAGAAACAGGCGGACCTGATCCGTTCGAATGAAGACCTACAGCAGTTCGCCTATGCTGCTTCCCACGATCTGCAGGAGCCATTGCGAATGGTTACCGGTTTCATCCAGCTGTTATCGCGCCGGTATGCGGGCAAATTGGATCCCGAGGCGGACGAGTATATTCAGTTCGCAGTGGACGGCGCTAATCGAATGGGTCAGCTGATCCGCGACCTGCTGTCATTTTCACGCCTGGGAAATCCAGAGACACGCCGGTTGGAGTTGGTGGATATGGCGAGTGCGGTCCACTGGGCGCTGCTGAATTTACAGGCGGCCATCAAGGAGTCTGGAGCGGTGGTTACCCTGGATCCACTGCCGGCTGTGACGGGGGATCAGTCCAGGCTTGCGTTGGTGATGCAAAACCTGATTGGTAATGCAATTAAATATCGTTCGGCGGAACCTCCAATCATTCATGTTTCAGCCGCCCGCAATGAGGGGAACTGGGTGTTCTGCGTGGCTGATAACGGCGCCGGTTTTGACATGAAGTTTGCCGAAAGGATCTTTGGACTTTTCAAGCGCCTGCACGGTAAAGAATTTCCCGGCACCGGGATAGGGCTTTCCATCGCCAAGAAAGTGATAGAGATTCACAAGGGCCGCATCTGGGCGGAATCGGAGCCTGGAAAGGGTTCACGCTTCTACTTCACACTTCCGGTAGAAGAATAATAGCTACTGCCGAAATAGAGCAGCGGCCGTCCTTCGGAGGTGTCCGCACTTACCACTTCACCGATGAAAATCGCGTGGTCTCCGGCCTCCACAGTCTGCGTGATGGCGCACTCCATAGTGGCCAGCATACCGTCCAGTAACGGAACGCCAGTCGATCCCTGCTTCCATCCGATTCCTACGAAACGGTCCAGTTCCGGTTGAGAGAATCGCACCGATACATCACGCTGCTGCTCGCTCAATACGTTGATCCCATAGTGCGTACTGAGACGAAAATGAGGAAGTATGCTCGACCGGTAATCAACGCAGATCAGTACTAGTGGCGGAGCACAGGAGACCGACGTAAAGGAATTCACCGTGATCCCCAGGGGCTGGCCGTTACTTCCAGATACGGTAGCTATGACGATACCGGTGGCGAACTGTGCGCACGTCTTGCGGAAGCGCTCCTCGTCTGTCACCGTGAATTGAGAATTGATAGAGCTTGACAATGCTTTAAGCCTAATCTTATCATGAGGTTTGCTGTTAGTGCCGGGAGCGGCCCGCAAGAATAACGGCGAAAAACGGGGAGGATGCCTTGATCAAGCTCGACATTATCAATGAAGTGGTAAGCAAAACCGGGATTACCAAGACGAAGGCTGAAATGGCCGTCGAGACCGTTTTTGAGAGCATGAAGCGAGCACTCGGCCAGGGCGAACGGATTGAACTGCGCGGTTTCGGCATCTTCAATGTTCGCCCGCGCAAGACGGGCATCGGCCGTAACCCCCGCACCGGCGCCGAGGTAGCCATCCCGCCGGGGAAAGCGGTGCGCTTCAAGCCAGGCAAGGAACTGCAGACGCTGCAGTAGCCCGAACCTGTTGTGACCCCATCCGATGTAGTACCCGGACTCGCGGAGCTGCCCCGCACGCCGCGCGAGCGTTACTGGCTTCACGCGCTGCTACTGCTGCTGACATTCTTCACCACCACCACCGTGGGCGCCCGCCTGGCTTACAACTTCGACCGAAACCGCCCGGCGTTCCTGGAAGACGACATGATCGGCGTGCTTAGCGGCTTCACGCACACGCTCACCCATCCGTTGGAATTGTTGCACGGGCTACCCTTCTCCCTCACGCTGCTGACCATTTTAATGGCGCATGAGATGGGGCACTATCTGACGTGCCGCTACTACAAAATCGACGCCAGCCTGCCCTATTTTCTTCCGGCGCCGTCTTTGATTGGCACGCTAGGCGCGTTCATCCGCATCCGGTCCGCCATCTACTATAAACGCCAACTTTTCGATGTTGGGATCGCCGGCCCCATCGCCGGATTCGTCTTCGTAATTCCGGCACTGGCCATCGGTCTGGCCTTTTCAAAGGTGATTCCCGGCATTGCAGCGCAGGGCGATCTGGTGTTCAGCGCTCCAGGAATTCTTCGCGCGCTGGAAGCGATGATCTTTCCCGGAATCCCGGTGGCCGACATCTACCTTCATCCCATTGCCCGCGCCGCTTGGGTCGGGATCTTTGCCACCGCGCTAAACCTGCTGCCCATTGGACAACTGGACGGCGGGCACATCCTGTACTCGTTCATCGGCGAGAGGCACCGCCTGCTATCGAAAATCTTTGTCGCGGCGCTGGTCCCGATGGGATACTTTTCCATCAGTTGGCTTTTCTGGGCCGTGCTGCTGTTCTTCTTTGGGCTGAAGCATCCCAGGATTTATGATAGTGCTGAGATGGGTAGCGGCCGGACGAAACTTGGATGGCTCGCCTTGGCAATGTTCTTAGTATGCTTTTCGCTATCTCCCATCAGCACGCCCGGATAGCGGCGCGTCTCAATGAAAATTTCCGCCACCATCATCACTTGTGACGAAGAACGGAACATCGCGCGGGCCATGGAAAGCCTTCGCTGCTGCGATGAAATTGTGGTGGTGGACAGCGGTTCTCTGGATCGTACCCCGGAAATTGCCGCCAACCTGGGCGCCCGCGTAATCGATAGCCCGTGGCCAGGCTATGCGCGGCAAAAGAACCTGGCCGCCGAGCGCAGTGAGCACGATTGGATACTTTCCATCGACGCCGACGAGGCTTTGAGTGAGGCACTGGAAGGCGAGATCTGGCAGATCAAGAAAAATGGGCCGCGGTTTGATGCTTACACCATGCCGCGCATGGCGCAATATCTAGGCCGCTGGATATTGCACTCCGGCTGGTATCCGGATCGCAAAGTGCGCCTGTATGACCGGCGCAAGGCGCGCTGGGTGGGTGATTACGTGCACGAGAGCGTGCATGTGGATGGCAAAGTGGGACATTTAGAATCGGACCTGCTGCATTTTACTTGCAGCTCGCTTTCGGAACATCTGAAGACGCTGGATCGCTACACCACCCTGGCGGCCGAACAGATTGTGGATCAGAAGCACCCGGTCGGCTGGAGGCAACTGGTGCTGGATCCAGCATGGACGTTTTGGCGTACCTACATCCTGCAAGCGGGGTTTCGCGACGGACTGGAAGGGTTGACCATCGCTCAGATGGCGGCGTTCTACAATTTCGTGAAGTATGCCAAGGCCAGGAATATGAGCCCTCGCCGATGAAGATTTTGCATGCCGATGCGGGCAGGGAAATGCGGGGAGGGCAGTGGCAGGTGCTGCAGCTTCACGCCGGGTTGGGTGCCGATTCGGTTCTGCTGTGCCGTGCCACCGGCCCACTGATGCAGGAATGCCAGCGGCAGGGTATTCGCGCGGAGCCCCTCTCCATAGCGGCGTTGGCGGCCCAATCGCGCAAGGCAGACATTACCCACGTACACGACGCGCGGAGCCACACCTGGGCCGCGGCCGTCGGCGGATCGCTGCTGGTTGTTTCCCGGCGGGTGGCGTTCCCGATTGGCCGTTCCTGGCTATCTGGATGGAAATACTCCAGGGCCGATCACTACATTGCGGTTTCTCAACATGTGCGTTCGATTCTCTGCGGCGCCGGTGTTCCCGGGGCGAAAATTTCGGTGGTTTACGATGGCGTGGACTTGCCCCAGTCGATGTCGAGCGGCGGCCCAGACCTTGTGGCGGTGGCGACCGGCGATCCGATGAAGGGAACCGCGTTGCTGAACGAGGCGGCGGCGCTGGCAGGAATCACAATCAAGTATTCCACCGATCTGCGGGCCGATCTGTTGAACGCGGCGCTATTGGTCTACATCACCTATTCCGAGGGTTTGGGTTCAGCGGCATTGCTGGCCATGGCGTCCGGGGTTCCCGTGGTCGCCAGCAATGTGGGTGGACTTGCGGAGATTGTCCAAAATGACGTCAACGGCGTGTTAACGGAGAACAATCCGCAAGCCATCGCCGCCGCGATTCGACATGCCCTGACACGGCGCGAGATACTGGCAAAGAATGCTCGTCACAGCATCGAGAGCGGATTCACGACCGGGGCCATGCTGAACAATACAATTCGCGTTTACGAGAGAGTGCTCGGTTGCTAGAAGCGCTGCTTGCCGGTCTGTTCGGCTTGCTCATTGGCAGCTTCCTGAACGTGTGCATTCATAGAATGCCGCTCGATTTGTCCGTGGTGAGCCCGCGTTCCGCCTGCCCGTACTGTGAGAAACCGATTGCCTGGTACGACAATATTCCGCTGGTCTCGTTTGTCGTTCTGATGGGGCGTTGCCGGCATTGTAAGGAGTCCATCTCCTGGCGGTATGCCGCGGTGGAGTTGTTGACCGGAGTGCTCTTCTTCGTTGGGGTGTGGAAGTTCGGCGTGACGTTGATTGCGCTCAAATTCTGTATCTTCGCCGCAATTCAGATCGACCTGATTTTTACCGATTTTGAAGAGCGTATCTTGCCGGATGAGTTCACCATTGGGGGAACGGCGGTTGGCCTGGTGCTGGCGGGTTTTGTTCCCATGAGTCCCGGACTGATGGCCATGCTGGTACCCGTGGAATGGAATCATGTGACCGTATCGGTGATTGAGGCCGCCGTTGGGGCCGTCTTCACAAGCGGGGTTCTGTGGGGATTCGGTGCGATCTATGAGAGGATTCGCCATCGCGAAGGGCTGGGCCTCGGCGACGTGAAGATGGTGATGATGATTGGTGCATTCTTCGGGATTCAGGGGACGCTATTGACGCTGATCATCGGGTCGGTGCTGGGGAGCGTTGTGGGGTTGACGTATATTCTGTTGAAGAAAGAAGACGCCGCGACGTATGAGCTGCCGTTTGGCAGCTTTCTGGGCATCGCGGCGCTGGGCGTGGCGCTGTACGGCAGTTCGGTGCTGAGTTGGTATGGGCGATTTTAGTGCGGTTTCTGGGAATCGACTTCGGCTGGCAAGGTAAACCGAGCGGCCTGGCGGTGCTGGAATGGATTACTCCCTCGCTGCATCTGCGGTCGATGGATCGTCTGGTCAGTCTCGACGATATTCTAGACTGGGTTGATACGGCCTGCCAGGATGGCCCCGCGGTGATTGCCGTGGATGCTCCAACCATCATCAACAATCCCACTGGTATGCGCGCTGCCGACAAGTTGATGCACAAGTACTTTGGGAAATTCCACGCCGGATGTTACCCAGCCAATCTCGGCCGTCCCCATGCGGAGCGCACGGTGGAGATTGGCGATGCGCTGGAGAAACGAGGGTTCCAGCACACGGTCTCGATTTCACCGCGCGTTCCCGGACGGTATCAATTCGAAGTTCATCCGCACTCGGCAATGGTGCAGCTGTTTGACCTGCCGCGGATTCTCAAATATAAGAAGGGCCGGTTAGCGGACCGACGCTTGGAATTGGAGAGATACCGCGGGTTGATGCTGACGCGTTTGCCGCAGTTGGACCCGCCAGTTGCCGCGTTTTCCTTGCCGGAGCTGCCGCACGCCGGCACGGCAATGAAGGATATCGAAGATCGCATGGACGCTGTGATTTGCGCCTATGTCGCCGCACATTGGTGGTATTGGGGAACGGAACGCAATCAGGTTTGCGGTACGCGGGAAGATGGGTATATTGTGGTGCCGCACCGGTACTGGATGGCCGGTGACAGCAACAATCACGGTGCCACTTTGAGTTCCAAAATCATACTTTGCACGTCCCGGTAAAACTTGTCAAAACTTTTCGCGCTTCTTGCAGCGTTGAAGTCGAACTGCGCCGTTAGAGCTGGCTGATGGCGGGTTGGGCTGTAGATTTGCCCGGCCTGCATCTCTCGAGTCAGCCAATGTTTGGCATCTCGAATCGATTCGGGTTCTTGTGGGGGAGCGAGATTGGGTTGTAATCCGCATTTTCCCGCTAAAGACGCAGCAGCTGCTAGAAACCACGCCTCGTACTCTTTTGTTGCAAGTACCACTCGAGTACGAACATCGGGACGTACGTCTCTTGCCCGGCGCAAGAGGGCAGGGCCCAGTTCGCAAGATAGATCATCGTCGGCGTCCAATAGCACTAATATTCCGCTTTTTGGGGGAAGACGATACGATATCGCTTGGATTGCGCGTTCCAATTCACCGGCGCGGATCAGCAGGTGTCGTGAGTGGCGAGCGATGATCGTCTGTATGCGTATAGATACGTCAACCTCCGCGCCTATCCTTCGCAATAAGATTGGAAGTGCGCTCGATTCCCCTTGGCCTTCTACTATGCAACCGAGGCAGAGATCCATGGCGGGGCCGCGTCTCAGTCACCATCCGTGGCCGTGCGAACTTCGCTAAGATCCAAGAGTCCTTGACGGAGCAATTCGCCAGCTGTATACAGGCTGTCTCTCAGGATGTGTGCAGTGCCTGCGTCAAGATTTGAAATGTGAGATCCTGCCGAATCACGGTGAGTCGCGACAATATTTCGGTCTGATAACCGGTCGTCGTCCAGGAACTCGGGGTTGTGCGTTGTCACAATTAGTTGCCGAAAATGCGAGGCTTCGAATAGGGCATCTCGAACAACCCGTATCGCGCCTGGATGTAAGCCTGTTTCAGGCTCTTCAATAATCCACGGTACGTATGGCTTTCCCGAATCCGGCGGAGAAAACAGGTCAATAAGTAGATCCGCCAGATACACACTTCCGCTGGACATATTGTTAACGGAAAATCCCACCGGGAGCTCGATATGAGTCGTCTCCATGAATTTCAAAAAGGGAACGTTACCTTCCAGCACCCCAATCTCGAATCCGCGGAAGCTGGGTAAGATAGCTCTCATATATTCTTCGACGATCTGCATCCGGTCCGGGTAACCGTCTCTCAACCGGATGACCCGGTTCGCAAATCCTTCGTAGTCAGTCCGGCTGCTTGAAGGAAAAGTGAATAGAACGACGGGTACAAACTCGGAAGCTTGAATGCCAGCTAGACAATCATAAACGGTCCTGAACTCCGGCAGACCTGAAGCTTGGACAAGGTACAAGCGATCGCGAGCACCGGCAGGCAATATTTCAGGCGTCCCTGAGGCTTCGCCGAATCTGACCTCAAATCGCGATGTCCGCCCATCGGGATTAGTGGTTTCACATTCCTCATAAGCAACCGAATAAGTTCGATTGGATTCAAACTGCAGCTCGATCGAGTAAAAACCTCTAGACTGCCATGAAGTCTTCCACTCCACGCGTAACTCCATCGTCGACGGCATCCGTGGCGGTGCCGGAATGATATTCATGACGCCGCCAGCAGCGTTCACTGCCTTTTCAAGCGAGCCATTCAGCCCGTTGCGGATAAAGAGCAATCCGTTGACAAAGTTTGTCTTGCCCGATCCGTTTGGACCCACGACATAGGTTAGGGGCTCCAGAATATCCACCTGGGAATGGAGGATACTTCTGAAATTCCTGATCGCCACTCGCTCGATTGCGAACCGCTCGGACATGGCTAATAGTGTCTCATTTCTTATTCGTCCGTAACGCACCCCAAACTGGCATTCTTCACCAACCGGATATACTTCGCCAGCGTTCCTCTTGTCGATTTATAAGCAGGCATCACCCAAGCCGCCCGCCGCGCCGCCAATTCCGCATCGGTCAAATCCACAGACAGCAAGTTCTCGCCCGCGTCCAATGTAATCCGGTCGCCCGTCCGCACCAGCGCAATCGGCCCGCCCTCCTGCGCTTCCGGTGTTACATGCCCCACGATGAACCCGTGCGATCCGCCCGAAAATCGCCCGTCCGTCATCAGCGCCACGTCTTGGCCCAGCCCAGCGCCCATGATCGCCGAGGTCGGCGTCAGCATCTCCGGCATGCCCGGACCACCCTTCGGCCCTTCATACCGGATCACAATCACGTCGCCTTTCGCAATCTCTTTCCGCTCCAGCGCGTGAAGCATGTCTTCTTCGGAGTCGTACACTTTCGCCGGGCCGCTGAACCGCGATCCTTCCTTCCCGGTGATCTTCGCCACCGCCCCTTCCGGCGCCAGATTGCCCTTCAATATTTGAATATGGCCGGTCGTCTTAATCGGTGCCGACAGCGGCTGAACAATTTGCTGCCCAGCCTTTAAGCCCGGCAGGTCCTTGACATTCTCCGCCAAGGTCTTCCCCGTCACCGTCATGCACGTGCCGTCCAGAAGCCCTGCTTCCAGCAGCATCTTGATCACTGCCGGAATGCCGCCCACTTCGTGCAGCTCTTCCATCATGTACTTCCCGCTCGGCTTCAAATCCGCCAGCAGCGGCACGCGATTGCTGACGCTTTGGAAATCGTCAATCGTCAGCGGAACGTCCATCGACCGCGCCACCGCAATCAGATGCAGCACCGCATTGGTCGACCCGCCCAGCACCGTCACCAGCACCATGGCATTCTCAAACGCCGCGCGCGTCATAATGTCCCGCGGCTTCAGGTCCAGCTCCAGCAGCTTTTTAATCGCTTTCCCGGCCTCCACGCACTCGGCCTGCTTTTTCGGATCCTCGGCGGGAATCGACGAGCTGTACGGCAGTGACATCCCCATCACTTCAATTGCCGAAGCCATCGTGTTGGCGGTGTACATTCCGCCGCAAGCACCCGCTCCGGGGCAGGCATGGCGCACCGTGTCCTGCCGCTCCTTCTCACTCATGTGGCCGGTGATGAACTCGCCGTAACTCTGAAACGCGTTGACGATGTCCAGCTTCTTTTTCTCTTCGCCGCACCCCGGTTTGATGGTTCCGCCGTAGACAATCAGCGCGGGGCGGTTCATGCGGCCAATGGCGATCATGCACCCCGGCATGTTCTTATCGCAGCCGGGAATGGAGATGTTGGCGTCGTACCATTGGCCGCCCATGATGGTCTCAATGGAGTCGGCAATCAGGTCGCGCGATTGCAGGGAAAAGCTCATTCCCTCGGTGCCCATCGAAATGCCGTCGCTGACGCCGATGGTATTGAAGCGCATTCCCACCAATCCGGCCGCGGTGACGCCTTCTTTCACCTTCGCCGCCAGATCCAAAAGATGCATATTGCATGGATTGCCTTCAAACCACACGCTGGCGATGCCCACCTGCGCCTTGTTCATATCGGATTCGGTAAGGCCGGTGGCGTAGAGCATTGCCTGGGAGGCACCCTGCGACTTCGGTTGCGTTATTCTCGCGCTGTATTTGTTCAGTGGATTCGGCATGAGGTCGATCTCAAATTCTATCAGCCACGCGCGCCAAACCGCGCAAAGTACTCTTCGCCGATAGCCGGAACGCCATGGCGCGGTGTACTATAGGAATTTGTGCATGAAAGATTTATTTGATTCGCTCAAGCCCGGAGATGCGGATTGGCTGCTGGCGCAGTCCATTGACCCGGAACGGCTGCCCGCCCACATCGCAATCATCATGGATGGCAACGGCCGCTGGGCGAACCGCCGGAACATGCCTCGGGTGGCAGGCCATCGCGCCGGAATCGATCCGGTTCGCAACACCGTGGAATCCTGCGCTCGGCTCGGCATCACCGCGCTGACGCTGTACGCGTTCTCGGTCGAAAATTGGAAGCGTCCGCGGCATGAAGTGGAAACGCTTTGGCGCCTGCTGCGCTTCTATCTCCGCCGCGAACTGCCGGAACTGATGGAGAACAATATCCGGCTGGCGGCCATTGGGCGGCTGGAAGCTTTGCCGAAGCAAGTCCGCCAGGAATTGGAATCGGTGATGGAGGCGACGTCGGCCAACACCGGTCTCATCGTCAACCTGGCCATCAACTATGGCGGTCGCGCGGAACTGGTTGACGCCGTCAACGCGCTGCTGGACCAAGCCCGCATCGAAGGCACGCTGGATCGTCTGCAAGTGAATGAGGCGGACATCGCGTCTAAACTCTACACCGCGAACGTGCCTGACCCCGACCTGCTGATCCGTACCTCCGGCGAGATGCGCATCAGCAATTTCCTACTGTGGCAAATCGCCTATTCGGAGATCTACGTTACCGAAACGCTGTGGCCGGATTTCAAACGCTCGGACTTGCTGCGCGCTATTCTCGATTATCAGAAGCGGGACCGGCGGTTCGGCGGGGTGAAAACGGATGTCGTGCTCGATTCCATCGAACCGGTTGCGGAGGCCGTCGCCGTCCCGGCGCGCTAAACCCGCCGCATGAAGCGAGTTCTCACCGCACTCGCTCTGATCCCCTTCGCCATCTACGCCATTTTCTTCGGACCTCCCTGGTTTTTCCTGCTTTCCGCGGTCGCCATGGCGTTGCTTTGCTACTCGGAATATTCGAACATCGTGGCTGGCTACGGCATTGAACCTCCAGGTTTGCCCGGAGCCGCCGCCGGACTCCTCCTGTTCTTCGACATTGCCTATGTCCGGGTCGTGGCCCTGGCCGCTCTGATGCTTTCGCTTCGATTTCGTGACTTGGCAAAAGGTCTGGCATACGCTGCCGCCATGACGCTGGGCGCGGTATATATCTTCGGTGCCTGGCGATGCGCAATTGACCTGCGCGCCATGAATCCCAACTGGCTCCTTTTCGCGTTGGCGATCAATTGGATCGGCGACGTAGCCGCCTTCTACGTAGGGCGCACCATAGGGAAACACAAACTTGCGCCACACATCAGTCCAGGAAAGACGTTGGAAGGGGCCATCGGCTCACTGGCATCGGCCGCCCTTTTCGGAGCGGGTTTCGCCTACTGGTGGCCTGCCGGATTATCGCTGGCCGTATGGATTGCATTGGCCCTTTTTACGAATGCCGCCGGTCAGTTCGGCGACCTCACGGAATCCGCTCTCAAGCGCGGAGCGGGAATGAAGGATAGCGGCACTCTGCTTCCCGGTCACGGCGGTTGGCTCGACCGGTTAGACAGCAGCCTCTTTACGCTGCCAGCCGTCTACTGCGCCCTGCAGTGGATCAAGCCCTAGCTTCCCTCAGCGGTACGTTCACAGAAAACTGAAACCTCATTTTACCGTCCAATCAGCCACTTAGCTGATTTTTCAAACCAGACGGTTCGGCCCTCACCCTATCCTCATGGCCAGAGTGAGGTGTTAGAACTATGAGTTTTATTAGTATTCTTCAGAAGATCGGGATGATCGCCGGACAGGCGGCCCCGGAACTGATCTCCATGGCGAATCCCCCGCTGGGAGCCATTGTTGGTACAGTTCTCAATTCCATCCTGCTGACGGAGGCCAAAGTTGGTCCCGGGCAAGGGGGCGTCAAGAAGGAGGACGCGCTTGGTGCAATCCAGGTTGCTGTTCCGCTAATTGTGAGGCTGATGGAATCGGCTACCCACAAGAATTTGGCAGACGAAGCTCTGCTGGCTTCCGGAATGGCTAAGATGAATGATGCGGTGGTAGATATTCTGAACGCGTTCCGCATCCTGCCGAAACCGTAACAAACAGGCGGGCGGCCAGAAATCCGTCCGCCGTCTACTCAACATGAAAAGCTATCGCAAAGAGCTATGGTTCGAAGTGCCCACGCGCCGGGGATTTCTCAACATTACTCCGCAAGTGCAGCAGTGCTTGACGGAGAGCGGAATTAAGGAAGGCCTCGTCCTGGTGAACGCCATGCACATCACCGCCTCGGTATTCATCAACGACGATGAACCCGGACTCCATCAAGACTACGAAAAATGGTTGGAGCACCTGGCGCCGCACGAACCTGTTTCAAAATACCGCCATAATCTCACCGGCGAAGACAACGCCGACGCGCATCTGAAGCGCCAGGTGATGGGCCGCGAAGTCGTGGTGGCTATCACCGCGGGCCGTCTGGACTTCGGCCCCTGGGAGCAGATCTTCTACGGCGAATTCGATGGACGGCGCAGGAAGCGTGTTCTGGTCAAAATCATCGGTGATTAGTGCCGCGCTTCCGGAGTACCACCACCGCCAGCGGCGGCAATGTCACTCTCAGGCTGTTAGGCCGGCCGTGCGATGCCACCGGATCTGAGGCCACCACGCCGCCATTGCCCATGTTGCTGCCGCCAAACAACTCCGAATCCGTATTCAGAATCTCGTCGTAAGTTCCTGCCTCGGCCACTCCAAGGCGGTAATGAAGTCTCGGCACCGGCGTGAAATTGCAGCAGAACATCAGCGGGTCTTCGCCGTTGTTGGCGAAGCGCATGAAGGAAATGACGGACGATTCAGAATCCCGGAAATCCACCCATTCGAAACCCGAATAGTGAAAGTCCACTTCATACAGCGCCCGTTCGGACCGGTAGATCCGATTCAATTCCTGCACCAGCAATTGGAACTTCCGGTGCAGATCGAAATTCAACAAATCCCATGGCACACTGCCGTCGTGATTCCATTCCGAAGTCTGGCCGATGTCGCAACCCATGAAGAGCAACTTCTTCCCCGGATGCCCATACATCAACGCCAGAAACGCGCGAGCATTGGCGAACTTCTGCCACTCATCTCCCGGCATCTTACCAATCAACGAACCTTTGCCATAAACCACTTCGTCATGCGAAACCGGCAGCACAAAGTTTTCCGTGAAGGCATACAGCAGGCTGAAGGTGATGTTGTTGTGGTGGTATTTGCGGAAGACCGGAGCACTGGAAAAATAGTCCAGCATGTCGTGCATCCAGCCCATGTTCCACTTCATGGTGAAGCCCAGTCCGTTCAAATAGACCGGCTTCGAAACGCCCGAAAACGAAGTGGATTCCTCAGCCACCGTCATGGCCCCCGGCACCTGGTGCGCCACTTCGTTGAACTTTCTCAGGAAGCTGATGGCCTCCAGATTCTCATTACCGCCGTGAATGTTCGGCACCCATTCTCCGGGCTTGCGCGAGTAGTCCAGATAAAGCATCGACGCGACGGCATCCACCCGCAGCCCGTCAATGTGATACATCTTCAGCCAGAACAAGGCATTCGAAATCAGGAATGTCCGCACTTCGTTCCGGCCAAAATTGAAGATCAGCGTGCCCCAGTCGCGGTGCTCGCCAAGGCGCGGATCTTCGTGCTCATAAAGCGCCGTGCCATCGAAATAGGCCAGTCCATGCGCGTCTTTTGGGAAGTGCGCAGGCACCCAATCCACCAGCACTCCGATGCCGGCCTGATGGCAGCAGTCCACCAGATACATAAAATCCTGCGGCGTTCCAAAGCGCGACGTGGGTGCATAATAGCCAATCACCTGATAGCCCCAGGAACCGGAAAACGGATGCTCCATGATGGGCAGAAGTTCGATGTGCGTGTAGCCCATCCGTTTGACGTACTCCACCAGCGTGACGGCCATCTCCTTGTAGGAAAGGCTTTCCCCGTTCGGCTTCCTCATCCAGGATTCGAGGTGAACTTCATACACCGACATGGGCTCTTTCAGCACCGATCGTCCGGCGCGCGCCGTCATCCATTCCGAATCCGCCCATTCGTACGTGGCTAGGTCACAAACCACTGACGCCGATTTCGGGGTCACTTCACAAGCAAAGCCATACGGATCGGCTTTCAACTGCCTGTACCCGGCAAATCGCGATTGCACGTAGTATTTATATGTCGATCCCGGCGCCAGCCCTGGTATGAAAATCTCCCAGGCCCCGCCGGTCCGCGCGCGCATCGGGTGGCGTCGCGTGTCCCAGTGATTGAAGTCTCCGGCCACCGACACCACAATCGCATTCGGCGCCCACACCGCGAACCGCACTCCCGCCACGCCTTTCGACGTCACCAGATGCGCACCCATCGTGTTGTAGCTTTCGTAGTGCGTTCCTTCGCCGTGAAGATAGAGATCGAAATCGGTCAGCAGCGGAGGGAAGCGGTACGGATCGTCGATCTCCGTCACCTCGCCCTCTCCGGTATGGACCCGCAACCGGTATTCGCTTGGCTCGGACGGAAGTGACGCCGTGTAGAACCCGTGCGAATGCTTCTGCGCCATCGGGTAGGCCGCGCCGCGCCAAATCACATCAACCGCCGACGCCTGCGGCAGAAAGGCGCGAATCTCCCATCCTTCTTCCGCCAATGCGTGTGGACCGAGAATTCGGAAAGCATCGCCGTGATAGCCGCCAACGATGGCGTCAATTTCATGCGGGGCTTTCACGGTTTCAAGGGGCATTGCCGCTATTATGTCAGCAATGAACAATTTTATTGAAGGGTTGCCAAAGGCGGAGCTCCATTTGCACCTGGAAGGCTCCATGGAACCGGAAACCCTGGTGGAACTCGACCCCACGATTTCCATCGAAGAAGCGCAGCGGATGTACCGCTATCCTAACTTCGCCGGCTTTCTGGCAAGCTACGTCTGGGCAGTGCGAAAGCTGACCGAACCTGAGCACTACGCGTTGATTCTCAGACGGCTGCTGGCGCGTCTGCAGCAACAAAATGTGCTCTACGTGGAGATCACCCTTTCCGCCGGAGTGATCTTGTGGAGGAAGCAAAATCTGGCCGAAGTCTATCAGGCCCTCCGCCAGGAAGCAGCGAAGTCGCCGCTGCAAGTCTACTGGGTCTTTGATTCCGTGCGGCAATTTGGGGTGGAACTGGCTCAGACGGTTGCCGAACATGCAGTGGAGCGTGCGAACCACGGAGTAGTGGCCTTCGGCATTGGAGGCGACGAAGAAAAAGGCCCGGCGAAGTGGTTTACTGACGTCTTCGCATTCACCAGGAAGAACGGCCTACGGTCAGTCCCGCACGCGGGCGAAACCGTAGGGCCGCAATCGGTGTGGGATGCACTCGATCTTGGCGCTGATCGCATCGGCCATGGTATCTCTGCCGCGCAAGATGAGGCGCTGATGAATCACCTGCGCGATGCCGGCATTCCCTTGGAGATCTGCATTTCCAGCAACATATGTACAGGCGTGGTGCCGTCTTTACGGGAACACCCCATACGCCGGTTGTACGACGCCGGAGTGCCGATCATTTTGAACAGTGACGACCCGCCGATGTTTCAGACCACGCTAAATGGGGAATACGAAATCGCTGCCCGTGAATTCGGCTTCAGCGACAGCGAACTGCGAGGCTTGGCGGCGAACAGCTTCCGTTACGCCTTCCGCTATGCTGCGCCCTAAAGGCGAACAAACCACTGCCTCCGGTACATCGCATACGCAATGGCATAGAAAAAACCGACGTTTGCCAGTGCATACAGCAGAGAAGCATTCGCAGGCGATGCCAGGGGCGCAAACAGACTCTGGTAAATCGGAGCCTGCCATTTCATCAAGCCCAGCACTTTGGCCGTCAAACTGGAGAGCGCAAATACGGTAATCGCATTCATTCCGTAAATCGAGAACGGTTTCACCCACTTCTGCCGCTTCCGCACATCGATCACCCAGTAACAACAAGCGAACACCACCATCGCCATTCCTGCCATGAAGACAGAGAACGAACTGGTCCATAGCTTCTTGTTGATCGGCATCCAGGTGGATAGCATCAGCCCGGTGAACAGCATTAGGTTCCCGGAGAAGAACAGCCAGCCCGCCTTCTCTTCCATGGTTCGCTTGGACTGCAACAGCTGCCCGGCAAGCGTTCCGAACAGCACCGTTGCAATTGCCGGCAGCGTGCTGACGATTCCCTCCGGGTCCCACGTCTTCGATTGCACCCACATGTGGCCGTGCAGGACAAGCCCGTCCACGTACTGCGCGAAATTTCCTTGCTGCTCCAAAATCCCCGCGCCGTAGCCCGGCACCGGATACAGTTTCATCAACAACCAATAGCCGCTGAGCAGGGCAACGATCCACGCCGTGCGGCCGCTTAATTTTGTGAATAAAAACAGGCTGGCCGCAATCAAATAACAGACAGCGATCCGCGGCAGCACTCCCGGGATACGAAATGTCGCGAAGCGGAAGTAAGGGAATAGATTGAGAAACCACCCCAGTGCCAGAATCAGCAGCGAACGCCGCGCGATATGGACCAACAAACCCGCGCGCCCATCGCCGCGTTCCACGCGCTTCGCAAACGAGAGTGTAATGGACACGCCGATAATCCATAGAAAGAAGGGAAACACCAGATCGGTAAACGTCCATCCGTGCCATTCCGCATGTTCAAACGGCGCATAGATGTGGTCCCACGTGCCAGGATTGTTCACCAAAATCATGGCCGCGATGGTGCCGCCGCGGAACGCGTCAAGAGACAGAATTCGATTTGCCGCCGGAGTTTCTTGCGAAGGGGCGCTCAAGCGTTTCAGCATACCATCGCCGGCGGGGATAATGAGGTATAGATGAGCGAATACGACGCAATCCTGATAGTTTCCTTCGGTGGTCCGGAGAAGCCGGACGATGTAATTCCGTTCCTCGAGAACGTCTTGCGCGGCAGGAATGTTCCGCCGGAGCGAATGATGGCCGTTGCCGAACACTACTACCACTTTGGCGGCAAGAGCCCGATCAACGATCAGAATCGAGCGCTCATCGCCGGGCTGCAAAATCTACTTGCCGCCGAAGGTCCGCACCTACCAATCTATTGGGGTAACCGGAACTGGCATCCCATGTTGGCCGATACGTTGCGCCAGATGCGCGCCGATGGTGTGCGGCGCGCTATCGCGTTCTTCACCTCGGCCTACAGTTCGTACTCGGGATGCCGGCAGTATCGCGAGAACATCGCCGCCGCGCGCGCCGAAATTGGCGCAGGCGCTCCGGAGATTGACAAACTCCGGGTCTTCTACAATCACCCCGGCTTCGTTGGGCCAGTAACGGAAAACGTAAAGGCGGCGCTGGCGAAAATCCCGCAGGGCCAACGCTCCAATGTACACATTGCCTTCACCGCGCATAGCATTCCTACGGCGATGGCTGACACTTCCAACTACGTTCAGCAGTTGGAGGAAGCCTGCCGGCTGGTGGCGTCCGCGGTGGGCATCTCCGATTGGAAACTGGTCTACCAGAGCCGCAGTGGCCCGCCTACGCAGAGCTGGCTCGATCCGGACATCTGCGACCACCTCCGCGCGTTGCACGCGAAGGGGCAAACTAGCGTCGTCATATCGCCCATCGGGTTCATCTCAGACCATCTCGAAGTGCTCTACGATCTGGATACGGAGGCCGCCGCCGTCAGCGCCGAATTGGGAATAGACATGGAACGCGCGGCAACCGTCGGCACACATCCTGACTTCCTCCGCATGATCCGCGGATTGATTCTGGAAAGAATCGACAGCGCAACGCCCCGTCTTGCACTCGGTATTTTTGGGCCATCGCACGATGTCTGTCCCGCCGATTGCTGCCCTGGAATGAAACGGCCATGACGGAATCAGTGTGGGATTACCCTCGCCCACCGCGCCTGGAACCATGCGCAAAGGTAATCGAGGTCAAATTCGGCGGTGTCGTCATTGCGCAGACCACGCGCAGCTTGCGCTTGCTTGAAACCAGTCATCCGCCCACTTACTACATTCCGCCGGAAGACATTCAATGGCAATACTTGTCCCAGGGAGCCGGTGGCAGTTTCTGTGAATTTAAAGGTGGCGCTACCTACTGGCACGTTCAAGCCGCCGGGCGCACCGCGGAGAACGCCGCCTGGAGCTACCGGGATCCCTCTTCGCTCTACGCCGCCCTGGGCAATCACCTGGCCTTCTATGCCTCCAGAGTGGACGAATGCTTTGTCGACGGACACAAAGTGCAGCCGCAACCCGGTGGTTTCTACGGCGGTTGGATCACGCCGGATGTGACCGGACCGTTTAAGGGAGCGCCTGGAACTCTGGGGTGGTAACTTTTCGCTTGGCCCAACGCTCCAGAGTGGAGCGCAATAGCGGCATGTTGACCGGCTTGCTGATGTAGTCGTCCATTCCGGCGGCCAGGCACCGTTCCCTGTCTCCTGCCATCGCGTTGGCGGTCATGGCAATAATTGGGATTCCCCGCACCGCACTGTCCAGTTTGCGAATGGCCGCCGTCGCCTCCATTCCATCCATTTCCGGCATCTGCACATCCATTAACACCAGGTCGTAATGGCCATTCTGCAGTGCTTCCACCGCCAGGCGGCCGTTGCCAACCGCTTCTGCCGCGTAGCCTGACTTTTCCAGGATTCGCAGCGCAATTCTCTTGTTGATCTCATTGTCTTCGGCCACCAGGACACGTGTCTGGTTAACCGATGAAGGCTTCTCGCGGACTGGCGGCGGGACTTCGGAACTCCGCTCGGCCTGGTCGGCTGTCGTACGAAGCGGCACGGTAAACCAGAATGTGCTCCCACTGCCAGGCTCGGTGCGTACACCTATCTCGCCTCCCATCAGTTCCACCAACTGCCGCGAGATGGCGAGGCCGAGTCCGCTTCCGCCATACTTTCGCGTAGAGGAATTGTCAGTCTGCGAAAAACGGTGAAACAATTGAGCGCATTGCTCCGGCGGAATTCCGATTCCCGTGTCTGTCACCGCCATCCGAATCGAAATGCCGCCCGAAGATTGTCCAATCGGTTGCACCGCGACGGTTACTCCGCCAGCTTCGGTGAACTTCACCGCATTGCCCACCAGATTGGTGATCACCTGCCTGATTCTTACCGGATCTCCATACACACATTGCGGGATGTCAGCTGCTATCTCGCGAGAAATCGACAGCCCTTTTGTCCTCGCCATGATGGCAAGAAGTGAGACCGCCTCCTCCACCATCGCCTTCAAATCGAAGGAGACGCAATCGAGTTCCAGCTTGCCCGCTTCAATTCGCGAAAGATCCAGAATGTCGTTGATCAATACCAGCAGGGAACTGGCCGACTGCTGGACTGCCTCGACATATTCCGTCTGTTCCCCATTCAACCTGGTCGTCAAGAGAAGTCCGATCATTCCCACTATTCCATTCATCGGCGTGCGAATCTCGTGGCTCATGTTCGCCAGGAAACGGCTCTTCAATTCCGTGGATTCCTGTGCCCCAACCAACGCGCTCTGCAGTGCCTGGTTCTTCTGTTTCAACTCTCGCGCATACCGCTGGATCTCGTTTTCTACGCGCTTCCGCTCGGTCACATCCCGTTGCAACGCGATGCAGTGACTGTAGGCGCCGTTGCCATTGGCGACGGGCACAATATCCATCTCGTTCCAGAAGGGCGCTCCGTTTTTCCGGTAGTTCAACAATTCCACTTGGATGGGCTTGCCTTGCGCCATCGCCGAACGCACCATCGCCAGTGGTTTCTTATCGGTGAGCGGACCCTGCAACATTCGCGGACTCTTTCCTCTCACTTCCTCGAGTGAGTATCCGGTCACCCGCGTGAACGATTCATTTACATAAAGTATGCGCGGGCCAGGTGCTTCAATATCGAAGTCCGTGATCATGATGCCTTCGGTTGCGTTGACCACCACCGATTCCAATAGACGAAGCCGTTCCTCTGATTGTCTCCGTTCGGTTACATCGACGGCGGAGCCAATGTAGCCCTCAAACTCTCCGCTACTTGAGTAACGGGGAACGCCGTTCCCGATGATCCAACGGTATTGTCCATCGAACCGCCGCAGACGGTATTCCACCTGAAGCGCGCCTTCGGCCACGGCGCGCACGCTCGGCAGGTTGATCATCCGCGCCAAATCCTCCGGATGGATAGAATTCCGCCAGCCGCCCCCCATCGCCTCTTGGTAGCTACTGCCTGTCAGGTCCAACCACCGCTTGTTGATGTAACTCAACTGGCCGTCGCTCCCGGTCATCCAGAGCATGATCGGAACTGTGTTAGCCATCTCTTCAAACTCATGCCTGCTCTCGCGCAACGCAGACTCTGCTCGTATCCTGCGGGAGACATCGAGATGCGCCGATCGGATTCCTGTTACCCTCCCGTTCTCATCGAATAGCAGGCTGCTATGTATTTCCAACGTGATCCGCTTTCCAGATCGTGTGAGATACACCCGTTGAAATGGAGCTATCGGCTCCTGCCTCGCAAGTTTCGCCAATACCGACGCTCTGGTATCTGCCTGAATCTCCGGCTCAACGAATTCCCAGACCGGCCGGCCCACCAGCTCTTTGGTTTCATACCCAAGCATGTCGCACTCTGCCCGATTTACCCGCCGGATATTCCCCTTCGCATCGATGTCATGGTAAGCAATTACCGTCTCGTCGAAGAGTCGGCGGAAATACTCGTCGTAGCCCCAGGCCCCGTCGGTTCCTCGGCGTGCCTTCCGCCTTCCCGCGCAATAGCGAGCTGTGCAGAGACCAGCAATCGACAACAAGCCAATAGCTGCGTATACGATGCCTACGGATGCAATCATAGAAACACTACGGCCTATCTGAATCAGCCGCACTGAAACTACTTATCGGAAGAAAACGGGCGCTCTTGAATGAACCTACCGCTTTCGGCCTATCAGGATGAGCGACTGGCCCAGTGGCATCCGCATTCCCGCCCCAATCCACGCCGCCTCCACCGCCAGTGGAAAGTGCAGCGCCGCATCCAGCCATCCGGCCACCGGTTCCACCCCACTAGCGGGCGGCCTGTCCAGCAGCGGTTCCCAAACGCGGAATTTCAGCAGCGATACCGGAAGCAGCAGGCTGTTGGCGTAGGTACACCGAACCACCTCCACCCCAGCCTCTTCCACGCTCCGCATCAATCGCCCGCGCGTGAAGCGTTGTTTCTCCCCCGCGAACAGGGAATGCCGGCTGCGCAGCACATCCAGCGCCGAAACCCGTACGGCGAAGGTGCCACCCGGCGCCAGCGTCCGCACCAGTTCCCGCAGCGCCCCCATCTCCAACCCCAAGGGAAAATGCACCAGCACGTCCATTGAGATCACCAGATCGAACACCCCGTCGGGAAACGGAAGCTGAGTGATATCGGCCTGCGCCAGCCTGGGGACTCCCATACCTCGCCCATAGCGCAACCCCTCCCATCCCAGGTCCACCGGATACAACCGCCATCCGTACCGCTCCGCCAGTACCTTCGAAAGATAGCCGGTGCCGCAGCCGCCTTCCAAGACACGGGCAAACTTCCGCTCTTGCGCAATGGGATCCAGCAATCGGAACAGAATCTCTTTCATGCCCCGGTACCACCAAAGCGATTCCTCCGCCTTGGCAATATTGGCGAATTCCGCCGGATTCATGATGCGCCGGACTGTTGGATGCCAATGTCCATCAGTCTGCGCGCTTCGCCTTGCAGGGACGGCACAAATGCCAGGCAGTCGCCGCCGTAAATGCTGTCGCCGCCATCAAAATTGCGAAACATGGCTCCGGCTTCTTCCATAATCACTTTGAGTGGCGCAAGATCCCAAGCCTTTGCGGTATTCTCAATCCAGAAATCCGCCTGTCCCGCCGCCAGCAGCATCGCATCCAGGCATCCGCCCATGCTGCGTACCGCCCAGAAGCGCGCCATCCAATCCATCAAACCCGGTGCAAAACTCCGTTCAGCCATGCCGTTCAATCCATTGATACACAGCACCGCCTGCGATACCGACTGCACACTGGAAATCCCAATCCGCGTGTCATCGCGGAACGCGCCATGCCCTCGAATTGCGAAAAACGTTTCGCCGCGCGGAGCCAGATGACACACTCCGGTTTCCACCACGCCGTCCACTTCCAGGCCAATCAAAACGGACCACAACGGATTGCCGCGAACGAAATCCCGGGTGCCGTCAATGGGGTCGATAATCCACTTCCGGCCATTGGCGGATTCGCTGTTCGCCCCCTCCTCCCCCAGCAGCCCATCCTCCGGAAACGCCTCCAATAATAGGCGGGAAATCAGCTTCTCGCACTCCTTATCGGCCAGGGTTACCGGGGAAAGATCGGCTTTCTCTTCCGGCTGCACTCCCTGCGCCTGCAACCGCATCGCCAACTCGCCAGACTCGCGAGCCACACGCCGCGCAACCGCCAGCTCTCTTTCAAATGCCATAGCCATATTAAAATGCCGTCGCCATATTTTACCCTGTAAGGGGACACCCGATATCCTGAATAAGCCCATGGACACATTGACGCGATGAGTTTGCGCACATTACCAGCAGTTCTCGAAGATGCCGCCCGGAAACATCCGGACGCCATCGCTTTGTACCAGCCAACGGGATTAAAGAAGGCGCCCCAGTATCACGCTTATACCTGGGCCCAATATCGCGACATCGTTCGCGAAGTGGCCTGCGGACTTCACACCATCGGCCTCGCCAAGGGTGATATTGTGGCGCTCGATTCCGAGACCCGCGTCGAATTCTACTTCGCCGATCAGGGCGCCATCGCCAATGGCTGTATTTCCGCCGCGCTCTACACCAGTCTTCCCGCAGCCGACCTGGTTCGCGGAATAGCCAATGCGGACGCGAAGGCGATATTCGTCGAGGATCCGAAGACGCTGCGCACGCTCCGTGACGCTGGCGCTCCGCAGGGACCCGCAATCTGGATTCTGCTAACCGGCGAACTGCCAGGCATCCTGACGCTGAACCAACTCCGCGAGCGAGGCCACCAGGCGATGGCCGCCGATCCTGAACTCTTCGCTCGGCTGCAATCCGCCATCTCGCCGCAAGACCCAGCCGTACTCTACCTCACCTCTGGCGCCACCGGCGAGCCTAAAATGGGCCTGGCCACGCACCACGCCATCGTTTCGAATATCGAAATGGGTCCGCAAGTGCTCCCGCTACATGCCGGCGATTCCACGCTGGTTTTTTTGCCTTCCGCGCACATAGCGCAACGAATCGTCGGCGAATTTTTGCCCATCCTTTATGGAATGCCAGTCTACTTTTCAGAGGGACTGGCGAAAATGCCGGCGGAGCTGAAGGCCATCGGGCCGACATTTCTGTTGGCTCCTCCGCGCGTCTGGGAACGGGTGTTCGCCAGTATCTCCACTGAGATCAAGAAGCGGCCGCTGCTTATCCGGAAGCTGTTCTACGGTGCGCTCGGTCTCGGCCTCAAGGCGGCTCATCTCAGGCATGAAGGGCGTCCGGTTCCCGGCTGGATGAAATCGTCGCTCAAGGCAGCCGACGGCCTGGTGTTCCAGAAGATACGCCAGCGTCTGGGCGGGCGTCTGCGGATCGCCGCCTCCGGTGCCGCGCCGTTGGGCAAGGATTTGGCGCACTTTTTCGAAGCCATCGGGCTTCCGCTGGTGGAAGGTTACGGCCTCACCGAAGGGGGCGTAATTGCACTGAATCCCATCGCCACGCCGCGTTCCGGCAGCATCGGCAAAAAGTTGCCGGGCGTCGCCATCAAATTGGCCAAGGATGGCGAGTTGCTCATCAAGAGCCCCACCCTTTTCAGCGGGTATTACAACGATCCGGAAGCCACCAAAGCCGTTCTGCGCGATGGCTGGCTATCCACTGGCGACATAGCCGAAGTGGACGCCGAAGGCTACATCTATATCACTGGCCGAAAGAAGGAACTCATCGTCTCCTCGAACGGAAAAAAGATTTACCCCTCCCGCATCGAAGGCCTTTTCAAAATGGAGCCACTAGTCAATCAGATGCTCTTAATCGGCGACCGCCAGCCATACGTAACCGCTCTGTTCACCGTGAATGTAGCCGTGGCCGAGACGCTCAAGGGGATGGAGGAATTCAAGAATCGACCGCTTCCGGAATTGGTAACCGCTGCCGCCGTCTTGGAGGAAGTGGGCCACGCAGTCAAGCGCGCCAATAAGCAACTAGCCTCCTTTGAACACATCAAGCGGTTTCGCATTCTCGATCGCGACTTCTCCATAGAAAGCGGAGAGCTCACGCCAACCATGAAAGTGCGCCGCACCCAAGTGCTGGAAAACTTTCGTCACATTGTAGCCGAGCTCTACTTGGGCCGGGAAGAGATGACCTGATTGAATCCTCCAAAAGCAAAGCAAATCCCAACACAAACCACCATTCACGGAGACACCCGCAC
>JBBRNO010000036.1:0-49226 GCA_038230275.1 Bryobacterales bacterium
CAGAGACTACGACTTCGTGGCGGTATTCGATTGCCTGCACGATATGGGTGACCCGATCGGAGCGGCCGCGCATGTCCGGCAGTCCCTGGCAAAGGACGGCACGTGGATGATTGTTGAGCCCTTTGCCAACGACCAGTTGAAGGACAATCTGAATCCGGTGGGGCGGGTCTACTACTCATTTTCAACGCTGCTGTGCACACCTTGTTCCCGATCGCAGGAAGTGGGACTGTGCCTGGGCGCCCAAGCGGGGGAGACGCGCATTCGAGACGTTGTGACTTCGGCCGGCTTCAATCGTTTCCGCCGGGCTACGGAAACGCCTTTCAACATCGTGTACGAAGCCCGGCCATAGTATGTTTTGCCTAAGGGGTGCCAGCGACGGCGAGCCAAACGGGCAATTCGCTCCCCTAGGGCCGCGGATGAAGGCGGTGCAAGGCTTCAACGGCAATCTCATGAAGCCCGGCGCCGCCCTCACCGACATATTGAAATGCCTGCTCCAGCATGCGCCGTTCCCAGAATTTCTTGAGATGATCGGCGACACCTGCAATGGCTTCTTCCCGCGGATAGCTGGCGAAGTACGCGGCAATCTGGTTCGCCATGTGCACCATCAGATCCGGCTTCATGGTTCCTTCGCAACGGCAATGGTGTGAAGAACCTGCGTGGTCTGGCGGCGGCTCCGGCTGTATTCCTGCTGCCAGGTGGACAGCCGCTGCACGGGCCGCACTTCCACGGCCGTCACTTTGTATTCGGGACAGTTGGTGGCCCAATCCGAATATTCGGTAGTAACAACGTTGGCGCCGGTGGCGGGATGGTGGAACGTGGTGTAGACCACGCCTGGTTGGATGCGATCGGAGATCCGCGCATGCAGCGAGGTCTCCCCTGCCCGGCTGGCGAGCGATACCAAGTCGCCATCGCGGATTCCCCGATGCTCGGCGTCGAATGGATGGATTTCAAGGACATCCTGATCGTGCCAGATGTTGTTGGCGGTGCGGCGGGTTTGGGCGCCGACGTTGTACTGCGACAGAATCCGGCCGGTGGTGAGGATGAGCGGGAAGCGGCCCGTGGTGCGCTCATCGGTAGGCACGAACTCGGTCATCATGAACTTCCCTTTGCCGCGCACGAAACCGTCAACGTGCATGATGGGAGTTCCCGTAGGAGCCGCATCGTTACACGGCCACTGGATGCTGCCCAGTTCGTCCAGCCTGGAATAGGAGACGCCAGCGAAGGTTGGAGTCAGGTTGGCAATCTCATCCATGATTTCCGACGGATGGCCGTAGTTCATGGGATAGCCAAGGGCCTTGGAGAGCGCGAGCGTGATTTCCCAATCGGCCATGCCCGCCATAGGTGGCATCACTTTGCGCACGCGGCTGATACGGCGCTCCGCGTTGGTGAAGGTCCCATCCTTTTCCAGGAACGACGAGCCGGGCAGGAAAACGTGCGCGAAGCTGGCGGTCTCATTCAGAAACAGATCCTGCACCACCACGCATTCCATGGCCGCCAAGCCCGCCGTGACGTGGTGCGTATTGGGATCCGACTGGGCGATGTCTTCACCCTGAACGTAGAGTCCTTTAAAGCTGCCGTCCACAGCAGCGTCCAGCATGTTCGGAATGCGCAGGCCCGGCTCACCCTGCAGCGTGACGTGCCAGGCTTCCTCAAACATTTCGCGAACCGCGTCGTCGGAGACGTGGCGGTAACCGGTAAACTCATGCGGAAACGATCCCATGTCGCAGGCGCCCTGGACGTTGTTCTGTCCGCGAAGCGGATTGACGCCAGTGCCGCGGCAACCGATATTCCCGGTCAGCATGGCGAGGTTGGCCATGCCCATCACCATCGTCGATCCCTGACTGTGCTCAGTGACGCCGAGACCGTAGTAGATGGCGGCCCGTCCGCCGGTGGCATAGAGGCGCGCGGCGCCTCGCATGTCCGCCGCGGAGACTCCGGTAATGGCCTCGACGGCCTCCGGCGAGTTGCGCTCCTGCACGATGAAATTGCGCCAACGATCGAACGCGTCCGGCTCACACCGCTCCTGGACGTACTTCGCAGCCGTAAGATTTTCGGTTACCACCACGTGCGCGATGGCGTTGATGATTGCAACGTTGGTGCCCGGCAACAATGGGAGGTGGAAATCCGCCTGGACGTGCGGCGAGCGGACAAGGTCGATCTGGCGCGGATCGATGACAATCAGGCGTGCCCCCTGGCGCAGGCGTCGTTTCATCTGCGAGGCGAAGACGGGATGCGCGTCGGTGGGATTCGCGCCGATCACCACGATGACGTCCGCATCTTCCACTGAATCGAAATCCTGCGTCCCCGCAGACGTTCCAAATGTCGACTTCAGGCCGTAGCCGGTGGGGGAATGACAGACTCGCGCGCAGGTATCCACATTGTTATTGCCGAAGGCCGCGCGCACCATTTTCTGGACAACGTAGGTTTCCTCGTTGGTGCATCGGGACGAGGTAATGCCGCCAATGGAATCGCGCCCATACTTCGCCTGGATGCGCTGGAATTCGCTGGCCGCGTAACCGATGGCTTCTTCCCAGCCGACCTCTCGCCACGGATCGTCGATCCTGGCGCGGATCATCGGCTTCAGCATGCGGTCTTTGTGCGTGGCGTAGCCCCAGGAGAAGCGCCCTTTCACACACGAGTGGCCATGGTTCGCCTTCCCGTCCTTGTACGGTGTCATGCGGACCACTTCATTGCCCTGCATCTCCGCTTTGAACGAACATCCCACACCGCAATAGGCACACGTGGTAACCACGCTGTGTTCGGCCTGCCCCTTCTGAATGACCGTCTTTTCCATCAGCGTAGCCGTGGGACACGCCTGCACGCAGGCGCCACAGGAGACGCATTCGGAATCCAGAAAATTCTTGCCGCCGGCGGAAACCGTGGACGCGAAACCACGACCGTTAATGGTAAGCGCGAACGTCCCCTGCACCTCCTCGCAGGCGCGCACGCAGCGTGAACAGACAATGCATTTGGCGGGATCGAAGGTGAAGTAGGGGTTCGATTCGTCCTTTACCGCCGACAGGTGATTGCCACCGTCGTAGCCGTAGCGAACTTCGCGCAGGCCAACGACGCCAGCCATATCCTGCAACTCGCAATTGCCATTGGCGGCGCAGGTGAGGCAATCCAGCGGATGATCGGAGATGTAGAGTTCCATCATGCCGCGCCGCATTTTGGCGAGTTTGGGCGACTGCGTCCGCACCTTCATTCCCGGTTCGACCGGCGTGGTGCAGGAGGCAGGCGTACCTTTCCGTCCGTCGATTTCTACGAGACAGAGGCGGCAGGACCCGAACGGTTCCAGATTGTCAGTGGCGCAGAGTTTCGGCACCTGGATGCCGGCGTCCATGGCGGCGCGCATGATGGATGTCCCGCGAGGGACGGTCACCGCGCTTCCATCAATTTCCAGGGTGACCAGAGTTTCAGATAGGCGCGCGGGCGTACCGTAGTCGGTTTCTCGGATCATGGACATGGTTGCAACTCCGGTTTGTGGAAGTCCTCAGGAAAGTGGCGCAATGCGCTCAATACGGGAAGCGGCGTCAAACCGCCGAGCGCGCAGAGCGAACCATCCAGCATGAGTTCGCAAAGATCTTCCAGCAAATTAAGGTTTTTGGTGCGTTCGTGATTGGCAATGATCTTGTCCACCACTTCCACTCCGCGGGTGGAACCGATACGGCAGGGGGTGCACTTGCCGCAGCTTTCCACGGCGCAGAACTCCATGGCGAACCGCGCCTGGCGGGCCAGATCGACGGTGTCGTCGAAGACCACGACGCCGCCGTGCCCGAGTAATCCTTTGCGCGCGGTGAAGGCCTCGTAGTCGAGCGGTATGTCGAGGAGTGACTCGGGGAAGTAGGCGCCCAGCGGTCCGCCCACTTGAACGGCCCGCAACGGCCGGCCGGAAGCCGTCCCACCGCCGAAATCGTAGATCGCTTCCCGCAATGTAAGGCCGAACGCCGTCTCCACCAAGCCAGCGTAGCGGATATTGCCGGCCAGTTGAATGGTCAGCGTGCCGCGCGATCGGCCCATCCCGAAGTCCTGATAATATTGCGCGCCCTTATCCAGAATGACCGGCACCGTGGCTAACGACAGAACATTATTGACGACGGTGGGCTTTCCAAACAACCCTTCGATGGCCGGCAGCGGAGGCTTGAAGCGGATCTGGCCCCGTCTGCCTTCCAGGCTTTCGAGCATAGCCGTTTCCTCGCCGCAGATGTAGGCGCCGGCGCCGAGGCGGATCTCCAGGTCAAAGCTCTTTCCACTTCCGGCGACGTTTGCGCCGAGGTAGCCATTCTGGTAGGCGATGGCAATGGCGCGCTGGGTGATGCGAAAGGCGTGCGGATATTCGGAGCGGAGGTAGATGTAGCCACGGTTGGCGCCCACGGCGAGGGCGGCGATGGTCATCCCTTCAATCAGGACAAACGGATCGCCTTCCATAATCATACGGTCCGCATAGGTGCCGCTATCGCCTTCATCGGCGTTGCAGACGATGTACTTCTGCTCCGCAGGGGCGTTGCGCACCGTGCGCCACTTAATGCCGGTGGGGAAACCCGCTCCGCCTCGTCCGCGCAGCCCGGAATTCACCACTTCTTCGACAACGGCTTCCGCACCGATGCGCAATGCATTTTCCAGGCCTCGGTATCCACCGTGCGAAATGTAGTCCGCCAGGGAAAGCGGATCGACAATACCGCAGCGGACGAACGTGAGCCGATGCTGCCGCTTCAGATACGGAATGTCTTCGGTGGGTCCCAAGCTGAGAGGATGCGGCTTGGCATCCAGGAACCCCGCATCGAACAGGCTGCCCACCGCGTCCACCGCCACTGGACCATAGGCAATTCGCCCCTGGGGAGTTTCCACTTCTACCAGCGGCTCCAGCCAGAATAAGCCGCGGGAGCCGTTTCGAACCACGGTTCCATCCAGCCTGCGCGCTGCCAATTGCGCCGAAATCGCGCGGGCTACGGCGTCGGCGCCCACCGAAACGGCGGCGGCATCACCGGGAACGTAGATCTTCCGGCTCATTCCGGCCTCCGTGCATCGTCAATCAACGCGTCGGCCACTGCTGGTGAAACCCGCCCGTAGAGCTTGTCATCCAGCATGATTGCCGGGGAGAGGGCGCAATTTCCAAGACAGTATACTGCCTCTAGTGTAAAGTTTTGATCGGCGGAAGTGGCGCCCAGCTTCACGCCCGTGCGCTTTTCCATATGGTCGATCAAGCGGTCGCACCCCATGGATTGGCAGGCTTCCGCGCGGCAGATGCGGAGGACGTGCCGGCCGGGCGGGGCGTGCCGGAAATCGTGATAGAAGCCGAGAACGCCGTGCACTTCGGCTTGGGAGAGATTCAATTGCGAGGCGATAACGGGAATGGCACAAGGATCGATGTACCCGAAATCCAGCTGCAACGCGTGGAGGATAGGCAGCAGGGCGCCGGGGAGATGTTCGAGTTCTCGAATGCGAGCTAGTGCCTGATCGGTGTCCCAAGCCTTGCTTATCGGCACGGTGAAGCTCTCCAAATGATCGACATGGTCGACGCCTATGTAGTGGCGCTGTCCTTATTTCAACACGAACGCCGCCGAGCGCGTGAGCGGCGGAGATATTTGCCGGGTACGCTCCGCGGCTGGGGCATCGGGTACACAACGCTAGCTTACATGATGTTTTCGATCTAAATATCCGCGATCCACGTTTTGTGATTGTGCGCGCCGGAAACCTCCTTTGCACATCCGGCCGACGCAAAGATTCGAACCCATAAAGTCATTAGCGGCAGTTCTCCGCGCCCCGCGACGCCATTAACCTATTCCTTCCCCCTCGGCTGAGCAACATGAGAATCAATCTAAACACTCACAAGTACGAACCGGACCGGAAGGGCAGGAAGCCGAAGTTCTATTGCCGGTTGCCGGGAGCCATATTTTGTTGACTTACTGCTGCTCGGCGGCTAGCGTCAATCTTCCGCCAACGATCGCGGCCCGGGCCGGGAGATTATCGACTGCCTTGTTCTTGATAATTCTCATCGTTCCTATATGTGGGATTTCGCTCGCGATGGCAGGGCGTGGCTTGGCTGCACTCCCCGCAAAAGCGGATAACCGGCTGGACCTGATTATTATTTAACCGATTTTGCTGGTTGACTTATCAGGACTCGTCTGGCTGCCATCCCGGATGGCCCAGAAATCCCGGACGGATTTTCGAGGCTGAGAGACAGCAAGGCGCTGGATACCACACAATCCGCGCGCCAATCCAAACGGTGGACGCCGGGCAAGTAGACTTGGAAGTGCTGACTCGGTATTGCCCGGCGAAGCGATGCGTATTACTATGTAGTCATGCGGACGATCTCATTAAAGCTGCCTGACGACCTGTTAGCACAGCTCGATCAACAAGCTAAGGCCAGACGCGTCACAAAGTCATGGCTCATACGGCAAGGCTTGGTAAGCATTCTGCGTGAGCAAGAGTCAGCCCGGACACCTTCTTGTTATGACGCTGCCGTTGACCTTGCAGGTTCGGTTAAGGGGCTACCCGAAGATCTCGCGGACAATCCAAAGTATATGAATGGTTTTGGCCAGTGAAGAAAGGCCCTGCCCTGATTGATACCGGTCCACTGGTCAGCTTTCTCGCCGCTGGACTAAGGCATCATTCGTGGGCTTGCAATCAATGGAAACTGTTTCGCCCGCCCATGTTAACGTGCGAGCCAGTTCTTACGGAAGCGGCCTTTCTTCTGAAACGGGAAGGCCATCAGGCGGACGCTTTGTTCGCCTTGCTTGAGCGGGGCGTGATTCGCATCGCGCTTAGCGTTCAGGAGGAACTGGCCGACGTGCGGGCGCTGATGCACCGTTATCGCAACAGGCCGATGTCGTTGGCGGATGCCTGTTTGGTCCGGCTCTCGGAACTGCACTCGGATGGCGAGGTTTTCACGCTGGACTCCGATTTTCGCATTTACCGCCGCCACGGGAATAAAGTCATCCCCGTGTTGATGCCCGATTGAGGTTCCGGAGGATCGCGAAGGGGCGCGATTAGAGCAGCTTCACCTTCATGCCGAAATCGCGCGCGATTTGTGCCGCCCATTCGTCGTCACTTTGAGCGCCGTAATCGACCCAAGCTTCGTCCGTCATCGCGGCACGCCAACGGAGGAAAGGCGCGGCTTCGGGACCGGTGGGATGCCGCAACGTCCATGTGCCACTTTCGATGATTTCACGGATATTTTCCGCTATCAAGGCCGGGCCGCTGCTGGACGCCAGCACCTCAGTGAACAACGCCGACAGCCGCCGGCCTTGGGGATATTTCGACTCCGTTTCCGGCTTGGTAATGTTGCGCGCCATGCGAGTATCGATGATCCCCGGCTCCACGATCGCGACTCTAATGTTGAACGCCTTCACCTCTTGCGCCAGGCACTCGCTGAGCGCTTCAAACGCCCACTTCGAGGCCGCGTAAGCTGACATGGGCGACGAGGCGAGGCGTCCCGATACGGAGGTGACGTTCACGATGCAGCCCGTGCGCCGTTCCCGCATGCGCGGCAGCACGGCCTGAAGACAGCGGATGGCGCCGAAATAGTTGGTTTCCATACATTCGCGGAATAGATGCAGTGGCGTTTCCTCCACCGTGCCCAGCCGCTCTACGCCGGCATTGTTGACCAGCACGTCAATCTCTCCGCCAGCGCGGTAAATCTCGCCAATTGCGTCCGTGACGGAGGCGTCTGAATCGACATCCAGCCGGTGAATCGAAACCGGCAGCTTTTCGCTTGCAACGATCTCGCCGAGCTGCGGTGCGTTCTCAGGATTGCGCATGGTGGCGTACACACGATGCCCAGTCCGCGCCAGTGTCAGCGCTGTCTCCATGCCGATACCCATACTTGTCCCCGTGATCAATACCGAAAGCATCGCGCACCTCCTAGTGCCTGACTAGTATAGTGTCCGCGAATTGGGTGGACACTACGGGAAACCGCTCCTTTACAGTCGCGGCTCGGAAACTACTGTTGCAGCAACCAGTTCGAGACCGAGCCGCGCGCGTGAGCAAGCCGTTTCTTGTGTCCAGTTATTTGCCGGACAGTACACTAGTGCCTGACTAGTATAGGGCACAGTATGATCACGCGGTCCTGTTCACGCATCTTGCAGTGCGGCCGCTCGGGTACTATGTTCCACATGGACAATTGCCGGGAGGCGCCGGCGGCTGTCATTCGACGGCTCTACTTTTGGGACTGCATGGCCGCCCTGCGGGCTTCGGCTTCGCGCGTCAGGTGCGGTGTCTGGCCCAGGATTCGCTGGATCAACATCAACTGGCCGCGATGATGCATTTCGTGTTCCTTGGCACTCATCAGCATGTCGAACCGGGACCGCGAAGGCGGATTGCCGCCCGGAGGAAACGTAACGATCTGGTTCAAGAATTCTGACGAGAGTCCCTCCAGCTGGGTGGCGAACTTTTCGCCCTCCGTCTTCAGAAGATCCAGCAGTTCGGCCTTGGTGCGCGGTCTGTTGGTTTCCTCCATCACTCCGTGCATGAACTGAAAGTAGTTGAAGCCGTCCAGGTTGTTCCGCCCAGTGAGAGTTATTTCCTGTTGAAAACGAACCGCGTGGGCAATATGGGAGAGTAGTTCCGCCACTGTGCGCGTCCCTTCGGCGGGACGAAAACCGTACCGATCTTCCGGTATCTCCTCCGCCATCTTGATTGTGTTGTTGCGGACCGTGCGGAAAGCCGCTGCCAGGTCCCTTGCACCGTAATGAGTCATATGGGAGAAGTTTATCAAGCGGTACGTTTCGCCGTACGCTAAGCTTGATCGACCCAAAGGGAACCGCCGAATCGATTCTGACGAACAGCGAGGAGGGCACCTTCCTGGGTCATCCCAAGGGACTTTTCTATCTGGCGTTCACGGAAGCGTGGGAGCAATTCTCCTACTACGGCATGACGGCACTGCTGGTGCTCTACATGGTGAACCAAATGCTGTTGCCGGGCCACGTTGAGAACATCACCGGATTCAAAGAATTTCGTTCTGCGATGGAATCGCTGGTTGGCCAGCAATCCCCGCAGGCGCTGGCCTCACGTATTTTCGGACTGTACAGCGGCTTTGTTTATTTCACTCCGATGCTGGGAGGCCTGATTGCCGATTGCTGGATCGGGCAACGCTACGCCGTGGTGATAGGCGCTTTGTTGATGACCGCCGGGCATATTGCGATGGCATTCGAGCAATCGTTTCTGCTGGCGTTGTTACTCCTGGTGACCGGTTCTGGTTTCCTAAAAGGCAATATCTCGGCTCAGGTAGGGGCGCTTTACAAGCGCGAGGACGAAGCCCGGCGCACCCGCGCGTTCACCATCTTCAGCACCGCCATCAACATTGGGGCGGTGTTGGGACCCTTGGTCTGCGGTCTGTTGGCGCAGGTTTATGGTTGGCATTATGGCTTCGGAGTTGCGGCGCTATTCATGCTGGCTGGGCTGGCCACTTATTTATATGGTTATCGCCATTTGCCGGCAAGATCAGTTAGCGCTAATCCGCAAAATGGCAAACTAACGGCTGGGGACTGGCGGACCACGGTCGGGCTTCTGGCGGTCATCGGGATCACAATTTTTCAGTCGGTCGGCCAGTATCAAATCTTTAACGTGTTTCCCGTGTGGGTGCAGCAACATGTCGCTCGCCAAGTAGGCGCTTATACGATTCCAGTGCCCTGGTTCGCCTCCATTGAATCGCTGACTTCCATCATCGCGGCGCCGCTTCTATTCCTGCTTTGGAGCTGGCGGGCGTCACGCCGCCGGGAACAGCATGATCTGTCGAAGGTGGGAATTGGCGCAGCTATTTGCGCGGCGAGCAACTTAATTTTGGTTGCGGCGATCTTCTTCACTGCCGGCACAGCCGTTCACCCGGTCTGGCCAATGCTCTACTGCGTGGGGATGGGGGTTGCCTTCCTGTATTATTGGCCCACCTTGCTGGCGCTGGTATCGTGCGCGGCGCCGGCGAAAGTGAATAGCACCATGATGGGAATTGCTTACATGAGCCTGTTCGTTTCTAACAATTTGATCGGCTGGATCGGGGGATTCTACGAGCGGATGAGCCCAGCCGAGTTTTGGTCGATGCATGCTGGTATCGCCGTGGTGGGAGGCCTTGCCGTACTCGTCTTGGGGCGATGGCTCGGGCGAGTGCTAGGCGCCGACGCGGATCGGACTTAGCTCGTCGAGACGAATCTGGCCAGCCATCCCGTCCAGATGCATGTAACCGCTCAGCAACTGGTTCTGGTGCGTCACGGGCGGCGGATCGGGCTTCACCGCCAACGATGACCGAGTGTGCCAACTGTGTAAAATGGGTGCTCCGGCGGCTGCCCCGTCAGAAGTGCGCGGGATCATCACAAAGGCAAAGAGGAGAAAACGATGAAGTACATGATTACCTGGAACGAACGTCCGCAGGGCTCGCCCATCGAGTATGAAAACGCGCAAAAGCGAATTTTAGAAGTTTTCAGACCATGGAAGGCCCCAGCCAATTTCAAGATCGAGGCGTTCGTCATCCGCGTCGGCGATTGGGGCGGATATATCTTGATGGAATGCGACGACCCGCTGGAAGTGCATAAATTCTGCTCGATGCTGCCTGCCTTTACGTTCGAAGCTCGCCCGGTTATCCCAGTGGCTGACGCCATTCGCGTGGAACTGGAAGCAATGGCCTACCGCGATGCGCTGAAGAGTAAGTGAAGGCGGCGCACTTGTTTGCTGGTGCATAATGGCGAAGGAACACATCCGGCGCCATGGAAATACGAACTACGGAACCGCTAGCCCAAGCACTGACGAGTGCGATTCACGGAGGAGACGTCGAAGCGTTGCGGCTATTGCTGGACGGCGACCCTCTCATTTCCAAGGCGCGCATCGTCGACCCAAAGGGGGCCAGCCGTACATTGCTCCACATTGCGGCCGATTGGCCCGGTCACTTCCCCGGCGTGTCGCAGACTATCGGGCTCTTGATTGAAAGGGGCGCGGATCCCGATGCCCCGATGGTAGGTGGAAATGCGCCGGAAAGGCCTCTGCACGGGGCCGCGAGCAGCAACGACGTGAACGCTCTGGACGCCCTGCTGGATGGCGGCGCCGATATCGAAAGCCCGGGAGCCATTTTCACAAACGGCACTGCCATGTCTGACGCGGTCATATTCGCACAGTGGAACGCCGCGCGCCGGTTGCTCGATCGGGGGGCGAAAACCACGCTTACAGAGTCGGCGGGGCTCGGCCTGCTGGATCGTTTGGCCACCTGCTTCGATCAAGAACCCAAGCCAGCGGGCGACCAAATAACCGCGGCGCTCTGGCACGCCTGCCGCGGGGGGCAGTTGGAAACCGTCCAGTATCTCATCGCGAAAGGCGCAAACATAAATTGGGTCGGCTGGGACAAGATCGCGCCGCTCGATGGTGCTTATCAAAGCGGCAAGCCAGACCTTGTCGCGTGGTTTCGGAAGCAGGGATCGAAACGGGCACGCGAGCTGGCTGACTAGGGGCAGACTAACGGAAGCGGCGCGTTCATCCCAAGCGGTCAGCCAGCGTGGAACCGTCTTCGCTGGCATCTCAGGTTTCGCGCAGGGCCAAGCAAGGCGCGTCCCAGTGAGCCAAAAGCTCTTCTCCTGCAGGACTGAGTTTCACCAATTCAACCAGACCAGCTGGAGCGCATAGATACCGTCTCAGCATTGGAAGCGGCCATGCGAAGCTAGGAGCTATGTGCCGCTTCGCTGCGTGTCTCTTCATTGCGCTGACGGGTTGCAGCAGCCTGACGCACTACGAGTATTCTGTCCAGGGCGATTCAATTCGCGCGGGCGATCAGATCGCGACCCTCTTGGTGGCCCGGAAGTTGACCGGGGGGGCTGAAGACTATACCGGCCGGGACGTTTATAGGAACAAGTTGAACGTTCAACTCCTGCTAACGCCGCTCGATGGTAAGACGCCGCCTACGAAGATCACTATCGCGGAAGATCAACCTCGTCTCGCTGTGCAGAACGAAGCCAAGGTGTTGGGCGACGACGGCCGCCATGTGTGGGTTTTTGGAACCGCGATTACAGCGGTGGAACGGAGTTCGGGGAAGGTGATTACGGTTGAGCAACTCAATCAGATCAACCCGGCGCTAGCCAAAGCATGGGTGAATCAGTCGAAATACTACTCTTGCGGTCAGCGACTGCGGTTCACCGCTTCGGACGCGCGCAAGTTCGAGATCGATCCGGCAACGCTGCAGGCCAACTCTTATGCGGAACCGTTCAAACCGAAGCTCACGCCGCGGGAGGACAACATCCGCTACAAACGCGAGATGTCGATGTGGGGCGTTGGGCCATCGAAGTTCTTTTGGACCGGGATGCTGCGCTCGGCATCGGAATGGTTCGGCATCCTCTCTGAAAGCGACCTCGCGAAGAACTACAAGCCCGGCGATCCCGTCGACGTTTACAGTCGCAATATTCGGGTCGACGAGCGGACCTACCTGTATCGCGCGGCCGTGGCGGCGTGCGGGGACGATCGGAGATGCCTTGGTCAGGCAGAGCGGCTTGCGGGCGATGGGTACCTGGGCGGGGTGCTGCTTCGCGAGGCGGCCGAGCCGAAGCCGTTGCTGTTGAGTAATCCGGGTAGTGTCATCGTGCTTCACTGGTCGAAGATTGGCGCCCAGGGGACGCTTATGGCTGCGCGAGTGACGTTTGAAGGCAAGTCCATCTGGCGCGTCGATACCGGAATCGCGGATCTCGATCAAGTGCTTCCGGGCGTGCCGTCGACGGCATTCATTGGTAAGGCCCCGGCGAGTGAAGGGAAGCCTGTTGCCAATCTTGTCATCATCGATACGAACACCGGCAAGGTTGCCGCGTCTCAATTGCAGTGAAGGCGATGCGCAATGCCGCGAAAGTCATCGGATTGGTTGCGGGCCGGCGTTTCTGAGTCAAGAGGGTTGGATCCAGCCGAGGGTGTAAAACAGATTGTGTAAACGAATAATGGACGACTGGGTTCGAAAACTGAACTGGGGTCGACCGTAGGCCACGCCTCCGAAATGATGATATTCATTAGCTCCCACGACTGGACGCATTTAGAACTTTTAGAACTCTCGCGGCGTAAAATGACGTTCGCTCGAACCGATGCAAATCCTTTGCTCGCGACGGAATCAGAATGAAATCCGTGAGCCAGTCGAAACTGAGCACCACGGGCACGACGGGCGGGGGCGTCGACGTCAAGCTGCGGGAACACGATCTGCTGGATCCAACCCCAATCCCAAGCGTCGCGGTAAATCTCCCTTAGGCTGGTGTCAAGTACAGCTAGGGCACCCGGTTTCGCAGGGCGTTGACCGTGAAGCGATTGCGAAATCCAGTCGAAAATCGCACGGTCCATCCCAAGGCCGAATTCGAGAGTCATTAGCGTCTCGGTTGGAAAATCGACGCGGCTGGGAGTTCCAATCCTCTGGCCCTGGAGTTCTAGGATCGAGCAGAACGCGGGCAAGGGGTCTTCTGGCATGCACGAATTATCCGACCAAATTTCATAGAAGCTGTTTCCGCTACCGCTTTGCCTCGGCCGTGCTGAGCAGCGGCGCAGACAACGGTGCGCTCAGCAGTTTCTTGTTCAATCCGGCGGCGACCGACAAGCGGAAATATCCGATCATCATCTCACTCCAGCTCTGGTCTCCCCAACGAACTTCTTTTTCGGGGGCAGGATTCCATTTGTTGTTGGGCGAATTGTCGAAGGTCGCAAACGATTCGAGCACCGTTCCGGCCGGGAGGTGTTTGGGCTTGTCGAAATAGTACTCCATTTGCCAGTTAAAGTCGTACCGCGGCACATTCAGCAGAATCTCAGTCCTTCCATCCGGGTACGTTGCCTTCAGCAGCATCGATTTTCCCCGCAAATGCATGTGGGCGTACACCGAATACAAGTCAGCATCGACGCCAAGTTTCCTGACCCCATGGACGGGATAGTTCGCGGCTCCGGGCGGGATCACAAAGGTGTCATCGGACGCGAGGAGCGACAGGATTTGCTTCTCAGGTTTCGCTTTCGAAAAGCGGAAACCGACCGAGGGCAGATCGCTCGCGGTCTGGCCCTTTGGGGTGTAGTGGAGCTGGAACACCAGATCGGAACCGGCGGGCACCAACGTTCCGTGCCCTTCCGGCTTTGGTGCCGCCACTCTGCCGGGAACGTACCCGGCAATGTTGATATCCAGTGCCGTTGCGCCTGCGTTTGTGGTAGCGGCCGGGTGTGCTGCGCCCGGTATCTCGATCTGTTCCACGGGCACAAAGTACTTGCCGGCCGGATAGTTTCGCAGCCACTTCGAGGAGGGCGGGCGGACAAAAGCGACTCCGTGATGGATGACCGACCGGTTGGTCGACCGGAATTCATTGGCGATCACCCAGGTGTCCTGCTCGAAAGCGTTCGGAACGATGTAGTATGTATATTCAACGGTTCCGGCTGCTGGAACCTCGAAGGGTTTGGCCGGTTTGACGACCAGGTCCGGCTCGCCGATGTTCCAGCCTGTAGTGAACACCGGGTTTGGACGCGCATCTTTCGGATTCCCCTCCGGCGCGCCATTTGAGGCCCAGTCGGCAATCGTCTTCTTTTGTTCGGCTGTAAGAGAAGGGTCATTGTGGAACTTCTGGTTGGGTGTATCGGAGTGCCATGGAGGCATCTGGCCGGACAGCACCGCTTGCCTGATCGCAGCGGCCCAAGGCCGGGCTTCCGCATAGCTCAGTAGAGACATCGGCCCGATCTCGTCCTGACGATGGCAGCTTTGACAACGACTCTGCAGAATCGGCAGGACGTCACGTGAAAACGTCGGCGCTGCGGCCGCCGAAGTCACCGCCGCCAGCAGCGTGGCCAGCCCTAAAAATCGTAGTGTCATCGTAATTTCCCCTAAATGGTTGTCCCGGACAACGACGCGGCGAACCATTCTTGGGCTAATCGTCTCGTAAGAATGAGCCTCCCAATGCAGCGATACTACTCATTTGAAATGGGCTGTGCGACTAACTCCCAAACGGTCGGCCATCCGGAACTTATCCATCTTGTTAGTTCGGTGGCGAGCTGTTTATGATGGTACCCAAGGCCCGCGACTCACTGCCCCTGCGGATTCATGCGGCACCGAAACGTCTGGTCCATCTACGAAGACCCAGCTAGGACTCGAACCTGAATGCAAAGGACTTATCGTCCGTAGATATTTGGAAGGCCGATATTATCAACAAGGAATTGATTTGGCTCCCCAGCGCGGATTCGAACTGCGTTCGTTCGCGGCCTGTAGTTGTCAACTTCGTACCGCATCCCACTCCGGCAAAACTCAACGGTTCGGCCCAATCAATTCCCACGACATCGAACCCGTAGAGCTAACTTTCCCGGAAATATCCAGGTTCGAGAAGCAGTTTTCAAACACCCGGCCACCGCCTCTATTACGATTGACAATACCCCAAAACCGGGTGCAGACATTTTCATTGTGGATCATTACCGCGCAATTTATCCCTTGGACCAACCGCTGCAATCCACTCACAGACGGGTCGTGCATCGACAACATGCGCATCTAGGCACCCTCCCGCCGGCCATATAGAAAGAGGTCGCTCCCGTCGATCTGCCAAGTCCCTTGGTCAAACGCCAGATCTCCGGGTATCAGACACTGCCAGCGATGATCGGGCGTGTCAAAAATTCGCAGAATGGTGCCTCTATGGTTGATAAATCCGAAACGAATCAACTGCGATGCCATGAAGTTCTCCCGGTATCTGGCGAAGTCCGCCACTGGTTCCTACTACGAAGCCAGTTTGCGCGGTTTCGCACTGGCCAAGGAGTTTCCTGGGGTGAATTCACTGTGAATTCATCAGGCAAGCTATTGATAACAATTAGTCTTTACTCGACCACGCGGCTCCAAACCGTCACCGTCCTACCATCGCCGTGTTCGGTTTTGTAATTACCGGGGCGCGGGTGGCCGGGAGCCGAAAGGCAGGTTTTCAGCGTTGGCCCCTCCAGTTCGTAGATACCCAGTTGGGTTTTTCCGGCGCCCGGGCCGTGTGAGTTGAGGAAGTCGATTTCCTTCGGCTGCTGGGCCGGGTCCAGAGTGAAACTGGACTGCATATACAGTTGATCGGCGAAAAACATCACCGTTTTGCTCCCTTTATAAGAGCGCCGGCCGCGTTTCACGTAGTTCTTGTCCAGTGGTTCGCCGTCACGAATACTGGAGACCATCGCCCATTCGCCCTCCAGTTCCGTTGGCTGGCCGCCTGGTTCCCTGGCCGGGTCCGCTTCCGAATTGGGACCGGCGCGGCGGAGCGTTTCCAGAGCATGCCCGCTGCCAGGCGAGGTGGCGAAGGCCACCGGAGGAGGGCCGCCGTTCAAATTCAGGCAGATCTGCCAATTGTCGCCGTCCAGTTCGTAAATGCCAAAGTTGCTGTGCCCCGCCTCAGGACCGTCGGTGAAATGCAGACCGAACGTCTTGGGTGTAGTTTCGGCACCTACGGTGACCGTTCCCTGGTAGGCTGCGCCCATTGCCAGGGACGTGAATCGACTGCCCTCGATAATAATCCGGGCACCGGCGAACGGGAACGCCGTTCCATCCACTTCCAGGAACGTGATGTTCCAATGACCTTGCAGATTTTCCAAGTCTTGGTTCATATCTCCCCTACGGCTCGCGCACCGGGCGGAATCCCACCATTCGATACGCCAGAAACGATGGCCAGGCTGCGGCGCGAGCGTAGGACCGCAGATCGAGCGCATCCACAAAAAACGACCCCCCGCGCAGAATGCGGTAGGCCCCTGTTTCCGGACCTTTCGGGTTCTTGCGCGGCGACACCGAATAATACGTGCGGCCGTACCAATCCTGACACCACTCCATTACATTGCCTGCCATATCGAACGCCCCGTAGGGCGAAGAGTTGCTGTGGGTTTGCATTTCGCCGCGCTTAGCGCCGTCAAAATAGCCGATCTCCGTCACGGTGGCCGATTCCGCGCCGCCGACATAATTGGCACGAGTATGATCAATCTCGTTGCCCCAGGGGTAGCGCCGCTGGTCGGTGCCCCGGGCGGCCTTTTCCCACTCCGCTTCGGTGGGTAGGCGATACTTCTTTCCCGTCTTGGCGCTCAACCAATTGCAATAGGCCACGGCTGAATCCCAGTTCACTCCTATCAACGGGTAATTGTCGCTATTGGTTGTCCCGCCGCCATGATTTTTGGCATCCGCCCAATAGGAGCCCTGCTCTTTGGGCACCACTTTTCCGCCGGGCCAGAATTTTGCGTCTTCGTAGCCGGGATCTTCGCGAAACCGCTTCCATTCGGCGTTGGTTACCTCGTACTTGCCAATGTAAAAGGCGTCTAGCTCCACGGTGTGCACAGGCCGCTCGCGCGATTCGCCGTCGCCGAAATTGTCCCCCATCTGAAAGGCGCCGGCCGGAACGTAGACGAAGTCTCCGTGTCCGTCATTCACTGTTTTCGACGCGCTGGCTGCCTGGACGGCCGCCGCGGAAATTAGCAGCGCAAGAGGGAAATAACCGCGCATACTACTCCTTACCTCCGGGAATAAAGCCGCTCTGCTTCAGAAAGTGTTCCAGGCGTGGCATCCAATCGGAGTAGATTCCGTTCGTTGAGCCGCTACCAAAGCCGTGGCGTCCCTTCTGGTAGACGTGAATTTCGGCGACCGCGCCAGCCTTGGTGAGGTCTGCGAACAATTGGGCGGAACCGATGGCATTGCCGCGATCGGCGGCGGCGCACAGTAGAAAGGTTGGTGGGAAATCCTTCAACGATTCATCAGGCGCGCCACGGCCAGGCCCGTAGACCAAACCGAGATAGTCGGGGCGTGAGCTCTGGCGGTCAATGGGATCCGCGGCGGCCGGATCTCCGGGGCCGGAGGCGGCGGCGACCGAACGTCCCAGGCTGGACCCGGCGGAAAAGCCGATGAAGCCTACGCGCTTGGGGTCCAGTTTGAACTCCGCGGCGCGGGAACGGACCAGCTGCATGGCCCGCTTCCCGTCCAGGATGCGCGCTTTGTCGTCATAGCGCGGGGACAGCCGGTAGGTGAGGATGAACGCGGTAACGCCCCAGTCGTTGTAGCGTTCGGCGATGTCCATGCCTTCCACGCCGTACATCAGCATGATGTTGCCGCCGCCCGGGGCTACAATAACGGAACCGCCGTTGCGGTGGTTTTCCGGGGGAAGAAAAACGGTCAGGAACGGGGTGTCCAGCGGCGCGGTTCCCAATGCGAGGGGCACCTTGCCTTCTTCCCACAGCGGGATATTGTAGTTGGCGGGAACAGATTCTTTGCCGGCCGCGAACAGTACGCCGGCAAAGACGACGGTGGCGAACAGAGCACGCCGGAGTGCAGTAGCCATGAAGATACTGTATACTAATATTTTTGGGATTTCTCTTAACTTTCACATCAGCTTGGCGTCCGGTACCAATGGTGTTGGGCGCTGCCAGGAACATAGATGCCAAAACGTACTTTTCAGCCGAATAACCGCAAGCGGGCCAAGACTCATGGATTCCGTGAGCGTATGAAAACAAAGGACGGCCGTGCCGTTCTCGCCCGCCGGCGCGCCAAAGGGCGCCACAAGCTCACGGTCAGTGACGAACGCCGCGTTCGAAACGCCGAGTAATCCGATCTCCGTTGAAGGCGGCGGTTTTGGCTTCCCTAAAGCGAGCCGGATTCTCCGTTCCAGCGATTTCCGCAAAGTTTATGACGAAGGCTTTCGTTTCTCCTGCCAGCATTTCGCGGCGTTTTGCCTCGCGGATATGGACGGGAAAGTGGCCCCACAGGACGGACCGAAGTTCGGCTTCACCGCTTCCCGTGCCATGGGAAATGCCGTGGTGCGCAACCGCATGAGACGGCGCATGAGAGAATCCGTGCGGCTGCGTCCGGCCGGCCTGGACGCGAAATGGTGCATCGTCTTCAATCCGCGTAAGCCGATTTTGACGGCTGAGCGGGACGCCATCGATCGGGACCTCAAGAGGTTGCTTCGACAATGCGCGAACTCCTGATCGGTTTCATGCGTTTCTATCAAAGATGGCTCTCGCCGATGCTGCCTTCTGCCTGCCGGTTTCACCCTACTTGTTCTGAATATATGGCACAAGCCATTCAAATGCATGGTGTTACCCGGGGAGTGGGCCGGGGAATCAAACGCCTGTTGCGGTGCCACCCGTTTCATGCGGGCGGTTTCGACCCTGTCAAATAGCGAAATCCAACATGTCCGATCCAGATAACGGAACACCCCAGCCGAAAAAGCCTGAAACCAAAGAAATGTCGATGGAGACGCGGCTGCTGATCAGCTTCGTCCTGATGGGCGTCGTACTCTTCGCGACCCAGTATCTCTTCAAGCCCGCCGTGCCCGAGAAGGGGCATGAGAAGACCGGCACCGTCAAACAGACCGAGGCCGTGACGCCGCAGACGCAGGCAGAAAAGCCGCCGCCCGCCGCCGAGCCCAGCGCTGCGCCGCCGGCAGGGACCGTGGCAGCTGCCAGAGACGAAGAGTTCACCATTGAAACGGCTGTTTACAAAGTGGTGTTTCTGAATCGTGGAGCGGTGGTAAAGAGCTGGACGCTGAAGAAGTATCGGGACGGAAAAGATAAGCCGTTGGAGTTGGTGAACGGCGCCGCCGCGGCGAAGGTTTACTACCCGTTCGCCGTGCTGCTCAAAAATCAGAAGACATCTACCGACGTCAACCAGTCTTTGTTCGTAGCCAAACCGGCGGCGGATGGCTTGGGTGTGGATTACGAGTTTTCGAACGGCAAGACCACGGCACGGAAGTCGTTCCGCTTTGAGCAGAACAGTTATCTTAGCCAAGTGAGTTCAGAGGTGCTGGAGGGAACCGCTCCGGTGCCGCACTTACTGGCCTGGCGCGGCGGGTTTGGCGATGCCAGCGTGGTGAACGCGTCGGCCGGCCAACATAGCCTGCACTATGACACGGCGCAGAACAAGCTGATTGTTCAGGACGCGAAAGCCGCTAAGGATGGCCCTGTCACCAACAGCGGGAACTATTCGTTCGCCGGGCTGGAGGATCCCTTCTTCGCGATTGTGGTGCTGCCGAAGGGGCAGGTGGAAATCCAGACTTTGCAAGATGCGTTGCCTTCGATCGCGGATCCCGCTAAGGAAGAGCCGCACGTGGGCGCAGCGATGGGCGGCGACGGCGTCAACCGGTTTGCGATGTTCCTTGGGCCGAAGGACATCGATCTATTGAAAAAGATCGATCCGAAGCTGGAAAACATTGTGGATTTCGGCTGGTTCGGCATTCTGGCGAAGCCGCTGTTCCTCTCCCTCAACTGGGTGAACGACAAGTACGTTCACAATTACGGCTGGTCCATCGTGCTGGTTACCATCGCCATCAACTTCCTGCTGCTGCCGCTGAAATTCTCCAGCTTGAAGTCGATGAAGAAGATGCAGATGCTGCAGCCGCAGATTGCCGCCATCAACGACAAATACAAGAACATCGGCATTCGCGATCCGAAAAAGGCCGACCAGAACGCGGAAACCATGGCGCTGTACAAGGCCAATGGCGTCAATCCGATGGGCGGCTGCATGCCGCTGGCGCTGCAAATTCCCTTTTTCATTGCCTACTATAAGGTGCTCAGCGTTTCTATTGAAATGCGCGGTGCTCACTGGTTGTGGGTCACCGATCTTTCGCAGCCGGAAACGCTGGCCATTCACATCCTGCCGTTGCTGATGATTGGAACGCAGTTCCTGCTGCAGAGAATGACGCCCAGCACCACGGCGGATCCGGCGCAGCAGAAGGTAATGATGCTGATGCCGCTGATGATGGGCTTTTTTTTCTACAGTGCCCAGAGCGGACTGGTGTTATACTGGCTTACCGGAAACGTGGTGGGATTGGCGCAGCAGTGGTTTTTCAACCGGGCTAGTTCTACCCCTTTGACAACGCAACTCACCCCGGCCCCAAAAAAGAAGAACGGCAGGAATTGATCTGTGGAAGACCAACAGTTACCAGCCGCTAAGCTGGACACGGCAAAAATCGAAGCGTTTCTCAGCAACACGCTAAAGCGCGCCGGCTTCTCGCTGCAGTTCCAGGTAGGGAAGGCGGCCAGCCTTCATGCCGACTTTGAAAACCCCGAACTAGTAGTCAAGTTTACCGGTGCGGATGTTGATTTGCTGCTTTCCAATAAGGCTGAGTTACTGCTGGCGCTGGAACAACTGACCATGGAAATGTTGCGGCTGACGGCGAATGAGCATTCGCTGATTCAGTTCGATGCGAACGACTACCGCATGCTGCGAATTGAGGAATTGCGGCTGAGCGCGCTGACGGTGGCCGAGAAAGTGAAGAAGAGCCGCGTCCCATTCGAGTTCAACCCGATGAACAGCCGGGAGCGGCGGATTATCCATCTGGCGCTGCGAAACGAACCCGAAGTCCGGAGCGAAAGTGCGGGAATGGGTCCTTACCGGCAGGTGATTGTGTACCCGGCGGGCATGCCGTCGGCCCCGTTAAAGAACCGTCCTCAGCCGCCCTCGCGGCCCCCATCGCGCCGGCGCTAGGAGAATCGCTAGTTTAAGGAAGATTTCAGTGAACCAACGTCTGAGCACGCGTGTCGACTACCGCTCCTTTACAGTCGCGGCTCGGTTGAATCATGCGCTAACTGAGCCGCGACTGTAAGGGAGCGGTAGTCAGATTTCCTCGAACACGATTTTCCGGGCTTAAGTTAGCGCCTATTAGGACACCAGCTTTGCAGCTTCACGATACAATTGCCGCAATTTCCACCCCCGCTGGACGCGGTGGCTTGGGAATTGTGCGGCTGTCCGGTAGCGGATCGCGGCAAATCGCAGCGGACATTCTCAAATTCGCGAAGGCGCACGAATGGCGCGACTGGTCGGCTGCACTCGCGGACCTTCTCGATTCCAGCGGAAGCACCATCGATCATGTAGTAGTTACGTTTTTCAAATCGCCCCGATCCTACACCGCGCAGGACGTAGTGGAGATCGCCTGCCATGGTTCACCTGTTGTGCTTCGTCATTGTCTGGACCGGGCCTGTGCAGCGGGTGCGCGGCTGGCCGAACCCGGCGAGTTTACGCTTCGTGCCTACTTGAACGGCCGGCTTGACCTCCCCCAGGCGGAAGCAGTTCGCGATTTGATTGAATCCACCACGCTCTATCAAGCTCGTGTGGCAGCGCAGCAGGTGGAAGGTTCCGTGTCGCGGCGCATCGCCCCGCTGAAGGAACAACTGGTGGAACTGATTTCGCTGCTGGAAGCGGGCATCGATTTCGCCGAGGATGATGTCAGCGTGGCCCCGGCGGAAGAGATCGAGCGCAGGCTGATCCCGATCCGCCAAGGGCTCAGCGCGCTGGTGCGGTCATTTGCATTCGGAAAACTGGTGCACTCGGGCTTCGCCCTGGCCATTGCCGGACGGCCGAATGTGGGCAAGAGTAGCCTGTTCAATTGCCTGCTGGAGCAGGACCGGGCCATCGTGACGGACATCCCCGGCACCACCCGGGATGCGGTTTCCGAGACGGCATCCGTCGGCGGCATCCCGGTTCGATTCGTGGACACCGCGGGGATCCGCGCAGGGCAAGACGTAGTGGAAAATCTTGGCATTGAGCGGAGCTATCAGGCGATTGCCGACGCGGATCTGGCGCTGGTGGTGGTGGACGGATCGGTGGCGCTGCAGGCGGAAGACCAGCGCATCATCGATCGCGCGCGGCGTCATGGACGCTACCTGGTTGTCGCCAACAAAGCGGACTTGGGATGCGTGGTGAAGGATGCGGTTTGCGTCTCCGCGTTGACTGGCGAGGGGATCGAGGCGCTTCGAGCGCAAATCCTCGCGGCCATTTCGCCTGAAGGCGCGTTTGCCCAGGAAGATGGTTTCATCACCAGCCTGCGGCACGAACAGTTGCTGCGCGAGAGCATCGACGCGCTGGAACAGGCAGCAGCGGCGGCGCGGAATTCAATCCCTCACGAGATGCTGCTGCTGGATCTTTACGGGGCCCTGCGTCCGATCGACGCCATCACCGGCGCGACCACGGCGGACGACATCCTGAACCGCATCTTCGCTACATTTTGCATTGGGAAATAGAATGGATGGCGCTCTCGCCGCTCTTTCCGGGTATATGAGCGATACTCGAAGTACAGTGACTACAAACGACACCTCTCCGAAAGCGCGCGCGGTCTATTTCCAACGCCTTTCAGCGATGACACCTTCCGAAAGAGTTCGCCTTGGCGTCGGGCTTTGCGAAGCCGGACAATCCCTGCAGTGGGCCGCCGCCCGTCGAAAGTACCCAGAGGCGAACGAGGGGGAACTCGTTTTCCAGATAGCCGTCACCAGGTTTGGGGAGGAACTTGCGAGAAAAGCCTACCGCCGGTCATGATGTCTCCTTCGGCTGTTTTTGACCTCCTGCGCTACGCGGTCGGAGGTTCCTGGGCCAGCACTGCATTTGGCGAGCCTCGCTTTACTAACGATGTGGACATTTTGGCGGAGTTCACGGAAGCGAACCTTCCTGATTTTATCGGCTTCCTGTCCGATCGGTTCTATGCGCATGCCGAAGACGCCGAGAGCGCGTCGGGCCGCGGCAGACCCTTCAACTTGATTCACCTGGATACTGCGCGGTCTTCCTCGAAGACACAGGGCTGTCGCAGCGGCCTACACCCTTCCTTACACCCGAAGATATTTTGCTGGCCAAATTGTATTGGTTCCGTTTGGGAGGCGAAGTATCCGAGGTGCAGTGGCGCGACATTCAAGGCGTCGTGCGCGGGTGCGCCACGAATTTTGATTACGCCTACCTCGAACGAAGTGCCGCTCTACTAAAGGTTCAAGATCTGTTGAAACGTGGGTTGAGCGACGCTTAACGCGTTTATACCAACTGCTTGCGGACGGAATCCAGCACGCCGTTCACGAACGCCACGGAATCATCGCCGGAAAATCGGCGCGACAGATCCAGCGCTTCGTCAATCACAATAGCCGGCGCAATCTTCTTCATCATCAGTTCGTAAATTGCCATGCGAATGATGTTCCGGTCCACGGCCGGCATGCGTTCGATGCGCCAGTTCTCCGAATGTTCCACGATCTGCTTATCGATTTCAGCGGTACGGGCGGCAGTGCCCCGGACCAACTCTTCCATAAAGCCGTCGCGGGGCGGTTGCTTCTCATGCTCTTCCGAATAGAGAGAATCGTAATAGCCTGCCAGGGCTTCATCCACGCCGATATGGCGGATATCGCACTGATACAGAATCTGCACCGCGCGATGCCTGGATCTGTGACGGGAAGCCATACTAGGCGGGCTTTCCGTCGGCGCGCAGCGCGCGCAGCAGGTTCACCATTTCGATCGCGGTCATGGCCGCGTCAAACCCTTTGTTGCCGCTTTTCGCGCCCGCCCGGTCGATCGCCTGCTCCACCGAATTCGTAGTCAGCACACCGAAAGCAATCGGCACGCCCGTTTCCACGGACACATGCGCCAATCCACTGGCCGCGTTGCCCGCAACGTAATCGAAGTGCGGTGTATCGCCGCGGATCACGGCGCCCAGGCAGATCACCGCATCGTATTTCTGCTGCCTGGCCAGTTCAGCGGCGACGATGGGCATTTCCCATGCACCAGGTACGCGCACGATCACCGGGGCCGCGGCGCCATGCCGGAGCAACGCATCGAGTGCGCCTTCCAGCAGTCTTTCCGTAATGAAGCTATTGAAGCGGGAGAGTACGACGACCGCTTTCAAATCCTTCCCGTCTAAATTTCCTTCGATGACCATGATGTTATTTCCCAATGAAAACGGCAGGCCGCTTTTCCAGGAACGCTTTCGTCCCTTCCTTGTAATCTTCGGTGGCGGCCGATAAGCCAAACGCCGCTGCTTCGAACCGCAGCCCCTCTTCCAGACCGCTGCTGAGCCCGGCGTCCACCGCTTGCATCGCCAAGCCAACGCCAACCGTTCCGTTCTTCAAAATCTTCCGCAGCAAGATTCCCGCCGCGTCCAGAAGTTCACTCTGCGGGACCACTTGATTCACCAGCCCGATGCGATACGCTTCGGCTGCGTCTATTGGATCTCCCGTCAGCAGCATTTCCATTGCCCTGCCCCGCCCCACCAACCGCGGCAAGCGCTGCGTACCGCCGTAGCCTGGAAGCGTTCCCAACTTCACTTCCGGCTGGCCCAATTTCGCGTTGGCGGAGGCGATGCGCAACGTGCAGGCCATCGCCAATTCGAGTCCGCCGCCCAGCGCGAATCCGTTGACGGCCGCCACAGATGGCTTGCTCATCAGTTCCAACCGACGGAATGTCCGCTGACCTCGCAACGCAATCTGCTGCCCTTCCAGCGCGCTGGCCTCTGACAATTCTTTGATGTCGGTGCCTGCCACGAATGCCTTTTCGCCCGCCCCGGTGATGATCAGCGCCCGGACCGCCACATCTGTTTCCACCCGCGAAAACGCATCGTTCAATTCGCTAAAAGTCTCCGCATTCAAGGCGTTCAACTTCTGCGGCCGGTTCACCGTGAGGAGCGCAATCCCATTGCCGTCGATGTTAAATGCAATTTGGCTGTACGACATATGGGATACTTGAGGTTCAGCCTCATCATACCGCATGGACCCCGCATTTATTAGGAATTTCTGTATTATCGCGCACATCGACCACGGCAAGTCGACGCTGGCCGACCGCCTGCTGGAGGTCACTGGCGCACTCAGCCAACGGGAGATGATGGCCCAGGTGCTGGACTCCATGGATTTGGAGCGAGAGCGCGGAATCACCATCAAGGCGCATGCCGTGCGCCTGAACTACACCGCCAAGGACGGGATTGAGTATCAGCTCAATCTGATTGACACTCCGGGCCACGTGGATTTCACCTATGAGGTCTCGCGCAGTCTGCAGGCCTGCGAAGGCGCGCTGCTGGTGGTGGACGCCTCGCAGGGCGTGGAAGCGCAGACGCTGGCCAATACGTATCTCGCGCTGAACCATAATCTGGAACTCATTCCGGTGATCAACAAAATCGATTTGCCATCTGCTGAACCGGAGCGCGTGCGCGAACAAATCGAACAACTGATCGGCCTGGATGCCAGCGACGCGATTCTGGTGAGCGCGAAACAAGGCATCGGGATTTTGGAAACACTGGAAGCGGTGGTGCACCGCGTGCCGCGTCCCAAAGGCGATCCGGAAGCGCCGCTGAAAGCGCTGATCTTCGATTCGTGGTTCGATCCCTACCGCGGCGTCATCATTCTGATTCGGGTGATCGATGGCCGTATCAAGATTGGGCAGAAGATCCGGTTGTGGTCAAACGGTTCCACCCATGATGTGGAAGCGCTGGGGTATCACACACCGAAACCCATTCCGTGCGACGTGCTGTCCGCCGGAGAAGCCGGCTTTTTGCACGCCAACATCAAAACAGTTTCCGACGCGAAGATTGGCGACACCATTGTCGATCACGCCAACCCCGCCGCCGAGGCACTGCCTGGTTTCCAGGAAATCAAGCCGATGGTGTTCGCCGGGCTGTATCCAGTGGAGTCCCACGAGCATGGGCTGCTACGCGACGCGCTGGAAAAGCTGCGGCTAAACGATAGCGCCTTCAATTTTGAACCCGAGAATTCAGTCGCTTTGGGCTTTGGATTCCGCTGCGGCTTTTTAGGGCTGCTGCATTTGGAGATTGTGCAGGAACGGCTGGAGCGCGAGTTCAAGATCGACCTGATCACCACCGCGCCCGGAGTGCGATATCGCATCACGCTCACCGGCGGCGAAATTATTGAGGTTGAGAACCCGTCGAAGTTTCCCGACCCGTCATCCATCGAGCAGATTGAGGAGCCGATTATCGAGGCGTCCGTGATCACGCGCGAGGAATACATCGGCGAGATCTTGAAGCTGCTGGAAGAGAAGCGCGGCACGCAGATGAAGCTGGAGTACCTTCACGGCGGACGCATGTTGGTGGTGTATGAGTTGCCGCTGAATGAAATTGTGCTCGATTTCTACGACCGGCTGAAATCGGCATCACGGGGATACGCCTCGCTGGACTACCACTTGTCGGGGCACCGCGTTTCGAAGATGGTGAAGTTGGATGTGCTGGTGGCCGGCGAACCAGTGGATGCGCTCTCCATCATCGTGCACAAAGACGTTGCGTACGAACGCGGCAAAATGCTGATTGAGCGGCTGCGGAAGTTGATTCCGCGGCAGATGTTTGAAGTGGCTTTGCAGGCGGCCATTGGGTCGAAGGTGATCGCCCGCGAGACTATTTCCGGCATGAAGAAGAACGTCCTTGCCAAGTGCTACGGCGGCGACATTTCGCGTAAGCGGAAGCTGCTTGAGAAACAGAAGGAAGGCAAGAAACGCATGAAGCGCGTAGGGCGCGTGGATATTCCGCAGGAAGCGTTCTTATCGGTGCTGAAAGTCAGTACGGATAACGATTAACGGACGTTCGCCAGTTCCCGCTCCAGTGCCGTGCGCCGCAAACCCTGCGGGGCTAAGCAGTAGCAGACAGTCGATTCCAATCAGAGTTACAGTAAACGAATGCTGCTTCGCTTCACGATAGTTCGTCTCGCGCTCTCGATTGCTCTGTCATTGTCCCAAATCGCCTCAGCCCAAATTTCCGTCAAGGCCAAGGCGATCCACGATTCGGCCCTGGTGATAGACACTCACGACGATACGCCGCAGCGCTTTTTGGACGGGAACTTCGACATCGCATCCACTGACCCGAAAGACCCCGGGCACATTAGCCTCGACAAAGCCCGCGCCGGAAATCTGGGGGCTATCTTCTTTTCCATCTGGGTGGAGCCGAAGTCGAACCAAGGGCATTATGCCCGCAATGCCTTCGATCTCATCGATTCCGTCTATGAACAGGCGGCCAGGCATCCCGATCGCATGATGATGGCCTTCAGCACCGCCGACATTGAACGCGCGCACAAAGCAAATAAATTGGCGGCGCTGATGGGCATGGAAGGCGGCCACGCCATTGAGAACGACATTCATCTGCTGCGTAACTTCTACCGCCTGGGCGTGCGCTATATGACCCTCAGCTGGGCGAATACGAACGAATGGGCCGACGCCTCCGGCGATCAGAAAGATACCAAAGTGCAACATCACAATGGCCTGACAGAATTCGGCAAACAAGTGGTGCTGGAAATGAACCGCCTGGGCATGATGGTAGACATCTCCCACGTTTCCGACAAAACGTTTTACGACACCATCGCCGCTACCAAGGCCCCGTTGATCGCGTCGCATTCGTCGTCGCGCGCCCTGACCAATCACCCGCGCAACATGACGGACGACATGCTTCGCGCCGTTGCCAAAAACGGAGGCACCGTGCAGGTGAACTTCTTCAACGGCTTTCTGGACACGAATTTCCGCAAGGCGATGAACGCACAGGAAAAAGAACGCGAGGCAGCCTCTGCTCTCTACACGGCCAAGCTGAAAGCCGAAGGAAAGCCGGCTACGTATTTCGCCACCGAACCGGTGGAACGGGAATGGTTGGCGAGATTGCCGCGCACTCCACTGAAGTTACTGATCGACCATATCGATCACATCGCCAAAGTTGCCGGCGTGGATCACGTCGGGCTGGGCTCAGACTTTGACGGCGTCTCAGGCGCTACGCCGGAGGGGATCAATTCCGCCGCGGATCTGCCTAAAATCACACAGGCCTTGCTGGAACGTGGATATTCGGCGGACGACATTCACAAGATTCTCGGTGGAAATCTGCTGCGCGTTTTCCGTGAGGTGGAGCGTGTCAGCCGCAACATGCAGCTGTCACCGAAGTAAACGTTTACGTCACTACCCGTTGCCGGATTGTAGACAAACTGTCATCCTACTGATACAGACCGGATGCTATGCTCTTCTCAATTCTCGAACAGATTCGCTTCCAATAAACCTATGAAAAACACGATTATGAAGTACTCCGCCTTGTTACGGCCGGCGCTGGCGGTGCTGTTATTTGCCGCCTGTGCCCAGGCTCAGTTCGATACGGCGACCGTGCTTGGCACGGTGCGCGATCCGTCCACGTCCGCACTCGTTGGCGCCACCGTCAATCTGGTGAATACGGCGACCGGAGTCACCCAGTCCACCCTTACTAATGACGCTGGCGATTACCAATTCTTCAACGTGAAGATCGGACGCTACAAAGTGACCGCTGAAGCCAAGGGCTTCAAGAAAAGCGGCGCCGAAGAGTTTACGGCCACCGTAAATGCGCGCCAGCGCGTGGATATGAAACTGGAAGTTGGGGACGTGTCTGAGATGGTTACGGTGGACGCGGCAGTAGCCCAACTGGAAACCGACAACAGCTCGCGAGGCACGGTGATCGGCAACCAGCAGATTGTCGATTTGCCGCTGAATGGGCGCAACTATGCGGACTTGGCGCTGCTGGCTCCAGGCGTTCGCAAGTCGGATCTGGCGTACGGCGTACCACCGCGCGATGCTTCGTTTAACGTCAACGGCATGCGCAGTTCGCAAAACAATTTCATGGTGGATGGCGTGGATAACAACTTCTACGGCACCTCAAACCAGGGCTTCACCAATCAGGTAGTACAACTGTCGCCTGACGCCGCGCAAGAGTTTAAGGTGGAAACCAGCAGCTATAGCGCGGAGTATGGGCGCGCCGGCGGGGCCATTATCAACGTGAGCGTTCGCGCAGGCACCAATCAGTATCACGGTGCCGTTTGGGAATACCTTCGTAACACCGAATTGAACGCCACCGGTTTCTTCAAGCCGCTGCTCAATCAGAAGCCGACCTTGATTCAGAACCAGTACGGCGCAGCCGTGGGCGGGCCCATCCGCAAGGACAAGGCTTTCTTCTTCGCCGACTATGAAGGCTTTCGCAGAATCGAAAAATCGGTCCAGTTCGCCACCATTCCCACGCTCGATCAACGCAACGGAATCTTCGCCGGTCCCATCCAGAATCCATTCACCGGCCAGCAGTTCCTGGATGGCAAAGTGCCCCAGGCGCAGATCACTGCGTTCGCCAAAGGCGTGTTCGGTGAACTGCCCGCCCCGAACCTGCCAAGCCTGAGCAACAATCTGCAGACACTGCCGCGGCAGCCAACCCAGACCGATAAGGGCGATGTCCGCTATGACCAATACATCGGCACGAAGCTTACGGTATTTGGCCGCTATAGCCACCGCCTCTCAACCATTCAAGTTCCCGCCAGTATCCCTGGATTGGCCGGCGGCAACAGCAATGGCAATATCCGTGTGATGAGCTGGCAGATTGCCCCTGGCGCTACCTATACGCTGAGCACGCGCTCCGTAGTGGAATTCCGCATAGGCCTTTCGCATACCGATGCAGGCAAGACGCCCTGGTTCGCGGGCCAGCCCAGCCTTGCTACGAAGTACGGCGTCACCAACTACCCCACCGATCCCCGCTTCACCGGGGGACTCTATTCGCAATCCATCAGCGGCTACACCGGCCTGGGCACACAGGGCAGCAACCCTCAATTCCAAAACCCGACCGTGATCAATCCTAAGGTCAACTATTCGCTGCTGTTCGGTAAACACAGCATCAAGGCCGGCTGGGAATATCAGAAGCTGAAAATTGAGATCGACGATTTCAATCCGAAGTCCGGCGGCGACACCTACGGCGGCCGCTTCAGCCAGGTTGCGGGAACACCCACCAACAACGAGCAATATGTAGCGGACTTCCTGTTCGGCGCGCGCAGCAACTATACGTTGAACAACGCAGCCGTTGTGAAATACCTGCAACAAATGAATTTCTTCTACGTGCAGGACGATTGGAAGCCGACACGCAACCTGACTCTCAACATCGGTTTGCGCTATGAATATTCCACGCCGCAGTATCTGGAAAACAATTTATTAACGAACTACAATCCGGCGACGAACTCGCTGGTACAAGCCAAGAGCGGCGGCATCTTCGAACGTAGCCTTGTCCACCCGGACCGCAACAACTTCGCACCTCGTCTGGGCCTCGCCTATACACTGGACCCGAAGACCGTGATTCGCTCGGCCTACGCCATCAGCTACATTCACTTCAACCGCATGGGTGGCGAGAACCTGCTGGCGTACAACCTTCCGAATATTATCAATCCGTCGATTGATCAATTGCCCTCCACAACCGGAGCCAGCGGGCTGCCTCTCTGCACCAGCAACAGCCAGGTTCCCGGCACCTGCTTCCGCACTACGCAGATGGGATATCCCGATAATTTCCTTGCCGTCAGCAATGTGAAACAGACCAATGTGCGCGTGAACTATCTTCCTTCCGACTTTAAGACCAGCTACATCCAGACGTGGCATTTCACCATCCAACGGGAACTGGCCAAGGGCTGGGTTTTGGATACCGGCTACGTGGGTACGCGCGGCAACGGCCTGATGATCCTGGGCGATTATAACCAGGCTCGCCCGAATGGTCCTACCGAGAATTCGTCGCTGCAGGCCCGCCGGCCTATTCAGGAATTCGGCCCGATCCAGATTGCATACGGCGGCGGTTTTCTCACTTACCACGCGTTGCAGACCAAAGTGGAGAAACGCTTCAATGGCGGCTTCTACCTGCTGAACTCCTTCACATGGTCGAAATCGATCGACAATGCCAGCGGGCATCTGGAAACAAACAACGGCGACAACTCGCGCGTCAACTATCGCGATGTGCGAAATGAGCGCGGACTCGGCGGCTATGACCAGCCCTTCAATAACACCACCACGGTCCTCTACGACCTGCCGTTCGGCAAGGGCAAGACCTTCGGAGGCGATTGGAATAAGGCCACGGACCTCGCCCTTGGCGGCTGGAGCCTAACCGCCATCAACACCATGAATACCGGCAGCCCGGTGAATCTGACCTACAGCCCGGCATCCGCTTTCAGTGTGAGCGGTTCCCCCAACTATCGACCGAACCTGATTGGCGATCCAATGATTCCTTCCGGTCAACGGACACCGCAACTGTGGCTCAACCCAGCCACGGTTGTAGTTCCCGCGGACCGTTCGGTCCCCTTCGGCAACGCGGGCCGCAACGTAGCGCGCGCTCCAAACTTCTACCAGATGGATGTTGGTCTGCATAAGGATTTCAGCGTGACCGAGAAAGTGAAGGTTTCCTTCCGCACGGAAGCTTTTAACTTGCTCAACAAGACAAACTTCTCTGCGCCAAACGGAAACCGTTCCAGCAGCGCCTTCGGAAGCATTACCAGCACCTACCCGGCGCGGCAGATGCAGTTTGGTCTGAAGCTGCTGTTCTAGAGCGCCGCATGAACAGGAAGGAATTTCTGTCCGGCGCCAGTCCGCGGCTAATCAATGCCGCGGCTGGCGCCGGAAAATTTTACTTCGCCCTCATTGCCGGCTCGCGCATCGTCGACGACTTCTACAGAGGGCCTGAAGGCAGCCCGGATAAACACGCACTACAGCTTGCCCTACTCCAGCGCGCCCGGCTTGGCGCCAAAGTAGATTTCTCCGGCACGGCTGACGCGGCCCCATCTTTCTCCCATACGCACCTCGGCCGTGCCGTCCACAAACTTCCTGGCCTCATCGAACCGCGGTGAGATTTCAAACTTACCCGTCTTATCGATATAGCCCCAGCGGCCCCGCCACAACACCGTCGCCAGACCTTCCGAGAAATCGCCGCAATCGTCATAGAGCGGAGTAATCACGTAGCGGTTGTTCGTGCTGATGTATCCCCATTTCATGGTGAACACTACGGCTGCCAGCCCTTCCGAAAAATTATGCGCGTCTGAATAATGGGGGTGAATGACGTATTCGCCCTGCCAGTTGATGAAGCCATGCCGTCCACATTCGGAGACATGTGCCATGCCCTCTGAGAACTGTTCGGCGGTCTCAAATCGCGGACGGATCATCAGCTTGCCCTCGCGATCCACGTATCCCCAACCGTTGCCGAAATCGCAAGCGAACAAATCCGGAGTCCTCCGCGGCGGCGGCTGTTGTTGCGGTGACGCTGACGGCGAATCCGCCACTCTTGGTACGGCACCACGCAGCCGGTCGTAGGCGTTGTTGATCGACTTCAGCTTCTGCTCAGCCTTATCGCGAAGGCGCGGCGATTCGTTCTGGTAGCGGTCCGGATGCCAGACCTTCACCAGATCCAGATACGCGGCCTTAATCTCTTCCGCGGATGCACCCGGTTCCAATTCAAGGACGCCGTAAAGCTTTGCCAGTTCGTCCATCGCGTCTATTCAAGCGCTATAAAGGGATATTGCCGTGCTTCTTCCGCGGCATAGTATCTACTTTATTTTCGAGCATGCGCAACGCCTTTATCACTTTTGGCCTGGTCTCATGCGGTTCGATCACGTCGTCGATAAATCCGCGTTCGGCCGCGATGAACGGATTCGCGAAGCGTTCGCGAAACTCGGCGGTCTTCTGCTGGCGGGCCGCAGCCTGGTCTGCAGCAGCGGCAATCTCACGGCGGTAGACGATATTCACCGCGCCTTCCGCGCCCATCACCGCGATCTCCGCCGTGGGCCAGGCGAAGTTGATGTCAGTGCGCAAGTGCTTCGACCCCATCACGCAATAGGCGCCGCCGTACGCTTTGCGCGTGATGATGGTGATCTTCGGTACTGTGGCTTCCGCGTAGGCATACAACAGTTTCGCGCCGTGGCGGATGATGCCGCCAAATTCCTGATCCACGCCAGGCAGAAAGCCGGGCACGTCTTCAAAGGTCAGAATAGGAATATTGAACGCATCGCAGAAGCGCACAAACCGCGCGGCCTTCACCGAAGAATTGATATCCAGGCAGCCCGCCAGAAACGCCGGCTGATTGGCGACGATGCCGACGGATCGTCCGTCCATGCGTGCGAATCCGATGACAATGTTGCGGGCGAAGTGTTCCTGCACTTCAAAGAAATAGCCATCATCCACCACCCGATGAAGCACGTCTTTGATGTCGTAGGGCAAATTCGATTCCGCCGGGACCAGCGTGTCCAACGACGAATCTTCCCGGTCCACCGGATCCGCCGACGGACGCCGCGGCACGTCGTCGCGATTGTTCTGCGGCAGAAAATCCAGCAGTTCGCGGACGCTGCGCAGACAGTCCGCGTCGTCCTGCGCCAGAAAATGAGCCACGCCGCTTTCGGAATTGTGAGTCAGCCCGCCGCCCAGCTTCTCCTTCGTCACATCCTCATGCGTCACCGTCTTGATCACGTCGGGACCGGTGACGAACATGTGGCTGGTGCGATCCACCATGAAGATGAAATCAGTCATCGCGGGTGAATAAACCGCACCTCCGGCGCACGGCCCCATAATCGCCGATATCTGCGGGATGACTCCGCTGGCAAGGGTGTTGCGAAGAAAGATGTCTGCGTAGCCGGCAAGCGATACGACGCCTTCCTGAATCCGAGCACCGCCCGAATCGTTCAGACCGATCAGCGGCGCGCCGGTCTTCAGCGCCAGGTCCATCACTTTGCAAATCTTCAGCGCATTCGTCTCCGAAAGCGATCCGCCGAAGACCGTGAAGTCCTGCGCGAAGACGAACACCTGGCGCCCGTGAATCAGGCCGTGCCCGGTGATGAACCCGTCGCCATCAATCACCTGATCGTCCATGCCGAAGTCACGGCAGCGGTGGCGCACCAATTTATCCAGCTCTTCGAAAGTGCCTTCGTCCAGCAAAAATTCCACCCGCTCGCGCGCCGAAAGCTTGCCCTCTTTGTGTTGCCGTTCACGGCGTTCCGGTCCACCGCCAGCCTCAGCGGCTGCGTGACGGCGGCGAAGTTCTTCGAGTGGCAAATTCATCATCAGGAATCAGTATGACTCAACGGCCGCGAACGTAGACTTCAATCCACTGGCCGCGCCGTATGTAGCGTGCGGTTGAGGTCAATCCTAAACTAGTCGAAATCTCATCGGCGGTGATCTGCCGGTCGTAGGAAAAGTATCGTTCCAGATAGCGCGCGACAAATGGAATACGCAACACACTGACGCCAGGCTCCCAGGTTCGGGAGTAGACCACCAGCACACCGACGTCTTTCAAGCCGGCAACCGTCGCTAAATGAAAATCTTCGATGCCTCTGGTAGAAATAGGGCGGCTGACGTAGCCGAACTCCGGCCGGCGGAGCGCATCGGTAAACGGCCACACGCTCACCACCGTCTCATTCGGATAGGCGGACTCCACAAACTGCGCGGCGTCTTTTTGCAGCGCGATAAAATCCACCATCGCGAAGTTGTTCTCAAATGGAAAGGGCCACGGCGGATTCCAGAATAGCCCGGCGATCAACCCGGCCGTCATCGCAACTTGCGAAACCCTTCGCCAGGAGACCTCCATCACAGACCACGCGGCGCTGACTGCGATATAGAACAGCGGAATCACCGGCAGTAAGTAGCGCTCCAGGGTAGCGCCGCCCAGCAAGCTCACCATCAACAGGTGGCCCACAAGCAGCACGCCACAAACAGCCCAGGTGCGGCTGCGGAACAAATCGGTGCGCTTCCATGCCAGCACAATCGCCACGCTTCCAATCCAATGAAAATTATCGATGAAGACATAGTAAAAGCGCCGCACAAGCGCCGCCGAAAGCCGTGCCGGATGCAACGGGTAGAACAGGTTGTAGCGCGCGAATTCACTGTTACCCAATGCGTTGCCCGTGCCTTGCCTGAGATAGGCGAGCCACAGGCACAAGGCCGCCAGCGGCGCCGCGAACCACAAAGCCTCCCGAGTGCGGCGCTCCCGCAGCAACCATGCGCCAAACACCAGCGGCACCAGCACTCCGGTTTCCTTGGTCAGCACAAGCGCCACGCAGGCAAGAACGCAATCGCGCGTCCGGTCTTGCAGAAACAACAACAGTGCCAGCGCGGTGAACAGCATTGCCGGCATGTCTAATTGCGCCAGCATCGCCTGCGTGTAGAATAACGGCGAAGCAAGCAACAACACCACCGCTGCAAACGCCGGCGCGCCCTTCAACGGACGGCAAATCTGAATGGCCAGCAGGAAGACAGTGAGCGCGGTAGCGGTTGCCAGCAGCAACATCGCCACGCGCGTGGCCTCAATGGAATAGCCCGCCACACGCCACACTAGCGCAAGATAGGCCATCACGGCCGGTGGATGCACATTCGGTGTGGTGGAGTGCGGAATCCAGGCGCCGTCGTGCAGAATATCCAGCGCAGCCGGTATGAACTGCCCCAGCTCATCCCAAAAGTAAGGCAGATGAAAAGAGGAAAAGTGAGCGCCGAAAATAGCGCACCCGAAGCCGAACGCGAACAGCAGATACGAGCCCAGCCGCGGTTGACGCTGAGGCATCGGTGCCTGTGATTACTGGATGACGCCGCCCGGAGTCTGCGGCTCAAGCCGAATCTCGCCAAAGGTGGATTCGTATTGGGAAAGGTTCTGCTGCAATACGTTCAACAACGCCTTGGCCTGTTGCGGACTGAAGTAGATTCCCTGAAAATTCTGAATGGAAACGGCGTCAGGCGACGTCTGGCTCAACGTGCCGAACAACAGAAAGAAGTCCCAGAGATTCGCACGGATCTGTACGCTGTTGGCATAATTCTCGCGATATTCGGCGGTATTGACCAGGTGGATTTTCGGTTGATTGAGCGGATCGTTCATGAAGTTCCGTGGCATTGCTGCCTGGAGAGGATATGGCGGGGACGACGGGGCTCGAACCCGCGACCTCCGACGTGACAGGCCGGCGCTCTAACCAACTGAGCTACGTCCCCTTGATTGCTGACGTACCTCGTAATGGTAGCACACACTGTTTGGATTCTGCCATAGCAAGAATGGACCGTTCCGTCACATACGCATCCGCCGGTTCTCCCCTGGATTTCAAATCCGTCCTGCATTGTTTCCTGCGAGGACTGACCCGTCTGTACCGGACTCTCGACGCACCCGCCGGAACGGAGCTGCTGGTGGAGATTTCCGGTGAGTTCGGCGGGCGTTGGGTTCTGTTAAAAGGGTCGGCTGGCTTTTCACACATCCTTACTCTGACCGCGATAGCCGGTTAGCGCGAGTCAATAGGGCCGCTCGTCCATCCAGTTTCCCGCCGGGCTGTAGTTGCAGACCCAAACCTCGCGGCCTTCTCCGCGCGCCACCGCGCATCCTAGCTCCTTCGTATCCCGCCAGACAATCTGCGTGTAGTGGCCGCAAACTCCCCGGCACCGGTTCGAACGATACTCGTAGTTCCGCGCCTCCGCTGCCCACGCGTTCACCACGCCGGCCGCGGACGTCGCACCGCCTGAGATAGCGAAAACGTTCTCGCCATACGGCGAGTCCGGACGGTGGCCAATCTGCCCGCGAGCGAGCGACCTGTTCGCCCAGTCTTGCGCTAGCGCAGCCAGCCGGTTCGACCAAGCCAGCGGAGGCAGGCCTACGCGCACACGCACTGCGCTGTGGGCCTGAATCATCTCGCGAATCAAGTTGGAATTCGAAGCCGCGCCACTGAAGGCGCTGAATAAAAGCAAGAGAGAAAGAAGCCGCCGCACACTCCTACAGACGCCTCAATCCACGGCGATGTGCGGAACCGCCGGACCCGTCTTGGCACTGTCCACGCCGCCGATCCGAATAATTGCCGGCAGCGCGTCGCCTCGCAAATGCGCCCCTGGCACACGGAGATTCAACTGATAAAGCCCGATAGATCCCGGCACCAACCCGCTCCAATCCACGATGATTCCCGCTTCCTTGATGGTCGGATCTCCGAAGAAAACTTCCGCCTTATCGGTCACCGAAAGCGGACTGGCCGGAGTCGGCTTGCCGGTGGTAATCGTCGCGCCCTTCGTCGGGCCAAGCCCTATCGCATACATCACAATCGGTTCATCGCGTTTGGCGGGATTCGATTTGTTCACCTGCCTTCCGTCCTTGTGAAACACCAGCGCTTCCAGCGTCGAGGTGTCCACCAGGATCGCCGGAGCGTATTTCACTACCGTAATATTGGTCGCGGCCGTGGCCACTTTCTGATCTAGCGAGCGAACGATAACCGAATGCCTTCCAGCCGTCGTAGAGGCTGGAATCTGGAGATTCACCTGCCCGGCGGAGGTCATGAACAGCGGCAGCGGTGCATTGTCCATCGTAATGCAACTTCCGCCCAGCACCGTCGGCAGCGGGTCGGTGGAGGCTTGCGCCGCCGTTCCCAGATTCCGGCCGAACATGGAGACAATGCTGCCCGGCGCAATCTCCGCCGTATAGCTGCCCAGGTTCACAATGCCGTTTGTACTGACTGCCGGGCGCGATTGCGGGTTCACCGCCGCCGTATCCAAGGGGACAACTGAAAGTCCGCTGGTGGTCAACACATACGCCGTAGATCCAGCCGCGTCCACGGCCATCGTCCGCGCACCAACGTTGACTCGTTGCGTTCCCACCTGCGTCGTCAGCGGTCCTTCCAGTGCCGGCATGCTGCCGCGCGGCAAGCCCGTCACGATATCCACTGTTTCAATAGTGGGAGAGGTGGTCACCACCGCCGTGGTGCTGGTCCGCGCCGGTTGCACAAAGCGCAGGTACGTGTTGGCGTTCAATGGAGTCACCGTGGAAATAGGCCGTCCACTGGTTAAGCCGGGAATGCTGACCGCAGTGCCGACAGGCGTCAGCGACGGATTCAGGATGGTATCGTTCACCACGAAATAGCGCCCGGCCGGTCCGGCTGCCAATGCACCGAAGAAGCCCTGAATCGGCGCGTTCACCACCGTCTGGCTAATCACATAGTCGTCCACATTCGCGTCGTATAGATAGGCCCGGCCATCGCCGCCAAGCAGCAGCGCGAATTCTCCGCCGGGTGTGGCGGTGATGGTGCGCGGCGCCGCAAGAACGGTTGCCGCGGTGCCCACGGCGCCGTTCGAAGCTCGGGGTAGCGCCTCATCGTTCACCGTCTTCCACAGCGAACCGTTCGACATCACGATCTGCAGCCCGCGAAGCGTGGAGGCGATCACACTGGGCGTAATCAGCGCCGAGCTGGCGTTGTAGGGCAGCGCGGGAAATTTGACCTTACCGCTTACCTGCGCCTTGTCCAGATCGATAATGCTGATACTCTCGCCCCCGGTATTGGCAACGTACAAGCTGTTGCCATCCGGCGTCAACGCCAGTGACCGGGGTAGTTGGCCCACTTTGACCGGCGCGAGAAATGTCTTCGACACCATGTCGAATACTTCTACCTGGTTCATCCCCGAGTTCGCGATGTAGACTCGTTTGCGCGCGTTGTCGGAAACGATATCCACCAAACCTTCCGCGGTGGATGCCCCCACGTTCACCTGCATGATGTCGCCGACGGCTTCCGCATTCCGGGAATTCTGGATCACGCGGACCAGGGGAGGAATGTTGATCGCCTCGGGCGATTGCACTGTAAAGTCGGAGGGAATGGTGCTGCCCAGCGATGCGGTGCCACTGGAATTGATAGTGAAGTTCAAGAGCGTGCCATCGGCCTGCTGTTGAATGCTGAGCTGCGGCGCGGTCCCGACAATCGCAGTCTGTTGCGCCTGGGTGGGAACGCCTATCGCTCCGTTGGCTACACCGCCGCCGCCGAATCCGGCGCCGGTTCCAAAACCCGCGCCCGCGCCTGGCGGTGCACCCGGACCAACGCCTCCAGGCAGCACTCCTGGAAATCCGCCGCCGGGAAACGTGATAATGATTCCGCCGCCGATGAAGCCGCCGCCCGCGCCGCCCGCGCCGCCCAAGGCATTGTTCGCTGTGGGACCAGTCGCGATGACCTGCGCCGATGCCGTAAATCGTCCCTGGCCTTTATTTCGCACCATCACCCTGGCGGTGTTCTTCTGTGCCACCACGCCGCACTGGTCTTTTGCCACCAGCACGACGTTGGCATCCGGCACGGCGATCGGATTGTTGTAAATCGTGGACACCGGCAGAATGATGAAGCCGGATTGCGAGAGTGCGTAGAGCGTGGAACCGTCCGCCGTCCCCACCATTTTTCCGCTCAGATTTTCGGGCATCTGGATCCCCAGCCGAATCAGCAGATTCTCCGGGTCGTTCAGCATCAACTGGCCCACATTGGCCCGCGCCGCCGGAGTCTGTTGCGGGGCGATATTGAAGGCGGTGTAAAGCACCGAACCGTCGGCCGAGAACAGACTGCCGCCCTGATTCTGTTGCGTGTTGAAATTGACATTGGCGGCGAACGCGTACGCCGAATTCGCGGCATTCTGCTGTGCCAGGATGGCCAGCGTATCGGTGTCGAACAGGCTCAGACCGGCCATGAACCGCGTACCGTCAGGCGAGACCGAGAGCTCGCTGGAGATATTGGTAAGCGTGCGGCTTCGAAGTACGCTGCCGGACGCGGTCTCAAACACAAATACGCTGCGCGTAGTGGTGGTTGGATTGTTCAGTCCGATGATTAGGCGGCCGTCAGGGGTCGCCACTAAATGGCTGCGTGATGCGTTGTAGTTCGCCGTCGCAGCCAACACACCGGGCGCCGGCAGGGATACGGCCACGGTGCTCAGGCTGGAGGAGGCGGCCGCGTCGGGATTGTACAGCAGCATGGTGTTGGTGGCCGGGGTATTCGGGGCTCCGGCTACGCCAATGGACGTGATGAGAACCCTTTCGTCGGCCCCAACCGCCACGCCTTCGGGCTCAGCGGGAAGCCCCACCCGCTTGACGACCACACTTGCATCCAGGTCAATCACATCCAGCGCGGATGCGCTGTAGCAGGTGATGTACAGAAACTTTCCGCTGCGCGATATGGCGGCCGCCACCGGCTGCGTGTCAGTCGCAATCGCATTCAAGAACCGGCGCTGCGTGGTGTCGTAAACATCAATCCGGTTGGCGGTGCTATTGACGATATAGAGGCGGTGCCGCGTCTCATCCAGCACCAGGTCGGAAGCGGCGCCGAGAACCGAGACCGGAGTGCCGAACGTTGCCGCGGACGCGGCGCCGGTGACCAGCGCGCTACACAGAATGGTCCGGAGGATACGCGTCTTCAGCTTGATGGCGGTCATGGCTTTTGCACCGTGAAAACTGCGGGATCGCTCTGCTGCCCGGTGGCCAGCGATCGTACCTGCACTACATAAGATCCCGCCGGCAGATCCGGAGGCACTTGCGCGGATATCTGCCCGCCGGCGGTTTGCAGCAGCGGAATCGCTGTATCGCTGAAGGTTACGCAGGATCCGCCCAACACCACTGGCGCCGGCAACTGGTCGGCCGTCCCTGCTGTTGCCAGATTGATCCCATTCAACTGCACAAACGAACCAGGCTTGACGTTTCGCGAACCGTCGCTGGAATTCACAATCGGATTCGTTCCGGCAAGCAGCGGCCGGCTGGCTCCGCTGGGCGTCATCGGCACCACACTCAATCCGGAAAGTGTAATGGCATAAGCGGTCCCGCCGGAATCCACCTGAATCTGGCGTGGAGGCACGTTGACCCGCGGGGGTCCGAACGCGGAGAATACCGGATTTTCAGCGAGCGGTCCCACAACCGAAATGGAGTTGTTCCGGAAGTCCAGCAGCTCAAGCAACGGCCGCGCATCGCCGGAGGGGGTGCTGGTGATTGTTGCCTTCACTGGAGTGGTGATGCGTACGAAAGTGTTGGCGTCCATGGTTGCCACGGCGGCCACGTTTCGAATGGCCGAAAGCGGTCCGGCCGGGGTGGCAAGGGGAGTTTCCGACCCGCCAATCAACGCCAGTGCAGAGTTCATGATGAAGCCGTTTTCCAGCAGATAAGATCCGTCGCCCGCCGCTGCCAGCGGGCCGAAATACCCTTGAATCACCGCTTGGGAATACGGCCGGTTTGAGATGGTGAACGTATCCGCAAGTCCGCTGTATAAGTAGGCCGTGCCATTTCCAGAAACGGCGATGATCGATTGGCCATCCTGCGACGCGATCATCTTCGGCACCGATCCGGCAACTACCAACTGCGCCGGCGTGACGGAGTTTGCGGGGCGCACGGTCGCCTCGCCGTTCACTACTTTCCACTGTGAACCATCCGATTTTATGATCTGCAAACCGAAGAGCCCGCTGGCGATGGCCTGCGGCGAAATCGGTGTAGAAGCGCCGGAGCGCGGAATCGGCGGGAATGCCACCGAGCCGGAGACTTGCCCTGCCACCAGATCCACGATGCTGATGGACTCGCCGCCGGTGTTGGCGACGTAGAGCGTGTTGCCGTCGGAACCGAATGCCATCTGATGCGGCAGCTGGCCCACTTCAATCGGTTTCACGAAGCTCTGCTTGACGGTGTCGAATACCTCGATCCGGTTGTAGCCCGAGTTGGTGATGTAGACCAGGCCGCGGGCGTCGTCCACAAGAATGTCTTGCAGACCCTCGGCCCGGGCTGTGGTGGTGACCTGTGGATAGATAACGCCGCGCTGGTCCGGCTGGCGCACATTCATGTACACCATGATTGTGTTCGGCACATTGATCGCTTCCGGAGACGAGAGGTTGATCAGCAACGGTGTGCCTGTATTGGTGACGCCACCGCCGCTGTAGAGGTTGGTTCCGAACTGCCGCGTCACGGCAGTCCGGCCGGGTTCCATTGCGAAGTTGATGGCGCTGGGAACCACACCGCTGGTGGTTTGCGCAATCAGCGCGGCCGTGGCGTCGGGAACGCTGTACGTGAGCTTGCCTTTCCCCAGGTTGACCACCGGAACGGAGAACCGCGCCACGCCCCGGTGGCAGTTGTCCACCGCCAGAAACACCGCCGTTGTCTGCGGTTGCAGAATCGGGTAGTCATAAAGATGGGCCAGCGGCAAATGGATCAGCCCGGATTCAGAAACGCCCCACGCCTCCGCGTTATCCGAGGTGATGACCATTTTCGCAACCAGGCTCTCCGGGATCTTGATGCCGAGATTCGTTCGCAGATGATGCGAGTTTGAGATCAGCAGGGTCGACGCCTGTGCGCGGGTCGGGGGGTTCGAAAAAGGCGCGACATTGAAAGCACTGTAAATAGTTTCCCCGTCCGACGAGAAAGAGCTGCCGCCCACGTTCTGCAAAGTGGTGAAAGTGACATTGCCCGCGGTGCTGAGTGGAAACGGAACGTTAGCCGTGCTCTGCTGCGCCACTACCGCGAGAGTGGCAGTATCGTAAAGCGTAAAGCCAGCCATGAACCGCGAACCATCGGGCGAAATCGAAAGCACCGTCGATTGCCCCGTAACAACGCGGCTGCGAAGAATGGATGCCGAGGCGGTTTCATAGACGAACAACACCGTGGACGCGTTGTTATTGATGGTGCTCAGCCCGACGATGAACGCGCCGTCGATGGTCCGGAGCAGCTTGCCGCGGAAGGTGGTCTGCGGCCGTGGCAGCACTACCGGAGAAACCGGAGCCGGCGTGGGAGGCGGCGGCGGAAAGGCCACCGGGGTCAGTTGCTGACTTTGCGTCTGGGCGGGATCGAAGATTAGCAGCGAGTTAATCTGAACCGTGCTGGGGGTGCCCTCCGTGGTGATGAGAACTCGTCCGTCGCTGCCCACTGCGACGCCTTCCGGCTTCGCGGTTAGCGCCACCGTTTGGGTAACGGTCCTCGAACGCAAGTCGATTACAGACAGACTGGAACTGGAGTTGTTGCTGACATAGAGAAAGTCGCCGCTCATCGACATGGCAGCGGCCACTGGCAAGCTTCCAACGGAAATGGACCCAACGATTCTCTTGCCCAGGTAGTCGTAGATGTCGACCCGGTTTGCCGCTGAGTTCAGCAGGTAAAGGTTGCCGCGGGTTTCATCAAGGACAACGTCAGACGGCGATCCTCCCAATCGAATTACATCGCCAAATGTGGCCCCCGTAGACTGCGCGGAGGCCTTCCGGGCGAACGGATTGAGAAGCAATAAGAGCAGTAAGAAGACGCAATTCCGGCGAGTCATGGTATGAGGTTATCTTACTAAACAACGGAACCGGCGGAGAGTTTGTAAATTCCGGGTAAAGATGATGTTAAGACCGTTAGGCTTATCGATTTTACACTCTTAACGATGTTTTTTCGCAACGTTAACCTCGGCGGTGCAAGAAGTTACGTCTTGGGAAGCATGATGAATTGCGTAACCGAGATTCCGCACGAGGCGATCGACACCCTCGGGGCGGACGCGCATTTAATGCTTAGCGTCAAACTGGGGGATGGAGCCGCGTTGGAATCCCTGGTGAAAAAGCACCGCCGGCCTATTGTTTACTTCCTTTTCCGGATGGTGAAGAACTGGGCAATCGCAGAGGAACTGGCCCAGGAAGTCTTCTTCAAAATCTACCGCTACCGCGCTACTTACGAGGCGACGGCCCCGTTCAACAAGTGGCTGTACAGGATTGCGATGCACACGGGCCTGAACTACATCCGGTCCATTAAGCACGAGAAGGACCAAACCAGTCTGGATCAGCTAATGCCCCGGGGCAAGCAGCGGCAGGTAGCGGATGGGAAACCGGGCGCGGAGTTCAACATCATCCGGCAAGGCCGGCTGGATACCGTCCGCCAAGCGATTGAGGATCTTCCCGAGCGTCAACGGGTAGTGGTTTACATGCATAAGTACCGCGAGATGGAATACACGCAAATCGCCGCAGCGATGGGTTGCTCCACGCTGGCCATCAAATCCCTCGCGTTCCGCGCCTATTCCACGTTACGCGTGCGGCTGGCAAATGTCGCGTAGTGGCCTATGACGCGCGTATAATTTCGACTATGCGGAGTTGGCCCAGCAAGGCGGCACTATCGCTTGGATTGATGTGTGCGGTGCTTCTGCTGCTACCGGTGCTGGCGGTGCTGCAATACCGCTGGGTTGGCCAGGTCAGCGAAGCGGAGCGCGAGCACATGCAGGCCAATCTGCTGAAGATCACTACGCGTTTTTCCGAGGATTTCGACCACGAAATCGCCCTGGAATTGGCGAACGCATCGATCTCGTTCCAACGCGGACTCGAAGTTGATCCCGATCATATAGCTGAAGAGTACACGCGGCACTTCCAGAAGTGGCATCGGACGACGCAGTATCCGAAACTGTTCCGCCGCGGTTGTCTGGCAGTGATCTCAAAATCGGATACCGGCCCGGAGCTTTCCTGCTTCAACGCGAAGACCGGCAGCTTTGAGAAGTCGGACTGGACCCCTAATCTTGCGCAGGTCCGCGAGCGGATTACCGGTTTCGCGGCGGGGAGAATGGGGGCACGGACGGCTCCCGGCGAAGTGAGCGCGATCATGGTGATGCCCTTGATTTCGCCCTCGTCCCGATCCGGACCGCCGCGGCAGTTTCCCCGCGTCCTGCACTGGGCTATTACGGAACTGAATCTGGACTTCCTTGGAAGCGAGTTTCTTGCGGCCATGATCCAGAGGCATTTCGGCCACGCCGATGGCCTGGACTACGACGTGGATGTGGTGTCACGAACCGAGCCACGAGTGGTGCTCTACCAGTCTGATCCGAAGCGATCACTGACCACTCCGCTGAAGGGAGACGCGATCGTTAGCATCTTCGATCAACGGGCCGAGCGCTTCGCTCGATTCGGGCAGGGCCCGCCGCGCGCGGCCAATCTGGACCGGGGCCGCTGGCAATTGGTGGTGAATCACCGCGCCGGTTCGCTTGAGTCCGTGGTGCGTGAGGCCCGGCTGCGCAATCTGGTAATCAGTTCGGTGGTCTTGCTATTGCTGGGCGCCAGCATCCTGATGATCATCATTTCCACACGCCGGGCCCAGAGGTTGCTGCGGGCACAGATGGAATTCGTGGCCGGCATCTCGCATGAATTCCGCACTCCGCTGGCTGTCATCTGCTCAGCGGGCGCGAATCTGGCCGATGGCGTGGTGACGTCCGATGCGAAGGCGCAACATTACGGAGATGTGATCCGAAAAGAGGGCAAGCGACTTTCCGAACTGGTGGAGCAGGTGCTTGGATTTTCCAGTGCGCAATCGGGTTGGACGCACTACGACCTGCAACCGGTGGATGTGAATGAAGTCGTTCAGCGATCGGTGGCGGCGTGCCAATCCGCGTTGACCGAGGCCCATTGCAAGGTGGAGAGCGTAGTGGAACCGGGATTGCCGCAAATCATGGCGGATACCGGCGCGCTGGAGCGTTGCATCCGGAATTTGATCGGCAACGCGGCCAAGTACGCGCATGAGAGCGGCTGGATTGGAGTGTTTGCCGACCGCGGTGAGAGCGAAAGCGGCCCGTATCTAAGGATCCGGGTGGAAGACAAAGGGCCGGGGATCAAGGCAGCGGACCTGCCGCACATCTTTGAGCCGTTTTATCGCAGCCGCGATGCGGTGGAAGCTCGCGTTCATGGCGCGGGATTGGGGCTTAGCCTGGTGAAGAAGATCATCGAGCAGCATTCCGGACGAGTGAGGGTGTCAGGCGTTCCAGGGGGCGGCACGTGCTTCGCCCTGTATCTGCCGATTGCGAACGAGCCGGCTGGTGCCAACTAGTGGAAAAGCGATTATTGCTGGTGGAAGACGAGTTGGGACTGGTGCTCACGTTGACCGACCGTTTCCGTATGGAAGGCTACGAGGTGGAGTCGGCATCTGACGGGAACGAGGGTTTGAGAATGGCACTCGGCAGTTCCTTCGACCTGATTCTGCTGGATGTGATGCTGCCGGGGAAGAGCGGCTACGACATCTGCCGGGAGGTGCGGGCGAAGGGGAACGAGACGCCCATTCTGATGTTGACGGCGCGCGGGCAGGTGGTGGACAAAGTGGTTGGTTTGAAACTGGGCGCCGACGACTACATCACCAAGCCGTTCGATATGGTGGAGCTGCTGGCGCGGATGGAAGCGTTGATGCGGCGCGCCCCCAGCGTCACCAAGCCGTCCGTTACCTATCAATTTGGGGAGATCCGAGTCGATTTCCGTAAGGCCGAAGTGGTCCGCGACGGAGCTGTGATCGTGCTATCGGCACGCGAGTTCACGCTGCTGCGGTATCTGATCGATAACCGCGGCGCTACGGTGTCGCGAGAGGAGTTGCTGAACCAGGTTTGGGGGCACCAGTCGATTCCCACCACGCGGACGGTGGATGTTCACGTGGCTTGGTTGCGGCAAAAGTTGGAAGACAACCCGAAGTACCCGCAGTATATTTTGACCATCCGCGGGATTGGTTATCGCTTCGCGGGTTAGGCGCGGAGGTGGGGTGCGGTGCGAACCAACGGCTTTTAGCTTGGCTTCGCTGAGAGCCACGCCGCGGCAGTCAAGGCCACTGTAATCAGCGCTGAAAAAACAATGGTGATGATGAAACGGTATTCCCAGCTCACAACGGTGATGGCGGCGAAACAAAGAGCGAAAGCCCACACAGTGAGCCGCATGGCCGCCAAAGTGTCTGTCCGAAGGTTACTTAGCTGCCACGCTAGTACCGCTGCAAACAAATAAAACATGCCGACCGAGAACCCAGCCGCGACAAAGAGGCCCCGATACCTCCGGCTGAAACCCTGCATGTCAAAGTGAATGGATCGCATTGCGCTCAGCAGCGCGTCCACTCCCCAGGCGGAATCCGAATGGCGAAAACCAAGGGTATGACCGGCGGCAAAGAGCAGCAGAAAGACCGCCGCGATTCGATAGCGGATGCGCGCTTTCATAAACCTCTCCAATAATTTTTGGCTGGCAGTTTATCAAGTCTTGAGCGTGCTGGTAAATCCGCTCCCTTTCCTTGCCAACGGGGCAGGCTTGGGATCCGCGATCGTCGAACGCGGGGGCAAGAATATTAAGATTTCAAAAATCACACGGCCAAAGAAGTTGGAAGACAACCCGAAGTACCCGCAATATATTTTGACGATTCGGGGGATTGGTTACCGGTTCGCGGCGTAGGGCTGCACGGTGGCGTGCCGCGCGGAGCTCGGGCGCATAAGCGCCAACTTAAATTCTGAGAAAGAAATTTGGGCGGCGGTGATACACCCCGCTCGCTCAGCGAGGGAATAGCCTTTTGACTCCGGTCTAAGAGTTTTGCGTCGGGAGGCAAAGTGGCAGGGAGTGCTAACGAAGGGTCAACGTCGGGGCGTGATCTCCCCGAACGCCGTTTGTCGTCGACGTCCGGTTCGTTGACGGATCGGACGTTACGCGACGGCCTATGACCTCCGCGCCGGGCTTCATGCCAGTGAAGTTCGAGTCCACGCCGGGGAGGCAACCGAAACGAGACTTTCCATTCTGCGACTTGCCGTTCACCCCAATTTCCTGCTCGAACTACCCCAACAAACTTAATTGGTTAGAAGAGATTTTCTTGTCAAGAGGCACCTTGCCCGGCTTGGCTTCTACGGCGTGCCGCTCAGGTACGGTGGCCAATTGGGCCGACTTGGAGTGACAGCAGTGGACAACCTCTCAGACCTTCAGGTATTCGGTAACGGTTTGGATTCGTATTCTTGGAAGTAGAGAACCCTTCCGGCAAGCACCACCTTGCCAGATTGTTCGAGGGCGTACGCTGACTATCGTGTAGTTCGCCAACTGCGCTATACGGCAGTTAAAGCGGGCCTGCTTGGCGGGTCCGACTTCATCGACTTTCTCAGTCGTCATCCATTGGATTGGGACTTGCAGCTAAACCGGGAGTACTACAAAAATGGTGGCGGCGATCCATTCGCGCGGTCAACACTTGCGAAGTTGGTTCGTCCACGAGTTCGAGACTTAAGGACTCGCGACATTTCGGAGTACTTCCTCGATCGCTTCCCGAGGGAACTCGTTAAGAAGGCCTTGCGTCGAGCAGAATAGTGACTCAAGATACGGAACTGAGCACCCAACGCGGATCGAACAATCATCCACGTTGGGTGCCCAGCTTGGACGAACCCGCAGTCTCAGCCCCCAAGTATCAAAAGCCAAATAGTTTCTGTTGGTTCGATCGGACTCTGCTTTATGCCGCAAGAGTTCGAAATGCGTCCAGTGAGGGGAGCCAGCTACAGTGGAGGCGTCTCATTCTGCGAATACTTCTTGCAGCGTCCGCAACGTGGCGCTGAGCGTCCTTGCCGAGACTACTCCCAGTTTCTTCGCCAACCGGGTCTTGTCCACGGCGCGAACCTGATCGAGCAGGATCAAACCCTTCCGGCCACCATGATTGATACCGATCCGAAACGGCGCCGCTTGACCCGAGGTGGTCATGGGGGCGACAAGTGCTGTGCGCAGATGATCGTGCATTTCGGACGGGGACACCACGACGCACGGACGTGTCTTCCTGATTTCACTCCCGACCGTGGGATCGAGATTCACTAGCCAGATCTCGCCACGGGTCACCAGACCAACTCCGAATCCCCCGCATTACCAAATTCGCCCATCACGAGTTCGTCGTCGCCAGCTTCCGCGATTCTCTCGGCAGCCTCAGACCAACCGGTGCGGGCCGGGCTCGCGGGCCTGCGCAGCACCAGTGCGCCATCCTCGATTGTCATTTCCACTCCCGCCTTCGCGTCCAGACCCATCTGCGCGAGTACCGGTTTTGGGATGACGACTCCCTGGGAGTTCCCGATCTGTCGAAGGCTTAGGTGCATTGCTCGCATCGTAATAACAATGTTATTCCACGCTCCTTGGTGTGTCAAGCCGTAGAAATTCGACCCTAATCGCTCGATAAGGTTTGATACGCACGCGACGACCGGTAATTGCCCGGCAGAATTGACTCTTCTCCGGTTGCCCGCGTGCAAATGGCGGTGATCGGCGTCCTGCAATCCGCCGGAGGCCGGTTTGGATTGAAACTTTTGCAACAGCGGGGGCTTATTTTCCGTTTGCGGACACG
>JBBRNO010000037.1:0-48360 GCA_038230275.1 Bryobacterales bacterium
ATTGGCTTCGTTTCGTAAGATGCCGCCAACCGGCGCCACCCAAAGTCCGGCCGTCCGTTGACTTCCCGGGGACCGTAACCTAATATTAAGATTCCTGGGTTCTGCGGTTGTCGAGGGGGACGGCCGGCGGCAATCTGTTCAATCTGCTGCAGGCGCCCGGTCGATTTCCGCCGTACCACGCCCCGCCCGACTAAAACGAGACAATGGCCGCTCCACGACCCATACGTTCAATGAACTTCGACCGCGTCAAAGTATTCACCGGAAATGCGAACCCGGCACTGGTTACTGAGGTCTGCAACGAACTAGGCTGCGAGACAGGCAACAGCGCCGTCCGTATGTTTGCCGATGGAGAAATCCATCTGCAGATCAACGAAAACGTCCGTGGTGTGGACGTCTTCGCCATTCAGCCAACCTGCACCCCGGTAGAGCGCCATCTGTTTGAACTGCTGCTGATGATCGACGCCTTGAAACGCGCTTCAGCAGAGCGCATCACGGCAGTGTTACCCTATTATGGGTACGCTAGGCAGGATCGTAAGGATAAACCGAGAGTTCCAATCTCGGCCAAACTGATCGCCAGCTTGCTGGAAAGGGCTGGTGCGGATCGCGTTCTGGCATTGGACTTGCACGCCGCGCAGATTCAGGGTTTCTTCGATATTCCCGTGGATCACCTGTTCGCCGCTCCGGTGATGATCGAGTATTTCCGGACGGTTGGGCTGCCGAACATCACGGTGGTGTCGCCGGATGCGGGCGGTGTAGAAAGAGCCCGTGCTTTTGCCAAGCGCCTAAATGCGCCGCTGGCCATTATTGATAAACGCCGCGAGGAAGCGAACGTGGCTGAGGTCATGCACATCATTGGAGATGTGGTTGGCCGGAATTGCATTATTGTGGACGATCTGATCGATACAGGCGGAACGCTGGTAAAGGGCGCCGAAGCATTGCTGCAGGCCGGCGCGGTCAGCGTGTCGGCTTGCGCAACTCATGCCGTGCTCTCCGGGCCGGCAGTTCAGCGTATAGAGGAATCTAAGATTTTGGAAGTGGTGGTAACCAACTCAATTCCGCTTAGAGAGGAAGCCCGGGCGTGCAGCCGAATTCGCACGCTGTCGGTGGCTCCTCTTTTGGCGCGTGCCATTCAGTCCATTCATGAGGGCGGTTCCATCAGCAAGCTTTTTGTTTAGATTTTTAGAGGAGTTTTAGATGAGAAAAGATATTACCATTACCGCCGAACCTCGTGAGACGCGCGGAAAGAACGAAGCGCGCCGCCTTCGGGTGAAGGGCTTCTCCCCGGCGGTTGTCTATGGCGGAGGAATCGATCCTATTGCTATCGCTGTCAATCCGAAGGACGTCAACGGCATTCTTCGCAGCGCCTCCGGTCACAACACTATTTTTAACATTGATATCCAGGGCTCCCTCGCCCCGGTGATGGTGGTCGATTGGCAGCACGATCCCATCAAAGGCCGCCTGCTGCATGTCGATTTGAAGCGCATCGATCTTACTAAGCGCATCGTGGTCAAGGTTCCCGTCCACACCCACGGCGATCCCAAGGGCGTCAAGCTGCAGGGTGGATTGCACGAAGTCATCACCCGCGAAGTGGAAATCGAATGCTTGCCGGATGACATTCCGGAAGGATTCACGGTTGATGTCACTGAGCTATCCATTGGTCAGAGCATCCGCGCCAGTGAGATTCCGCTGGTCGGATCGATGACACTGCTTAGCCCTCCCGATGCCGTCATTTCGCACGTCGTATCGATGAAGGCCGAAGCCGTTGTGGAAGAGGTTGCAGCCGTAGCCGAGCCCGAAGTAGTGAAGAAGGGCAAGAAGGACGAGGACGCGCCAGCACCGGCAGCCGAAGTCAAGCCGAAGAAAAAGTAGTTTCCCAATTTGGAAGCCTCAACTGCTCCCTGGCTGGTGGTCGGATTGGGAAATCCCGGTCCCGAGTACGAGTGGACGCCGCATAATCTCGGCTTCCTTACCGTGGACCGCTTGGCCTTGTCGAATAAGATCCGGGTTGACCGGAAGGATTCGAAGGCGCTTTTGGGCGTCGGCAGTTTTGGCGCGAAAGAGTTATTGTTGGCCAAGCCGCAAACGTTCATGAATGTGAGCGGCCCGTCGGTGAAAGCACTGATGGAGAAGCATGAGGTTCCGGCCTCGAACCTCATCGTCGTATACGATGAGCTCGATTTGCCGTGGACTGCGGTGCGGGTCCGGCCGAAAGGCTCGGCCGCGGGTCATAACGGAGTAGATTCCGTGATCCGTTCCATTGGCACGATGGAGTTTCCCCGGGTTCGCCTGGGGATTGACATAGGTGACAAATCCGGCCATAAGGTCGGGCGAGGTGCAACGTTTGTGCTGGGGCCGTTTAAGAAAGCACAAATGCAGGAATTGGATGAGTTGCTCGATCATGCAGCGCGGGCAGTGGAATCCATAATTGCTGAAGGCGTCGAAAAGTCCATGACGAAATTCAATCGTCGCGCCCAAGGCTTAAATAAAGAGGAAGAATGAGGATCTACGAAGAGCTGTTCATCGTAAAACCCGATGCCACCGAGGAAGAAGTCGACGCACTGATCGACCAGGTGAAATCAACCGTCGCGAATGCCGGCGGAACCATCGACAAAGAAGAGAAGTGGGGCGTCCGTAAGCTGGCCTACAAGGTGCAAAAACGCGCCGAAGGCTATTACGTGCTCATCCAATTCACCGCGGGCCCGCAAACAGTCCATGAGATTGAGCGCCGCCTGCGCGTCTCCGATTCCATCATGAAGTTCATCACCGTCCGCATAGACGAGAAGATGAAACGGTTGGAGAAGAGAAAGAAAGCGCGCGAGAAGCGTGCCCATCGCAAGCCCGCGCCCGTCGCAGCCGTGCCCTCCATGCCGACTGCCGAGCAACAGATGATGTCCTCCCCGGCAATGCCCGGTGAGCCAGCGGCGCATCCCGCGCCCGCGGCTCCTGTACCGGCAGCCCCGGCGACTGCCGAACCGGTAGCGGAGAAGGAGAGCTAAGATGGCTGAACAAAGAGGCGGAAGACCAATCAGCGCATCCATGCGCCCCACCGGCGGCGACAAAGCGCTGGCCACCAAGAAGCAGTATTTCCGGCGTAAGAAGCTTTGCCGATTCTGCGTCGAAAAGATCGACGACATTAACTATAAAGACACTCGTCTCCTTTCGGCGTTCATCTCCGAACGCGGCAAGATTACCCCGCGCCGCATTTCCGGAGTGTGCGCTCCCCATCAGCGGCGGCTCGCCGAATCCATCAAGCAGGCTCGCAACATCTGTTTGATTCCGTTCGCGTCGCCCATTTAGTCCTAAGGAAACGACCATGGAATTAATTCTTAGAGAAGACATCGAAAAGCTCGGATCCCGCGGCGAAGTGGTTAAGGTAGCCGCCGGGTACGCCCGCAATTATCTGCTGCCGAAGAAACTGGCAGTAGTCGCCAATGCGTCGAACAAGAAGATTGTCGATCAGGAACGGGAAGCCCACCTCCGCCGTGACGCCAAGCTGCAATCGGAAGCCGCCGATCTCGGAAAGCTGCTGTCCGCCGTCATCATCACCATCAAGCAGAAGGCCGGCGAAGAAGGTCACCTCTTCGGTTCGGTCAATTCGAAGGATATTGCGGAAGCCCTGGAACTTCAGAACTTCACCATCGATCGCCGCAAGATCCAGCTCGACGACCCCATCAAGCAGGTGGGCGAATACAAGATTCCGGTCAAGTTGCACAAAGATGTGGTGACCGAAATCACTGTCAACGTAGCGGCCGAATAACATGGGCTTCTTCGACCTCACTGGCCAATCCGCCATTGTGACCGGAGCAGCCACCGGAATCGGGGAAGCAATCGCGAGGCGCCTGTCAGCGGCAGGCGCCTCCGTTGCCGTTGCCGATATCGACGAAGCTGCTGCGGCCGCAACCGCGGCGCAGATCCCCAACGCGTTCCCCGTTCACATCGACATCACCAGTGCGGACTCGGTCGCCAAGGCCGTGGATGCGGTGGTTGCCAAATTCGGAAAGATTGACATTCTAGTCAACAACGCCGGCACCGCTGGTAAAGTTGGCATGCTGGTCGATCAGTCCGAAGAAGAGTGGCGCCGGGTGATCGACATCAATCTCATGGGCGTTTTCCTGTGTACGCGGGCGGTGATGCCGCTGCTGCGTAAGCAAGGTTACGGCCGTGTAGTGACGCTTGCCTCAATCGCCGGTAAAGAAGGTAATCCGAACATGAGCGCCTATTCGGCCACCAAGGCCGCGGTCATCGGATTCACCAAGTCGGTGGCGAAGGAAGTTGCCACTGAGAACATCTGCGTCAACGCCGTCTCACCCGCCGTGGTGCAGACCAAGATTCTAGATCAGCTCACTCCTCAACAAGTGTCCTACATGACGGACAAAATCCCAATGCGCCGCACCGGAAAGCCCGAAGAGATCGCCGCGGTGGTCCACTTTCTGGCCAGTCCCGACTGCAGTTTCGTCACCGGCCAGTGCTACGATGCCAGCGGCGGCCGGGCCACGTATTAGCGCTTTGACCACCGCTCCCTTACGGTCGCGGCTCAGTTACCGTAGAGCGTGAGTTTTGCGAACCGAGCCGCGACCGTAAGGGAGCGGTTTCAAGGATACCCAACAAGTGTTAAATCCCGAGCAGTACCTCTCCACACCGGTTTACGATCTGTTGCAGGCGGCTGCGAAAGGTCAGGTTGGCTTCGACCACCGCCTGCTTCATGCCATCGTCGACCGGGGAGAAGCCGCCGTCCCCGATCTGTTGAAGTGGGGCGTCGAAGAGCACGAAGAGAACCCCATCGACCTGGAAGAAGATGTCATCAATATCTTCCGCCACCTGCGCAATCCAGAGGCGATTCCATTCTTCGTGCATTGCGTCCGGCTACACCCTGAAGATGTGTCGGACGAGTTAGTCTCCGCTTTCTATGAAGTTCGCCAGCAGGCAGTTGAGCCGCTGGTGAAGCTCTACGGGGAACTGGAAGAAGAGCAGAGCGGGGAAGTCGCCTTCATCCTGGCTTCCTTCCGCATCCTTGATCCGCGCATCCTGGCCATCCTGGTGGAGCGCCTGGAATATGACGCCGCCGACGGATCCATCTCGCTCGGCCTCTACGGCGATCCGGCCGCCAAACCGGCGCTGGAAAAGATGCTGGTCACCGTCGACCCCACCGAGGCTTCCATCGTCCGCGATATCACCGACGCTATCGAACAGCTGGGCCGCCCGGTAGACGAACTCCCGATCGCCTTTGACCTTTGGGAGGAGTATCCCGAAAAGTCCGGTCCGCATTTCGAACTGTTGAACGAAGAAAACAGACTGAGTATGCTGGGCAGCGATTCGCCGGAAGTACGCGCCGAAGCAGCTGCCAGCTTCGTCAATCGGGACCTGAGCGAGATCGCGTTGAAGCGCATCTTTGAAATGGCGAAGTCCGATTCGGACGCCTCGGTTCGCGCCAACGCCTGGGAAGCACTGTCGGGAGAGCTGGAGAACTCCCACATCCGCAACGCCATGTTCGAACGCCTTTCAAACCGGGAGACTCCTATAGAGGAGCGCTGCGGAGCGTTGATCGGTCTGGCCCAACAAGCGGGCCAGGCGGAGATCCGAACGTTCGCCGAAGAGTTCTACCAGATCAAGGAATGCCGGGCGAAAGCGCTGGAAGCCATGTGGCGTTCGCTTGACCGTTCCTACGCCGAGTACTTCCCCCAACACCTGGACGATGCCGATTCCGAAACACGCCGCCAGGCAATCTGGGGTGTCGGCTACCTGGGCATCTACGCCAGCGCGGAAAAGCTGACCAAGTTCTTTGAAGACGAAGACCTCCGGGCGGACGCGCTTTTCGCGTATGCTTTGTCGGCTCGTCATGAGATTTCAAAGGCTCGCATCAGAGGTCTGCTGCGTAAGATCGAAGAACAGGCCGGCAGCCTGTCCGAAGGCGAAACCGAGCTGGTTCAATTGGCCTTGGATGAGCGATTAGTGCTGCACGGACATGCCCCTGTGTTCTTCCCGGACACAGCGCCGGAAGCGCCAGAGCCGGTGGGTCCGGTATTGGTGACCGCCGGACGCAACGATCCCTGCCCATGCGGCAGTGGCAAGAAGTTCAAGAAGTGTTGCGGAGCGGCTGCCTGATGGAATACGCCTCCACGCTTCCGAACGCAATGGTGACGACCGCGCTGGAACTCCAGGGCTATCGCGTAATCCGGTCTCTCGGTGTCGTTCGCGGCATCACCGTGCGCTCCCGCTCCATTTTCGGGACGCTGGGCGGTGCACTACAGACCATTGTCGGGGGCAACATCAGCCTGTTCACCGAACTCTGTGAGAAGACCCGGCTCGAAGCTTTTGAGCTAATGCTGCAGCATGCCGCGGAGATGGGCGCCAACGCGATCATCGCCATGCGCTACGATGCCACTGAAGTAATGGACGGCGTGACAGAGGTTCTAGCCTACGGCACTGCCGTCGTTGTTGAGCCGGTGCCGCAGGGCTTAAGCTTCCAGACATGATAGACTGGGCGCAAAATGAAGATCATCGTCATTCTAGCGGCTGCTTCGCTTAGCGCTTTCGCAGCGTCTCCGGAACGAGCGCTGGCGATCCTGCAAGAGCGTTGCCAAGGCTGCCATGGCGAGGCGATGGACATGTCCGGCCTGCGCTTGAACTCCCGCGAGGCCGTATTGAAGGGCGGCAAACACGGACCCGCCGTGCAGCCCGGTGATGCGGGTAATAGCCGTCTCTATCAGGCAGTGACGAAGGCGATCCAGCCCGCGATGCCGCCGGGCAAGCCACTCAGCGCCGATGAAATCGCGGTTCTGAAGGACTGGATCGATGCCGGCGCTCAATGGTCAGACAAACTGACCGCCGCGCCCAAGAGCCAGTGGTGGGCCTTTCAGAAACCGAAGCGCCCGGAAGTCCCGCGGATTGCCGGAGCCACGAACCCCATTGATGCTCTTCTGCTGGCGAAGCTGCAGGCCAAGTCGTTAAAGCCTTCGCCTGAAGCGGACCGGCTGACCCTGGTGCGCCGCGCCTATTACGATCTGCACGGTCTTCCACCCACTGCCGCACAAGCGCGGGCTTTTGTGGACAACCCTGCGCTGGATGCTTACGAGAAGCTGATTGACGAACTGCTGGCCTCTCCGCGTTACGGCGAGAAGTGGGGACGCCATTGGCTGGATCTGGTGCGCTACGGGGATACTTCCGGCTTTGAGCAAGACCCTTACAACCTGGAATCCTGGCGCTTCCGCGACTGGGTGATCAAGTCCTTCAACGCCGACAAGCCTTATGATCGCTTCGTCAAAGAACAACTGGCCGCCGATGAGCTCTGGCCGGAGAATCCGGAGGCTTGCACTGGCACCGGTTATTTCTGCGTCGGGGCGAACCGCGACATGCTCTTCAAGGTGGAAGATCAAAATCGGATTGAGACTTTGACCGACTTCGTGGATACCACATCTTCGGTGTTCCTTGGCCTAAGCGTTGGTTGCGCGCGCTGCCACGACCACAAGTTCGATCCCATCCCGCAGAAAGACTACTACCGCATGCAGGCCATCTTCGCACCCGCCGTGAAGACTCGTGTGTTCCTGGACTACAACCCGGCGCGGAATTACGACCTGGCGGAAAACGGCAGGCAAGTGCGGCTGCGCCAGATTGGTGATGAGGTTGAGCGCATTCAGGCTGCGTCTAAGACGCGCGCTTTGGATGCCAAGCTCACCAATGTTTCCGATGCCACGCGCGTTGCGTTCCACACCGACGAAGGGAAGCGCACGCCTGAGCAGCAGGAGTTGGTGGAGGCGAACAAGAAGACGATCAAGGTGAGCGACGATGAAATTCGCGCGGGCCTGACCCAGGAAGAAGCCGAGCGGCTGCACTCGGTGGAGAAGCGGCTGGTCGGCATGTTCGCCGGATACAAGCCGCCGCCCATGTCGCCCGGGATTATGGATATCGGCCGCGAGGCGCCGCGGACGTTCGTCGCCGTTCGCGGAAATCCGTTGGTCCGCGGAGATCGAGTGAACCCGGGATTTCTGACTGCCCTTGGCGGCGGCGATATTCCCGAGCCGCCGGAAGAGGCCACCACCACCTATCGCCGCAAGGCATTGGCCGAATGGATTGCGAGCCCGCAGAATCCAATGACGGCTCGGGTGATGGTCAATCGCATCTGGCAGTTCCACATGGGGCGCGGGATCGTGGCAACGCCCAGCGACTATGGCGTTCGCGGCACGCCGCCTTCGCATCCGGAATTGCTCGACTGGCTGGCCACTGAGTTTGTCGCGCGCGGCTGGTCCATGAAGCAGATGCACAAGGTGATTATGACGTCGGCCGTTTACCGCCGCAGTTCCTTCGAATCCCCAGAGGCGAAAGAGCGCGACCCGGAGAACATTCTGCTGTCGCACGGCAACCGGCGCCGCCTGGAAGCCGAAGAGATTCGCGATTCCATCCTGGCTGCGTCTGGCGATCTCAACCTCAAGATGGAAGGGATGCCGGTGGTGCCGCCGCTGGATAAAGACGAACTCTACGGAATTATCGGCGACCCAAACAGCGCGTGGGTAGTGTCGTCCGATGCTCGCGAGCACACACGGCGCAGCGTTTACCTGTTGAGCCGCCGTGCGTTCCGCGCACCAATGTTTGAACTGTTCGATAGCCCCGACGGCATCATGTCCTGTTCGCGGCGGGAGTCGAGCACGATTGCTCCGCAGTCGTTGACCATGCTCAACGGACGGTTTACGGTGGAACAATCGAAGTCGCTGGCGGCAAAGCTGGCGCAGGGGCCGGCGGCGGATCGGATCGATCAGGCTTGGGAGCATGTATTGAGCCGCAAGCCCACGGCGGAAGAGCGAACGGCTGCACAGAAGTTTCTGGATAAGCAACAGACGAACCTGGGCTCCGATGCGGCAGCGCTTCAGGAGTTGGGCCGGAGTCTTTTCAACCTAAACGAGTTTCTCTATGTGGATTAAACGTGTGGATTAAACATGTCGACTAGACGCGATTTTCTACTTCGTACCGGACATGGGTTTGGCGGCGCTGCGTTAGCATCGATGCTGCAGGGCGCGGCGTTCGGCGCGGCGACTAATCCGCTGGCGCCGAAGTTGCCGCCGCAAGCCGCGAAGGCGAAGAGTGTGATCTACCTCTTCATGCATGGCGGCGCCAGTCATGTGGATACTTTCGATCCGAAACCGGAACTGACGCGGATGAGCGGCAAGCCGATTTCCGCCGAGGCCGCGAAGGGACTGAAGACCAGCTTCATCCACGACCCGACGAAGGCGCTGCTGCGAGGCAGTCCGTGGAAGTTTCAGCGGCGTGGAAAATCGGGCATCGAGGTGTCCGAACTTTACACTCACGTTGGCGGGCACATAGACGACATAGCGGTAATCCGGTCCTGTCACAGCGATCAGTTTGACCACGCACCGGCCATCTTTCTGCGCAACTCGGGTTCGCAGTTTCCCGGCCGGCCCTGCTTGGGTTCCTGGGTGACTTATGGCTTGGGAACGGAGAATCAAGATCTGCCCGCGTTTGTAGTAATGACGGATGGCTCAACCAAGAGTGGACCGCCGGCATATGGCGCGGGATTTCTGCCCCAGGTTTACCAGGGCACGGTGTTCCGCAGCGCGGCGAATCCGATGCTGAATCTGCGCACGCCCGCCGGTGTCACCAAGGAAGCGCAGCGCGAGACATTGGACTTCATCGCGCAGATGGATCGCAATCATCTGGCGAACAAGGGCGACGACTCTACGCTGGAGGCGCGGATTGCCAGCTACGAACTTGCCTACCGCATGCAGAGCGAAGCGCCAGATGCTGTCGACTTGACGAAGGAGTCTGAGGCCACGCGGAAGCTGTACGGCATTGATGAGGCGATCAGCGAAGACTTCGGGCAGAAGTGCCTGCTGGCGCGCCGTCTGGTGCAGCGCGGTGTTCGATTTATCCAGCTCTATTCAGGCACCCAGGTAGGCGACGACTGGGACAACGCGCATACCGATCTGACGGGATCGCACACGAAGATGTGCAAGAAGACGGACAAGCCGATTGCGGGGTTGCTGGCGGATTTGAAAGCGCATGGCTTGCTGGAATCCACGTTGGTCGTTTGGGGCTGTGAGTTCGGCCGGACGCCCTTATCGCAGGGCCAGAACGGGCGCGACCATCATCCCTACGGATTCACGATGTGGATGGCGGGCGGCGGGATCAAGGGCGGGCAGGTGATTGGCGCTACCGATGAGTTCGGCTTGCGCGCCGTTGAGAATCCCGTGGACGCGCACGATGCGAACGCTTCCATTCTCAGATTGCTTGGCCTTGATCACACCAAGCTGACCTACCTTTATCAGGGCCGCGACATGCGGCTGACCGATGTCCACGGCGACAACGAGTTCACCAAACGCCTGATAACCTAGTGGACATGTGGCTTGGCCGGTGGATTCTCGCCCTGCTTGCGGCGTCGATTGGATTTGCGCAGCCCACTCCGGAACAAGTCGAATTCTTCGAGAAGAAGATCAGGCCGGTGCTGGCGGAGAAATGCTACGGCTGCCACAACGCGAAGCTGAAGACTCCGATGGGCGGCCTGCGATTGGACTCGCGCGACGCGCTGCTGAAAGGTGGCGATAGCGGTCCTGCCATCATCGCCGGAGACCCGGCGCACAGCCGGTTGATCTCCGCGCTCTCATATAAAGAAGACCTGAAGATGCCGCCCACCGGGAAACTCTCCGATGAACAACGGGCCGACTTCAGCGCGTGGGTGGAAATGGGCGCGCCAGATCCTCGCCTCGGTTCCATGGCGGTTGCTGAAAAGAAGCCTTACGACTTTTCAGCGGGACGGAAGTTCTGGGCATTTCAGCCGCTGGCCCGCGTTGCCGGAAATGGCATCGACCAGTTCATTGTTGAGAAGCTCGCCGCGCAAGGATTGCGTCCGGCGCCTCCCGCTGATCGGCGCGTGCTGCTGCGGCGCGTCACCTACGATTTGACGGGCCTTCCTCCCACGCCGGAAGAGATCGCGGGGTTCTTGAGTGACAAGTCGCCGCATGCCTATGCGAAGGTGGTCGACCGGCTGTTGGCGTCTCCGCACTATGGCGAACGCTGGGGACGGCACTGGCTGGACCTGGTCCGGTACGCGGAGACGAACGGCCACGAATATGACGATGACAAGCTGGACGCCTGGCGTTACCGGGACTACATCATCCGGGCTTTCAATCAAGACGTTCCCTACGACCAATTGATTCGCGAACATATCGCTGGTGATTTGTTGACGAACAAACGGCTGAGCGCTGACGGCTCCGCGCTGGAATCGCCGCTGGGCACGTCCTTCTATTGGTTTGGGGAAGTGCTCAACAGCGCCACCGATTCGGTGAAGTCGCGGGCCGATGAAGTGGATAACCAAATCGACATCGTTGGCAAGACGTTTCAGGGTTTGACCGTTGCCTGCGCGCGCTGCCACGACCATAAGTTCGATCCGATTCCCACCGCCGGCTACTATGCCCTGGCCGGTGTGATGCACAGTACCGAGGTTCGGGAATCGGTAATCGATTCGCCGGCCCGCGCGAACGAGATTGAGGCGCTACGCCAGCAGATCGCGCCCGTTTCAGCGGCTGCGGTTTCGCCTTCGCAGTTCGCCGATTGGCGGGTGTCCGGCGCGGCGTTCCACAATGCCCCGCAGCGGGGTATCGCCAATTCATCCGAGTCCGGCTCTGATCGTTTTGTGGGCACGCTGACGTCGCAGAAGTTTCGTATGCCTACGCTCTGGGTTCACGTACGTGTCGGGGGCACGAAGAGCGACGCCAAGCTGAAGGAGAACGGTCCGCTGCGTTTCACGCTGGTCGCCGATGGGTATAAGGCAATGCATCTGACATCGGATGGCGACGATACGCCGCACTGGAAATCGATGCGCATGACGTTGGCCATCAACCGCATGTGTTACTTCGAAATCGTGGACCGCAGCCCGGACGGCCACATCATTGTGGACAAGATTGTCTTCTCCGAATCGAAGGAACCGCCTGCCGAGGAAGCGCCGCCCGTCGTATTGCCGCCCCAGGTGGATGCCAAAATCCCGCCATCGGCGTTTGCCATGTTGGCCAGCGATTGGGAGTCTCACAACGTACGCATTCACATTCGCGGCAATCACAAGAATTTGGGGGAAGAGGTTCCGCGGCGATTCCTGCAAATTGTCGGCGGTGAGAACCAGCAGCCGATCACCTCCGGCAGCGGCCGGATCGAGGTAGCCAACGCGATTGCAAATGCGGACAACCCACTGACCGCGCGCGTTATGGTGAACCGCATCTGGCAGCATCACTTCGGCTACGGCATTGTACGGTCGGTTGATAATTTCGGCAAGATGGGCGAGCGGCCGACGCACCCTGAGCTCTTAGATTTTCTGGCAGCCGAGTTTATCAAGAGCGGTTGGTCTATCAAGGCCATGCACCGCATGATGCTGTTGAGCGAAACGTATCAAATGTCGAGTAAGACCGATGCCACCGCCGTGAAGGTCGATCCGGAGAACAAGCTTCTGCACCACATGCCGGTGCGGAGGTTGGAAGCCGAAGCGGTGCGCGATTCGATTCTGGCGATATCGGGACGTCTCGACCCTACTCTCTATGGCCCCAGTATTCCACCGTTCATCAGCAGTTATCAGGACGGGCGCGGGAAGCCGGTCAGCGGTCCTCTGGATGGCGCGGGACGCCGCAGCATTTACATCCAGGTGCGGCGCAACTTCCTGACTCCCATGTTCCTGGCGTTTGATTATCCGCTGCCGATTTCCACCATTGGCGCGCGCGGAACTTCCACTGTGCCATCGCAAGCGCTGATCATGATGAACAACGAATTCGTCACCAACCAGGCTGGCAAGTGGGCCGAGCGAAACGGCGGATTGACGCGCATGTATGAACAGGCATTCAGCCGTCCTCCAGACGCCAGGGAACAGAAGGAGATTGCGGAATTTCTGAAAGACCACACCTGGGCGGACTTGGCGCATGTCCTATTAAATTCACCGGAGTTTCTCTACCTGCAATGATGACTCGACGCGAAGCACTCTGCCGTGGAGCGAATGGATTCGGAGGGCTGGCGCTTGCCACGCTACTTGCCGAGAAATCGAACGCGGCCGTGCGTGCGCCGCATCACCCGGCGAAAGCGAAATCGGTGATCTTCCTTTTTATGGATGGAGGACCGTCGCAGATTGACACCTTCGATCCCAAGCCGCGGCTGATTCAGGACAACGGTAAGCCGATTCCGTTGAAGACACCGACCACCGTTTTCAACATCAGCGATAAGATGCTGGGGTCTCCTTTCCAGTTCAAGCAGCACGGGCAATCGGGTGCGTGGGTGAGCGAGTTGTTCCCCCACGTCGCCACCTGCGTGGACGATATGGCGATTGTGCGCTCCATGGTGGCGGACCATTCCGAGCATACCGCGGCGAACTACTTCATGCATTCCGGCTCTGGCTTTCAAGGCCGCCCCAGCATGGGCGGATGGGTGAATTACGGGCTGGGCAGCGAGTGCGACAATTTGCCGGGTTTCATCATCCTGGAGAGCGGACTGGTTCCGCCTGGCGGCCTGGACCTATTCGGCAGCGGATTTCTTCCAGCCAGCTACCAGGGCACCTTGTTCCGCAAAGGCGCGCATCCGGTGGCCGATCTGGAACCGCGCGAATCTTCCGTCGCCCTGCAGCAGAGCAAGCTGGGCCTGTTGAAGAAGTTGAATCAGGGCGTGTTGGAACGCTTCGCCGGCGTGAGCGAAGTGGAGGCGACCATCAGCAACTACGAACTCGCGTTCCGCATGCAAACCGAAGTTCCGCGATTGCTGGACTGGTCCGGCGAATCGGAAGCAACGAAGAAGATGTACGGCATTGATGAGCCGGATACCGATGAATTCGGCAGGGAGTGTTTGATTGCGCGCCGGCTTGTGGAGCGAGGCGTGCGGTTCATCGAACTGCTGACTCCGGCCCGCAAGGGTTTCGATCGTTGGGATCAGCACGGCAACCTGGAAGACGGCCACCGCACCAATTCCAAGGCTGTGGACCAACCGATTGCCGCCTTGCTGAAGGACTTGAAAGGGCGCGGCTTGCTGGACCAGACGCTGGTGCTATGGGGCGGGGAATTCGGCCGGACTCCGTGTGCGCAGATTCCGGACGGTGGTTATACGAAAGCAGTGGGCCGGGATCACAATCCGTTCGGCTTCACTATGTGGATGGCCGGCGGCGGCGTCAAAGGTGGCATTGTGCACGGGGCGACGGATGAGTTCGGCTACTACGCGGTGGAAGACAAAGTTCACGTGCATGACTTGCACGCGACGATTCTCCATTTGCTGGGACTCGATCACAAACGGCTGACGTACCGCTTCAGTGGACGCGATATGCGGCTGACCGATGTAGCCGGCGAACTGGTTCCCAAGCTGATGGCGTAGAGCGCGCGGCTACGGAGCTGCCGGCGGCTTGACCTCTGAAGGCTGTATGGGAACTTCCTTTTCCTTCAATTCTTTTTCCTTCAGCTCTTTCTCTTTCTGCTCCATCGCTTTCTTGCCGAAGCGTGGCGCCCTGACGACGGGCTTGGCGCTTGCCATCTCCGTGTAGATCTTGATGATCCGTTCCTTCTGCGCCGGATCTAGAATCAGGTAACGGTGTTTGCCTTGCGCGGACGGCGTGAACTCTGTGCGGCCGTCATCCAGCACCGTGATGGTTCCCGGATCGGACAGCTTGAAATACTCGTCCTTGGAATGAACCGCATAGAGTACTGTGCTCATATCGCCGGAAGGGGCATCGTACGGCATCGGCTGGAAGGCTTTGTAGGCGTCGACCACGGGATGCGCGGGGGACCAGGCGAAATCCTTTTCGATGCTGGAAGCAGGGAAGGGGAGCGCCTCGCCGATTTCGGAACCCGAAATGACTATCGGCGTTGGCCATTCGGCGAACAGCTTACGCGCCGCTGGAATGTCCGTCTTGATGTTGAACTCCGGCTTGCCGTCCGGGAACGCGCCGCCGGTCATCGCCAGGAAGCGGCACTTGGCGGTTACCAAATCCTTGAAGCCGGGCAGATCCAGCACCTGCGCGAAATTGGTGGCCGGGCCCGCTAGAATCGCGACGGAGTTCTGGTCGTATTGCGATGTGAACGCGTTGCGGATCAGCGCCGGAACTTCCGCGGTATCGTTCAGTTCGTGGATGCCATGGGCGTACAGCGGTTTACCTTCGGCAGTCATTTTCGCCAGCGGCACCGCGAGCATCGGCGTCTCTTCTTTGGTCTTTCCGTTGCTGGCCAGTCCGACTGGCAGTGTCCGTCCAACGCCGCCGAACCCGCCGTTCACGGCACCGGCGTAGAAGCGGCCTACGGCTTCGCAGTATGCGGCGGAACTGAGATTGGCGCGGCTAACACTCACCGAGATCACACGGGCTTCGTTCTTTCCATCGAAGCCGTAAAGCAGCGCCAGTGCCAGCGCACCGTCAATGCTGGAACCCATGTCAGAGTCGAAGACGATCCCGACGGGGGGCTTTGCTTGTCCTTGAAACTGCATAGTCGCCTTGGGAACCGCCTTATCTTAAATTCAGGCCGTCCAACCTTCCCGTGGAATCGCCGAAGTGTTCGCCATGCACATCCATCCGGTCCATCATGGAAAGGAAGAGATTCGACATCGGCGTCTCTTTGCGGTAGTTAATGCGGCGGCCGGTCTTGATGTAGTTGTCGCCGCCGTGGCCCACCAGCATTGTCGGCAGATCCTCGTGATTGTGCTTATTTCCGTCGGTGAGGCCGGCGCCGTAGACAATCATGGAATTGTCGAACAGCGAACCGTCGCCTTCCTGAACGGACTTCAACTTCTCCATCCATCCGGCGAATTGTTTCACGTGATAGGTGTTGATCTGCGACACCTTCTCCATCAACTCGGGCTTGTTCTGGTGGTGTGTCAACGGGTGATGGCCGTCCGGAATTCCCAGTTCGCGGTAGGCGCGGGACGTGCCCTCGCGGGTGACCAGGAAGGTGAAGACGCGCGTGAGATCAGCCTGCAGCGCCACCGTCAACATGTCCGTCATCAGCTTAAAGTGCTCGGCGAAGTCGGCTGGAACCCCATACGGCTTCGGCATCTTCGGATCGATCTGGGCGTTGTCCTTCTCGGCCTTTTCCAACTGGCGCTCAATCTCGCGAATGGAGCTGAGGTATTCTTCCAGCTTCCGCTTATCCGTGGGGCCGAGGTTGGTCTCCAGTCTCTTCGTGTCGCTGGTGACGAAGTCCAGAATGCTGCGGCGGTACTTGCTCTGGCGTGCGCGGGCTTCCGGGCTGAGCGCAATGCCGTTTCCGAACAGGCGTTCAAACAGGGCGCGAGGATCCAGGACAGGCGGTAGCGGCTGGGTCTCGCTGCGCCATGCGAGATTGTTCGTGTAGGCACAGGAATAGCCCGAATCGCAATCGCCGGCCTGCCGCGCATCTTCCAGTCCCAGTTCCAGAGATGGGAATCTGGTCTTGTTGCCGATTTGATTCGCCACAATCTGGTCGCAGGAAATGCCGGCCTTGATGTCGACCATGGTCTTGCGCGGCTGCACGCCGGTCAGGTAGGAACCGCAGCAGCGGCCGTGATCGCCCGGTCCGTCCAGCAGCGCGCGTCCGTTGTTGTGGGTCAGATTGCCCAGCACCAGGATGTCCTGCTTGAAGGGTTCCAGCGGTTTCATGATGCGGGATAGTTCGCCGAGCTTGCCCTCGTAGTCCAGGTTCCAGTTGCGGACGTCCATCCCGTTCGGCACGTACACGAAGCCCATGCGGACGGGAGCCTTCGGAGTCGCCTTCGCCATCGCGGGCACCATCGCGTCTAAGAACGGGAGCGCGATCGTGGTCCCAACGCCGCGCAGAAATGTTCGCCGTGCCAGTGCCTTCCCGGTCATCATCGTTGTGCCAACTCCTTCGGCTTTACTGCCGGTTTTACTGCGGGATCTTTCTTCGGAGTTTCTCCACGCCGCGATTGGAATGGCAGGCTCCGCGCAATTTCGTTCAAAAGCGTCTGGAAACGGTAGTCGTCCGCGGCTAGTTTCGCGTTAATGTCGTTGAGCGCTTTGCGATCGTAGCGTTCCACACCGCGGCCCAGCGCATACGTCAGCATCTTTTCAGTCAGGCAGCGGGAAAATTCAGGGAGATTGCCTTTGAGCAGTTCCGACATCTGCGCGGGCGTGTTAAACGACTTTCCGTTGGGGAACGTGCCACTGGCGTCAATGGGGAACTTGCCGTCCATGGTGCGCCAGCGTCCGATGGCATCGTAGTTTTCCAGACCGAAACCGAGCACGTCCATTTTGTTATGGCAGGAAGCGCAGATAGCATTGGCGCGATGCACGCCGAGTTGCTGGCGCAGCGATCCGGTGCTTCCCACTGCTTTCTCATCCAGAGCCGGAACGTCGGGCGGCGGCGGAGGAGGCGGCGTGCCGAGAATATTCTGCAGAACGTATTTCCCGCGAATGACCGGTGAAGTGCGCGTGGGATAGCTGGAGACGGTGAGCACCGCTGCTTGGCTGAGAATGCCGCCGCGCTGGTCGGTGGTAAGCTCCACGCGGCGGAACTCAGGTCCGGTGACGCCTGTAATTCCATAGTGCCTGGCGAGCCTGTCATTGAGGAACGTGTACTTCGCGTCCAGGAAATCCGACATGGGGCGATTTTCACGGAGGACCCATTCGAAGAACAGCCGGGTTTCGGCCTTCATTGCGTCGCGCAGATCGGCTCCCCACTCCGGGAATTTCTGCGGATCGGGCTTCACGCTATCCAGGTTCCGGGTTTCCAGCCACTGCCCGGCGAAGTTGGAAGCGAATGCAGCGGCACGCTCGTCGGCGAGCATGCGCTTCACTTGCGCGTCTAAGACACCCGGTGAGCGCAGCTTATTCGCTTCGGCCAGACGCAGCAATTCGTCGTCCGGTGTGGAACTCCACAGGAAGTAGCTGAGGCGCGAAGCCAACTCGATTTCCGAGATTTTGTGAACCTTCGATGGATCGTTCGGATCGGGATCGCGCTCCACGCGGAACAGAAAATGAGGCGAGACCAGAATCGCCTGCAGCGCCAGTTGAATTCCTTGCTCGGTGGTCTGCTTTTCCGCCTTTGCCATTGCGACGAACTTCATCAAGGACGCCACTTCCGGCTTCGTCACGGGACGGCGGTAGGCGCGGCGGGCCACGGTGGCGATGATCTTCTCTACGCAAGCTTGACCGGAATTTGGATCGCAAATCAGAATCTTCTTGCGGCTGGGCTTCTCCGTCTTCGACGCAAAAGGTCCGACAAACGTGATGGAATCGATGTACTTGTTCTTCTTCGAACTGTAGGCGTCCTTCTCAGACAAGCCTTTTACAAAATCGTCGTTGAGGAACGCCGCGCGGAAAACGTGGTCGCCTTCGGGCAACGTCAGCCGCATCTCTTCATCGGAATAGGGGTTGAAGTAGACCAGCTTCGACGGTTTGGTTTCCACTTGGGACGAGTGCAGCAGCTTGCCGTCCATGTAGAAGTTCATGGTTACCGGCTTCGCGTCGGCGGCGCGTTCCCCGGGCAGTCCAATTCGCACGGTATATTCGCCGTCCCACTCCACGCGATGCGTGGCCTCAACGGTGCTAACGTCGGGCCTGCGGATGGTCTTGTCCCTGGCGTGATATTGCGCCTCAAGCGGTTTCGGCAGCGGATCGGCGCCGATGGCACGGGCGGCAATCCGCTCGGCGGCGTTAATGTACTTTTCCATGAGTACCGGAGAGATCGTCAAAACGTCGCCAATATTGTCGAAGCCGTAGCCCGAATCGTCGGAAGGAAAGTCTTTCTCGGCGCGAAAATCCACGGCTAGCAGGTCGCGGATGGTGTTCGAATATTCGTTGCGGTTCAAGCGGCGCGCGGTCACCCGGCCCGGGTCGGGCTTGACGTTGCGGTCGGCCCATTCAAACTCGCCGCGGACGAACTTCATCAGCGCGTCAATCTGCGAATCCGAAGGCCGCGGAATCCCTTTCGGAGGCATCTCACCAGAGCTGATCTTTTGAAGAATTTTCTCCCAGCCTTCGCGTTGCTCGCTAATGGAGCCGAGCGTGGAAAATGCCAATACGTTTAACCCGCCTGAGGCTGTGCGGTCATTGTGGCAGGCGACGCAAGTCTCGGTGAGAATTGGCTTTACGGTGGTGTCGAAATTGGCGGCTGTACCCGCTGAGACTGCGGCGGGTGTCTTTCCAGGAATGGGCGATTTCGAAGTAGTAGAAGCCGCCGCCAGCAGCAACCCGGCAGCCGGCAAGGCAAAAATCAGGCTTCGCACTTCTAAACGCATTCGCACCCACCTCTTCTTACGCTGGGACCACGGGAAATGTTACTTCGGCACCACAATTATATCATCCGGCCAAATGCTCCGAACCAGCTGAAGAGCATGGCATAATGGGGGCTCCGATTTATTTCCGCGCAGCCAAATTCGAGGACACCAATCATGTCGCTACCTGTATCTACGCCGAAACAGAATCCGTTGACTTTGATCATGAAGATCAAATCGCCACAGGACTCCGCCGCCTTGCGGGAACTGCTCAATAAGTTTCTCTCGCTTCCGCGATACCAGAACCCCATTGATGTAGCCCTGGACAAGCTTGCGAAGGTGCACTTCGCCCGGTTCGTCTTCATGGACGACGACACCAGGCTTGCCGTCATCACCAGTTACGACGATAGCTTCGAGGATTACATTAACGACTTCATCGATGTGATCGGCGACATCTTCAATGGTTTGCTGGCCCACATGGCGGATGCGCCGCCGTTGCCGGTGCAAAAGCATCGCGAAGATTTTCTGGAATATGTGAGAAAGAACGACTTGCGTTGCCTGGGCACGTTCTATAGCGCTTACCCGACTTTGGGAGTAAAGACGATTCTTGCTCTAGCGGCTGCAGACGAGTAGCCCCGTGCCGCAACTCGATCTTGCCGATATTCAGGGCGTAGTTTTACGTAGCTACAAAATGCCCTTGTTGCGCAATTTCGTATTTCGTATTGATGACGCAGTTCGCGTCAAAGCGTTGCTGCCCGGGCTGAACATTCAGAATGCCGAGTGCTGGGATGCTAAGCCGGAGTTCTGCATAAATATCGGTTTCACGTCGGATGGCTTGCGGGCACTGCACGTGCCAGCTGACACGCTGGCCACTTTCCCCGCCGAATATTTGCAAGGCGCGGCCGCCCGAGCCGCCGTGGTGGGCGATGCGGGAGCGAACGATCCGGCAAACTGGATTGCCCCATTTAGATCGACGCAGGTTCATATTCTACTCAGCGTGACCGCGCAGACGTGCGAGATTCTGGACTCCTTAAGCGCGCGGATTCGCAGCGAGTGGGCACCGGCCGCCACGGAAATCTTCTGCGGCGATGGAACTATGCCGGCTGATCATCGGGCCCACTTTGGATTTGTAGATGGCATCTCGCAGCCGCGCGTGGACGGAGTGCCGGTACAGAAACCGGATATTCCGGGCATTCCAGAGTTTACTGATCCCATGCCGCTGGTGCCGCCTGGCTCCTTTGTCCTGGGGTATGAAAGCGCGCATCCTGGCCACTTGTATCCCATGCCTTCGCCTGAAGCGCTAGGCAAGAACGGAAGCTTCGCTGCGTTTCGAATTCTGAAGCAGGATTGCTTCGCGTTCGAAAATTTCCTTGACGATGCGGCGAAACGAACCGGGCTGGACCGGGAATTGGTCGCTGCCAAGCTTGTCGGGCGGTGGCGTAGCGGCGTGCCGCTGGCACTGGCTCCTGAAGCCGCTGATCAGAAAGATGTTCCCATGGATCAATGGAACGAATTCGATCATGCGGAAGATCCGGCGGGCAAGCGCTGTCCGCTGGGTTCGCACATCCGGCGTACCAATCCTCGCCGGGCCGCGGTGGCCGGAAGCGGCGGCGCCACCCATCGAATCATGCGCCGTGGGCTGCCGTATGGGCCTCCCTTCGACCCACGAAATCCGGAAGATGGTATCGAACGCGGACTGCTGGGCCTGTTCATTTGCGGCAGTCTGCGCGACCAGTTTGAGTTCCTGATGAAGGACTGGGTGAACGACGGAGATTTCGCCGGCTTGGGCAGCGACCGGGATCCGATTATCGGCAATCAGCCGCCCACGGGTGGACGTTTCAAAATTCCCGGTGAGACTAAGCCGCATGCAGTTGTGCGGGGAATGTCGAGCTTCATCACTACGCGAGCCGGCGCCTACTTCTTCCTTCCCAGCATCACCGGATTGCGTTATTTGGCGGCGCTTTAGATTCGAGAGGCCACGCTGGAACAACTTCCAGTGGACTGCCGGTTGTTTACCATCGCTCATCTGCTCTTGAAACAGCACGGACAGGATCTGTGCTTGCGGAACGAGCCGGCCTGCGGCGTTTGTCCGGTGAGCTTGGACTGCCGATATTTTCAACTGCGACAATGATTGGATCGACTATGAGACTCTCCGCTGTCATCGCATTCCTTGGAGTTGTGGCGCCTGTGCTTTGGGCTGAGAACCTGCCCGTGCCGCGCTTCACCGATCCAGCGCGAAAATCAAAGCTGGAGGCTGCCTTTCCCGAGATCGAAAAGATCTTCGAGAAGTATCGGCAGCAGAGGGGCATTCCTGGGATGGTGTTCGGCGTGGTGATCGACGGGCAACTGGCGCTGGTGAAGGGTGCCGGAGTGCGGGACCGCAAGTCGAACGAGGCCGTAACGCCGGAGACCGCCTTTCGCATTGCCTCTATGACGAAGAGCTTTACGGTGCTGGCGATTTTGAAGCTGCGGGACGAAGGGAAGCTTTCCCTGGACGATGCCGCCGCCAAGTGGATTCCGGAAATGGCGAATTGGCAGTATCCCACGCACGATTCCTCGCCCATCCGCATTCGAGAGCTGCTGACGCACGGCGCTGGTTTCCCGGAAGATAATCCGTGGGGGGACCGGCAGCTTGCCATCAGCGAAGAAAAGTTGACGCAGTGGTTAGAACAAGGGCTTCCGTTTTCCACTGCGCCGGACACTGCGTACGAATATTCCAATTACGGCTTCGCGCTGCTGGGACGAATTGTCACCAAGGCATCCGGGGTGCCGTATCGGGAGTATCTGGAAAAGCAGATTCTGGCGCCGATTGGGATGCGGTCGTCGTCGCTTGAGCCGGAAACGATCCCGGCCGGAGTTCGCGCCACGGGATATAAGAAGATCGGCGATGACTATGTCGGCGAACCGTCACTGGCGCACGGCACATTCGGTTCCATGGGCGGACTGGTGACTACGGCGGGAGATCTTGCCAAGTATGTGGCCTACCAGCTATCTGCTTATCCTCCGCGCGATGATGCCGAGAGTGGGCCGGTGCGCCGGAGTTCCCAACGCGAAATGCAGCGTGCCGCGCGGACTAGTAACGTGGCTGCGAGCCGCGTCACGCCGGACGCGGTGTTGCAGGCCGGAGTCAATAGTTACGGTTATGGTTTGCGGATTTCCACGGATTGCCGCTTTGAACACATCGTAGGGCACGGCGGCGGGTTGCCGGGTTTTGGCAGTTACATGATGTGGCTTCCGGATTACGGTGTCGGCATGTTTGCGATGGCCAATCTGACGTATGCCGGCCCCGCCCAGCCGATGAGCGATGCCTTCGATGTGCTGCGGAAAACCGGCGCGCTGCAACCGCGTGAGCTTCCTCCATCGCCAGCGTTGACGGCGGCGCGCGACTCCATTGTGCGGCTGTGGAAACAGTGGAACGATGGGGAGGCGGAAGCATTGGCCGCTGATAATTTCTTCCTCGACACTTCGGCTGCGCGGCGGCGGGAAGAGATTGAGAAGCTCAAGGTGGACATGGGGCAGTGCAGCCAGATTGGAGAAGTGCGGCCCGAGAACCTGCTGCGCGGCAAATTCCGGATTGGCTGCGAGCGCGGCTTCGTGGACGCCGCGTTCACGCTTGCCCCCACAATGCCGCCACGGTTACAGTCCCTGCGATTTACGCCGGCAATCCAGTTGGACTCAACGCTAACGGCGAAGGTGAACCAGCTGGCGTCGCTGGTTGGGAAGCCTTCGGCGAAACGAATCAAAGCGCTGTCCATTCCCGGCTTGCCGCGCCAATTGGAAGCACTGCGGATCACCTACGGAAACTGCCGGGTGGGGGAGACCTTGGCCGGCGACGGAAGCAAACAAGCACGGGTCCGATTTGAGTGCGATCGTGGACCGCTTGAGGCCCAAATGCGTTTTGACGCCGGTGGAAAGCTTCGCGAGGTTTCGTTTAGCAAGCCCCCAGATGTTTCCTGCGTGCCGTAGCGTACTCAATCCGTGCGAAGCTATTACAAGGATTGTTTACTCTGAGGCAGAAATGGAATACACATGGCCGACATCCCGCTACCAGCTTTGGCGTGGCGCTAGCGCTGTTGGCAGTCCCCGCGATCGTTTGCGGGGTGGAACTCAAGAAGGAAACAGTCGAGGCCTTTAATCGTCATGTAGCCACGGTGGAAGCGCGTCTGGCCCCGCGGCACCGCGGAGAGAAATTTCTGTGGTCCGACGAAGCTTCGCAGCGGCATCAGAAGTTGGCTCAGGGCGTTGTCGTGGTGGAACCCGCCGTGGACAAAGGCACCGTCACCGTCAAGGGCGGCTTAATCCACGATTTTATCGGCGCCGCGTTCATTCCCGGCGGCACGCTGGCGGCAGCGCTGGCGGTGACGCAGGATTACAAGCGGCACAAGGAGATTTATCCGGAAGTTGCCGATGCGCAAATTCGCTCCCGAAAGGGAAACGACTTCCTGGTTTACATGCGCATCGTAAAGGCAAAGTTTTTCCTCTCCGATGTGCTCAATACCAATCAGGACATCCGTTTTTTTTCGCTCGATCCCACTCGCGCCTACAGCAACGCCTTCAGCACCCGAATCACTGAGGTGGCCGATGCCGGCTCCGCGAAGGAGCGGGAACTGCCGGAGGGCAACGACCGGGGCCTGCTATGGCGCTTAAATGTCTACTGGTTTTTTGAAGAGCGAGACCACGGCGTTTACATCGAATGCGAAGCGATCACGCTGACGCGCGATGTGCCTATGGGTGCCGGACGTTTGTTCGCCCCTATCGTGCAAAGCGTACCTGCCGAATCCCTGCGCGGGACTCTGGAACAGACGCGAAAAGCGATTGCCGCACTGGTGAAACCCTAGGGCTTTTTTGCCTTGATGGGATCTTCACGCTCGGCCTCTTTCCAGCCTTCTTTCATCCCCTTTGCGGCCTTCTTAATTTCCGTGCCTGCCTTGCGCGCCGCTTCGTCGGTTTCCTTCACCACATCGTGCATCACCTTACCGGCCTTTTGGGAAGCGGTGTCCCCATCGTTAGTCCGTGGCCGTTCCGTTTGCTCGACAGTAGACGAGCAGGCACTAAGAGCGGCCGCGGCAAGCACTACGGATGTTAGAAACCAGGTTCGCATTGAGTTCTCCTGATATGAGAGGTTCACGGCCGGAATTCGTTTCACTCAGGCCTTGGTCTGACCCAAAGCGATCACAAAGTAGTGCGCGCGCGTTTTACCAACGTTGCGCCAACCGTGTTCTTCGTTTGAGGCGACATAGGCAACCGATCCTGGCCCAAGAGTGGAAACCTTGCCCGAGATTGACACCTCGATCGTTCCTTCTCGCACCAGCATCATTTCCTCGTGAACATGGTGATGCGGCGGATGCGGTGCGTCGCCCGGGGCCAGCTCCGTCTGGTGCATCTCCACCGGGAAGCCGCTGTGGGTCAGGCCATTAAACATGGCGCGCGCGCGGTTTTCGCCTGTCTTGCGGACCGGCAATTCCTCGAACAAAAAGGTCTTCGACGGCAGCGTGGCCAGTTCTGCCGCCGCGGCGTTGGCAGTCACCAGGGCTGGCAATAGCAGGCTTAAATCTCTGCGGGAATAGTTCACGGTTGGCTCCTTTGCATTGGATAGCAGTTTACACCCGGCTATTTCGTGGCGTAGATCAACGTCTTGCTGCTGCGTGGTATCAGAGCACCGGCCGCCGCGCCGATAACGGCTCCAGCGGCGCCGACGATTACTGCTGCCTCGCCGCGCGAAAAACAGAGGATATCGTGCTGGCTGCAGCCGCCGGCGGCCGCGCCCAATGCCAGTCCGCCACCGAAGCCGATGCCCGCCCCAATCGCTGCCGATTTGCCACGATGCGACCCGCCAGGGCGATACCGCTCCACCTTGCGTACATCCGCTTTCTGAGTGCTGACCGTTCCCACTGTAATCTGTTCCGGTGTCCAATTCTGGAAGTCTCCGTCAAGTGCCCTGCCGGCTGCCAGGCTCACACGGACCCTGTCGCCAGACTTCAATTGGGAAAGCGATCCCCAGATGTGTGAATCCTGCCCAGCAGCTGGATTCACAAGGGAGAGTAGTAGAATCAGCGAGCCTAAAGTCTTCATGGCAACGAGGATTATACATGGCCAGGAGGGTTGGCGTCGCTATCGATTTGCTATATGATATGGGCCTATGAAGAAATGGATGTGGCTCCTCCTCTCCGCGTCGGTACTCTCCGCCGCTGGTTCAGACTCAAAGGGTGAAAAGGATGTATTAGCGGCGATGGACGCCTGGAAGCAGGCAACCATGAAGAAGGACAAGGCCGCTCTGGAAAAGCTGTTGCATGCCGACCTCAGCTATACGCATTCGAGCGGCAAGAATGAAACCAAGGCGGATGTCATCAAGGCCGTCACCACCGGACCTTCCACGGTGGAGGCGATTACGTTCACCGGAAACACGGTGCGCGTTTACGGCAACACCGCCCTGGTAAAGGGGAAAGTGGATATCACCAACAACACCGCCGGCAAGAGCACCACTTCGAATCTGGACATCCTGCATGTTTGGATAAAGGGATCGCAGGGCTGGCAGTTGGTTGGGCGCCAGGCGATTAAGCTCCCGCAATAAAAAGAGAAGGGCCAGGATACGCTTTTTGCGCCCTGGCCCTTTCGAAAAGCGGCTGCTTTACAGTAATTCGGAACCGCTAAAGAAGAAGGGGATCTCCACCGCGGCGGTTTCCGGCGCATCGGACCCGTGGGCCGCGTTGCGTTCGATGCTTGTGGCGAACAATTTGCGGATGGTTCCGTCGGCCGCGTTCGCCGGGTTTGTGGCGCCCATCAGTTCCCGCCATTTCAGCACCGCATCTTCGCGTTCCAGCGCCAACACAACCACAGGCCCTTCGGTCATGAAAGTCACCAGACTGGTAAAGAATCCGCGCTCACGGTGTACGCCGTAGAAGTTCTCTGCCTGTGCCAGGGAAAGTCGAATTCTCTTCAGCCCCAGAACCTTGAATCCGTTCTTCTCGATCAGCGCTAGAATCGCGCCGGTGCTACCGGCGGCTACTGCATCCGGCTTAATAATTGCAAAAGTACGTTCACTCATAGACGGCTTTTAAGTTTTTCTCCCATTTCGGCCGGTGAAGCGCATACGGTAATCCCCGCAGCCTCCATCGCGGCTATCTTGTCAGACGCTTTTCCAGATCCACCGGAAATAATGGCTCCGGCGTGGCCCATGCGGCGTCCGGGCGGGGCGGTTTGTCCTGCAATGAAACCAACCACCGGCTTCTTGACATGTTCCTTGATATACGCGGCCGCGGCTTCTTCCGCGTTGCCGCCGATTTCACCGATCATGATGATGGCGTGCGTGTCCGGATCTTCATTGAACAGCTTGATGGCATCGATGAAATTGGTGCCGATGATGGGATCCCCACCGATCCCGATGCAAGTGGATTGGCCGATGCCGAGCTTCGTCAACTGGCCCACCGCTTCATAGGTGAGCGTGCCGGATCGTGAAACCACGCCGACATGCCCGGGCAGATGGATGTGCGCCGGCATAATTCCGATCTTGCACTTACCCGGCGAAATGACGCCAGGGCAGTTCGGTCCCACCAGTCGTGTGGGCTTGCCTTGCAGGAATTGCCAGGCCTTTACCATGTCGAGTGCCGGAATGCCTTCCGTGATACACACCACCAGCGCCAATCCGGCGTCAGTAGCTTCCATGATGGCGTCCGCGGCGAACGGTGGAGGCACAAAAATCACCGTTGCATTTGCGCCGGTTTCCTTCACCGCCTGGGCCACCGTATCAAACACCGGCAGGTCTAAATGTTTCGTGCCACCCTTGCCCGGGGTGATGCCGCCCACTACCTTGGTGCCATAGGCCAGTGCCTGGGTGGCATGGAACGTTCCCTCTTTTCCGGTGAAACCCTGCACCAGCAGGCGCGTATTCTCATTAACCAGAACGCTCATTGTGCGAGCCTCACTACTTTCTCCGCCGCATCTTTCATGCCGTCGGCTACGGTGAAATTAAATCCGGATTCAGCCAGAATCTGCTGTCCAAGTTCCACGTTTGTCCCTTCCATCCGGACCACGATGGGCACCTGAATGTTCAATTCGCGCGCCGCGTTCACCACCCCGGTAGCCAGCGTGTCACAGCGCAGAATGCCGCCGAAAATGTTGATCAGCACAGCCTTGACGCTTTTATCGGAAAGCAGAATACGGAAGGCGTTTTTCACCTGTTCCGCGCTGGCGCCGCCGCCGACGTCCAGAAAGTTCGCCGGACTGCCGCCTGCATACTTGATGATGTCCATGGTGGCCATGGCCAACCCGGCGCCGTTCACCATGCAGGCCACGTTGCCGTCCAGTTTGATGTAGTTCAATCCGAAGCGGGAAGCTTCCACTTCCAGCGGATCTTCTTCGTTCAAGTCGCGAAGATCGATCAGATCTTTGTGCCGGAACATGGCATTGTCATCGATACTGAACTTCGCATCCAGCGCGACCACTCTTCCGTCAGCGGTCAAAATCAACGGATTGATTTCGGCCAGCGAGGCATCCATCGCCTCGTTTGCTTTCGCCAGCGCCATCATGCAGGCCGCGGCCGCATTCACGCTGGCGGCTGGAACGCCGATGCCGAACGCCAACTTGCGCGCCTGCCACGCCGCCAGGCCGAAGCCGGGCTCGATGGTCTCCTTCAAAATCTTTTCCGGAGTGTGCGCCGCCACTTCTTCGATATCCATGCCGCCTTCGGAAGACGCCATGAACACCGTCTTTCCAATGGCGCGATCCAGCACGATGCCAACGTACAATTCCTTGGCAATGGGTAGCGTCTCTTCCACCAGGACGCGCTGCACCAGCCGGCCTTCGGGGCCTGTCTGATGGGTGATCAGCGTCATGCCCAGGATCTTCTTGGCCACTTCCGCGGCTTCCGTGGAATCCTTGGCAAGCTTTACGCCGCCGCCCTTGCCGCGCCCGCCGGCGTGGATTTGCGCCTTCACCACCACGCTGCCGCCTAGTTTCTTGGCCGCCGCTTCCGCTTCTTCCGCCGTAAAAACCACTTCTCCCCTCGGCACAGGGACTCCGTATTTGGCCAGTATTGCCTTGGCCTGGTATTCATGGATTTTCATCGGATATTGTGGGCTCTGGCGGGTATGTTAGTATCGCACTGAAAGCCGAATTTCATACTATATCATGTCGTTTCTCCCGTTCCTGCACAGGACTGCCAGCCGTGAAAATCTGAGCGCCAGTGACGCTCAGCACGCCATGGAGTTGATCCTGGCCGGGGAAGCCACCACCGCGCAGATTGCCGGTTTTCTAGTGGCGTTGCGAATGAAGGGTGAAACTCCGGATGAGATTCTGGGTTTTGCGCGCGCCATGCGGGAGCGTTCCACCAAAGTTCTGCCGAACCTCAACGGCGAAGTCCTGATCGACACTTGTGGAACCGGCGGGGACGGTCAGAATACCTTCAACATCTCCACCGTGGCCGCTTTTGTTGTAGCAGGCGCCGGCGTGAAAGTGGCCAAGCACGGAAACCGGTCGCTATCCAGCTTGTGCGGCAGCGCGGATATTTTCGAAGGACTCGGGATCCACATCGAGATGACGCCGCAACAGACCGCGGCATCCATCCGCGAAGTGGGCATCGGGTTCCTTTACGCGCCCGCCATGCATCCGGCCATGAAGCATGCGCAGGCGGCGCGTCTGGAACTGAAGATGCGGACGGCCTTCAATTTGCTGGGACCGCTGACCAACCCAGCCGGAGCCACCGCCCAATTGGTGGGCGCTCCGTCGGCCGCGGCTGCTGAGCTGATGGCCGAAGCTTTGGGGTCGTTGGGGATACAGCGCGGCTTCGTGGTTCACGGTGCGGGAGGCTTGGATGAGATCAGCACCACTGGCGAATCTCTGGTGCTTGAAATTCATCGCGGCGCCATCGCCCACCACCTGCTGACGCCGCAGGATTTTGGCGTCAAGCCGGCCAAGATTGCCGATCTGCGTGGCGGCGACCGCGCCGCGAACCTCGAAATCGCTCGCGCGATTCTGAATGGCGAAACGGGTCCGAAGCGTGACGTCGTCCTGGTGAATGCATCCGCGGCGCTGGTTGCCGCGGGCAAGGCCACCAGCTTCCTACACGGCGTTGAACTGGCGGCGGAATCGATAGACTCCGGCCGCGCACGGCAGAAAGTGGAACTCATGGCGCGATTCAGCCAGATGGCTATGGCCGTCTAAACACCCCGGCGCTGCGTCATGGAAGTATGACCAAGGCCATCCTACTCAGCGTTATTTGGCTGCTTCCGGCGCAGGCGCAAAGTCCGCTCACCGTCGTCTCGGCGGCCAACTATCAATCCATTGTTTCCCCAGGTTCGCTCGCATCGGTATTCGGAACCTCGCTCTCCAACGTCACGCAATCGGCACAGCTTGAGGCCTCCGGTCAACTGCCTACTCAGCTTGGTGGCACGTCCGTTACCTTCAACGGAAAGGAAGCGGCGCTGGTTTATGTATCGCCGGGCCAGATCAATCTCATTGTTCCTGCAGGCGCGCCGGCAGGAACCGCCACGGTGCTGGTTGTATCACTGCCGACCACCACGCAGGGAACTGCGGAAATTCGGAAGGTGGCTCCGGCGTTGTTCTCCAGCAATGGAGCGGGGACCGGACCTGGGTCGATCTTGAACGCAGTGACCTATGCCGCTGATCCGTTTCTGGTGGAGACGTTGGAGAATGGCGGCGACGACAAGCGCACGCGTCTGGCTGTATATGGAACTGGGATCCGGCTGGGTATCTCCTCACAGGTTAAGGCGCAAGGCCGCACCGATTCGGGCAAAACTTTCGACCTTTCGGTGGAATACGCAGGGGCCGCGCCCGGATTCTTCGGACTGGATCAGGTGAACGTAGTAATTCCCGCCGAAGCCGATGGTCTCGGAATCGTCCATCTTTCGATAACGGCGGAAACCGTAACTTCAAACGTTGTGGATTTCACGATGTCCAGCCTCCCAACCAATCGCATCGGACTGGCTGGGTTAGCACTCTCGAGTTCCATTATTGCGGCGGGCGACGCGGTTTCCGCTACCATCACTCTCAATGCGCCTGCACCAGCCGGCGGCATTATGGTTCGTCTCTCCTCGTCAAACGACAGCATCGCGCGGGTTCCCGTGTTCGTCACTGTTCCTGAGAAGGCACTTTTCGTCAGCGTTCCGATTCAAACTACTTCGCCGGTTTTTTCGCAGGATATCGAGATCACCGCTTCCACTTCAGGGGTGTCCCGCACGGCCACGTTGAGGGTGAACCGTTCCGACGCGCCGTCGCTGTCCAGTGTCGCGCTTGATCCCGCCAGCGTGAGCGGCGGAGCCTCAGTTGCCGGCACCGTAGGCCTCAGCGCCAACGCGCCATTGGGGGGAGTGACCGTCGCATTGCAAAGTAGCGCACCAGAGTTGCAAGTGCCGGCTGCCGTAGTTGTCCCGTTCGGAAAGAATACGGCAAGTTTCACCGCCGCCACCTCGCCAGTGGCCGATATCATCATGGCGAAAGTCACGGCCACGTTGGATGGTGTGACGAAGACGGCATCTGTCACCCTCAACCCGCTTTTCGTTCTAACGCTCACTCCGGCGAGCGTCGCCGGGGGCAGCGATGCGTCTGGGAAAGTGACACTACCCGATGTGAGTCCTGCCGGCGGCATCTCCATTCAATTGCAGTCCAGCGACCTCACCACCGCCCGCGTTCCAGCTTCGGTTAGCATCAATGCCGGCCAGATCTCGGGACAGTTCACCATTTCCACAACGCCGCCGGTTTCCGACCGCACGGTGACGATTACGGCCACGTATCGCGGAGCGTCGCAGAGCAGGCCGCTCACGGTGACGTCGGGTTTGCAAGGGGTCATCAGCAAGTTGGAGATCGCACCGGCGACGGTGAAAGGCGGCGCCACCGCTACCGGCACCGTCACCTTGGCCCGGCCAGCGGGCGCCGCTGGCATCCGGATCTCGCTCAGTTCCGACAGCCCGATCACGGTTGGGCTCGATCTGTTTGTGACGGTGCCGGCCGGCCAGATCTCCGCCACATTCCCCATCCGGACCAGCGCCGTGGCTTCCGCGCGGACAGTTACGATCACGGCGGCGGCCGGCGATTCCGCAAAAACGGCGACGCTCAGCGTGAATTGAAGCACCGCACAATCTGTTTACAAAATGTTTACAGGCGCTTTCCGCGGCCTTCCGTACAATGGCAACCAGGGTGTCTCACGAACGAAACTACGGGTGCGGTTAGCAATACCGGCTGGGGTTGGTTAGAATCTCGGATACACGAGATGCACACTATCCTTGTCATTGACGATGACGAAAACTTACGCGACACGATAATCGTATTGCTGGAGCAGGAGGGATTTCGCACCCTGGCCGCGGCCGACGGAAACGTAGGGCTGGAGAAGGCGCTTACGGCAAAACCCAGCCTGATTCTGGTGGACCTGCGGCTGCCTGGCAAGAGCGGCGTAGACGTTTGCAAGGCACTTCGCTCTGCACGCGACTCCACGCCCATCATCGTTCTAAGCGCCGCTGGGGACGAAATCGATAAAGTGCTGCTGCTGGAAATCGGAGCCGACGATTACGTAGTCAAACCCTTCGGCACGCGGGAGTTGCTGGCACGAATCCGGGCGGTGCTGCGACGGGTCTCGCCGGAGGCGCACCAAGTCCTCTCGTTTGCCGATACACAAGTGGACCTGCAACGCCGTGTGGTGTCGCGCAAAGGCGCTGAGCTGAAACTCACGCCGGCGGAATACAATCTGCTAACCTTCTTCCTGCAAAATCCGGACCGGCCGCTCACCCGGGACATGATTCTCAATTCCGTGTGGGGTTACGAATCTTTCCCGAACACGCGCACCGTGGATGCTCACGTCGTTCGTCTGCGCCAGAAACTGGAACCGGAGCCTGATTGCCCGCGCCACTTCCTCACCGTGCACGGTGTGGGATATCGCTTTCTCCCTTGAGGTACTCTGATGCCGAGGATCGTACTGATTGTCGAGGATACTGAATACTGCGCTACGCTTCTGGAAGTCGCCCTGCTATCCTTACCCGGTATAGAACTGCGCGTCGCAACCACGGCTCAGGAGGCGCTGAATCTGCTTGACAACAAGACGTCGAACATCGCGGCCATGGTGACCGATCTTCACATGCCTAGAATAGACGGATTCGATCTGATTGCCCGCGTCCGCTCGCTGCCACGGCATCTTCATCTGCCGATTCTGGTCATCAGCGGAGATTCCGATTTGAATACCCCCGAGCGCCTGCGCACGCTAGGCGCCGATGCCTACCTTTCCAAACCGTACTCCCCGGCAGAAGTGCGCACCACTCTTCAGAGACTTCTCAATGCATAGAATTTCGGTGTTCTTACTGCCCTCTATTTTGCTGGCGCAAAGCAGTCCGGATCAAAACCAAATTCTGCAAAGACTGGAGCGGTTGGAGCAGCAGAACCGCATGTTGATGGACGAGGTGCGTGAGCTGAAGCAACAGATCGCCGCCACGCGCCCGCCCCAACAACCGGTGCCTTCGCTGGAAGAAAGAATCGACGTCCAGGAGAAGCGCACCGAGGAACAATCGCAGACCAAGGTGGAATCGTCGCAGAAGTTCCCGCTCAGTATCACCGGAATGGCCTTGTTTAACGCCTTCGTTACAGGAAAGAACAATAATGGGTTTGAGAATCCGACGACTGCTGCCGCGAGCGCGGGCCCGGCTACCAGCGGCGCCACATTTCGCCAAACCACGGTGGGCTTGAAGTATGAAGGCCCGCAAGCGCTGGGCGCCACGATTCGCGGATCGGTGTTGATGGACTTTTTCGCAGGCTCCTCGGCCGGCTTGAACCATCTGATGCGGCTGCGCGTGGCGAACATCTCCATGGACTGGAAAAATCAGAGCATTACAGTGGGGCACGACAAGCCGCTCATCTCCTTCCGCGAACCAAATTCGATGTCGCAGATTGGTGTGTCGGCATTCACCAGCGCGGGGAACCTCTGGCTTTGGCAGCCGCAGGTGCGTTTTGAACAGCGGGCGGCCATTGGAACAAATGCCGGGCTAAGGGCGCAAGTGAGCGTCTATCAAACGGTGGAAACGGCATCTGACGTACCGGCCCAATTCGCCGCTTCCCTCGAACGATCCCGGCCGGCATTGCAGGGCCGCGTGGAATTGTGGCGCCAGTTTGAGAACGGCGGCAGAATCGAAATTGCGCCGGGTTTTCACACCAGCACCACCCATGTTGCCGCCACCAGCGTTCCATCGCGGCTGTTCACGCTGGATTGGTCAGTGCAACCGCTAGTGAAATGGAAGCTCGTTGGAATGTTTTTCAGCGGAGAGAATTCGTCCAATATGGGGTCGCTGCGGCAAGGCTTTACGGTGCTGGGTCCGCGCAGTGTCATTCCAGTACACGGCTCCGGCGGGTGGGCGCAGCTTTCCTATTCCGCAACCAACCGCCTCACCTTGAGTGTGATCAACGGCCAGCAGGACGACCGCAACTCGGACCTGCGCTCCGGCGGTATCGGAAAGAACCTGCAGAACGCCGCCAATCTGCAATACCGGTTGGCTCCCAACATCTTTCTGGGTTTTGAAGCATCGCAGATCCGCACCTCCTATCTGGGAATTGGCAAGCGATTGAACAACCACTATGACCTTGCGCTGGCATATCTCTTTTAGCCTTGCGGCCGCACTGTTGTTGGGAGCCTCGCTGCCCGGCCTGGCGGCTTCCATTTCGGGAAGAGTGGAGCTGCGGGATTCCAGCGAAGCCGCGGTTGTGAAGTCGCGTAACTATTCCGGCGTCGTGGTCTGGCTGAAACCTGTGGTTGCCGTGCCCCTCTCTAACGGCCATGCCCGCATGGTGCAGAGCGACAAGCGGTTCTCCCCGCACATTCTGGCCGTCGCCACCGGAACTCGCGTCGATTTCCCAAACCTCGACCCGATTTTTCACAATGCCTTCTCCAACTTCGACGGGCAGCTGTTCGATATTGGGCTCTATCCGCCCGGCGGCACACGGTCGGTGAAGTTTGATCGGCCTGGCGTTGCCCGCGTGTTCTGCAACATCCACCCCATGATGAGCGCCGTGATTGTAGTGGTGGACGCGCCGTACTTCGCCATTTCCGGCAAGGATGGAGCGTTCCAAATGGACAACGTGCCGCCGGGGGATTACCAATTGCGTGTGTTTCACGAAAGGGCTACCCAGGAAACACTCGATAAATTGGCGCGCCGCACTCTGGTGCCGGGCACCGATATCACGCTGCCGCCAATCTCCATTTCTGAAAGCGGATATCTGATGATGCCGCATAAGAACAAGTTTGGACGCGACTACCCGCCGCCATCGGATGAAGGCCTCAGCTACCCTGGTGCGAAAAAATGATCCGCTCGCGTCTGGTCCGCATTTCGCTGTTGTGGAAGATTCTGCTCTCCACATCACTCACGCTGGCTGTTCTGCTGCTGGTTACCGGAAGGCTGGTTCAGCAGCGCGTGGTGCAAATTACCACGATGGGGCTGGAGCAGGAGGTGGAAACCAGCCTCCAGGCGTACGAATCGTTGTGGCGCGCCCGTGCGCGGATGCTCTCGTCCACCAGTTTGCTGCTCAGCACGATGTCCGATGTCCGCGCGGCCTTCAGTACCGGCGACCGCGCCACCATTCAAGACACGGCGGGTGAAATCTGGGCAAAAGTTTCGGAGGAAAACGCGATCTTCGTGGTGGCCGACCCTCGCGGCCGCGTGCTGGCATCCCTCGGCGGAAATCCGGAAACCGCATTTTTACAGAATTTATCGATCGTCCAATCTGCGGCGCCGAAATTTCCGCGCCAAGCCACTGGCTTTCTGCTGCAGAGTGGAAGGCTGTATCAAGTGGTGGTCACGCCCGTTTATGTGCAGTCGGCGCACGAACCGGCACTGCTGAACGTCCTGTTGGCCGGGTACCAGATTGATCCAGCGGTGGCGCAACGATTGAAGTCAAGCACTGGAGGCAGCGATTTCATCTTTGTATCGGATGGCCGCGTCATCGCAACTACTTTGGATGCGCAGACCACCGCCGAAATGCAATCGCAGCAATCCAACCAGAACCGGATGCATCTGGTTACCGCGCGGGGTGTTGCCTACGCCGTGCTTGCGGCTCCGCTACTGGACGTGATGGGACAGCCGATCGGCGAAATCCACATCGTTCGTTCCTTCGCGGCGGCCCAGCAACATTTGGCTTCCCTGGAGCGCGATGTCATCGGCATCTGCCTGTTAACATTGCTGGCCGGTCTTGGGTTGAGCTTCGTGCTGGCTAAGCGCATTGTGGAACCTATTAAGCGATTGGACCGGGCTGCCTCCGACATCGCCCGGCAGAATTACGATTCCCGCGTGCCGGTGGAAAGCCAGGACGAGCTCGGCCGGCTGGCGGCGACGTTCAACGCCATGAGCGCTTCCATCCGCGAGGCGCGCGAGGAACTGATCCGCCAGGAACGCATCGCCACCATCGGCCGCCTTTCCACTTCCATTGTTCACGATCTGCGCAATCCCCTGGCGGCCATCTACGGCGGATCGGAAATGCTGGTCGACGGCGAATTGCCGCCGCCGCAGGTGAAACGCCTGGCGTTGAACATCTATCGCGCGTCGCGCCACATTCAGGAATTGCTGCAGGACCTGGTCAACGTGTCGCGGGGCAAAGCCAAGGCAACAGAAGTGTGCCGGTTGCGGGACGTGATCTCGGCGGCCTACGAGGCAGTTGCTCCGCTTGCCGAATCGCAGGCTGTCCACATGATGTTCGATGTGCCGGAGGGCTTGGAATTGCCGCTGGAACGCGCCCGGATGGAGAGAGTTTTCCTGAACTTGTTCAGTAACGCTCTGGAGGCGATGCCCGCCGGTGGGTCCATTCACGTTTCCGCCGCCGAGGCGTCCGGCGCCGTGCTCATCCGCGTGGAGGATAACGGTCCTGGAATTGCAGAAGAGATTCGCACGCGGCTTTTTCAGCCATTCGTTAGCGCAGGAAAGAAGAATGGCCTGGGAATCGGTCTGGCCCTGGCCCGCCAAACCGTGCTTGATCATGGCGGAGACCTATGGGTTGATCCGCTTCCTGGGGCCGGCGCTCGCTTCTGTCTTCGCCTGTCCTTGTGACTGCCGGTTGCGCCGCATGCAAAAGCTTCGCGGACTTCCCGCGGGGCTGCTGTTGTTTCTTCCGCACCAGTTGCCGCACTTCTCCGTTCGCCCAACCGCAGAATTGGTCCACTTCCGTTTTCGATACCTGTGCTTCCGGATGCAGGACACGGTAACTCCATTTCGGCATCCGTCCGCTCCGTAAATCTTCACAGGCGGCGGTCAGCGTGGCAATGGCAAGGTCCGGACGGCGGCCGTTCTGGATGGACCAGCGTGATAGATTCATCGCCTTTCTCGCTTCGTTGACATCCTTGGCAATCATCCAGGAAACTGGCGCCATCCGCGCGTACCACGGCCATCTGGTTTCGCTGGAATGACAATTCATGCAGGCCCTTTGCAGCATTGCCGAGACCGGCAAGGGAACCACCAGACTGGCTTCTAACGTTTCCCGCTCATCCCGGCGCGGATTGGCTCTGGATGGACCGGGCACGAACTGGAGCACGGCAAGCACAATCGGGCACGCCAAAATCAGACCGCGCGCAATCCGGTAGTGGGCTTGCTCCCTGGCCGCTTCTTCAATTTCCTGTTGTGTCCGCATAAGCCAATACTAGGGAACCGTGACGTGGGAGTGGTTGCGCTGATGTAAGAGTTCTGTGAAAAACGCCTAAAATGTCGCACTAGTACTGAAACCCTAGTACTGCCGGAAACCCACCTAGATTTGAATCAAAATGCCTATTTCTTAGATGCCATCTCATGTGTTTAACTGATGACAGGTGAGGTTAGGCGAGGTCTCAGTGAATCGCCAGACACAGAAATGAAGTGCCTATTTTGTGACAACCCGGTCCCGTTGGTACAGAGCCTTGTACAGCGCGGAGTGCCCTTCTGTTGCGATGGTCACAGGCAAGCCTATCATGCTGACACGCAAAGGCTTATGCTGGCGCGGCTGATGGAAACCCGGAAGCGGTACGGCCACGTTCGCACGGAGCGGTTGAAACCAGCGGAACCAACTTACGAGCCTGCGAACCAAATGGAGTTTGCCACCGGCGTCAGACCGAAGATGCGGTTCCAGCCTCTGATCACGGGTTAGGCTTAACACCCAGCCCCAAAACCGTACTACATTGGTTCTTGGGCACTCCAGTTAGCAACTCCATCCGAATTGCAGCCGTGTTGTCTCTCTGTGCCGTCACTGCGGGCGCCGAGACACCACCGCCGGACGCAAACCTGAACCCCAATCGCACCACCGGATTCGCGGCCGATGCCAACGGCAATTCATTTTTCTCAATCGCCGGCCAGAACAAGGTCTACAAGCTGAATTCCGCCGGCGAACTGAGCGTCTATGCTGGAACGGGTAACTCTGGATTCAACGGGGATAACGTTGCGGCTGCCAGCGCGCAGTTGAATGCTCCCTGGGGTTTGTTTCTGGATGCGCCCGGTAACCTCTACATTGCCGACACGGGAAACGCCCGCCTGCGGAAAGTGGATGCCGGAACCGGAGCCATCACCACGGTGGCTGGTAACGGCGTGGCTGGCTCCACTGGCGATGGCGACATCGCGACCAGCGCCGAACTGAACAGCCCGCTGGGAATGGCTGCGGACGCTACCGGAAACCTTATAATCGCCGACGCCAAGTGCGCCTGCGTCCGGACGGTTGCAGCGGACTCCGGCCTGATCGCAACGGTTCCGCTGGATGACGGGATGGATCCTCTTGCTGCTCCCTATGGAATCGTCAAGGATGCCACCGGCGCCGTGTTCGCCTCGGATACCAGCAAGATCTACAAGCTGGATTCCGGGAAGTTGAAGAAGGCGTCGGCGGATACGGTTTCGTTGACCAAGTCCGGCGTCTTTTTCGCACCGTCTCTGCAACAGATTGCCTATCCGCCGGTTGCCTCCGCCAGTCCACTGGCCGCGGACGTGGAATGGGTGCCCGCCTCATGTCCGCCTCCGGGAACCAATCCTGGCCCGCAGGACTGCGTGGCCTCGGCACGCCTTATGGTCGATCTGCGACGGCTACCGGCGAAATCCACTCTGGAAGTAAGGCCGTACGGGATCTCCGACACTTTTGCCACCTGGACCCTGGAACAGATCCAGTTCTCGACGCAAACCGGCAGCGGGACAGTCGCGCTGGTAAACGTGACCCTACCCATGACGCTAAGCACTACCGTGGGCCCGATGCCGGTGGACGTGGACATTCCGTTGTCGGCTGTTCGGGTACGAATGACGGTTACCGGTTCGGTGCGGATTAATTCTTCGGTCTATAAGTTTTCGCTCAGCGGCGATCTGTTTCCCTAACCGCGGTGGGACTTTTTGCAGACCTGGACAATCCGCCGGAGCCATTTTGGAATCGCAGAACCGCATTCTTTGCGCTGGCCGGGTTGGGCTGCTATGCGCTGTCCCGTTGGCTGTTTACCTTCGAGGCCCCGGCGGTTTTATGGCTCACCAGCGTATTGCGGTTGAGCCCACTGCTCCTCCTTCCCGGTTCCCGGCGGGCATGGCCGGCGATGTTAGCCACCGCCTATCCGTTCGATCTGGCGTTCGCCGGCTACTCTGAGCGTGGCCGCTGGCTATCGGACGATCTGTCGATGTTTATCAGCAGTCCCACCGCCTTCCTGATCCTGACCGGCGGGGCGATGCTGATCTCTATTCCGCTCAGTAGTTGGATGGTGTCGCGTGCCGTTACCGCGCCCGTCCCGGAACAGCTGCGCTATCTGCGCGGCGTGCTCTTTGCCATTACCGCGGTGGCCGTGATCATCCCGCTACCGCAATGGAGCGTTTTCCTGATGCGTAACGTCGCCGAGCCCGCCGCGCTGGTTGGATTTGCGGCTGTACTCGGCTATGGTACGCGGCCTGCCAAGCTGGGATCATAAGTGGAACCCGCCGACACCTGCGTCATGGTGATGCGCATCTTGGTGGGGAAGAACTTTTCCGAATCAGGCCGCTTGTGGGCGTGACCTCCGCCGCCGCTGCCGTCTTTGATTACCAGATCCATCTGCTTGATCCCTTCGGCCCAAACGATGGCTTCGTTCTGCCACCACGACGTCATGGGCACATCCTGTTCGTAGACCCCTTTTTCGCGATAGAGGACGGTACCAGTGCAACCATAGCCGTTGCCTTGACCCTTGTTGGGAATGTAGCAGAGCGTCCAGGTGGTGTTCTCGCCACCTACGGGCTTTTCAATTACCTCCGCGCGGATGTGGACTGTCCCGTTTCGATAATCCACTGGAGTGGTCCAATCTTTCGGCCGGTCCGGGTTGATCAAGGGGCCTTTCACGTAGTAGTGCGACTTATTCGGGGTCGAGTTCTCCGCGTCCGCCTTGGTAAACGTAAACGTGACGTCGAATAGTGTGAACTGATCCGCGCGAGCCGCTAAGGGCACCGCGGTTAGTGCCAGCACTCCTGCCAGTAGCCAGCCGGGGAATCTGCTCTGCATCGTTGTCCTTTGTATTCCTTCTCAACCTTCAAACTTCACAGTGATGGCATCCTGCGGCCTATCTTCGATTAGGGTACCTTTACTTAACACCGTTTACAATTCCGCTCCAGTTTGGCCTGCCCGCCAGAACCGTGCGCTACAGTGAAGACACGCACACAGGAGCGATACGTGGGAACTAATTTCCGACCGCAACCCAACCGAGGTCCGAGCGCCGCCGCTGATCGCTACTTCGAACTGAAATCCGAAATCCACAAGAAGCTGATCGGTGCCCTCAACATGGAACGCGTAAATTCGATCCCCAAGGATCGCCTGCGCGCGGAGATCGGCCGGGTGGTGGAGCGCATTCTCGAAGACGAACGCGTGCCCATGACCACCGCCGAGCAAAACAAGATCATCGAAGAGATTCTGGATGAAGTGCTGGGCCTGGGCCCCCTGGAACCGCTGCTGAAGGAACCGTCCATCTCGGATATCCTGGTGAACCGATTCGACAAGGTCTACATCGAACGTAACGGAAAACTGGTGCAGACCCAGGTCCGGTTCAAAGACAACGGGCACCTGCTTCACATCATCGAGAAAATCGTTTCCCAAGTGGGCCGGCGAATCGACGAAGCGCAGCCCATTGTGGACGCGCGCCTCCCCGATGGATCGCGCGTCAACGCCATCATTCCACCGCTTGCGCTGGACGGCCCGTCGCTCAGCATCCGCCGCTTCGGCCGCCACGTTATCACCTCCGATGAGATGATCGAGAACAAGACGATCATGTCCGGCATGTTGAAGTTTTTGGCCGCCTGCGTGAAGTCGAAGGCAACCATTCTGATCTCCGGCGGAACCGGTTCCGGTAAGACCACTACTCTGAATGCGCTTTCGCGGTTCATCCCCGAAGATGAGCGCATCGTCACCATTGAAGATACCGCCGAGTTGCAGTTGCAGCAGCGGCACGTGGTGAAATTCGAAACGCGACCGCCCAATTTGAACAAAGAGGGCGGCATTAATCAACGCCAGTTGGTTCGCACGGCACTGCGCATGCGCCCGGACCGCATCATCGTGGGTGAGTGCCGCGGCGCCGAAGCCCTGGACATGTTGCAGGCGATGAACACCGGCGTCGAAGGTTCCATGACGACCGTCCACGCCAACAATCCGAAAGACGCATTTTCGCGGCTGGAATCCATGATCCTCATGGCGGACCTGGAAATCCCCACGCGGGTGATTCTGCAGCAGCTTTCCAGCGCCGTGAAGCTGGTGGTGCAGGTTTCGCGCCTGCAGGATGGAAGCCGCAAGATCATGAACGTGTCCGAGGTGCTGGGCGTCAAGGACGACCGCGTCGATGTGCAGGACATTTTTGTTTTCGAGCGCACCGGCGTCAATGATGCCGGGAAAGTGCAGGGCCGTTTCCGTGGTTGCGGCCATGAGCCGAAGATTCTGGAGCGCTTGCGGATCAGCGGTATCAGCATCGACCCCGCAATTTTCGATGAGGTTGTCGAAGTCAATCCGTGAGGCAATCCGTAGTTTACGATTTGATCGTCGCCCGGCGGTTTAGACCCTGGAACGGAAAGCGCTTCTTGAACGCCGCGAAATCGACCGTGATTCCCAGTCCCGCCGCCTCCGGCAACCGGATGGTTCCACCGCTTTGCACCGGATACGTCCCGTTGGTCAATTCCTGAAAGATCTTGTCGTCCTCGGCCTCCCATTCCTGAATGAGGAAATTACGGCACACCGACATGGCCGCCAGCGATGCCACATGCGCCACCGGTCCGCTGCATTGATGCGGTGCGATCTCCACGCCATAGGTTTCCGCCAGATTGGCGATCTTGCGGATCTCAGTGATTCCGCCCGCATGCATCACGTCCGGCTGAATGATGGCGGCGCCTCGGGCCTCCAGCAGCGGGCGAAATTCAAAGCGCGACAGCAGCCCTTCGCCGGTCGCAATCGGCACCGGACTTTTCGCCGCCACCTCGCCCAATCCCGCCGGGTTTTCCCGCAGCGTCGGTTCTTCCAGGAACAGCGGGTGGTAGGGTTCCAGCGCCCGTGCGAACTGGATGGCGGATCTGGTGCTGAACGTCTCGGCGGCTTCGAGGCCGATGTCCAGCTTGTCGCCCACCGCTTTGCGCACAGCCTCCACTTCCCGGATGCTTTTCTGAATGCGCTCCGATTCCGTGCCTTCCAGCGGCAGCGTCCATTTCACCGCGGTCCAGCCGCGGGCGGCCGTCTTCTCGGCGAAATCCCGAAAGCCTTCCGGGGTACGCGGGCTGAAACTGGCGCTCCAATGCGTGAAATAGGCGCGCAGATTTTTCTGCACCGGTCCGCCCAACAATCGCCAGACGGGCACTCCCAGCCGCTTCGCCTCAATGTCCCACAGCGCGATATCCACCGCGGAAAGAGCCGACATCGTAACCGGCCCATTCCGCCAGCGCGACAGTTGATAGTAGTTTCTGTTCCAATGCTCTTCCGGCCCCGCCGGATCCACACCCCGCATACTCTCTTCCAACCAGCGCAGCCCTTGCTCTACCACATCGGCTCGGGTCTCCAGCGTTGCCTCGCCAAGTCCGATAAGCCCGGAATCGGTATGGATTTCCAGAAATACCAAGTCGCGCCAGCGCACCGTCGCTTTATGGATTTCAAACTTCGTAATCTTGATCTTCCCCACCGGCGCGGCCTTCGCTGCGGGCAGGAGGAGCGTAGCCGCCAGGAGTTTTCGTCTGCTGAGATGCATTCGATGGGATGATATCGCAGGTGGTGCGTTGTGCGGTAAAACTGAACTATGCGACGAAATGCATTGCGTTGTCTGCTGCTCTCACTGTCCGCTGTGACGTTCGTGCACGCAGAGGATGCGCCAAAGCCAGTGGGTTTTCGCGCCGAGTTTCTTGCTCAACTGGACGATGTTCAGAAGAAGGCGGTCAGCCTGGCCAACGCCGTGCCGGAGGAGAAGTACGCCTGGCGTCCTACGGAGGGCGTGCGCTCAGTAGGCGAAGTTTTCGTACACATCGCCAGCGCCAACTATGGCATTCCCGTATTTCTAGGCATGAAGCCGCCCGCCGGCCTGGACCGGGATGCCGAAACGAAGATTACCTCCAAGGACAAGGTTGTAGAGTTGTTGACGGAGTCCTTCGAGAACGTACGGAAGACAGCGCTGAGTATTCCGGATGCCGATCTGGACAAAACGGTAAAGTTTTTCGGCGGCAAGATGGCCACAAAGCGAGCGGTTCTGCTTCTGATGGCAACGCATATGCATGAACATCTGGGCCAGGCAATCGCCTATGCCCGGATGAATAATGTAATTCCACCATTGTCCACGGGGAAAAGTGAGTAACATGCAACAGATCGAAGCAACTGTGGCTGCAATGCCGCCGGTACCACTAACGCTGGAGGGCGCCAGCGTTCTTCATCAGATGATGCGCATCAAGTGGGCCGCCTGGAAGGCCTTGCCCGTAGCCGCGCGTGCCGAGTTGATCGCCGAAGCCACGGTGGCGCTTGCGGCGATGGAGCAGGAAAAAAGCGCCGCCTTCTCGCTCATCGGACACAAGGGCGACCTGCTGCTGGTGCATTTTCGAACCAGCTTTGACGAGTTGAATCGAGCGGAGCTGCAATTGGCGCGGTTGGGGATCTCCGACTATCTGGAGACCACATCGTCGTATCTGTCGGTGGTGGAGCTTGGGCTCTATGAATCGACGTCGAAGGTATATGCCGCGCTGGCCGCCAAGGGCATCGCCCCTTATTCACCGGAATGGAAGTCGGAGATTGAAGTGGTGATGGCGCGCCAGAAAGAAGCGATGCATCCCAGACTCTATCCTGAAGTTCCGCCGCACAAGTACATCTGTTTTTATCCCATGGACCGGCGCCGCGGGGAGCTGAAAAACTGGTACCAGGTGCCGATGGCGGATCGTCAGGCGATGATGCACGAGCATGGGATGATCGGACGGCGCTACGCGGGCGAAGTGAAGCAGATCATCACCGGCTCTATCGGTTTCGACGACTGGGAATGGGGGGTAGATCTGTTCGCTGACGACCCGTTGGTATTCAAGAAGCTGATCTATGAGATGCGCTTTGACGAAGTGAGCGCCGTTTACGCGCTTTTCGGAACTTTCTATGTCGGGGTCCGCTGTCCGGCCGCCGATCTCGGCACACTCTTCAACGGTTGAGAGGAACTGTCGCCAATCCCACTTATATTGTATGGGGTCGGTAGTATTAGGCCTGTTGTTGATGGCGCTGGATACAATCTCGATAGTTTTTCTGGGGAAGCGCTGCCGGGTTGGCAAGAGCCGGGTATCGCCTGGATGGCAATTCAGGGCAGGCGGTCTGGAACGTCTTACGCACACCGGCTCGCCGCGCGTTTTCTCCATGCAGCTATATTTTGCTCACGTGAATGGAGTGTCTATCCACAAGCTCTCTCGGGATTTAAAGCTTCCCGAAGATTGGGTAGAAGAAAGCGTCGAGGCCGCGAGGATGTGCGTCGAGTTTGATCTGCCGGTGGGCGCGGACTCACCGGAAATCACGTCTCGCCACTAGCGGTTCGCGATCTTGACGCGAAGTCCGCTCTTCGCGGATTCTGGGCATTCCCTGGACCGCCGCTTTGGTTCCCGCCGCCAAACACCAAGTAGAAAACCGGAAGCCATGGAATGCTGGTGTAGGTGCCGATTCGTTGATCACCCGGCTGAACTGGTCCGGCTGCCGCCAGCCGATATCCTTCGGGCTGGTCTATCTCGCGTAAACCTCCGGCAGCGAACTACGTGAAGAACTTCTCAAACGAGATGAAGCGCACGCTGACGGATTCCACGGGTAGCGCGACGTATGATACGGTGTCGGTCTGTGATGCGCGGATGCTTCGCGATGAGGCGTCCTTCATCCCGTCGCAGATCTTGCTGCACTTAGCGTCCCCTTCGGCACACAAGCATGCTCAAAGGAATCGGGACCGTACACTGCAATCTCAAACCAGTGACCAAACCGCTTCCCAGCGGCAACGAAGGGGAAGGTGCGCGAGATTGCTGGTTTCAACTTCCCGGTCTCAACGAGTTCAAGTCTTCATTCGCCACCTGAATCAACCGCGGGGTGGGAGTCTTTTTCGCGGCTGCCAGTGCGGGGGCGAAGACCAATAGCAGAATGGCTTGCGTGTGCGTAGGGTGTCTTCAGGCATCCTACAGTATTCGTTATGCTGGTTGTTTGCACTGTCCACATGTGATAATTTCCTTGTACGAACCAGGAGGCCAAATGGACCGCCGGAAATTTCTTTGCAAGACCGCAGCTGCATCGGGCATGGTTGCCCTCCATGCGTTTCCTTATCATCTATTCGCTGCTACTACCAAGAAACTGGCCACGGACCGGATCTTCCTGGGCCCTAGAAAGATTGAGCTGAGCCGTCTGGCGATGGGCACCGGAACAAACGGCGCCGGCGGAAGCTCGAATCAAACGAAGAAGCTGGGCTTGCACGGTGTTGCCGAATTGTTCCGTGCCGGTTACGACCAGGGCCTTACCTTTTGGGATTCGGCCGACCAGTATGGTTCGCATCCACACCTGCGGGAAGCTTTGAAAACAGTTCCGCGAGACAAAGTCACCATCCTTTCCAAGACCCACGCCTCGACTGAGAAAGAGATGAAAGCGGATCTCGACCGGTTCCGCGGCGAGCTCAACACAGACTACATCGATATCCTGCTGCTGCACAATATGCAGGACGCCAACTGGCCTGATAAGAAAAAGGGCGCGATGGCCGTAATTTCCGAAGCGCAGCAGAAGGGGATTGTGCGCACGCACGGCACTTCTTGTCACACGATTGAGGCGCTGCGGACTTCATCGAAACATCCATGGGTGGAAGTGGATTTGGCGCGCATCAATCCGGCACAGGTGGCCATGGACGCCGATCCCAAGACGGTGATCTCGGTCCTGCGAGAGTTCAAGGCCGCAGGGAAGGGCGTCATCGGAATGAAGATTCTGGGCGCTGGCCGTCTGCGCAACGAAGCCGACAAATGTTTGCAGTTCGCGTTATCGCTGGACTGCGTGGATTGCTTTACCATCGGGGGCGAAAGCCGTGCCGAGATGGAAGACTTGCTGTCGAAGATACCGGCGGCGAGCGTACGCGGTTAAACTTAAGGGAGACCTATGTCCAAAATCAATCGTTACTTGATGTGTACACTCGGTGTGGCTGCGCTGGCAGCCGGCGTATTCGCCGCCGACGATAAGAAGCCAATGGCTAAGAAAGGGGCAGGCCCCGGAATTCTGCAGCCGCAGATGAAGGTGGAAGGCGGCAGCTACGAGGCGCCAATGGGCAAACTCGGGACTGCCGAAGGAGATCTCTGGAGCGCCACAACCGTAGGCGCCGCTGTAGACGGCAAGCCGAATCCGGGTGCCAAACAGGCCACGCTGGTGGGTGAAATCGTCGACTTCTCCTGCTACCTGCAGATTGGCAAACATGGCGAGAAGCATCGCGCCTGCGCGCAAAAGTGCTTCAACAACGGTCAGCCAATCGGATTGATGACTTCGGACGGATCGCTCTACATGTTGATGGACGAAGAGCACGATCTGCGCCGCGACGGGCAGACTGATTTCCGCAAGGCCGCGGCGGACCATGCTGGCCACATCATGGAAGTAACGGGCACCCAGTCGTCGTTCGGCGGCTTCAAGGCTCTTTACGTCCATGGCTTTATAAAGAAATAATCGACTATGTGGAAACGAAAGATGTGGCTGGCGGCAATTGCTCCAGCCCTTTTTCTTCTAGCGGCGCAAGCTGCCCAGAAGAAAACAGCGGCGCCGGAGGGTCAGGTGCCGCTCGGCCTTGTCCCCATTCAGTGGCCGGCCGATAATCCATATTCCAAGCAGAAGGTGGAACTGGGCCGGCTGCTCTATTTTGATAATCGCCTTTCAGCCGACAACAGTGTCTCCTGTGCCAGTTGCCACCATCCGAAGTTCGCCTTCGCGGACGGTTCAGCGGTTTCGACGGGTATCAAGGGCCAAAAGGGCGGGCGAAGCGCTCCCACGGTGTTCAATCGCGCCTACAGTCTGGCGCAATTCTGGGACGGCCGCGCCGCCACTTTGGAAGACCAGGCCAAGGGACCAATGGCGAATCCTCTTGAAATGGGCAACACGCACGAAGGTGTTGTCACAAGGGTGAAGAACGTCGCCGGTTACAAGGTTTTGTTTGAGGAAGTGTTCGGCGCCGGCGAGATCAATATCGATCAGGTGGCGAAGGCTATCGCAACTTACGAGCGCACGGTGCTCTCCGGTAACTCTCCCTATGATCGCTTTCGCGCCGGTAAGAAGTCCGCCATGACTTCACCGCAGATCCGGGGCTACGACGTTTTCGTGAACAAGGCCAAGTGCGACCAATGCCACGAAGGAATCAATTTCACCACCAATGCTTATCATAATTTGGGGGTGGGGACGGACAAGCCGAATCCCGATGAGGGACGCTCCGCATTCACCAAGAATGCCGCCGATTGGGGTGCTTTCAAGACGCCGACTCTGCGCGAGATTGCGAACACGGCGCCTTACATGCACGATGGCAGCCTGAAAACCTTGCGCGATGTTGTGGATTTCTACGATAAGGGCGGCATTCCTAACAAGAATCTGGATGAGAAAATTAAGGCCCTGCATCTGACAGAGCAGGATAAAAACGATTTGGTTGAGTTTCTGAAAGCGTTAAGCGGTGAGGGCTGGCAGACGGCCACGGTCCCCACCAAGTTCCCCGAATGAACATACAATTCTGTTTCCTCCGCGGTCTGGCTTTGGCCGGCATCGTCCTCACGCTGCCGTTCCTGGTTGGCTGCAAGAAAGATGACCGAAAAGTGATTGGCGTTGTTCCAAAGGGCAGGGCTCATCTGTTCTGGCAGTCCGTGCACGCCGGCGCCGCCAAGGCGGCCCAGGAGAACAACATTGAAATCGTCTGGAATGGCCCCGCCACCGAGACTGATTTCAACGGCCAGCTTCAAATCGTGGACGCCATGATCAACCGCCATGTGGATGCCATTGCGTTGGCCCCCATCGATAAGACGGTAATGGTCAGTGTGGTGGAGCGCGCCGCGCGCGAGAAGATCCCCGTCATCATCTTTGATTCAGCGGTAGACACAGACAAGTTCGCCTCGCAGGTGGCGACCGACAATTACCAGGCCGGCCAGGTGGCTGCCGCTCGCATGGGGTCGGTTACTGGAGGCAAAGGCAAAATCGTGATCGTCGCCGTGCAGGCGGGCGCCGCTTCCACTATGGCGCGCGAGCAGGGGTTTGAAGACGCCATCCACAAGGATTTCCCGGGCATCGAGATCGCTGATAAGCGCTACGGCGAGGCCGATTTCGCCAAGTCCCTTCGCGCGGCGGAGAACATGTTGACCGCGCATCCGGATTTGGTGGGAATGTTCGCTTCCAATGAGTCCAGCACCGTCGGTGCCGCCCAGGCGTTGAAAGGCCGCAAAAGCGCCATCAAGTTAGTAGGATTTGACGCAGGTCCAACCCTGGAGGCGGATCTGCGGTCTGGAGTGATCGATTCACTGGTGGTACAACACCCATTTAAGATGGGCTATGAATCGATTATGGCGGCGGTGACGATTTTCAAGGGCGGGACGCCACAAAAGATTAACAATCTGGCGCCTCGACTGGTTTTAAAGGAAGATCTGGATAAGCCCGACGTGCAAGCGCAATTGAATCCGGATTTGAGGTTCTTCGCTGTTTCAAGTGGGTTGACAAGATAGATCAAGTTTGCCGGCGATGAGGTAGATGATGCTGGCAAAGTTGCGGTTGGAACGATATCCTCGGGCTTTGGCTTTGGCGGCTTGGACCAGACTATTAATACCTTCG
>JBBRNO010000038.1:0-47743 GCA_038230275.1 Bryobacterales bacterium
CGCAATCTGCAACGCAGTTTACTTTGGCACAGCGTTGGCACTGGCTCTTACGATACATTTTTCGCGATTGGTTGAAAAACTGCGCACCAGACACGGCGCTGTTACCGATCACTCACCTGGTCAACTGCCGGATTTAGGTTATGTCGTAGCCCAGCGCAAACTACTCGTCGCCGATGGATCGCTCATCGATAAAAACAGTTTCCTGGTCTTTACAAAGGATGTCGAGTTTTCAAGCCCATCTGCGGCGGCGGCCGTCATCCACGGAGGTAGCGCCAACGGACTCCTCGCTTGGAAAACACAGGATGGACGATCTCTCAAACAACTCGACGAGCAAACATAGCTGGGACGAAAGCGCTTGCCGGCTCTTCGCTACTGCACCAATATGGTGCACAATGGTGCCATGAGAGCTCCAGCCAAGACGGTCCGCCAAAGCGTTACCCTGCCGGCCAACATCGCCGCGAAAGTTCGCACGCTGGCAAAGACGCGCAAACTCAGCACCAATCGGATACTGGTAGAACTCATCGAGAACGGAATGGAGGCGGAGAAGCGCAAGCAACAGGAATTCTTCGAATTGGCCGAGCGTTTCCGACTCGCCACTGACCCGGAAGAGGTCACCCGTTTGGGTGATCAGATGGGCCGCATGCTCTTCGGCGGCTAATGCCCAGAATTCAGACTTGGGGCAATCTCCCAGCGGGCATCCGTCAGCACTTGATAGACCGGATGCGCGACCGGAAAATTAGCATCGCCGGCCTCAATCAGCTTCGCTTGTGGATCGAATCAAGACCAGAAGTGCCGGAAGGCGACTGGTACAAGGACTTTGGCACTTTCAAGATCTGCGGCCAGGGCCCTTTTCCGAAAACGTTCCTGCTACGCGGTCAGGCGGCCAAGGGCGAGGCCCTCTAGTCAACCCGATATACAATCATGGAAACACCCATGTCGAACACTTCGCTAATCCGCGACGTCCTGAACTCGAACGAAGGCCTCGTCCGCCTAGCCCCCTGCTGGGTTCCCCGTTCTTTCCTCATGCCCGGAGGCCGCCTGAAACTCGACCCCCGCGACCTCTACGCCCTAGGCGCGCACCGCGGCGGCATCGATGAACGCTGGTTCTCTTCCACCACCAATGCCGCCAACGGCCCCGGCACCCCGGACGACGAAGGTCTCAGCTACATGGACCTCAACGGCGCCAAGGTCCTGCTGAAAGAAGCCATCGACACCATCGGCGACGAGTTCCTGGGTGCTGAAGTCATGCGCGAGCGCGGCGGCTGGAACCTGCTCTGCAAGTTCTTCGACAACCTCGGCCCCATCCCGCACCACATGCACCAGAGCGATGAGTTCGCCAAACGCGTCGGCCGCAACGGCAAGCCCGAAGCCTACTACTTTCCGCCGCAATACAACTTCAAGGACAACAACTTCCCCTACACGTTCATGGGCCTCGAACCCGGCACCACCAAGGACGACGTAGTCCAGTGCCTCAAACGTTGGAACCAGGGCGACAACGGCATCCTCTATCTTTCGAAGGCCTACAAACTCAAGCCCGGCACCGGCTGGCAGATCAACGCCGGCATCCTGCATGCCCCCGGCTCCCTGGTCACCTATGAGCCCCAAGTCAATTCCGACGTCTTCGGCATGTTCCAATCCATGGTGGAAGGCCGTTATGTACCGTGGGATCTCCTAGTCAAAGACGTCCCTCCGGAACATCACCAGGACCTGGACTACATCATGAGCATGCTCGATTGGGAAGCCAACGTCGATCCCGAATTCGGCGAGCACAATCTGTTCCATCCCACACCCGTGCGCGACGAAGCCGAAATGTATGCAGCGGGCTACTCGGAGAAATGGGTCGTATACTCCACCGGCCACTATTCGGCCAAGGAACTCACGGTAGCGCCCGGCCGTTCCGTTACCGTGAAGGACGCCGCAGCCTACGGCTTGATCGTAGTCCAAGGCTGGGGCTCCATCGGCCGGATGGAAGTGGAAACGCCGTCGCTGATCCGTTACGGCCAGCTCACCAAGGACGAACTTTTCGTCACCGCCGCAGCCGCCACCCGCGGCGTCACCGTCACCAATCGCAGCGACAAAGAGAACCTGGTGATGCTGAAACACTTCGGCCCCGGCAATCCCGACGCCGCGCAGTTCATCCGCTAGTCAGGGGGGCTACTCCACCCAAAGATCGTACTGGGCCGTATTCACCGCCAGCGGCACCTTCCCGCTGGCAACGTCGGCGGGCACTTGCACGTTGATCTGATACAGGCCAATGAAGCCAGGCGCCAAGCCGGAATACGCCGGGGTCACGGTGGCGCCGCCGATCTTTATCGAAGGAGTGATCACCGCCGGAGCCAGTGTAGCGGGCGCAACCTGAGCATCCGGGACCAGCGGCGACGTAAGCCCGAGTCCCGTGGCCCACAGGATAATCACGCTATTCTTCTTCGCTCGAACAAACCCCGGACCATCCGGGCCAATCAATTGATAGGCGGCATTGGTGATGATCGGCACCGTCAAAGTGGAACTCACCGCATACGGAAATAACGCGATATTCTGTGCCGCGATTTGCACCGGATAAGCACTGGACCCGGACGGCAATGGAAACCCGCCATCCGCCGACACCACCACGTCACATTGCGTCTTGCCGGCCGCACTCACCGGCACCACTCCGTTCAACTGGCCGGCTCCCGAGTTGTAGAAAAGCCTCGACGGCGTTCCACACGTCTGCACTTTCACGCCGCCTAGTGAGAAGGCGGCCGTAGCTCCGGACTGGCCCGTCGTTCCCATGCCATCGCCAAATATCGAAAAGAACGATCCCGGCGCAAGCGGTTCCACGCGGAAGGAAGCGCCTTGTACCACCGCATTGATTTTGGGGACGCAAGGGAACACCGCCGCGAAAGCATCGATGGCTGTTTGATACCCAATGCTGGCCGGCGCATCGCACCCCGACAATTGCCGTACCGCGCAGTCCTGCTCTACATGAATGAACTTCTCAGGAAAGCTCACCGCCCTTACACAACCAAGCGTGGTGGAGCACGCGCTAGCCGCTGGGCTCTGGCAATTGCACAGGCTCGCCGAACCATTCGCATATCGGCCTTGCACATCCACTTCGGCGCAAAGCTCGGTTGACCCTCCCGGGGAATTGCACGTACCTGCCTTGAGCGATCCCCCTGCGTCTGCGAAGATGCGGTTGAACTGAGCCGCCAGCAGTGCCGGCAGACTCTGGCCCGTGGGCGTCGTACACGTTCCATTGCTGATCAACACATCCGGCGATCGCGACGCTCCCTCGCCATGGATGGCGACCGAAATAACGCCAGGGACGTTCTTGATCACTTCTTCATGCGCCGGCTCGAAGAAATTCTGCGTGTAGTGCGCCACGTCGGAAATGCGAAATTTGCCAGAGGCGCCGCACGCGGTTGTAGTTCCATCGCAGGCGCTTCCGCTCGCGTTGGCGCAGCGGTGCGTTCCCGCAATCAGCAGCGTCACTGCATTCAACTCCGCAAACAACGCGATCGCCTCAGGCTTGGTATTCGCATCCGCGCTGGCATGCGGAACATGAAGACTGATCATGCGGCAAGCGTTCGGGTTGTAAACGTAAGTCCCCAATCCACGCGACGTCGCGCTGCGCTCCCTCAGGACGTAGTACGACTTCGCACGTCCCGTATCGGTCACCTTCACCACGTCATAACCTAACGGATCCGCCAGCGCCGCCGCCTGTGCATACTGCGCGGTGACTAGAGCATCCACCGCGCGCCGCCACGTCGCGATATCGGAATCGCCGGGCGGAACAAACGCCTCGCTATTGGCGCCTGGAATGGAAATCGCGTTCAGATAAGTTCGAATGTCCGCCGTCTGCGAAACCGATGCAGCGCGAACACAAGTAAGGGAGAGGAGTGCCAAAACAAAGTGATAGCCAAAGCGCATCATTCACTCACCAATGGAAAACGGGGTGCTTCAAAAGCACCCCGTTCGCCGCGTCTATCGGATTTGACCCTGTAGTTGTAACTTCTTAGTCCCCTTCGAATCGGGGAGCTTTTATTCTAGCATCGAAGTGAGCACAGCTGCTCCGGCGCGGTGCCACGCCTGCGGAGATAGTACACTGGCGGGTGCCATAGCTGCCGTGATCGTGCTCAGACAGCAGTGGACGGAAATCGGGCATCGAAGTGAGAACTCCGGCCCGCGCCGCGCACTCTTTGTCTTAGACCCCGATGCGTGATCCCCTACTGGCGCCGATGGCGGCTCTCGGCCTCGGCATTCTGCTCTGCCGCTTCGTCCACTTTGACACCCGCGAACTCGCGTACCTGCTCGCCGCCTTCACTGCCCTCACCGCATTCGCCGCGCTCTACAGCACCAAACGCATCGCACTCGCGTGTGCCTTCACGGGCATCCTCTTTCTGGGCTCCGCCACCGCCGAACGCCATCGCCTCGGCCCGCCGCCGCAACTCAACGCGGAAAACGGCGAGTCCCTCATGCTCGCCGGTTGCGTCATCGAACCGCCCGCTTTCACCGAAAGCCGTGAGCAGTTCGTGCTGGAGCTCGCCCCGCGCGCCCGCGTGCGCATCAATTTCAACTGGAAGGAAGGCGAAGTAGCCCCGCCCCTCCACTACGGCCAAAAGATCGAGATCGACGGCAAGATCCGCATCCCGCGCAACTTCCAAAACCCCGGCTCCTTCGATTTCACCGGCTTCCTGGCGCGCCAGGACATCTACTGGACCGCCTCCTCCCGCGCCACCTCCGACCTGAAAATCCTGCCCGGCGAATGCGGGAACAGATTCTGGGCCCTGCTTTACAAGATTCGCGTCGCCGCGCTAGATCGCCTGGAACTGCTCTACAAAGGCGACCCCTACGCTATCGGCATGATGCAGGCAATGCTGCTGGGTGAATCCTCCAAGTTGGAAAAAAGCTGGACCGACCACTTCCGCCGCACCGGCACCTATCACGCGCTCGTCATCTCCGGACTGCACGTCTCCGTGCTTGCGGCGGCCCTGCTTTTCCTGCTGCGAATGTGCTTCATCCCGAAAGATTATGCGCTGCTGATTGCCGCGGCCGGCGCCTGGCTCTACGCCTTGGTCTCGGGCTGGCAAGCGCCTGTCGTGCGGTCGGCCGGAGGCTTCACACTGTTCCTCATCGCCAAGCTCTTCTACCGCCGCGGCCGCTTGTTAAACCTGCTGGCCGCCGTCGCCATCGCGTTCCTGATCTTCGATCCCGACCAACTCTACGACCCCAGCTTTCAACTCTCGTTCCTCTCCGTAGCCGCCATCGGCGCGCTCGCCGTGCCGCTGCTTGAGAAGACGTCCGGCCCCTACGCCACCGGCCTGCGCGAGATCACCACCGAAGACCGCGACCTCTTCATGGAACCGCGTATCGCCCAGTTCCGCGTGGAACTCCGGCTCATCGCGGAGACCATCGCCATCTGGACCCGCATCCCCCTCAACTGGATCACACAGACACTCGGCCTTTTTCTACGCGCCGTGCTCTACGTCTACGAACTGGTCGCCATCTCATTCGTAGTGCAAATCGGCCTCGCCCTGCCGATGATCGAATACTTCCATCGCGTTTCGTTCTCCGGCCTCTCGGCGAACGTGCTCGTAGTTCCGCTGCTTTCCGCCGCAATTCCCGTTGGGTTCCTCGCTATCCTCAGCGGGTGGCGCTGGCCGGCGGCAATCGCGGATTGGCTGCTGGTGGCATCGCAGCGCGTAGTGGATTGGCACGTCCGCTTCGAACCCTCCTGGCGCATGCCGGATCCTCCCCTCTGGCTGGCCCTGGCCTTCGTGGCCGCCTTGCTGGCCACGGCGTTTCTGGCCGGCACCCGCCGCCGCATCTTCCGCAGTTTAGCCATCCTGACAGTTGCTGCGCTCTTTGTCCTGCTGAACTGGCAGCCGTTCACGCCCCACATCCCAAGAGGCAAACTGGAACTCACGCTCATCGACGTAGGCCAAGGGGACAGCCTGTTGTTGACGCTGCCCAATGGCAAGACGATGCTCATCGATAGCGGCGGTTTCCCCGTCTTCGCCGGCAGCAAAATCAAGCCCAAGATGGACATCGGCGAAGACGTCGTCTCTCCCTACCTTTGGAGCCGCGCCATCCGCCACATCGACGTCCTTGTTTGCACGCACGCGCATGAGGACCACACAGGCGGCGCCGCCGCACTCATCGAGAATTTCCACCCCAATGAACTATGGACCGGAGCCAATCCCGCGGAGAGCCCAGTCTGGATCCCCATCCGCGACAAGGCCACGGCTTTCGGTGTCAAAATCGTAGCCCTGCACACCGGCAATGCTTTCGAATTCGGCGGTGCGCAAATCGATGTCCTCGCGCCAGAACTCGACTACGAACCAGCCAATTCGCCCAAGAATAACGACTCGCTGGTCTTCCGCGTCACCTATGGCGCGCACAAATTTCTCTTCACCGGGGACATGGAGAAACAAGTGGAAGCCAGGCTGTTAGGCGAAAACCGCATCGGCCGCGTTGATGTTCTCAAGGTGGCCCATCACGGCAGCCGCACGTCGTCTATTGAGCCGTTCATCGAAGCCACGCACCCCACCTTCGCGCTGATCAGCGTGGGTCTGGCCAACTCCTATCACCACCCCACGGCGCAAGTTCTGGAACGCCTGAACAACGTTCATTCGCAGATATTCCGCACCGACCTAACCGGCTTGGTCAGCATCCGTTCGGACGGCAAGAAACTGGAAGTGGACCGAGGTTCGGACGACCCGAATTACAAGCCGGCGTACCAGTCGTATCCTTCGTTCGCCCAGTAATCTTCAGGCCGCCGGTCGGTAAATTGAATGGACCCGATACGCTTGATGTTCTTGATGCCGTACTTCACCGGAATCACCAACCGCAGCGGCGCTCCATGTCCCGCGGTCAGCGGCGCACCGTTCATCTCGTAACAAAGCAGCGTCTGCGGATGCATCGCGCTCTCCATATCCAGTCCCACAAAATAGTCCTGATTCGGCGTCACCATGCTGACGTATTTCGTGCGCGCGCCCGAGGCGAACTTCGCGGCAAAATCGGAAAAGCGCGCACCCGTCCAGTGGCATACCTCGCTCCAGCCTTCGATGCACTTGATCTCGGTGACACTCTCTACCCGCGGCAAGCTGCGGATGTCCGCCATGGTCAATTGCGCTTTGTCATCCACCAGCAGTTTCCAGGCCGCCGCATCAAAGCCGTCGTCGTCAATGCCAACTACGCCGTTCACCTTCGGCATTCGCGCATCGGCAACCGCGAACTCCGGCGCCAACCGCCCGCCGCCGTAGTAGGCCCGCGCCAGACTCTCATTCACCTCTAGCGTCTTACGCAGCGGACCCGGCGTGGCCATGGCCGGCTCACTGTTCCCAATCCATCGGTATCCGGCATAACCTGCCGCCGCCGCTATCCCGCCGACAAGAAAACTGCGCCGCGTCTTGCGCGCTATCTCAGCTTGCGGGTTCATCAGTCACCTCCACCACTTCGTATCCAGTCACCATGGCGCGGAAGTTATTCCAACCCGTCTTCACCACCTGCCCCACATGGACAAAGAAGAACAGCACGTATCCAATCGCCAGCCAGAAGTGTTCCCAACGCGCCGCCGGATAACCGCCCAGCAGCGAAGCCAGCCAGGAAAACTGCACCGGTTTGTAGATCGCCAGCCCGGTAATCACAGACCCCGCGCCCATCACGATGATGCTGGAATAAACGATCTGCTGCGCTCCATTGAACTTGCGCGGAGGCGGATGCACCTTGCTTAAATGCAGATCGTAGAGCATCACCTGCAACGCCTCACCAAACGATTTCCGGTTGGGCACCAGATACCGCCACTCGCCGGATATGGCCGTGTACACCACGTACAACAAGCCGTTGATCACAAATAGCCACATCAGCAGGAAGTGCCACGCCATACCTTCCGCCAGCCTGCCGCTCACCGTCAACGTGTCATAAAACCAGGCGGGAAAGAAATGGAAGACAGTCCAGCTTCCAATCCCCACGCGATAAACATCGTGCGCCCAATAGATCAGCAGCCCGCTCCAGATCATCAGTGTCAGCACCGGGAAATTGATCCAGTGGAACCAGCGGATGGCCCGCGGATGTTTGTGCTCCAGCTTCACTTCGCTCATCGATCCTCCTCCGCTAAATGACGTCTGGCGCCGGCTTTATTCCCCGGCTTTGCGCACTATACCTGCTGTTCGCCGGCCTGTTCCGCTTCCAGCGCCGCATCCGGACCCGCGGCCTTTGCCGCTTCAATCGCCGCCGAGGCTTCCCCCTTCTCTTCTTCGGCCACCCGCACCTCAAAACCCATGGTCGGCAATGTAGAGTTGCCCACAATCACCGAATCGATCTCATTCGCATCCAGCACGCTTTGGATGGCCATCGCCTCCATCTCACCGGTGGTTCCGTCCGTCTTGGCAACCGTCACCAGGTCCAGATCATGCGACGGATCAACCAACTCCGGCGCGTCCTCTGAGGCGTTTCCGGCGATAAGGGCATCGGCGGCCTCGCCTTCGGCGCGCGGCACGCGCACTTCATAGGTGCCTTCCACCACCTCCGGCGCATCGTCGCCGAACAGACGCGCATCAAAGCCGCCTTTCATCAGCAATTCCTGAATCGCTTTCGCATCTTCCGCGGCGTTGCTGTCTGCCGACCGGTATACCGTGATCAAATCCGTCTCATCTATCATGCTTAGAGCATAACCCCGTTTACCACCATTCTTGGCTTACACTGAGGATTGTCAACGGAGGACGATTTGGCCGTATTCCAAAGCGCACTGTTTAATGGACCTGGACGCGAGAAATTGGAAGATTGCAAAGCCCAGGATCTGAAGCACCTTTTCAAGGGAAGCCCCAAGGGCCCTCATATCGCCCGGATTCAGGAGGCATTACGAAAACTGGGTTTCACAGTGAATGATCCGCCGGAAGTATTCGGCCAGTCGACATCCGACGCAGTCTTCAAATTCAAAGGGCCGCCGCGCAACATTCTGCAGCCGGGGCAACGGGAACCCGACAGGTTTGTAGGCAAACGAACCATCACGCAACTGGACACCGAAGTAGCAGCGCTGGAAGGAAAGAAGGCCGCTCCGGCCACCGAAATTGGATCCAACAACTGGAGGTTCAGTCTCTTCGGTAATAAAGGGTTCACCGGAACCGGGGTCTATAACCTTTTCATCGGCAGCACGGAAACCGCCGACTCGATTAACTTTACAACCGACGTGCAGTTTGAGGGAGGAAGTCTGCTTGCCGGCTTCAAGGGAGACGCCCGCGGAGTGTTCAGAACCACCGCCAAAATCCCCGCGCGAAGATTTACCGCGGCGCGCTGCGAACTGAACCTGTTCAAGCTTCTGGGAAGGGATAACATGCAAGGCTTCGCCAGGTTGCAGTTGGTTGGCGACGACAATATCTCCGCATTTCTTCCGATCAATGAATTGCACGACGAGACGCTTGGCACGTCGGTCACCACCGGGAACGTCATCATGATCGGCTTTCTACGAAGGTAAGTGGAGCGCCGGCACGCTTGACCGCGACGCAGCAGAAACGGAAGCTCGCCCTGGCCGCCCGCGCCGGTGATGCCAAGACGGCGGCCGCCCTGCTAAGTGAAAACCGTGAACTGGCCCAGGCATGGGAGCCGATGATGCACGCTTGCTTTGAAGGCCATCACGCGATTGTGAAACTGCTGCTGGAATCTGGCGCCGATCCCAATAGGCTTTCCGGCTCCGCCTGGGCGCACCGACCACTGCATCGAGTGGTGGAGCATAAAATCGCCACGCTGAAACACGACGGGCATCGCAAAACCGTCCGCCTGCTTTTGGATTTCGGCGCCGATCCGCTGCGGCGCGCAACTAGGCCCCCCATGACCGCGATCGCCCTGGCCGCAATCGCAGGCGAAACGCAAATGCTCGGGCTATTGACCGCTACCGGCCAAGCGCTCGACATCTTCGACTCAGCCGCCACCGGAGACGCCGTGCGCGTCCGCCACTGGCTGGAAAACGATCCTTCCCTCGCATATACAATCGACGAAGCCGGCTGCAATGCACTCTGGTATTGTGCCGCTTCCCGCCTCTCACCGGCCGGCGTTCACGAATGTGCGCGCTTGCTTCTCGACGCAGGCAGCGCCGTCAATCACACCGCGAAAGGGGCCACCCCGCTTTACTTCGCCGTAGCCCACGCCATGCACCCATCCCTGGCGCAACTGCTGCTGGACCGCGGCGCGGATCCGCACGCCGGCGTCTCTCTGCTGCACGCCGCCTGCGCTTTCCATTTCGAGTTCCTGACGGAAGGCCTGCGCTGGTTGATAGCGCGCGGCGCAGATCCTAATAGAGCTGACGAGAATGGCCAAACGGCTCTACATAAGGCGGCGTTGTGCGGATACATAAAGGCAGCGCGCTGCCTTGTGGAGTTGGGGGCCGATCCGGACCGCGCGGATTCCCGCGGCCTGCGCGCGGCCGATGTTGCACGGCTGAATCGTAAGCGTTGGCTTTAACACCCATGGTCCTATTTCTGATACTCATCGCTTTGGCCGGATTCGCCTCTGCCCAAACAACACGCGTCGCCGTTATAGCCCATCGCGGCGAACATATCCGCAACCCGGAGAATAGCCTTTCCGGCATCCGCGCTGCCATCGATCTGGGTGCCGACTTCGTCGAACTGGATGTCCGCACAACTCTGGATGGCCGCCTGGTCCTGATGCACGATGCAACGGTCGACCGGACAACGAATGGCAAAGGCGCCGTCGCCGAACTGACCTTGGACCAAATCATCGCGCTCCGTTTAGGCGGCGAGAAGGTGCCAACCTTTGAGGAAGCGCTCGACGTAGCGCACGGAAAAATCGAAGTCTATGTGGACGTGAAAAACCTCACCCCAGCCGCCCTGGTTCATGCCCTTGCAATGCACGACATGCGGATGAACGTGGTGGTCTACGGCCCGCAGGTGTTTCTGAAAGCCATACTCTCACTGCGTCCGGAGATCAAGGTGATGCCGGAGGCCACCGATGTTGGCGCGCTACGTCCATCGGTGATCGCATTCAACGAGAAGGACTTCCTGGACGGCGCGATTGCCGCTGCGAAAGCCGCCCGTGCCGGAATCTTCGTCGATCGCCTGGGAATTCACGACAACGCCGAATCCTGGCAGGACGCCATTCTGCGCGGCGCCACTGGCATCCAGACCGACAAACCCGGCGAACTGGTGCAGTTTCTTCGCGCGCGCAATCTCCATTCCACACTGCCGCTGCGGAACCCTTCTTCTTACGCCTACTTCCTCAGCGGCAACGCCGCCGACGTCCAACGTCCCACTTCAGGCGGCGTATTGATGGCAGGCGGGGGCAAAGATGTCGATGAAGCGTTTCGTTGGTTCCTGCGGAAGTCCGGCGGCGGCGACGTGGTCATCCTGCGCGCCTCCGGTAGCGACGGCTACAACCAGTACATTCGGGGGCTCGGCCCGGTCGATTCGGTGGAGTCCATCGTCATCCGAAGCCGCACCGCCGCCAGCGATCCATCCGTGATCGACAAGGTGCGAAAGGCCGAAGCCATCTTCTTCGCCGGTGGAGATCAATGGAATTACATTCGCTTCTGGAAGGGCACACCTCTCGACGCAGCGATTCACGATGCGGTGAAGCGCGGTGTGCCCATCGGAGGGACCAGCGCCGGACTCGCCATTCAAGGCCAGTATTCGTTTTCCGCGGAAATGGACACAATCACCTCGCCACAAGCACTGGCTGACCCGTTCGATCCCCACCTCACCCTGGAATCGTCGTTTCTGAGACTGCCCCATCTCGAAGGCATCATCACCGATAGCCATTTCTCAAAACGCGACCGTTTCGGCCGGCTGGTCGCATTCCTGGCGCGCATCGCACAAGACACCGGATCGGCAAAAGGTGTCGGCATTGATGAACGTACAGCCGTCCTCCTGGAACCCGATGGATCGGCCACAATTGCCGGCGAGGGTTCGGCCTACTTCGTCAGCGCCAACAAAAAACCTGAGGTCTGCGCACCGGGAAAGCCAATTACTTTCGAGGACCTCTCGGTTTATCGTGTCCCGGCCGGGGGGAAGTTTAACTTCCAGACTTGGAGCGGCCAGGGCGGACAATCCTACCGCGTCTCGGCTAGATCAGGCGCTCTTTTTTCTTCCAAAGATAGTGGATCTTTCTACTAAACATTGCGAAGAACATGCCGATAAGCCCCTCAGATGACGGAGAAGCCGTCGCGAGGAGTTCCCATGGGTATCGGACCGCTGAGTCTGAATTACAACCACTTGAACACCGTTCAACAAGTGGAACCTTTACTTCGCCAGCCGGAAAAAAAGGAGATCATCGAAGCGGTGAAGGCCGTCAATAAAGCGGAGTTGTTCGGGCAGGAAAATGAAGTGACGTTTGTTCTGGACCGCAGATCACAGAAGATGTTGGTGCGGATTGTGAATAAGGAAACGCGCGAACTGGTACGACAGATTCCCGATGAGTATCTAAAGCATCTGGCCAGTGAGTTGGGCGCAAAATAATCCCACACACTCTTTCCCACTGCAACGATATGTTTCTTAGACACTATGACCGCACTCCATGCGTACCACGACTACCGGGACAATGAAATTCTAGACGCCGGTCCTCTTGAGTTAGTAGTGATGCTCTACCAGGCCGCCATCGCTTCCATTGTGGATGCACGCCGCCGGCTCGAGGCCGGCGAAATCCGGGAAAGATCCAACGCCATCTCGAAAGCAAGCGCCATCTTGAGCGAACTCGCCCAGTCGCTCGATCACGAAAAGGGTGGACCGATTGCCAGGAACCTGACTGAACTCTACGATTACTTGCAGCGCCTGATCCTCAAAGCCAACATCGAACAAATCGAGCAGCCACTCGTCGAAGCCGTCAAACTGCTGGAGACGTTGCTCGAGGGTTGGCAAACTTGTATCCCCGCGGCTGCGCCTTCGTCGGCCTATACGAATCAGCACGACGACGATTACGTCGCCATCGCCTGCAGTTTCTAAGCTTGCCGTAAAACAGGCGGTTCGGTGACCCATCGGAAATGCCGGACCGTCTGTGTACGTTTCAATCTTCCAGGAACCAAACCCAATCCACACGGCTGTTGCGTATCATTACGGAATGGCGAAACAGGCTGCACGGAATGGCGAAACAGGCTGTGCCCATGCGATATGGGAAGAATCTTCTTGCGGCCTACTTTGTGGCGTGGACCGTCGCATATGCCTTTATTGCTTATTCAGCCGTCAATCGCCTGGACTTCAGTCACTACTTCGAATGGTTTGTGTTGGCTTGGACGTTTCAGGGGCTGGAGATGGTGGTCTTTACTTGGTACCTCAGCCTGGCGCTGTTCCTGCCGCTCGCGGTGGTAGGCGTTTTCTTGGCGAGATGGCGAAAACTGTAGCGCTTTGCGGAGGATTGGCTTGCTTCCATTTCAGAACGGCCAGCGGGCCACCTGAGTCCGCGGCCGGCTTTCGGCGCCAGGGACGTACTGCGCGGAAATCCGGAACTTGAGCGTTCACGAACGCGGATCGTTTCCGCTACTGAAGTGCTCCCCCTGTCTTGGTTCAGCGTGAAGATGATGTCGAAGTCTCGTCAAAGAGGAGAGATTCGGCCCTTTGGGCGGGGATTTTCAAGGCATAGGGATCTATCGATCCAATGATGAAGTTGCTGGGCGGCATAGAGGCGCATGCCGCCCGAACGATCATCGTGTCGATGAGTCCATCAGACCCTCCCTCGGCATGGTTGCGTCCCCGCGGACCCGCTTCCGTTTAACCTGACAAACATGTTGTCGGCTAGGCGACCTGTTTCTTTAACTCAGAATCGGCCTGTATTCGAGCCGCCTCTCCTCGCCGCCGGCGAGCCAGCTCGAGCTTGCGATCCCGCTCGCCATGGACCTGAGAGCGGCGCCCCTCAAGCATATCTTTTGGAGGCAAATAACCGAGCGAGCTGTGCAGCCGTTTTTCGTTGTAGACCTCCACATACTGCACGATCAGACGGTTGGCGTCGTCCAGCGACAACGGTACGCCAGGCCGGATGCACTCACTCTTGATGGATTGATTCCAGCGCTCGATTTTGCCGTTCGATTGCGGATAGTAAAGGGCAGTGCGCACATGCGTCATGCCCGAGATCCGGATAAGCTCCTTGAAGTCCTTGGCAATGAACTGCGGTCCCTTATCAGAGATGATCCGCGGGCGGGCATCCGGGAACCGTTCCTTGGCTCTTTCCAGTAGCGTCTCGATATCGGGCTCGCGCATCGACTCCCGCGGACGCCAGTCCACAATATAGCGGCTGGCTCCATCCAATACCGCGCATAAATAGTAGAACGTGCCATGAATGTTGATATGCGCAATATCGATATGCCAGTGCTCATGCGGCGCCAGCGGCTGCTCGAACCCGGTACCCTTCTTGGGTGGTAGCCGCGGAAAGCGCGCCAGCCAGCCGACCGGCTTGGCGCAGAACGCGGAACACGCTCGACGGGCTCACCGCCACCACGTCGGCATCGATCATCATGTAAGTCAAGCAAAAGCTCTTCGCTGTGCCGAACTGGAGGATCGAACCGTAATTCGAAGGCCGCGGCCTGAGCAATGTGCGGGACACCCAGCGTTCAAGCGCGAATGGCGAGGACTGTGATCCAAAACACGCCTTCATCGCATCGGAAAGCAAGGCGCTCGCGAACCTTAGTCCCGCAGACCCGAAGGCTGTAGTCGCTGCCATCCACGACGGAGGGCAGGGAAAGAAAAATCCCCCGCGATAACACGCTTTTCAGGTTGCCGCCAATCATGTTGGCCAGTTCGCCGAGAACGTCGCGCACCACGTCGTCCACGGCCGCGGGTGGGTCCGTCGACAGGAAGCGGCCGGCGAATCGGCAAGCTTGCCCCCTATCGCATTCCACCAGCACCGCACCATTATAATCACCTGCCAGGTGGACCGCCGCTGTCAACCGGTCCCCACTGGAGAACCAGGGTTCCATACTCTCGCCCACTTCGAATTTGAGCATTGTCTCAAACACAGACTGGACGATCGACGCCAGTTCGCTTGGCAATATTTCTACAATCAATTCAGTTGGCATGGGGGGTCCTCTCAGCGGGCTACGTAGACAATCGCGTTTCCGATAGTTTGTTTGTCAAACCACTCCTCAACGCCGAATGCAGTCTCGGCGCCTCCCAGCATCAGCCAGCCACCTCGAAACAAGGTTCCGTGGAGTTCTCTCAGGATGTTCTTCTTGGTTTCGGCGTCGAAGTAGATCATGACGTTGCGGCAGAACACAAGATCGAAGGGTCCTAGGGCGCGCATGCTCTTGCGTAAGTCGATCGTTTCGAAGCGGACCATCGCGCGCAGCGCATCGCTTAAGAGCCAGTCCACCCCTGAGCGTCGGAAGTACTTCACCAGGAGCGCTGCGGGCAAACCGCGGTTTACCTCAATCTGCATGTACTTGCCAGACCTGGCGCGCTCCAGCACTGTCGAGGAAAAGTCGGTGCCAAGGATCTGAATGTTCCAGTCTTTGAGCCCTTCTTCAAGGAGAGCCATGGCCAGACTGTATGATTCCTGCCCAGTGGATGCCGCCGCCGACCAGAACCGCAACTTTTTGGTATCCTGATGGTCTTGCCTAAGCCGTGGCAGCAGGACGGTTCGGATGGCCTGATAGTGAGCGGGGTCGCGAAAGAAGTAGGTCTCGTTGGTCGTCATGGCCTCCACGACTTGGCGGCCAATCTCCTCTTCCTTGGTCGCCCGTAGCAGCGCACATAAATCGTTGATGGATCCGAGGCCGAGTTGCCTGATGATAGGCGTAAGACGACTCTCAAACAGGTAATGTTTGTCTGCTTCGAGCACAATTCCCACTTGGGAATAGACCTTCTGCTGGAGGAAGCTGTAGTTTTCCGGATTGATTAGCGAGACGGTTGGTTGGTTTTGCATTCTATTCTCCCAAATTTAGGCCTGCCATCCGCAAAACCTGAGGTATGACATCAGACAGCGGCAGCACTTGGTCGGCGAGCTTTCCATTTACTACTGCCCCGGGCATCCCCCATACGACGCTTGAAGCCTCATCTTGCGCCAGGATGCTCGCCCCTTGTGCCTTCAGTATCTGCGCACCGCGAAAACCATCCTGCCCCATGCCGGTCAGAATTACGGCTATTGCTGCGCCGCCATAAACCTCCCCAACCGAAGCAAATAGAGCGTCGACGGCAGGGCGGCAGGAGTTTAGTTGCGGCGATTGATCCAAGAGAATGCTCGCTATGCCGCCATTTTTGACCACCTTCATGTGGAAGTCTCCGGGTGCGATCAGAATTTTCCCGGCCTCTACCGCTACCCCCTGACTTGCTTCTTGCACTTGCAGGCGACACGATGCGTTCAGGCGCTCGGCGAGCACCCGAGTGAAGAAAGGCGGCATGTGCTGCACCACAAGAATCGGCAGCGGGAACGAGGCCGGCAATTCCGGCAGGATCGCACCGAGGGCTGTTGGCCCTCCGGTAGAGACGCCGATCACGACTACTTTAGGCCATATCTTTGCGCCACGCCACACCGGAGGCGGTGCCTCGATACGTGATGCATCCGGTCCGGCCGAGGCACGGAGTTTTGCCGGCATATGGAAGAACTGCTTGATCTTCGGTATCAACTCTTCCCGCAGGCGCGCCATTGAACGATCGAGAGATCCTTCGTTCGAAGCTTTGGTCACGTAGTCGTCGGCACCCAAACTCAACGCCTCTAGCGTCACTGCCGCGCCGCGGTCGGTGAGTGTGCTGAACATGATCACTCGTATTTTGGGATAGTCCCGCTGCACATGGCGCAGCATTTCAAGGCCGTTCATCTCCGGCATCTCGATGTCCAACGTGAGCACGTCCGGATTCAGCTGCGCGATGCGTTGCAAAGCAATGGCGCCGTTCGATGCCGAGCCAATAACCTCGACTGTTGGATCCTGCTCGAGGGCATGAGTAATCAGGCGCCGGATGACTACGGAGTCGTCCACCACCAGTACGCGAATCCGCTCTCCGGGCTGCAACAACCTTTTATTCACTGTGGCCATACCCGCATCCCTTTCACGGATGGATCCCTGCCAGTTCGAGTTTCTCCACCAGGATGTCTTTGGTGAATGGTTTCATGATGTACTCGTTGGCGCCAGCCTCCAGGGCTGCAACCATTTGGCCAATTTCGGTTTCGGTTGTGACCATGACCACCACTAGCGAAGAAAGCGCCGGATTTTGGCGCAGGCGCTTCAGCAATTCCAGCCCGTTCATTTCTGGCATGTTCCAATCCGCCAGAACCAAAGCCACCTCGTTCTTCTCTGCCTCAACCACCTCTAGGGCTTCTCTTCCGTTCCCTGCTTCGCGAACGTCGTACCCGAGTTCCCTCAAGGTCTTGGCCAGGATCATCCGCACGGCCCTTGAATCGTCCACAATTAGAGCTTTTGCCATCACTTCTCCTGTCTTTTCGTATTGAGCGGCGAGGACGCATCCAGGCTTTTGAACGTCCGCCGCATGGATGCGTCCTGATTTGTCGATCCGGTCAGATCGTGAACTTAGAGATGAGCGTCTGCAACTGGGCGGCCATCTGGCTTAACTCCTGCGACGCCTTCTGCGTGTCATTGGCGCCCTGTGTTGTGTCCTTGGCCGCTATCGCCACGCCGCCAATATTCTTAGCAATATCGCCGACGCCCTTGGCTGCTTCCGTGACGCTGCGGCCAATTTCGTTGGTGGTCACTGTCTGTTCTTCCACTGCCGAGGCGATGCTATTTGAGATGTCGTTGATCTGGTTAATGATCGTTCCGATCTCTTCGATCGCCTTGACGGCTCCCTTAGTGTCGCCTTGGATCGCTTCGATCTTGCGGCTGATATCCTCGGTGGCTTTGGCAGTCTGCTTGGCGAGTTCCTTCACTTCGTTGGCGACCACCGCGAAGCCTTTGCCTGCTTCGCCGGCGCGTGCCGCCTCAATGGTCGCGTTGAGGGCCAGCAGGTTGGTCTGCTGCGCGATCGAGGTAATCACCTTGATCACGTTACCGATCTCCAGGCTGGACTCACCGAGCTTCGTAACGGTTAAATTGGTCGAATGCGCAACGCTGACGGCATTCTTGGCAACCCGCGCCGACTCGTTGGCGTTCTTGGAGATTTCGCGGATCGAAGCCTGCATTTGTTCAGAGGCCGAAGCGACCGAAGCAACGTTCTTCGAGACCTGCTCGCTGGCTGCCGAAACTACATTGGCTTGCGTGGCCGTTTCCTCGGCGTTACCGGCCATCTGCTGGCTCACAGCCGTCAGTTCCTCGGAGGAGGTGGCCAAGGCAGCCGCACTCTGGGCGGTGTTCGAGATGAGGTTTGTAAGATTGCTCCGCATGGCCTCAATCGTGTCGTTGATAAATACCTTTTTGCCTGGGAATTTCTCCAGCGTGGCTTTAAAGTTACCCTTGCCGAACTCGGCCACGCATGCCATCGCCTTCTTCTTGACGCTGATATGCCCGGACACCATGCCGTTGACCCCTTGGGCCATCGTCTTGAAAGCCCCTTCGAACTTCTCCTCCGGGATCATGACGTCGATGTCGCCCTTGTCGTGTTCGACCGACATGTGCTTCATTGATTCGACAAAGCCATTGAGCTGCGTGTTGAGGACCAGTTTGATCTTCCCGATCTGCTCGGATTTGTCCCCGGTTTTCACAATATCCTCCAAAAGGATACCGGTCGCTTGCAACATGTTTTGAAGCGTATTCAAGATAAAGGCGTCGCCAATGGCCTGCAGGTCGAGATTGAATACCTTCATCAGCGCGGCCTCAATGCGAGTCACTTTGTCCTCGTCTTGAATGTCGCGGCGCAGATACAGGGCGAACAGCCGATAGTACTCAGGATAGCCGCCGACATACCACTTGAAGGGCAGGTTGATGCGGTCGTGAACGGTGCCCACGTGCAGACGTTTCTCAAAGTAGCGGACCCCCCAATCCAAAGTAGCGCCGGCGAAGACCTCGGTCATGTAGCCGGTTTGCGCGCTTTCCAGGTGTGAGCGCAGGGACGACAGGGGCATATTCTTCTCCCGCGCGAAGTTTTCGAAGAATTCTCGCGTGGGGCCGAAATCGAACTGCCAGTCGTAAAACTCTTTGGCGATGTCCGGTGCCACCGACTGGGCCCACGGGGCCATTTCCGCAAGTAGTTCGCGCTCGTCCGCGCCTAGGCGGATGAACTGCCGGCGCAAGGCCACGCTGTGTTCATCCATTCCGAAACGGCTGGCGAGGCTTTCGCCGCCGGTTGTGCCCCAGTTCACCGTGACCGGGGTGACATGGACATTGCCGCTCTTGGCAGGTGGCCGTTCTGCCAAGGCGGCCCCTCCTCCTGTGGAAAGGCGGCGGGAACCCGATGCGCCAGTCAACTTATTGTTCGTCTTGTTCGTCATATCCCCAAACTCCTTTTCTCTGCCAAATGGAACACGCCGCTCTGAGCCTGGTGACGTATTGCGCAGAACGGTCCCACACGATTGCCGATCCTGGCTTCTGCCAATAGAAACGTGACGCTGTGCGTCTGGTGACAAGCGCCGCAGACTAGCCCTTCCTGGGCGGCTGGCCTCAACGGAGCCCACTCCAGCGCGAATCCAGTAACAATGGCCGCGCAAAATAGAACTGCTGGTAAAACTACTCGCACCGTTTTGATCTCCTAACTCCTGTGCTGATTTGAAATGTCATGCGCAACCTATCCTCGGCGAAAGACTCTCAACCTGCCGGCTAACCTGTCACAAGATCCACTGTCCGCTCCGTATCGAGCACCAACATCAGCCGGTCTTGCAGCTTGTAGACTCCGCGGATGAGATCGCGAGCAGCGGGGACGAGATTCTCCGGAGGCCTTTCGTAGGTGGCGGAATCCACGTCGACCACGTCTCCAATCTCGTCAACCAACAAGCTGACAGCACCGTCCTCGGTACGAACCACCATGTTCATGGGCGTCTGATCCTTATCGCGTGGCGGCAAGCCGAGCCGCCGGCGCATATCGATGGCGGCCACGATCTGGCCGCGCAAATTGATCAGCCCTTCGACGACCTCCGGCGCCAGGGGCACACGGGTCATCTGCTGGAAACGCAGTACCTCCTGGACATGGAGAACATCCACGCCAAAAAATAAGTCCGCCACGAAGAATGTGGAAAACTGTCCGCTGGTCTGTGTTACGGTCAGCTTCGTTGCCGCCATATTGTTCGCCATCTTTTACCTTTCCTCTCCCATACTAGCCACCGGTGCTTCCGCCGAAGCCAGCGCTGAGGCCAGCCGCGCCACCGATTCAAGCATCGCCTCGCGGTCGAACTTCATCTGGCAATTCTGGAACTCCACCTTCCGGGACTGGATCTGCTCGGTAGAGTCAGCCAGCGCCAGAATCGGGATGGCCTCCCACTCCATGCGGCGGCGCATCGTTGTAAGAAGAGCGGAGCTTCCGCTGGGCGGTAGATCAAGCGCGGCCACGACGATGTCGACCTGTTCATGCTCCAACGCCCGTATCGCATCATCCAGATTCGCGGCCTCAACCACCCGGTAGCCCGCCATGTCCAGGCCGCTCCTGATCAGGCCCCGCGAGAATGCCGAAGCTTCGGCGAGGAGGACTCTCTTGCCGTTCGACGAATCGCCCGTGCCCTGGAACCAATCGTTCGAGGCCACGCGGAGAACGTGGCTGAGATCGACGAAATCCGCGATCTTCTTGGCCACCACCGCGGAGCCGAGCAATCCCTTGCGGCTCGTCTTCTGACGCACGGTGACCGCCTCTTCGGCAACGTCAAGGATCTGGTCGACCACCAGGCCCACACTTCGGTCGCCGTCATTGAATACGATTACCTGCAATGGATCGGCATTCTTCCCGCATTCCTGCGAGCCGGACTCGAGCACCGCCGATAGGGGAATCAGAGGGAGAATGCGGTCGCGGTATTGCACCACTTGGCATCCACCCGCGCGCTCGATGGATGAAAGCGGAAACTCCTCAAGCCTGGCGACGAGCGAAAGCGGAACTGCCAGCCGTTCGAATGACCCGGCGCGGAACAGGAGCAGACGCTGCTGCTCGACCGCCTTTTGTGTTTTGGCTTCCGTTGCGGCATGCGTTTGCTCACGGGCTTCGGTCAGGACCCCGGAGCACTGGCCGATGCCGAGCACGTCGAGGATGAGTGCAACTCGGCCATCGCCCATGATCGTGGCGCCGGCGTAAACGGAGAGTCCCTTCAATTGCTTGCCCAAGGGCTTTACCACTATTTCCTGCGTGTCATTGATTCCGTCCACAACCAAACCGAACTGGCGGTCCTCGGCTTGCAGCACGACGATGTTGACTACACTGGCAACATGGATAGGCCCAGCATCAATACCCAGGACGTGGTTCAGGTAAGCGATGGGCAGCAGGCTGCCGCGCCTTCGGTAGACAGGTGTTCCGTGAATGCACTCGATCTGCGCGCCGGTGGTTTGGCCATCCAACCGTATGAGTTCTACCAAGCCGACTTGAGGAATCACAAAAAGTTCCCCAGCGTCTGCCCCGGCGCGCGGTGCGGAACGTCTATTGCCGCTCATGACCACCAAGCCTGGGATGATAGCCAAGGTGAGAGGGATTTTTAGCCTGACCGTGGAGCCTTCGCCTGGCCGGTTGAAAATGTCGACAACTCCGCCGATCTTCTCAATGTTTGACTTCACTACATCCATGCCAACCCCACGTCCCGAAACGTTGGTGATTGTTTGCGCCGTTGAGAACCCGGGCTGGAAAATTAACGAAAGCGCCTCCCGTTCGCTCAGGTTTTGAGCCTGCTCGGGTCGCAGAATACCCTTCTCAATGGCTTTCTGTTTGACCCTCGCCACATCGATGCCTGCTCCGTCATCCCCAATTTCGATATTCACCTGCCCACCTTCGTGATAGGCGCGAATGATTAGTCGTCCCTGCGGAGACTTGCCTCCGCGCACACGCACCTCAGGTGGCTCGATGCCGTGGTCGCACGAGTTTCGTACCAGGTGTACCAGCGGATCCTTGATGGCCTCGATGATGTTCCGGTCAAGCTCCGTCTCAGAGCCGACCATTTCCAGCTTGATCTGTTTCCCAAGCGCGACAGACATGTCGCGAACAACGCGAGGCAGCTTGCTCCACACCATGCCGATGGGTTGCATGCGTGTCTTCATAACGCCTTCCTGCAACTCGGAGGTGATCAGGTTCAGTCTCTGTGAGGTGGCGTTGAGAGCGGGATCTTCGCGCTCGGAGTTGAACTGCAGGATCTGATTACGCGTCAGTACCAGTTCCCCAACTAGATCCATCAGCTTGTCGAGTAGTCCCACGCCGACCCTAATATTGGCGTCCGCCACGGCAGAGGATTTCGTGGCCTCCTCATCCGGCTTCACTACCTCGACATGTTCCGTATATCTGTAATCGCCGGGATGTTCCAAAACTGGTGCGGTCAGCTTGTCCGGGGCGGCGTGACTCTCAATGCTCTCCGTCGCTTGCGCCGCGGCGATCAGGCGTGCGGTCAATTCCTCAAAGCGGTCCGGGCCTTCCTCGCCGTTGGCTTCGATTGAGGTCAGCACTTTTCTAGTGGCGTCGACTGTATCGAGGATGAGTGTCACGATGGCTGGATTGAGATCTCGTTGCCCTTCGCGCAATTGGCTAAGCAGACTCTCTGCTTGATGCGAAATCCTTTCGAGTGTAGAAAATGCCAGGAAGCCGCATGTGCCCTTGATGGTATGCATCGTGCGAAAGATGCTGGCCAGAAGTGCCGCGTCCTTCGGCCGCTTTTCGAGTTCTACCACCTCCTGATCGAGGCGAGAGAGGTTCTCATGACTCTCGACAATGAATTCATGTATCACATCTTCATCTTGCATCTACATGTTCTCCAGGGAGGCTCAAACGATTGGGCCCTATGACGTTGTAGTGAGTTGCCGCTGTACCTTTTCTCAAAGTTTTTGGGCAATTTCTGCGGCAGTGCTGCGCATTACCGCACTCATGGGTCTTATCGAGACAACATGGAAATACTCTATACATCTCTCTCTTGAGTGGGGCACCGGTAGCCTTCCACCGGGTATAGCTCCTGGAAATCCAGGATTGCTTTCTTCTCCCATCCGGTCAGCCAGAAATCGCGGGGAACCCAGCCGCTGTGCCGGTTGGTCTGTCCATAGCGTTGGCGCCAGCCGTAATATTTGCCGCCGCTTAGATTCAACCACTGCAACAAGAGCTCAATGGACAAGCCGGTCTTGTCCAACCAGGTCCGAATGAAGACTACGATTGCGTCACGGACGTCCGGCTCGACCCAGCCACCGTTCAGAGTTCCCCAAACTCTTTTTTTTAGCGCAACATGTTCCGCCATCAACTCGGCCAGGACTTCGTCCTTCTGCCGTATCTTGTTTTCCAGCTTTTCGATGCGCTGCTGTTCCTGGCTGCGTTCCGTCCGCTTCCCTTCCAGCGCCAGCGCGGAATTGACAATCAACTGTTCCTGCCAGCGGTGGAACAAACTCGGCGCCAACCGCGCCTCCTTGCAGATTTTCGAGATGGTGGCGATTTTCTCGATCAAATGCCGCCGCGGAAGCTTTATCTTTTCTTCCGCGCTCCAGTTTCGTCGTTCTCTCTTCTCTGTGTCCCGCTCCAAATATTCCTGTTCGACCGGACTTCGATTCCCTTGAAGGCTTTTCTCAGCTTTCAGATAAACCGGAACAACTCAGCCCGGCGCTGCCGCTCGCGGTGGTAGGCGTTTCCGTGGCGACGGGGCGAAAACTGTACCTCTTTGCGGAGGAGTGGCTTGCTTCCATTTCAAATTTTCGGCGCCAGGGACGTACTACACGGAAATCCCGAACTTGAGCGTTCACTAACGCGGATCGTTTCCGCTACTGAGGTGCTCCAGCAACATCGCCGCACTCAGAGTACTCGCTGGAATATGGTACTCGGAGTTCGCCACTGCAGTCGTTAGCCGCTCCACTCTGGCCCTGTAGATCTGTAACAATCGCGCTAGCATGGCGCCGCGCGTGAGCATCTGCCGCTGAACGTCGAGGGAATGAGGTGGCAATTCTTCGCAATAGGAAGTCTGTCGCCGGGAGTATCTTAATCGCATGTTGTCTGTAATACTCTTATCGGTTGCAAACGTCACCTCTGCTTATTGCGACGTGTCTGTTTTCACCGAAATACCCTGTACTACTAGTTTTGCCAGACCTAGTCCGCCCCCCGCCGCCAACAGCTGCGAGAGTTGCTGCTCCGCCATGTCCATCATGGAATCGCCAGCCTTGTCCGAACTTTCCCCGCCCCATCCGCCGGCGCTGGATTCACGCGCCGACTTCATCATCTGCCCAATCAACAACGCTTCGAACTGCTGCGCCGTGTCTTTCACTTTAGCCGGGTCAGCCTGTTTGGCCTTGACGGACTCCCCCGCCCCCGGCGGGAATTTCGAATCGATTGTCATTAGATGATCTCCAGCTCTGCTTCCAGCGCCCCGGCTGCTTTCAGACTTTGCAGAATTGCGATGATATCGCGCGGCGTCGATCCAATGGCCATCAACGCTCGCACCAACTCATCCACACTCGCCCCATTCTTGAGCGAGATGTTCCTGGCCCTTTCTTCCTTCACCGCCACCGTCGATTTCGGCACTACCTGTGTTTCGCCGGCCGCCAGCGCCGACGGCTGCGACACCAGGAAGTTGGTCTCAATCTCCACCGTCAGGCTGCCATGGAGGATCGCCACCGGTGCGATCTTCACTTCCTTACCCATGGCAATCGTGCCCGTCCGCTCATTGATTACAATCTTCGCCAACCGGTCGGTCTCCACTGTCAACGATTCCATTTCCGAGACGAACTCAACCGGCCTGGAAGCATAGCTCGCCGGAGCCTGCACCGCAACTGATCCTGAGCTCTCCGCCTTCGCGACTATGCTGCCGTCCGCACCAAATTTCTTGTTGATGACCGCGGCAATCCGCGCCGCCGTAGTGAAGTCGGCCTGCCGCAGTTGCAGCCTGATCTTGGAACTCGGCGCCGGAGACGGCGAGCCCCGCTCAATGATCGCTCCGCCCGGAACCCGCCCCGCCGTCGGATGGTTCAGTGTCTGATTCGCCCCACCGCCGCCGGCGGAAAATCCGCCCGTCACCACCGATCCCTGCGCCGCCGCGTATACCTGGCCGTCCGCTCCTTTCAGGGGCGCCAACAAAAGCAGGCCGCCCTGCAGGTTCTTGGCATCGCCGATGGCGGCTGCCGTCACGTCCAGCCGGGCGCCCGGTTGGGCGAACGGTGGCAGAGTGGCCGTCAACATTACCGCCGCTGTATTGGCCACCTGAATCGCAGTAGGCGAAACCGAAACACCCATGCGCTGCAGAAGATTCGTCAGACTCTGTGCCGAAAAAACGGACTGCCGCCGGTCCCCTGTCCCAGCCAGACCCACCACCAGCCCATAACCGATCAACTGGTTGTCGCGCACGCCTTCAATTGAGGCGAGTTCCTTCACCCGTGTCGCTCCAGCGGCGGCAAGGCCGAACAAAAGCAATAGTCCAACCGCTCTTTTCATCACACTCCTAGAATGGCAGCAGGCCCAGCAGAAGACGGTACAGAATGAACGGTCGCTTTACAGCATCGTTCACCACACCCTGGCCGTTTATCTTCACTTCCAGGTTCGCAACTTGATCGGATCGAACTGTGTTCAGCGCCGTAACATCCACCGGACGTATCACGCCTCGCACTTTGACGCTCTGGGTCTCGGAATTGACGGATACGTTCTTGATTCCCTCCAATACCAGGTTCCCGTTCGGAAGCACGTGCGTCACCCTGGCGGATAGCGTAGTCGAGAGAGTATTAGCCCGCGTCGTCTCGCCACTGCCCGCTAGCGACTGGTCGCCGGTCGCGCCCGCCAGAGTCGCCAGCTTCGCCGCCGCCGCCGGCGGCACAAAACCACTACTGATCCCCGCCTTCACGCTGGATTTCCGCGCACTGTTCGTCCCGCCCTTCGACACCGCCGACGCTTGGTCCGACACCACAATGGTCACAATGTCGTCCACTTGGGCGCCTCGAAGGTCCCGGCTGGTATTCGCCAGTAAGCCGTTGGTCGTATAGAGCGAACCTGGCGACGCCGACTGTACGGTTGCCGCCTGGTGTGCCTCGGCATCCGCAATATACCGGTCGATGGGGGAGGGCTCGGTTTTCTTCCCTATCAACTTCCCCAGCGGCTTCGCAGCCGCTATTGCTAGAAACAAAATCCCCAGCAAAGTAATCCGTCTCATTTCGCCGTCACCAGCACTTGATTTTTTCCGCTCACCACGCCATGAAACGTACGTCCGTTGCCCGGATTCTTCAAGGAGACAGTTTCCCCCACGCCCCCGCTGCTTTCCGCCAGCGCCGGAAGGCTTAGCTGCGCGCCATTCGCCTTCACCACTACCGCGACTTCAGCCCCCCGCGTCACCTCTTTCGGTGGCGCGACGAAAGCTGACATCATCACTTGACCCGCCGCAATCGTCCGCCGCGCAACCTGGCCGACGACGGCCGCAGCCGCAACCGCTGGCTGCTCTTCCAGAGGGAACTGCTTCACCTGCTCCATACGAACCTGCTCGGCGCTCACCACCGATCCCGCCCGGATCGTCTCCACGGCGACCAACCTTTCGCGGGTAACTCCCATTCGCACCCGCGCCCAGACCGCAAACGACTTCGTTTCGCCATAGGTCACCCTTCCCCGCCAGAACACGATCGAGCGCTCCGTCAACAGCGGGTGGATATTCAAACCGGAGCGCGGAAAGCTCAGCACGCCCACCGGAACCGCATACCGGCTGAATTCAATCAACTCAACCTCCACGCCGTCCATTGCGACGGCGGATCGAATCTGTTCCAGGACCTTGCCGCCAGTCAATACCTCGGCTGGAGACTCAAAGCAAACATCCACCGGCGCCACGATTTCCAGTCCGAACTTGCGAGCCACACGAGCCAGCTCACCCCCGCTCATTACGCGCCGTACCGTAGGTAGTGGCGCGAACCCGATCACTTCACCGGCGGGAATCTTGGCGAACTCCGGCACCACGGCAGCGACATCGCGGGCGAAAATGCGATCCCCGTCCACTGGCAGACAGCCCGCCTGCAGTGCCATCGCAGCCGCGAGCGTAAGTAGTAGTCTCATCGCGTCACGTTGTTGACCTGGGAATACATCTCGTCGGCAGCCTTCACCACCTTTGAGTTCGCTTCATAGGCGCGCTGGCTGACAATCAGGTTGATGAATTCTTCCACCACGCTCACGTTCGACCCTTCGGTGTAGCCCTGCTGCAGTGAACCCAGCCCTTCCTGACCGCCCGGATTGCCCAGTGTCGGTTCGCCTGATGCGTCCGTGGGAGTGAACAGATTATGACCAATGCTGTTCAACCCCGCCGGATTGGTGAAGTTGGCCAGTTGAATTTGTCCCGCCTGTTGTGCCGCTGTCTGCCCCGGTTGTATGTAGCTCACGGTGCCGTCCGAGGCGATGGTCACGGACTGCGATTCGGCGGGTATGGTGATCTGCGGTTGCAGCGCATCGCCGTCACCGGTGACAATCTGCCCTTCCCGGTTCAATTGGAATGTACCGGCCCGTGTGTACGCCAGTTCGCCCGTGGGGCGGCGAACCTGAAAGAAGCCGCGTCCTTGAATCACCAGATCCAGCGGATTGTCGGTAGCCGCAAAGTTCCCTTGAGAGAAGCTGATTTCATTGGACGAAGTCCGCGTTCCCAGGCCGATTTGCAGCCCGCTCGGGACCACCGTCTGCGCACCGGCCGCTGCCCCCGGTTGCACGAAACTTTGGTACATCAAATCCTGGAACTGCGCTCGCCGCATTTTGAAGCCGACCGTGTTCGCGTTCGCCAGATTGTGCGCGATGTTGTCCACATTCATTTGCTGCGCCGTCATCCCGCTTCCTGCGCTGTACAGTGCTCGAATCATTGTTTGTCTCCTGAAGTTTACGAACTTACCCGCGCTACTTCCTCGATTGCCTTCTTGTTCATGTCGCCGCCGATCGAGAGCGCCTTCTGCAACATCTCGAATTGCCGCATCACGCTCACCAGCCGGATAGCGTGTTCGGCCGGCGCGCCATTTGCGCCTTCCAGCCGTCCCTGCTGAACCTCGGTGCCCGTGGCCGCCTTCACCATCGCCTTCACATCGTTCATCTGAAAATAGGTGGATCCCAGTTTCTTCAGATCCTGCTGCTGCGGAATGTCCACTACCGCAATCCTTCCCAACGTTTGCCCGTCCTGCCGGACGGTCCCATCCGTGGAGATCGCGACGGCCTTGGTCGGGTCCGCCTTGATCGGCTTCCCGTCCTCGCCGCGCACCGCATATCCATCCTGTGTCTGCAACTTTCCCGCAGCCGTGATGGTGAAGTTGCCGTTGCGGGTATACAAAGTTCCGTTCTGGCCGTCCACGGCGAAGAAGCCCTTCCCCGCCAGCGCCACATCCAGAGGATTTCCGGTCGGTGTCGTCTGCCCCTGGGAAAAGTCCGTCCAGTGCCGTTCCACTACTGGCAGTGTGTCCGGCCTCCCGGCGCCGTCCATCGCCTCGGCCGATACATATATGTTGTAGAACTCGCGGTCGGCTTTGAACCCCGTCGTATTCGCGTTCGCGATGTTGTTCGCCAGAAGATCCAGCGATTCCATCCGCGACCGCATCCCGCTTGCTGCTGAAATTGATAAGGCGTCCATAAGAACTCTGTGACCTATCCAATGCAATTCCACTGCCGCCACGAAATTGTTGCAAACTCTGGCGGAGCTTGCCGATAAGGACCATAAGAGATCCCGTTTTGGTCCCGCCGCTTCCGGCGTTGTTCCGAAACGAAACCAGTTTGACTCCCCAAGCCGTTATCTCGATGAAAACCAGCCTTCTACGATTGGTACGCCAGCTGCATAAGTGAGTGCGTGAGCGCCGCGAATCTCTCAATCCCCGTAGCAGTGCCCTCCTCGTATCTTCAGGGCCCCTCCTCACCGGCAATCGGGCCTCAAGCTGCATCGCAGGACCCGTCAGACTTCATGAAGCTCATCGACTCATTAATCGCCGGAGAGGTTGCGTCCGTTTCACCCACTCAGTTTCCTGGACAAAACAAATCCGTAAGCCTGTCTGGAAAGGGCGAAGAGGGCGATATTGCCGATGTCAAAGCGGAAACGAAGGGTCAGAAGAATCCTAAGAATGCACGCGAGCCCAAGGATTCGAACGGCCAGCAAGGTGGCGGGCTAGTGGCGATGATGACGGCGGTTCCCGCTCCCCGAACAAAACCAACGCTCACGTTGAACTTCGGCAGGTCCGCGGGTGAGGACCGTTTTGTGAAATCCTTCAAGCCCGCTGAGGATGAGGACCCGATTTATGCACCGGAACCGCCACAAGCCGGTGTCCAGGTTGTCGTCAGGGTACAGAGTGCCGGTGCGCCCAAAGCGTTAGCCGCACCGCACGCGGATACCATTCCGGCGCCGGAAATTCTGGTGCAGGCACCGGCCGGCGCGGCGATTCCCAAACTGCCCGGTGTCGAGTCCACGCCGATTCCACCAAGCCGTCCGAGCAACGGAAGGAATCCATTTCGAACCCAACGCCAGGATCCAACCGGACATCAAAATGCCGAAGTCCCGAAACCAGATCCGCTTCCGGCGGCAATTCTCACTTCCGCCCAGGACGCGGCAAACGCGGAAGTGCCAGCCCCGAAACTGGCTTCATCCCTTGGCCCGTTTGGCATTCCGGCAGTGGTTACCATAGCGGCTGGCGGTCCCACGCCGACTACCAAGGGTGTTCCGGTGAACGACCGCCAATCCACTCCCGATCGGCCTCGCCCCAAGCTGGAATTGGCCTCTGATTCTCGCGAAGCTCCCGGCTTATTGCCGACTCTAGGAAAAGTCCGAACCGGGAGCTCGGCTTTGGACGAACCCATCGCCTTCGCCGTCAGGTTGACCGAGCAAGCAGAGCCGGAAGAAACCGAAGAGCCTGCAAACACAATGCCGCCTGCCGTTCAACGCGGTGTCAAGCAGCCCAACCTCGCACAAGCCTCTCAACCGGCGGCGCCGGGAAAGGCGGACCTTGAAAATGTACCAACGAACCCAAAACCGGATTCCCAAGCCACCCCATCGCAGTCATCTTCCGAACCTGTGGCAACGAAAGCAAAACCTGTCGTAGCCGAAAACGCCGCTGAAATCGTACCAACGAACCCAAAAACTTCCGGGGCCCTGGCGATCCCGGCGCGCGAATCCCAAGTGCAAGGTCCGCAACCCCCAACAAAGCCCGCGGCCGCCGTGGAAGTAAAGTCGTCGTCTCCGACACAGGAAACCGAGCTCCAGGCAAAACCTACCATTCGCAGCGAGCCAGCCCGCGAGATTTCGATCCGAATTCCATCGGCAGGCAACGGGAATGTCGACGTACAAATCGTCGAACGCGATGGCAAAGTGCAGGTCACGGTTCGCGGTTCGGACACGCAACTGAACTCGGCACTGCGAGGCAATTTGACCGAACTGGTTCATACGCTCGATCAGAAAGGCTACAAAACGGAGACGTGGACCCCCAGCGATACTAACCCGATGACATCGGCGAGCTCGCCGGAAGTCAAGACGCCAGGGCAGAGCGAGTCCTCGCGCGACTGGTCCGGAAGCCAGCCGAACGACGGCGGCAACGGGGGCAACCCAGGTGGAAATCAGCAACAAAGGCGTCAGCAGCAAGAACGGCCCGACTGGCTCATTGAGCTGGAGCGCCGCCTGGACACCGAAGGATAAGGAGAGTAGATGATAACCGGAGTAAATAGCAATTCCGCGGCCGCCGACACAACCTCGACGGTGACACCGCCCAGTAATCGGGTGGATCCGCTGGCGGACAAGTCGACTTTCTTGCAGCTGCTGGTAGCGCAGATCAAGAATCAGGATCCAACCAAACCCCAGGACGGAGTGGAGTTCATCACACAACTGGCGCAGTTCAGCAGCCTTGAGCAGCAGCTTGCTGCAAACAAGGAACTCACGTCCATTCACGATGTGTTGGCGAATCAGGCGCCTGGCACAACCGCCCCAGTGACGCGAAACTAACGGAGATCCAATGTTTACATCATTCTCAACAGCACTCTCCGCGCTGAGCGCACACGCCACGGCCGTCGACGTCGTCGGCAATAATCTGGCTAACCTCAACACCACCGGCTTCAAGGCCAGCGCCGTCTCCTTTCACGATCTGGTCACCCAGTCGTTGGGAGCCGGACTCGGAGACACTCAGGTGGGCTTCGGCGTCGATCGCCCAACCACCATTCGCCAATTCACACAAGGTGCCATCCAGAGCACGAATAGTCCGCTGGACGCCGCCATTCAGGGGGATGGTTTTCTCGTGGTGAAGGATAAGGGTGGAAGTACTCTCTATACCCGTGGCGGTAATTTGCAGGTTGATAAGAAGGGTACACTTCTCACTTCCACCGGTGAAGCTGTCCAGGGCTGGACCGCAGCAAACGGCGTCGTGAATTCCAACGCTCCCACAAGCAACATCCTTGTTCCGGTGGGAACAGTGAAGGCGCCCACCGCGAGCAAGAGCTTTTCCTTCGACATCAATCTCAACGCCGCCGGAGTCACCGGAACTCCTACGGAAAAGTTCTCATCCTCGATCGAGCTCTTCGATTCCCTGGGCACCTCACACATCGTAAACGTCGACTTCACCAAGAGTGCGACGCCCAATCAATGGGATTACTCAATCAGTTTGCCGGATGCGGACACCACTTCCCCCATCGCCCCAGTCACCGGAACCGTCACATTCGATTCGAACGGCAAACTCGCCAGTCCACTGCAGACCGATCCCATGCCAAGCATCGCAATTACCGGACTCGTAGACGGCGCAACGGACATGAACGTCACCTGGAATCTTTACGACGGTGTCACGCCGCGCCTTACGCAGTTCACCCAGGCTTCCGCCAGATCAGCCAATACGCAGGATGGAAATCCGGCCGCCCAGTTGGTCAAGGTTGCGCTGGGCGATGGTGGAACCATCCTCGCGCAGTACTCCAACGGCACCCAGACAGTTGTTGGGCAGATCGCCATGGCTTCCATTCGCAATCCGGAATCGTTGGTTTCGGTAGGAAATAATAACTTCCAACTCAGCGAGCGGAGTGCGCTCCCGGCGGTCGGTGCGGCTGCCACGGGTGGCCGCGGAAACATCAAGGGCAGCGCTCTGGAATCCTCCACGGTTGACATCGCGCGCGAATTTACTCAGCTCATTGTTCTTCAGCGCGGTTACCAGGCCAATGCCAAGGTGATCACCGCGGTGGATGAATTGAGCCAGGAGACGATCAATCTCAAACGGTAATGCATGACTTCCCACCAGGAGATCGCTCACTATTCCGACGTCCCGGTCGACATCGAAGTCGAACTCGACCGGAAGACTATGTCGATTGGCGCGATCCTCGATCTCAAGGTGGGCAGCGTGATCAAGATGACCCGCTCAGCCGGCGAGAACATCGACATTCTCATCGGCGGCACGCTGGTCGGCTTCGGTGAAATCGTAATCATCGAAGACAGTATGGGAGTCCGGATTACGGACTTTAACGAGGAGTAGGTGGAAAACTTTCAACAGCTAGGAGCGATTGTATTCGTCTTTTCGCTCCTTGGTGGCGCGCTGTGGTGGCTCCGCGCCCGGAAGATGGTCACCTTCGGACCGGCGCGCCCAAACATCTCCCGCCTTCAGGTAGTCGATCGTGTGAGGCTCACCCCGCAACACAGCGTTCACATCCTGAAAACCGGCGATCGGGAATTGACGATTGCCGTCCATCCAAGCGGTTGCACGCTTCTCGCAGACACGCGAATAGCCGGGGAGGAAAAACGCTAGTGGTGCCATCGATCCTGGGCGAGACGTTGTCAAAGGGCGGGACCATCAGCGTCCCCATGCAGATCGTCATTTTAATGACGGCACTCAGCCTGCTACCGGCGATCATCATGTCGATCACGCCATTCCTACGCATCACAATCGTGCTGCATTTTCTGCGGCAGGCGCTGGGAACTCAGTCCACGCCGTCCAATCAGGTCCTCATCGGTCTCGGCCTGTTCCTGACAATGCTGATCATGAACCCGGTTGCCTCCGAGATCTACACCAAAGCCTGGGAGCCCATGGAGAAGGGGAAGCTTACACAGGCTCAGGCTTTCGAAGAGGGCTCCAAGCCGATGCGGGTATTCCTGCTGCGCTTCGCCCGCGAGAAAGATATCCAACTGTTTCTGGAGATTTCGCACACACCAACTCCCGCCAAACCAGCTGATCTCGACCTGAAGATTCTGATCCCGGCGTACGTCATCTCCGAATTAAAAACGGGATTCCAGATTGGGGCGGTACTCTTCCTGCCGTTCCTTGTCATCGACCTGGTCATCGCCTCCGTCACGCTCTCCGTCGGTATGGTCCAGTTGCCCCCGGTGATGTTGTCCGCCCCGTTCAAGATCCTGCTTTTTGTATTGGTCGACGGCTGGAACCTGGTGATCGGTTCGCTGGTAAAGAGCTTCTACTGACATGAACCAGCAACTTGCCGTCCAGGTCTTCCGGGAAGCGCTCATGACCACCTTCTGGCTGAGCCTGCCCCTTCTCGCGATCGGGTTCATCGCCGGAGTCGTCATCAGTCTGGTCCAAATCGTGACCTCTATTCAGGACTCGGCGTTTTCCACCGTTCCGCGCCTGGCAGCTTTTCTGGTAGGGATTCTGGTCTTCCTGCCGTGGATGCTGATGAAGATGATCGCCTACACCACCATGATATTTGGAGACTTCAGCCGCTATGCCAAATGAGCTGACGTTTTCCTTGGCGACCCTCTACAGCTTCTTGCTCGTGCTGGCACGCATCTCCGCCGCACTGATCTTCGTTCCCATCCCGGGCGCGAAAAATACCCCGGACGTTCCCAGAATCGTCTTCTCCGTTTGCGTGACGATTGCGCTGATACCCTCCTGGCCCGCACCGCCGGATCCGAATCCCGGAGTCGGCTTACTCACCGGGTGGCTCTTTTCCGAGGCGGCCTTCGGTCTCACCGTCGGCCTGGCAGTGACATTCCTTTCGGAAGCCTTCGTGCTGGCGGCACAAATTCTGGGATTGCAGGCCGGATATTCCTACGCGTCCACCATCGATCCCACAAACCAGACAGACATCGGTGTACTGCAAGTGATGACCCAATTGATGACGGGCTTCCTATTCTTCGCCTTCGGCCTGGACCGTCAGATCATCCGCATCTTCGCCCACAGCCTGGACGTCTACCCTCCTGGCACATTCCAAATCAATCAGCCGATCGTCATCGCTATGCAACGGTTGGGCGCCAACATGTTCTCCACCGGTTTGCGCCTGGCTATGCCAATCATCGCGCTATTGATGCTGTTCGATCTCTCCTTGGCGCTGTTGGGGCGCATCAACGCACAGCTGCAGCTGTTATCGCTGGCGTTCCCGGTGAAGATGCTCGGCGCCTTGGCAGCCCTTGCCGGAATGGCCACATTACTGCCAGCCGTCTTTGAAAAGAATGCGCACCAGACGTTCTCGATGCTAACTGGATTGTTCCCTTAACGTGTCGCAAAACGGCGAAAAGACAGAGCAACCGTCTCAGCGAAGGCTGCTGAAATCCCGCGAAGAGGGCCAGTTCGTTAGCAGCAAAGAGTTCGTTGCCGGCACACAGTTTCTCGCGTTCGTCTTTGTTCTAGTTACCTACAGCAACGAATGGTTCACCGCTCTGCTGCAAATCATGCGGCACTTCCTGAATGCGGCTTTTCGCGGAGAACTTACCGCGCTCACCGTCACTAACTACACGAGGGATCTCGTATTACCAAATCTGTCCATGTTATCGATCGGCGCAGGCGGCCTGTTGGGCGCGAGTCTGGCCGCTCAGGTAGCCACCACCAAGCTTGGTTTCGCCTTCAACAAGCTGACTCCGGATTTTACACGCCTCAATCCTGCCAGCCGGATCAAGAATCTACCCGCGCAAAACATCCCGGCGGCGATGCAGGCGTTGATCCTGTTGCCCATCTTCCTGTTGACGGTCTACCTTGTTGTGAACGCCAGGTTGGCCGAGTTCCTGAGCCTTCCCCTCGGCAGCACGCAAGCCGGCGCCATGCACGTCGCCGCCGCCCTGGAAAGCCTGCTGTGGAGAGCGGCCATGTTCTTCTTCCTCTTCGGCTGCGTCGACCTGTTTCGACAGAAGCGGAAGCACAACAACGAGTTGAAGATGAGCAAGCAAGAGCTCCGCGACGAACACAAGGAAGTGGAAGGCAACCCGCAGGTCAAGATGAAGATCCGCCGGCTTCAGCGGGACATGCTTCGCCGCAACATGATGAAGGAAATCGCGTCGGCCACCGCCGTCATCGTGAATCCTACCCACTATGCCGTGGCGATCAAGTACCAGGTTGACTCCATGGCCGCCCCCACGGTAGTCGCAAAAGGTAAGAATTATCTGGCCCTTCGGATCCGGCAACGAGCCTTGGATCATCAGGTGCCCATCGTTGAGAATGTGGCTCTGGCGCAGGCGCTCTACAAATCCGTCGAAGTCGGACAGGAAATTCCAGCGCACCTCTACCGCGCGGTCGCTGAAATTCTGGCATACATTTTCAAGCTCATGAACGGTAAGCTGCCGGGACAAGGATAGTCAATGGCAGGCCCCGGAACACAACTCGTACCCTCAAAAGCGAACGCGGCCTCACCCCCCTTCAGCCTGCTCGCCCTGATTCGCCAGGCCCCCTGGAACGAGCTAAGCGTCCCCATCGCTGTTCTCGGCATCATCTTTGCGATGATCACGCCGCTGCCGTCGTTCCTGCTGGACGTGCTGATCAGCACCAACATCACTCTGTCGGTCATTGTACTGCTGGTTTCGATGTACATCATCAAGCCAGTGGACTTCAGCGTTTTCCCTACTACTCTTCTTCTCTTAACCTTATTCCGGCTGTCGCTGAATATCTCATCGGCCCGGCTCATCCTGCTCAACGGGAATACAGGCACCTCGGCCGCGGGCGAAGTAATTGAGGCGTTTGGAAACTTCGTGGTCGGAGGCAATTACGCCATCGGCGTGGTGATCTTCCTGGTGCTGATCGCCATCCAATACGTCGTCATCAACCACGGCGCGGTGCGCATCTCAGAAGTCACCGCCCGGTTCACCCTGGACGCCATGCCGGGCAAACAAATGTCGATCGACTCGGACCTGAACGCCGGTCTCATTGATGAAATACAAGCCCGCACGCGCCGAAAGATGCTCGCCGCCGAAGCCGAATTTTACGGCGCAATGGACGGCGCGTCGCGGTTCACTCAGCGCGACGCCGTGGCCAGCATCCTCATCACCTGCATCAACATCATCGCGGGCTTCCTGATCGGTGTCCTGCAACACGGCATGGACCTGAAACGCGCCCTGGAGACCTACACCGTGCTCACCATCGGCGACGGTCTGGTAACCGTGATTCCCGCATTGATGATCTCGATTTCCGGCGGCCTCATCGTCACCCGCGCCAGCTCTGAAACACAGATCAGCGCCGAGTTCGTGAAACAGGTATTCTCGAAGCCGCAACCGTTATTGCTCACCTCCGGCGTTCTCTTCGCTCTGGCGGCCTTTCCGGGTTTACCAATGATTCCGTTTATCGCCCTGGGCACTGGCGTCGGGTACGCCGGCTGGCGGCTTCGCGCAAAATCGGCCGCTGCGGAAAGTCCTACGACCACGACGGCGCCGCAATCGGCTAAGGATAGCCTGGACGCGCTCTTGCGCATAGAACTGCTGGCCGTCGAAGTCGGACTCGGTCTGGTCAAGCTGGTCGAAGGCGGCGCTAACTCTCCGCTGTTGAAGAGGATTGGCGGAATTCGCCGGCAACTCGCGACTGATCTCGGATATATCCTCCCTCCGGTACGAGTGACAGACAACCTGTCCCTCAGAGCTAGGGAGTACGTGATCTCCCTAAAAGGCGTTGAGATTTCTCGCTACGAAATGCCACAAGGTTGTGAGTTGGCAATTCAAACCGGAAAAACACCCATGGCAATTCAGGGCACGACTACTCGCGAGCCGGCATTCGGCATCCCCGCTGTCTGGGTTTCCGCCGAAGGCATCGAGAAAGCACGTTCGGCAGGCTATACCGTAGTCGACGCTATCAGTGTGCTGGGTACGCATCTCGGCGAAATCATCCGGTCTCACGCTCACGAATTATTCTCGCGCCAGGACGCCAAGAAATTGCTCGACAGGGTTGCGGAAGAGAACCCTAAGCTTGTGGAGGATTTGGTTCCGAAATTGCTGTCTTTAGCAGTTGTGCAGAAGGTTTTGCAGAATCTATTACGCGAGCGGGTATCAATTCGGGATGCCAGTTCCATTTTGGAAGCCTTGGGGGAGGCAGCAGCGGTCACGAAGAACACCGTGCTGATTACCGAGTACGTCCGCCAGACCATCCGGCGCATGGTGGTGAAGCCGTATCTGAATGCCAAGGGCGATCTGCCTGCTTATTTTCTAGACGCCAATCTGGAGCGGGTAATCGAGACCGCGGTGGAACACTCCGAAAATATGAGCCACCTGAACCTGTCTCCACAGAAGATCCGCGAAATTCTGGACCTCATTCAACGCACCGTCGGAACTCCGGATACCGCGATGGTGGTGTTGACCAGCTCAGGATCGCGCTATTTCCTACGCCAGATGGCGGAGAACTCGATTCGCAATCTGTTTGTGCTCGCACATAGCGAGGTGCCGGCGGGCGTGAAGGTAATCTCCCTGGGGACCATCCAATAGGACCAACATGAGAATCAAATCGTATTTCGCCGCATCGGTAGAAGCCGCAATCAGCCAGGCAAAGCTTGAGCTTGGCGAAGATGCCATGCTGATGAACTCGCGGAAATCCATGCCGGAAGCCCGTCATCTGGGTGAATACGAAGTGGTGTTTGCCTGTACGGCGGTTACGGAACAGACCAAGCCCGCCGCAGCGCCGCCTCCGAAGGCGGAACCAAAGAAGGAAACCAGATTTGACCCGAAATCCGAGCCCAGAGCCGAACCGCAAATCAGCTTCCAAATCCCGGCGATAGCTCCCGACCGTCTCATGGAGGAAATTGCCGATCTCCGGAAGCAGCTGGAACGGATGGCCTCAATGTTCAACCGGGGCAATGCCGTGGCGTCTTCGAATCTGCTCGCCAGCCCGGTGTTGGCTCGCGTCTTCTCGTCCTTGATCGCCAACGACATCCACGCCGATGTTGCGCAGAATATCGTCAGCGGCCTCCGCTCTCGAGGGGATGCGGGGAAGCTGGACGTGGCCCGGCGGGGGCTTTGTGAGGAAATCGCATCGCGTTGCCGCGTGGAGGCCACACTTGGCCGTCACGCCGGGGCGCGTCGAATTGTTGCCGTCATTGGACCACCCGGTGCGGGGAAGACCACTTCGTTGGTCAAACTGGCAGTTGCCTACGGCATTGCGGCGCGGCGCTCCACGCAGTTGCTCACTTTCGATCTGGAGCGCATTGCCGCCGCGGATCAACTGCACACCTTTGCCGCTATTTTGGGCGTTGGTTTCCAAACGCTGGAGATGACTCCCAATTCGCTCTCGCTCGCACTGGAAGAGCACCGCAGCAAAGATCTGATTCTCATCGATACGCCAGGCTACGGACCGAAGGACATGGAAAATGCAACGGCGCTGGCTGCCATTTTTTCGAAGCAGTCCGAGATCGACATTCACCTGGTTCTGTCCGCATCGATGAAGCCGCTGGACCTGTCGGCGGTAGTGGATCGATTCGCCATCTTTCAGCCGCACAAACTCCTTTTCACCCGCCTGGATGAAACACAAACCTTCGGCTCGATCCTGAACGAAACGTCGCGAACCGGCAAACCAGTTTCCTTCTTTTGCCGCGGGCAGCAGATTCCAGACGACCTGGAAGCTGCCACCGAGAACCTTGTTGCAGACCTGCTTATCGGCGAGATCGTCGGCAAGATTACCGCTGCGGCGGCTTGAGGAGTTGAGACAACCGCCATGCATCCGTATCAGGTAGCCGAGAGCAACACCGAAGAAAGAGAACGGCTCATCATGGAGCACCTGCCCCAGGTGAGACTGATCGCCCGCCGCATTCACGAACGCTTGCCGGATAGCATCAGCCTCGACGACCTGGTTTCTACCGGGATCATCGGCCTGATATCCGCCATCGATCGATTCGATAGCAGTCATAACGTCAAGTTGAAGACATATGCGGAATACAAGATTCGCGGAGCCATTCTCGATAGCCTCCGTGGTCTGGACTGGGCGCCGCGGCAGCAGCGCAAGCGAACCAAGCAGATAGAGGCCGCCATTGGGATGGTTGAACAGCGGGTCCACCGCCAGCCGACGGAAGAGGAGATCGCCGCCGAACTCAAAGTCTCGATGGAGGAATACCACGAGTGGCTTGTCGACATCCGCGGTGTAAACCTGGGCAGCCTGGAATGTGCGTCACCGGATGAAGAAAGCCGCGATCTGCTCAAATACATCTCGGACGACGAAGAGAATTGGCCGTCCAAGATTCTGGAAAGGTCTGAGCTTCAGAAGCTGCTCGCGCTGGCTCTCGACAAGATGCCATACATCGAGCGCACCGTGCTCAGCCTCTATTATCATGAGGAACTGACGCTGCGCGAGATCGCCAAAGTTGTTAAGCTACACGAATCCCGGGTGTCGCAGCTCAAATCGCAAGCGATTCTCCGGCTTCGCGCCTACATTGAGAAGCGCTGGCCCACCAAGAGAGGGCTGTAGTGGCAGGCACGAAGTCCTCGGCAAGCTGGCTGGCGGACGAACTCACCACCTGCTGGTCTCAGGCTCTCGAAGGAATGACCGGCGAAAAGCCGGCTGCCGGATGGTCGCCTGTCACCACACCGCTGCCGGAGGGCGTCGAGTGGTGGGAGCAGCCATACTCGCTTCCGGCCGGGGCGATCGTTTACGCGGGCGCCACTAGAGCGGCCTCCATCCAGCTCGGCGGAAAAGTCCTGGAAGCTGCTGGCGTCGAGGCAAGCCCGGAAGATGCCCGCGGCACCTACCTCGAAACGCTGAACCAGGCGTTGTCTGGCTTGGGGCAGGCGATTACGGCAAGACTATCGAAAGAGTCTACCTGCACCACCGGCAAAGACTGCGCGGCGCCCGACCCGCAGGCGGCCGGGCTGGCCTCCATCCAGATCACGCTATCCGGTCAGAGTCCTATCGAACTGCTGGCAAGCTTCAATCCGGCCATCCTCAGCTCCCTGGAGCCTGAAACGAAGCCCGCCAAGCAGGCTGCCGCTGCCGCGGGATCCGCCGCGCCTCCCCTTCCCCAATCAGCCGCGGCACCTGCTGCCCCCCCAGCCGTGCAAGGGGCGCCACGGACAATGGAGCTGCTCTACGATGTCGAACTTCCGGTCAGCGTGTCGTTCGGGCGCGCTCAATTGCCGCTGAAAGACGTTATCAAGCTGACCTCCGGGTCGATTGTCGAGCTCAATCGATCAGTCAGCGAACCAGTGGAAATTATTGTCAACAACTGCGTGATCGCGCGCGGTGAAGTGGTGGTCATCGAGGGCAACTATGGGGTCCGGATCGATCAGATCATCAGCAGGCAGGATCGTCTCAGAACTTTGAAATAGGAGTGGATATGCACTGGATTGCCAATTTTCAGTATCTTCCGATCTACGCACTGGTCGCCGTCAGCCTCGGCTTGTGCATGTGTCTTTTCATTAGCGCGAAACGCGAGATTCGCCGTCTTCAGCTTCGCATGAAACAGCAGAACGTGTTACTGCAGGAGGCCTACGACCGAATGGAGTTTGCGGTGGAACAACTAAGAAAGCACTTCGAAGAATTAGCGGGGAAGACCGGAGAAATGGTGCCGCCGTCTCCGGCAAAATCGGGTATGAACCTGAACAAACGCTCACAAGCCGCCAGGATGTTCCGCCGGGGCGAGAGACCAGAGCAGATCGCTGCCGCGCTCAGCCTCCCGCAGAACGAAGTTGTGTTGTTGCTCAAGATTCACGAGGCGGCGATGTCGAATTAACGCGGCGGCGGCGTCTGCTTCTCGTCGTCGATGTAGACGGTGGTGACCATCTCCCGGCGCTCCCGCGTCAAGGTAACAGTGACGGGCCTCTTCGACCCCGAAGCGCGCAACGCGGCCGAGATCTCTCGCGAGTTTGAAACCGCAGTAGAGTCGATTTTCGTGATCACATCGCCGGCCTTGAGCCCTGCCTTTTCCGCGGCCGAAGACTTCGACACCGATCGCACCAATACGCCTTCTTTCACACCGAAGAACTGCGCCAACTGGGAATCGACAGACTCGCCCTCGATCCCTAAAACTCCGCTCCGCCAACTCATGAACGCCTTCGGGATCTCCGGCATCCTGGGTGACTCCGGCAGCTCAAACGGAAATGCATCGCCAGACCGGAGCATCCATGCCTTCGGCGCATCGAACTTTCGCGAGCCTGTCTTCGCGGTCAACGTCTGCACGGCACCGTTGCGGCTGACGGAAATCTTCATCTCCCGGCCTACCGGCGTTTCATGCACCAGACGCACGAATTGCTCGGTGCCTTCGACGCGCTGTCCGCCATATTCCAGCACCACGTCGCCGGTCTTCAAACCGGCTCTGGCAGCCGGACTATCCTCTTCCACGCGAGTAATCTCAACCCCGCGCTCCTCTTTCAGCTTGAGCGCCTTCGCCCGATCGGCATCGATTTCGCTCACCCCAATACCAAGGAAACTCCCCGCCCCCAAGGCCGGCGAAATCACAATCTTTTCCGGCGCCGGTTGCGGTTCCGGAGCAAATCCAAACGCAAGACTACCAGCCAACGCCGCCGTCACCGGCATCGCCATTCTCAATACGCTATTCATAAGAAGTCCTCACCGCTGGCGGCGCAGATAGATGGTGCCGGTCGCCGCTGAAATCTGCAGCAACGGACCGCCACCGTTGAGCGCACCCTCGGCCATTGCCGATGCCGGGTTCGGCAGATTGATTATCCGCACCGGAATTTCCGGAAACTCGGAAACAATCCTTCCCGCCCGCGCGCTCACGCTTTGTGCTCTCACCGTCAACGCCAGATTAGACGGAATGAAAACCGTTATGTCACCCGTGCTGGTACTCAACATCGAATTCTGCAGCGGCATCCCAGACATCAGTTCCGCCAGAATACTTCCCACATCCGTCACCGCCCGCAACGCGCCCGATGCTCCGCGCAGCCGGATGGTCCCGCCGGAGGATTCGCACCTTACGCCGCTCGCCGCGCCCACTTGAATCGATCCGCCGGAGTTGTTCGCCGTGACGACGCCGCCCGCATGCGCCACTTCAATCCGTCCGGCCGCCGTGTGGGCCGATACGGTAGACGCCGCGCGATCTACACGAATGCTGCCGCCGGCGGTGGAAGCATGCACCGGTCCCTCTGTTTCGCGAACCACAATCTCACCGCCCGCAGTCTCAAACCACGATTCGCCGCCACAACGATCGGCATAGATCGCGCCGCCGCCGGACAAGCACCGCGCCCCTCCGCCGATTCTCCCCAGCCGGATTTCTCCGCCGCCGGTGCGGGCCACCGCGTCTCCGCCGATACGGTCCATTTGGATCAAGCCGCCGCCGGACTGCGCCTGCACCGATCCGTCAATATCGTAAATCTCCACATTCCCACTCTGCGTCAACACCAGCATCTGCCCAAGCTTGCCGGGCGCATGAATTTCCAGATCAGCCAGCACCTCGCTCCGTGAGGGGTATACCAGATCCAGATTGAGCCCGGAAGCGCGATTCGCCGTCTTCAGCGAAACCGCTCGGAACTGCCGTACCGCATCCGCTTCGTTCCGCGCCAGGACCCGGGTACGCAGCACATAGCTGACTGCGGTCCCAGGTCCTCCTCGAACCACGACGCCGCCCTGCGTCTTCACCACCACTTTCCCGCTCGCCGGGGAAGCGAACGTGCCCAGGGAGGTTTGCATCCAGTAGGAACCTTGCCGGATAACCGCCTGTGTCTGCGCGGAGGCAATCGCCAGAGCCCAGCTCAGTCCCAGCGCGAAGAAGACGCCAACCTGCTGTCTCATTGCTGACTCATTAAAACGTCTCGACCGAGGCATTCATCTCGTGCAGCGCCTTTTGGCACTTCAACCGCACGTAGCTGTTGTCTTCCTTGCGCATCAACTCTTGCAGAACACCCACCATGGCCGCTTCCTTCTTCTGCGTCAGCAGGTCGATCGCCTGCGTTCGCACGCCCGGATTATCGTCCGCCAGCAGCACCTGCGCAAGCGCGTGCCGCGTTTCGGGATCCCCCGACGAATCCTTCAATCCGTCCAAAGCTTTCAATCGAACGCCGGCATTCGGATCATGTTGCAGCGCGAAAATCAACGCACGCCGGACTTCCGCCGATCCGGCGCTGGCACGCAAAATGTCCATCGATTCCACCCTTAACCCCGCGTCCGAGGAATCGCGCGCCGCAGCCAGCAATAACCGCCGTATCGGTTCGCTAGCGGTTTCCCCTGAGAATGTCCGCTGGCTGGTTTCTTCCACGACAATCTGTACCCGTCCAGACGAGTTTCCCGGTTCCACGTAGCGTACTCGCGAAGCCATGGGGACACTCGATTGCGAAAATTGCGGCGGTTCCCCAACCGAAGTCAAACGCGCGCCCAAGAATCCGAGAGTAATCAGCGCAAAAGCGCCCAGCGGCTTCAGGAAGGCACCCCAGGTCAGGCCGTCAAACCAGCTGTGTTTCTTCGGTGGCCCGATTGCCGCCACCGTAACCCGCAGCGTCCGGCGGCACTCCGCCAGCAGGGCGCCATCCAGTTCGGCCTCGCAATTCACCACTGCCCGATGCAGTGTCTTCACCCTGCTGAATTCTTCCCGGCAGCCTTCGCATCCATCCAGGTGCTGCTGCACCAGTTCTTCCTCTTCGAAGGTAAGCTCGCCGTAAAGCAGCAGCGAATATTGCCGGTTCGCAAGTTCGCAAGTCATACGAAGTCTCCCAAGGCAGCCCGCATCTTTTGCGTCGCCCGGAACAGGCAATTCTTAGCAGCCTCTTCCGTAGTCCCTAACACGTCCCCGATAGCTCTCAGCCGCATCCCCTGATAATGCCGCATCTCGAAAACCATCCTTTCCCGTGGCGTCATGTCCGTCAAAACCTGAGTGATTCGCGATCCCAACTGCAGGCTCAAAAGCTTCCGCGCCGGATCTCCTTCGGCGCGCTTTTCCGGGACCACTTCCATGCGGTCCACCGGACCTTCACTGGTTTCCACCACCGTCGGTTCCTCGCGCCGTACCTTGCGCTTCCGCAAATGGTCCAGGCAAAGGTTGGTTACAATCCGGTACAGCCAGGTATGAAAAGTGCAATCGAAGCGAAAAGTATGCAGGTTGCGATACACCCGCAAGAACGCTTCCTGATAGATGTCGCTGGCGTCGTCAGGGGACCGCAGCAGGTTCAGCGCCAGCCGGAGCACACTTTGGTCGTAGGCCTGGACAAGTTGCTCGAAGGCGTACTGATCGCCCGCTTGCGCCGCTCTAATCAGAGCCGCTTCATCTAGTCCGCTGACCGCTTTTGTGCCTAACGTCGCTACGGCTTCCCCATTTCCTGTCAACATGGAGGTAGACGTGTCGAACCGGGAAACGTACCGCTTTCGGCTAGTTCACCAGTTCGAGTTGGATCTTCTTCTGGCCGGCATCGATAGACACGATCCGGAACGTCCGGACCTGTCCAGCCTTCGCCGGAGCCTGTTGCGGAGCGGCCAATGACGATTCCACGGCCCCCTGCTTCCACTTGGCGTTCAACATCGCGCTCATGGAGGATAGATCGGCTTTACTCGAACCGCCGCCGCCCGAAGATTTTCGCTCGGCCGGAGCATCCACCACAATGCGGCAACTCGCGAATACACCCTCGCCGAGTTCCACTTTGACTTTCTCCTGCTTCACTTCCACGACCCGCCCGGTCACGGTCTCCCCAGCCTGATGCTCGGCGATATATTCGTCCGCGCTGGTCGGTTCCAGTTGCTTCATACCCAACCGGATGCGGCGCTTCTCACGATCCAGTTCCAGCACGGTGGCCTTCACCACCTGCCCGGTTTTCAGCATGTCGCGCGGGTGATCCAGACGCTTCTCACGGGTGATGTCACCCACGTGGATCATCCCTTCCAGCCCTTCGCCCAAATCGACGAACGCGCCAAAGCTGGTGATGCTGGTGATGGGCCCTTCCACAATGCTGCCGGTGGTGAACTTCTGCTCCACTTGCTCCCACGGGTCGCCCAACGCCTGCTTCAGACCCAGGGAAATGCGGTGCTCGCCGATGTTGACGCCCAGAACCACCACGTCCACCTGCTCGCCCACTTTCACCACATCGGCGGGTTTGCGAATCTTCTTCGACCACGACATTTCAGAGATGTGCACCAGGCCATCCACGCCCGGCTCCAATGTGACGAACGCCCCGAAATCCTGCAAACGCGAAACCGTTCCGGTCACGCGGTCGCCCACTTTATACTTCTGGCTGGCAAGCGTCCACGGATCCGGCATCAACTGCTTCATGCCGAGCGACACCTTGCGCGTGTCGCGATTGATCTTCAGCACCTTCACTTCCACCGATTCGCCCTGCTTCAGCACATCAGCCGGCTTGCCAATGCGCGTCCACGACATATCGGTTACGTGCAGCAACCCATCCACGCCGCCCAGATCGACGAACGCGCCGAAATCCATCAGGCTGCGCACCGTCCCGCGAACGACAGAGCCTTCCTGCAAGCCTTCGAAAGCGGAGTCCCGATTCTTCTTCTCTTCCTCTTCCAGAATCACACGGCGATCCACCACCACATCTTCATTAGCGGTATCCAGTTTGGTGATCCGGCACTGAATCGGCTGGCCGATCAACCGTTCCATTTCCGCGGCGTCTTTAGCGCCACTACGCGAAGCCGGCAGAAACGCACGCACGCCGACGTCCACGCGAAGCCCGCCCTTCACTACTTCGGTGACCGTTCCGGCAATGGTGCTCTGCGCGGCGAAGGCAGCTTCCAGACCACTCCAGTCTCTGGGCCGCTCCACACGAATCGTGGATAACTCGTAGTAGCCTTCCTCATTCCGCGGACCGATGTTTACCGTAATCAGGTCGCCGGGCTTTACGGAGACATCGCGAAGCTTCTCAGCCGGGATCACACCCTCGGTTTTCCTGCCGATATTGACGAATATCGAATCGGCATTCACGGCGATCACCGTGCCTTGCACCGGTTCGCCGCGCCCGGATTCGCCCCGGTGCGTGTGCTCGAACTGAGAAAGGATGTCTGCGAAGGAGCTATCTTGTGTGGACGCAGCTTGCTCGTCCATATCGACTTGTCGTGGATGCTTCATGGAATGTGGGGCTAGAAATCTATTTTGACACAATCGCGGATAAGATAGCACTTGTGTCCAATGCGCAGGCGATCCGCCTTGTCCGTCCGCAGGATTTCGTGTGGCTGCTCTTGTTTTCCGCACTGGCGGCGGTTAGCCCGTATCGCACCTGGCTGACCACGGGGCTGCTAGTCGGGCTGGGAGTTTTCCAGGTCGTCGAGCCGCGGGTGGAATTCTTCGCCAGCAAGCGGGGCACCGTGCTTTCCATACTTTTGAAATTTGCGGCCTGCTACGCCATCATCGGGTTGACTAACGGCATCAGTAGCACCTACCATCTAATCCTTTTGGTCCCGGTGGTTTCTGCTGCCACTACTTTGAGCCTGCTTGCCACCGCCGGTTTCACGGCCCTGGGGATTCTTTCTTATTTGTCGTTCCTGCTCCCCGTCTATATCGACTGGAGCAAATCCGAACTCGATGAGCAGGCTATTGGCGAAATTGGTCTGAGAATTATTTTTCTGCCGGTGGTTGGTTTTCTCACGCACCAATTGGCGGAGGCGAACCGGGTGGAGGCGCGGCGTTACCAGCTGGCGGCGGAGCAACTGGCGGAGGCAAATATGAGTTTGCAGGAAGCCGAGGCGGCGGTGCGCCGTTCGGATCGTCTAGCTGCGCTGGGCCAACTTACCGCCGGACTGGCTCACGAGCTCCGCAATCCCATGGGCACCATGCGGGCCTCGGCCGAGATGCTGCTGAAGAATACCAGTGAGCAGGATAGCGTTACCCGTGAGCTTGCGGGGTTCATCGCCTCCGAAGTAGACCGCACCAATTCCCTGATCACCCGGTTTCTCGATTTCGCCCGTCCCATGCACCTGCGGTTGGAAAAAACCAATGTGGCGGGAATGATCGACAAAGCCATCACGGAACTGGAGCGGCACAACCCTCCTTATTCCGTCACGGTGTACCGGAACTATTCCCTCGAGATTCCGCCGATCGAGATGGATGGAGAGTGGATGGAGCGTGTCATCTACAACCTGCTGCTCAATGCCGCGCAGGCGACAAGTCCGGGCGGCACGGTGACGGTGAAGACGCGCCTGATCGAAAACCAGGTTGAAATCTCGGTGATCGACCGCGGCTCCGGCATCAAGAAGGAGCATATGGAAAACATATTCAACCCGTTCTTCACCACGAAATCGGACGGCGTCGGACTGGGACTGGCGATTGTGTCGAAGATTGTCGATGAACACAACGGGACGATTTCCATCGAGAGCGAACCGGGGAACGGAAGCATTTTCCGCCTCTATCTGCCGGTGAAATGAGCAAATGATCGCAAGAATATTTCGCACTATTCCTCACTACTAACAGAGAAGAAAGTTTTGCTTTGTATGGAACGGCGGTTTGCGGGTGATCTCGATGGAGCACAAGAGCTTCAAAGGGAAAAGCCCGGGGGCGAAATCCCGGGCCTTCCATACATTACGAAGCAAAAGGGGTGGTTCTATTGATCACTCTAAAGATCAGGATTGTACTGATTCTCATCGGTACCATTGAGTTGGCCGTCCTCATCCGAAAGATAAGGTAAGCTAACCGGGCCTGGCGATCAAACCATCGCTGGGCCTCTGATCACTAGGATACACTGTTTCGCCGGAAACCAAGAACATTTCCACTCATTCCCCACTACTATTGCAGTTGCAAGTTTTGCTTCGTATGGAACGGCGGTTCGCGGGTAATCTCGATGAAGCACAAGAGCTTCA
>JBBRNO010000039.1:0-47111 GCA_038230275.1 Bryobacterales bacterium
ATTTCCAACCCTTCCGCCCGTTTTTAAGGCAGAATTAAACTAAGCAGAAGATCATGGATCATCAGATCGAAACGGACGACCCAACGTCGGAGCTAAAGGCAGCCATTGTCGCAGCCCAGGCCCTCGCCCGCGAGCAGCTGGTCGCTGTCTGGCAGCTTCATGTCGACCGGGTACGCGAGCAGCTGGAAGCCGGTTGGCACGAACAAATAGACCAGATCTTTCAGGAGCGTTTCTCCGAAATCACGGCGCAGCTGGAGACCGATTTCGAGACCGCCGTCGGCACGCGTTCTCGGGATTTGGCCGACAAAGCATCCAGCATCGCCCGTACCACCGCCCAGCGCGAACTGACCGCCCAGTTGAATCAGACCGCCCGGCGTTTGGAGCGCGCTGAGAATAGAGAGGTTTGGATCCGGACTCTATTGGAGGCGACCGACGGTTTCTGCGCCCGCGCCGCGCTCTTCGCCATCACGGGCAAAAACCTGCGCTATGAAGGCGGGAAGAGCATCGGTGCCGAAGGCAATGTGCTCGAAGCCGAAATCCCCATGGCTTCCGCTCCGGCATTTCAAAGCGCGGCCGATTCGCTGGATACCGTAATCGCCCTAGGCACCAGTGGAGAGCTGTCCGGCACCGCCGCCGATTTCCTAGGCGACCCGTCGGGCAAAAAGATTTACCTTTTTCCGCTTCTGGTCCGTCAAAAGGCTGTGGCCATCTTGTACGCCGAACCGGGCGAAATGCCCGGCGAGGAGCCCGTGGACGTCAGCGCCCTCGAACTGCTTTGCCTGCTGGCGGCAAATTCCATTGAGACCACGGAGCAGGTGACTATTCAACCTCAATCCAGTTTGAACACGGGACTCATCCGCATCTCAGGAATAGAGGAGCCGCGCGCGCAATTGCTCCTCGGCACACCGCCGCAGGATGAACAGGCCCATATTCGCGCGCGCCGCTTTGCGCGCACCAGTACCGCTCAAATTCTGCTCTATAAGGCCCAGCAAGTGCGCTCCGGCCGTGTGACAGGTGACCTCTACGGCGTTCTCAAAGACGATATTGATAACGGTCGCAATGCTTTCCGGCAGCAGTTCCTTACCAGCTGCGCCTCGATGGTCGACTATTACCACCAGGAGCTGGTGGAAAGGCTGGCAAACCATGACAGTTCGCTACTGGGCCCGCATTACCCGGGCCCGCTCGCGTAGTCTCGCACTATCGGTTCTGCTTGCCTGCAGCGCGAGTGCACAGCCTGTCGCCCAGTCCCTGGCAACCTTGGGCCAGACGTATCGAAAGACCCCGTCGGATGCCAACCGGGCCGCCCTCACCCGTTTTGCAGCAGCCCATTCCAAGGATCTTGAAGGCGCGCAGGCGCTGCTGGTCACCGCCGCGGCTGACGTGGACCGCAAATCCTACGACGACGCTCTCCAGGTCCTTAAGGCCCTCGATAAACGTCTGCCCACTCTGGTGGACTACACCGCCTACCTTCGCGCCTCGGTACACTTCGAATCGAAGAACTATCCCGAGGCCGTTCATGAGTTGCAAGCCGTTCTAAAGTATGCCCCGATATCGCCTTTATCCGCGAAAGCCATCATGCTGATGGCCCGCGCGGACATCGAGCTGCAAAAGCCGAAGGAGGCAGTCGAACTGATCCGCAAGAACTATGCCTCTCTCACGGCTCCGCAAGGCGACCTTCTGCTGGCCAAGAGCTCCGAGGCAATGGGCGAGCCAATGGCCGCCGCCACCTACTATCAGAACGTCTACTACCTCTACCCCACCACGCCAGAGGCGGCGCAGGCCGCGCTTGCACTGGAAGCTCTTAAGCAATTGTTGGGCGATAAGTTTCCGGCGGCTAAGCCGCAGACCGTGCTAATCCGCGCCTCGCGCCTGATGAATTCCGGTGAGGTGAAGAAGGCCAAAGCGGAATTGGAGGAACTGGTTCCTCAGGCCGGGGGCCTGGAGCGCGACATGGCAAAGGTGCGCATCGGCGCCGCGTCCTACTTCCTGAAAGACAATCAGGTGGCCTATCGCTATCTGCAAACGCTGGCTATCGCCTCTCCGGATCCCGATGCGGAACGGCTCTACTACCTGCAAGCCGCCGCTCGCCGCCTGAAGAATGAAGACGGCGCCACCGATGCACTGGAGCGTCTGAACAAACAGTACGCCACCTCGCCATGGCGCCTGCAGGCGCTGATGGGCGCCGCGTATCCGCCGCTCGCCGCCAACCAGCCGGAGCGTTACGAGCCCCTGTACCGCGCCTGCTATGAGTCGTTTCCCGACGCGGCGGAAGCCGCGGGTTGCCACTGGAAGGTGGCCTGGAGCGAATACCTGAAGCGCGGACCGGAGGCGGCCAAGATGATGCGGGAGCACCTAACCCGTTATCCCTCGTCTGAGAAGGCCGCGGCCGCGCTCTATTTTCTGGCGCGCCTGGCCGAGAAACAGAAGACGACCGCCGCCTCCCGCACCTATTACGCTGAGATCGCGGAGCGCTACCCCAACTTTTTTCATGCTGTCTTGGCGCGCGAGAAACTGGCCCAGCCCGCGATTGCGCGAGCTGGCGTTTCGCCGGAAACCGAGACCTTTCTGGATACCGTGAAGTTCCCGCCCAGAAGCCCGAAGCGCACATTTGAACAGGACCCGCCAACCAAGGTGCGTATCGATCGCGCACGTCTACTCGCCGCCGCAGGCCTGGACGACTGGGCCGACACGGAACTCCGCTTTGGCGCCAGAACTGACGGCCAGCCGCACGTGCTGGCCCTGGAACTGGCGCAGATGGCGGAAGCCCGCGGCGCGCACGACCAAGCCATCCGTTACATCAAGAATCTGTCAGGCGGCTACCTCTCCATTCCCTTCGGCACCGCGCCGGACAAGTTCTGGAAGCTCGCGTTCCCCATGCCGTACCGGTCCTCGCTTGAGGCCAACAGCAAGCTCCGCGATCTGGACCCCTACATGGTGGCCGCGCTCATCCGCCAGGAATCGGAGTTCAATCCCATGGCCCTCTCGCGCGCCAAGGCCTACGGACTCACGCAGGTGATGCCTGCCACGGGCCGCGAACTCAGCCGCAAACTGGGCGTCGCCCGCTTCACCGCCAAGATGCTGTTCGATCCGGAACTCAACTTGAAACTCGGCACCTACTACCTGCGCATGATGCTCAACCAGCTGGACGGCAAGTGGGAAGCCACTCTCGCCGCCTACAACGCCGGCAAGTCGCGCGTCGACAACTGGCTCACCTACGCCGCCTTTGAAGAACCGGCCGAATTCATCGAGTCAATCCCGTTTACGGAAACCAGGGAATATGTCCAGATCGTGATCCGCAATGCCGACGTGTACCGCAGACTTTACGGACCCAAGCAGACTGCTGTACTCTCGACAAATGGTCATTGATTCCCGGCTGCGATTCCGCAGCGATCGCACCGCCCACTTCACTGAATCGGTCATCCGCGAGATGAGCCGCCTCGCCATTGAACACAACGCCGTCAATCTGGCGCAGGGCTTCCCCGATTTTGCCGCCTCCGAAATCCTCAAGGCCGCCGCCCGGGACGCGATCACCGCCGATGCGAATCAGTACAGCATCACTTGGGGCGCGAAGCCGTTTCGCGACGCCATTGCCCGCAAGACCGAAGCATTTTACGGCCTGCAGTTTGACCCCGAGCGGGAAATAACCGTCTGCTGCGGCGCCACCGAAGGTATGATCGCGTCGCTGATGGCCGTGACTAATCCGGGCGACGAAGTCATCGTGTTCGAGCCCTACTATGAGAACTACGCGCCCGACACGCAGCTCTGCGGAGCCATTCGCAAGGTAGTCTCACTGCGCGCGCCCGATTGGACCTTCGACCCGGACGAACTGCGCCGCGCCTTCAACCCCCGCACCAAAGCCATCATCCTGAACACGCCGAACAACCCCACCGGAAAGGTGTTCTCGCGCGACGAATTGCTATTCATCGCCAGACTCTGTGAGGAGTTCGACGCACTCGCCATCACTGATGAAATCTACGAGCACATCCTCTACGACGGCGCCCGGCACATTCCGATGATGACACTTCCCGGCATGCGCGAACGCTGCATCACGATCAACAGCATGAGCAAGACTTACTCGGTAACCGGTTGGCGGGTGGGCTGGGTACTGGCGCCGCCCGATATCTCAAACTCCATCCGAAAGGTTCACGATTTCCTCACCGTGGGAGCAGCTACTCCGTTGCAACAGGCGGGCGTGCTGGCACTCTCCTTACCGGGAAGCTACTACGAAAAGTTAGCCGCTGAATACACCGCCAGACGCGACAAAATGCTGAACCTGCTTACCGCGTCCGGGTTCCGCTGCTTCGCTCCCTACGGCGCCTATTACGTGATGACGGACGTCTCCGGCTTCGGCTTCAATGACGACGTCGCCTTCGTACGGCACATGATTCACACCGCCGGCGTGGCTGCTGTGCCAGGCTCCAGTTTCTTCTCAAAGCCGGCCGACGGAGCAAATTACGTTCGCTTCTGCTTCTGCAAGAAGGACGAGACACTGGAAGAAGCCCGGCTCCGGTTGGCCAAGCTATAGCGCTTTTAATGCAGCCGGTCAAGCTCCTCAAGCGCTGACGTCAGCACCTGATATCGATCTGAGGCCTTCTTGCCTTCGAGCAATTTCTGGGCCTCCGCGATCACACTTCGCAGTTGGGAATGATGTTCCTGATCCAGTGCCCGAACCGCCGCCTGGAGCGCCAGCGCGGCGTGATAGCCAATAAAAGGTTGCTCCGTCTTGATGGACTCTTTCAACCACTCAAGATAGTCTGGCCGGGGGCTCAATTCCAGAGAGATGACCGCCGCCAGCCGTTCGCCGGCGGACGAACTCTTCGTCAACTCCTTGAGAAGCTCGTCGCTGAGCGTGGTGCCGAATAACTTCATTTGCGACGCAACTGCCCCCATCGCAGAGGTGCGTTCAAACCCCGACTGCATAGTCAACCGCAGTGCATTATAACGGTCGGCCAGTTTGCGTACCTCGGCGCGAACCTTAGCAGCTGGGAGATTCAGTTGCTGCACCTTCAATGCGCGTGCATTCTCCGCCGGTGTCACTGCCAAATCGGTGGATGGTTTCACGGATTCCGCCGTGCCATTCGGCGGCGGTGGCGGCGGATCCCCAGCAGCTTCTAGCTTGAGTTTCGTCAACGGATCGACGGCGCGCGAAAACGCACCCTGCAAGAACAGCCGGGTCAACAGATACCCCATCAAGAAACCACAGGCTCCAAAACCCGCCATGATGGCGAACGCCACATCCTCGCGAAAATACAAACAGTCGTTCCCGCCGGGACAATTCGGGGAATGGGTTACAAAGTAGGTCAAACGCTCTACGTATAACGGAATCTTCGCAAGCTTAGTCAGACCCAAGCCAACAATGATCTTGGTCAACCAATCGGAGATCTCCTCAAGATTTGTGTTCGCTGAGGATCGTGATTTCTGATCCTCAGCAGCCGGCGTATCTGACGCCGCCCCCTCTTTTGGAACACCTTTGTCCCGATTGGCGCGCGGAACGCCAAATAAGAAGCCAACGACGGCTCCGCAAAGAAGTGCCGCGAAACCGAGAAGCCCGCCCGCTCCGAAAGAACGAAACACCGCTTGCCAGGGAGGATTAAGCACGTGCTGCAGCGAGAAACAGACGATGAGCAACCCGCCGGCGAACACGAACGCCAAGACAAAATTCTTTGTCCAGCGCACGTCTCGCACTTGTTGCGACTCCCCGTCATCCGCAACTTCGACGTACCGCTTGTATACCCCGCGCAGCAAGGTTCCGGCCAGCGCAACGGCTGCAATGATCATGCCTCCAATGCCGAAGGCATTCAAACCAGTGGAATGCCAGTGCAGCCCAAAGGAATACAGCAGTAGAGAAAACACTAGGAATATCGTCGAACCGATTAATAGGATATTCATCGCTGTCACGGTATCTCCTTCGCTCCGGCTAGCGGACCTTCCTGCGCCTACCAGTAAACCTTCAAACCCATTTGCATTTGCCGTGGCGAGTTTGCCTGGCTGGTGACCACGCCGAACGTTCCGGCATCGAGATTGGTATTAGGGAGGGCGAAGACAGTGCGGTTCAGCAGGTTAAAGGCTTCAGCGCGCAGATCCACCCGGATGCTTTCCGTCACACGGAAGGTCTTTGCCAGGCTGATGTTTTCGTTCTGTCCCCTAAACGACCGCAGCTTCGGGTTATAACGGGTGACGGTGCCGAATCCGCCGATCGGTTGCGCCGGAAATTGGGCCTTGGTGATGAGGAAGCGATCGACGTTGGGATCGAACTTGTCACCGGCGACCGGGGCGCGCCAGTTATCATAGCTGTCCACCACGGGGCGCGTGGTCCCGTTGAAGATTGGCAGCGGATTATTGCGCGTCAGGGCAAGCGGGGTGCCGCTGTTGTAGACCTGAATCGCCGATAGCCGCCACCCACCCGCGACATATCCCAGGAAGCCGCTGGTCAACCATTTCTCGCCTTTGCCGAACGGCAGATTGTAGAGAGTGGAGAATTTCAACACGTGGGTCTGATCAAACTGGCCGATTGATTTTTCCAGTCTGCGATTGCTCTGATCCATCGCCGCCAAACCGTTGGCGAAGTACGTATCGGAATCGGTCAGCAGCTTTGAGAAAACATAATTCCACTGGATGGTAAGCCCGTGGGAGAAACGGCGGTCGGCCTTTAATACGAATGCATGATAGGAGGAGTGACCGCTCTTATCGCCATTCTGCACGCCGGTCGAGATGGTCTGATATTGCGGGTACGGGCGGAGCGCCTGTGCTACGGTCCGGGTGCGGGACTGCAGAAAGCTGGGGTAGGGCGCCTTGATCCCCGCGCCTACGGCGAGCGGCGAAAGAATGTCGGCGCGCAGGATGTTGCCCGCCTGCGTGGTTCCGTATTGCGACACCAGATTGTTATAGACGGCGGTGGGCACCTGGTTATAGTTCAACAGTCCTGTTTGCAGATGGGTGCCGATGCTGGCGTTATAGCCTGCCTCCAGCACCATGTTGCCCTTGAGTTCGCGCTGGACATTGAACGTCCAGAACAGATTTTCAGGAGCGCGAGTGGCTTGTTGTCCTTGCCACCAGTCCACCGAATTGCCGTTGGAAAATGAGGGATCGATGAGCGGCGGAAGCTTGTAGGCGGGCAGGCCCTCGTCCAACTTGAAGGTTGGCTGCACGCCTTGCGACACGTTGTCGAATTGATACTGGCCAATGAAGCCTGCGAAATGGCCGCTGCCCTGCACCGCGGTGACGCGGGCGAACGAGCGGCCGAAACCGGTGCGAATCGTGGTCTTGGTATCGGGAGAATAGGCGAAGCTCAGGCGCGGCGAAAATCCGCCGTACCAGCCAGGCACCAGGCTGCGAACGCCTTCGCGCCCCGTGCCCGTACCGGCAAACCAGAGCGCGCCCAGGTAGCCGTCGGCTCCTGGATTTGGCTTCGTCGGATTGAAGTCGGAGTATTCGTCCCGCGCGTTGGTTGGAGGCTGGGTGAAGTCGTAGCGCAGTCCGAAATTCACCGTCAGCTTGCGGGTAACGCGCCAGTCGTCCTGCGCGTAAAAGCCGAAGTAGGGGTACCGCTGATTCACGAACCGGATGGTTTCGGTGCGGCCGAGGTAGGCATCCCCAAGCAGGAACGACGCGAACGAACTGCCGCCGCTGGCGGGGAAGGACGTAGCGCCCGGGATGCTGGTGCTAAGAAAGTTGAAATCGGCGCGTCCGGCAATATCCTGTTGGCCGAAGCCATTGGCGTTCTGATTCTGATGCTGGAACCCAAACTTGAAGGTGTGCGCTCCGCGGATGTAGCTCAGGTCGTCCTTGAGACCCCACCCCGGCTGCTCGGTTCCGTTGAAGGAAGCCGAACCCCAGCTGGTGTATTCGGTGAAGTTGATGGTGGGGAAGTTCTGGTTGCAATCGATCACATTCTTCATGCAGACCTTGTTTTTCCAGTTCTTGTCCACATTGGCCGAATACGCATTCTTGACGAAGGAATTCTTGGCGTAGGAAATGTGGTTGACCATGTTGGACGAAATGGTCCAGTCATGCGCCAGGCGATAAGCGTTGGTATCCCAGGCAGTGATTTGGCCGTTCCACAGCGGCTGCGGCAGGCCAGGAGGACCCTGCTCACCAGGATTCTTGCGGTATTTGGTGGAGTTCCACAAGAAGCTGACACGATGTTTGCTGCCGATGATCTGGTCACCCTTAGCGCTCCACTTATCCACCGGATTCACTTCGGTTCCGTTGGTGACGATGTAGTTGTTACGCACATAGCCGCTGGTGCCCGGCGCGAAGCCGCGATTTGGCGCTACACCGGCTGCGAAGGCGGCGATATTGCTGGATGTCTTGGCGAAGCGGCTGACAGGGATCTGATTGTTGGGGAAGCTGTCACGAATGGAGCCATTGCCGTTGGGATTCGCCCTCGTCGTAGACGGATCGTAAATCGCGAGGGGCTTGTTGGTCTGATCCACCCACTTGCTGAAATCGCCTTTATACATCTCCGGCGTGGGCACGGTGAGGATGGTGGCGTTGGCGCCGGCGCGATTGCGGAAGCCTTCATAGGAGACGAAAAAGAAACTTTTATTGCGGCCGTTGTAGACTTTGGGAATCCAGATGGGGCCGCCGGCCGAAAAGCCGAAATCGTTCTGGCGGTAGATGGAGCGGGAAGCTGCGAAGAAGCCGCGCGCATCCAGTGCGTCGTTGCGCAGAAAGTCATACGCGGAGCCATGAAACTGATTGGTGCCGGACTTGGAGGCGAACGACATTACGCCGCCGCCCGCTTGCCCGTATTCGGCCTTGAAGCCATTGGTGTCCACGGTGAATTCGGTAAGGGCTTCCACTGAGGGTGTGTTCAATGCGGCCTCGGCCGTGTCGCCGGAGCGGTTGGTGCCAACGCTGTGGCCGTCGAGGGTGGCGTCCCAGGAGGCAGCCTGTCCGCCGCCAATCGAGAGGGTTTGGCCGTCACCGCGCGCCTCGGAAGCCACGGCCACCAGATTGAATGGACTGCGCATACCGCCGCCTACCACTAGCGGCAGTTCATCCACCAGTTTGTTCTGTACCTGCGTTGAGATCTTCGCGTTTTCGGTTTGCAGTGCCACCGCCGCCGCGGAGACTTCGATGGATTCCGAAACTTGCCCCAGTTGCAATGCGGCATCCAGGCGCACGGTTGTGGCGGCCGACACAATGATGTTTTGTTGCAGGAACCGTTTAAATCCAACCGCCGTGATCTCAATACGGTACACGCCTGGCGGCAGATTGGGAACGTTATATTCACCGCCTGAAGTCGTAGTGGCCTTGGTGGTGGCGTTCGTATCACGGCTGACGACGCTGAGTTCCGCTCCGGCGAGGGCAGCGCCTGCTGGATCGGTAACAATCCCGGTGATGTTTCCCCGTTCCCCTTGCGCGTTGAGAATAGCGGCGCAACTCGACAGCAGTATTGCAATTCTATAGAACTTCATCAAGACCCTCCGTGAAACTGTAGGTGCAACGTATCAAAGTTGCGCCCCTGTTGGCAACTGACCGGATGGTATATTAGGCAAAGAAAAGGCGAACGGTGGCGGGAGACATACAAGAACAGTTAGCCGCTTTGCGGCGCAGGATTGCAAAAATCGATAGCCGATTTGCGCAAAAGGCCCCGGCGCCGGCTGTCGCGCCTTCCAGTGATCGGCCCGCACGATACTTCATTGAAGAGTGGTGCACTGGCGCTGAGGTAACGACGCCGTTTGGCGCTCACTTTGAAACGGAGCAGCTTTACGAATCGCATCGCCGCCACGGCAGCTTCGAACTTTCCGCGCTGCATGAATTGCCCGAAGACCTTCTGGATGCGATGTCGGAAGGTTCCATTGCGCGGTCGCATTGTTCGCGGTGGGCATTTCTGGATACGGAAACCACCGGACTGGCAGGCGGTTCCGGGACGTACGCATTCCTGATTGGCGTGGGCCGCATTACCCCTGAAGGTTTTCGGCTGCGGCAGTTCTTCATGCGAGATCTAGGAGAAGAGGCCAGCCTGCTGCATGCGCTGGCAAACCATCTGGCGGAGTTTGACACGCTGGTGACCTACAACGGGAAGGCGTACGACCAGCCGCTGTTGGAGACGCGTTTCCGGATGGCGCGCGCGCGGCCTCCCTTCGGCCGGATGGAACATCTGGATCTATTGTTCGGTGCGCGGCGGCTGTGGAAACTGCGGTTCGATAGCTGCCGCCTGGTGGAATTGGAGAATCAGATCCTGGGCATGGAGCGCGAAGGCGATCTGCCGGGCGCGATGATTCCATATGTTTACTTTGAATACCTGCGCACGAAGGAAGCGTTTCGCGTGGCGCCGATTCTGCATCACAACGCGAACGATATTCTGACGCTGGCTTGTTTGACGGCGATTGTGCCTTGGGCGTTCCGGTCTCCGGAAACGGCTCCGTTGGCGCATGGCGCGGAGATGGTGGGGCTGGCCCGCTGGCTGCGCCGGGGCGAGCGCCATGAACCAGCGCTGGCGTTGTTCCGGCGGGCCATCCAAAAAGGACTGCCGGATGAACTGATGTTCCGGACCTTGTGGGATATGGCACTGTTGGAAAAAAAGTTGGGCCGGGAGACAGCGGCCGTCGCCATCTTCGCCGAACTGTCGGAGTGCCGCAATGGCCATCAATTGACGGCGTTCGAGGAGTTGGCGAAATACTACGAACATCGCGAACGAAATTACGGCATGGCGCTGGAGTTTACGCTGAGTGCAATCGCCGTGAAGGATTCCGATGACCTGCGGCGCAGACAGGTACGGCTGGAGCGGCGGCTGGAGACGAAACGTCCGCGGCGGCTACTCTTGGGCGAGCCGTAGCCGTCCGTCCGTTGTCTGGTATCCGGAGTTTGTGGCGAGGAGCGGATTTCTCGCACGTGCATTGCACTACCGTGTCAGCCGCGGTAGCTCTCAGAATTCTGACCGAGCAGTCCGGGACGCCCGGCGTCAGGGTGAGGATAAATACACGGCCTGGATTCGATTGTTCCTGCAGAAACAGGCCGAACCTTTCCTTTTCGCCCCGCCAGAGGATGGCGCCGGTTTGCGTCCTGGCGCTTGCTAATGCGACGACCAGGTCCAGGTTAGGAGCCACTTGGGTTCTGCGGAGTATCGAGGTCTGGGTGAGGGAGGGGTCGGAACGCTTTATGACTGTTTGGATGGTCTGAATATTTAGAATTGCCAGCGCCACTATCACATCAAAGATTCGATCTCTCTCCACTCGCGGCCTTGGGATTCCGCCACCGCCGGATAGGTCACACTGCCTTGATACGTATTGACACCCTCGCGGATGGGCTGGCTATCTTTGCAAGCTTTCTCCAGTCCCTTATTTGCCAGTTGCAACAGGTAAGGGAATGTCGCGTTGGTGAGCGCGAATGTCGAGGTATGCGGCACCGCGGCGGGCATGTTCGAGACGCAATAATGCAGTACGCCGTCCACGAAGTACGTAGGATCGGTGTGAGTGGTGGCGTGCGAAGTCTCAAAGCAGCCGCCTTGATCGATGGCCACATCCACCACCACCGAGCCGGGCTTCATTAGCTTGATCATGTCGTGCCGCACCAGCTTCGGGGCTGCCGCGCCCGGGATCAGTACCGCGCCCACGACGAGATCCGCATGACGGAGCACTTCGCGGATGGTCCAGGCGCTGGATGCCAGGGTGACCACCTGGCTGTTGTAGATGTCGTCGAGTTCGCGCAGTCGGTCCAGGTTACGGTCGATGATGGTGACATGCGCACCCAGGCCGCAGGCGATTTTTGCCGCGTTGTGGCCTACCACCCCCCCGCCCAGAATGACCACGTTCGCCGGCGCCACACCCGGCACGCCGCCCAGCAGAATGCCGCGGCCGCCGTTGGGGGCTTCTAAATACTGCGCTCCCACTTGCACCGACATTCTGCCCGCCACCTCGCTCATGGGCGTGAGCAGCGGCAGGGAGTTATCTTCTTCGCGGATGGTTTCGTAGGCTACTGCGTTGACCTTGGCCTCCAGCAGCCGGTTGGTCAATTCCGGTAGCGGCGCCAGGTGCAGATAGGTGAAGAGGATCAAACCGGGGCGAAGATGGGCGTATTCGGATGACTGCGGTTCTTTGACTTTCACTACCAGATCCGCGCGTTTCCAAACGTCCGCCGCGTTCATCACGATTTCGGCGCCGGCCTCCACATACTGAGAATCGGGCAGGGAACTGGCCTGTCCGGCGCCGGTCTCAACTAAGACACGGTGGCCGGACTCCACCAGCGTCAGCGCACCGCTGGGAACCAGGCCTACGCGGCTTTCGTGGTCCTTCACTTCCTTTGGAACGCCGATGATCATTGCTTGCCCTCTTCTGCCGCTTTCGGTGTGACCGCGATCTCGCCGGCCGATTCGTGCTTCGGTCCCAGACCCAGGCCGATTAGCGAACGCGCACCGATTTTTCCGTCGGGCGTCAGCTGGTTGGCCGTTTGAAACCGCTTGAGCGCGTCAACGGAACCGGCTCCCCAAACGCCATTGGGTTCCCCTTTGAAATAGCCTTTGTCAACGAGAGCTTTTTGAATCTCGGAATATCGCTCGGTAGTTGGGGTTTGTTGCCTTGGCGGGGAGGATGTCCGGCTCCGTGCGGTAACGGCGGCTTTCGGATGGACACCCGCTTTCGTGCCCGCTCTGGTAGTGGACGGATGGCGACTGGCCGCCGATTTCGAAGCGGCCTTGATGGGGCCTTTCTTGTTGTAACTCTTCTTAGCGGAACTTTTCTTGGCGGCGGCTGTTTTGGCGGTAGCGCCCTTTTTCGGGGGGGCAGCCGGTTTCGTAGCGGCCGCCAGGCCGAGTGAGCTCAGCACTAGCGCCAGAGTGCAGATGATCTGGAATGAACGCAAGTTGTAGTTTACCGTAACAGCGGGGGCAGGCGACTGGCGCCTGCCCCCGGAGGAGTTGCAAGGAGGGTTACTGACTGGCGGGCAGCGTTCCAGAAACATAGAACGCGACATATTGGGACGACGGCCCGGCAGCGGCACCGGAGCGGGATTGCGCCCTGCCGGCATTCGGATTGGGACGCATTACGCGGAAGGCTACCGCGTCACCGACCTTCAAGGTGGACTGAATGCGGCTTACGTCTTCGACGGATCCAACCGGCTGGCGATTGATAGAAACCACCACATCCTTTTCCAGCAAGCCGATATCTTCAGCAAACGAGCCTTCAATCACCTGAGCGACCACGATGCCCTTCTTATCGCGCAGGGCCTCGCTATCTTTCTCCGCGTCGTTCAAGGCGCGAATCTTGATGCCAAACTTCGCTTGCTGATGGGATTCCGCCTTAGTGACTTCCTCTTCGCTATTCTTCTTGGAATAACGCGGATCGTCGAGCGCCAACATCTGCGCCTCACGGTCTGCGATGACCAGTTTGAGATCCATGCGTTTCCCGCCGCGATCCACCGTGACCGTGGCATTGGAGCCGATGGGAGTTTGCGAGACGCGCCCGACAAGATCGTCGCCGTCCTTTACCGGTTTACCGTTGTAGGCCACGATGACGTCTTCCGATTTCATTCCGGCTTTGTCGGAAGGCCCGCCGGGGTTTACTGTTTCCACCAGCACGCCCTCTTTTAATCCGAGAGCCTTGAGCAATTCTCCGTTCTTTTCATACTTGGTGAATCGAATACCGATAGAACCGCGCGTCATCTTGCCGCTACGGATGATGGAGTTGTAGACGTTGACCGCCGTGTTGATGGGCAGCGCAAAACCGATTCCCTGGTATCCGCCGCTCTGGGTAGCGATGGCGGTGTTGATGCCAATCACCTCGCCGTTGATGTTCAACAACGGACCGCCGCTGTTACCCGGATTGATAGCCGCATCGGTCTGAATGAAGCGCTGGAACTGCTGCGATCCGGCGACTTCGCGGGCTGTGGCGCTGACGATGCCGGACGTCACCGTGGCTTCGAGGCCAAACGGAGAACCGATGGCAACGGCGGGATCGCCCACCTGCACCGCATCCGAGTTGCCGATCTTAATCGGAATCAACCCGTGCCCGGCGTCGATCTTGATCACCGCGACATCGGTTTCGACGTCGACTCCGATCAGCTTCGCGCGATATTCGGTCTGATCGTGCGGCAGCTTCACCTTGATGTGATCGGCTTTGTCCACTACGTGATTGTTGGTGAGGATGTAGCCGTTCTTATCGACGATGAAACCGGATCCTGTGGCTTCCCGCTTATAGGCGCGCTGCGGCAGGCCGGGCTGACCACCACCACCACCGCCGCCGCCACCAGGACCATTCGGGAAGAACCGCTTGAACAGGTCCATTGCGCCTTCATCTTCGTCTTCTTCCTGGTCGGGAGCGGAGCGCCGGTTATTGTGTCCTGCCACCGCCTGCTTCGGCGTGTAGTCTGTGCTGATATTCACTACCGAGGGTTCCAGCCGCTTTGCCAGCCTGGATAATTCATTCGGCTGCGAAACCGCCGCGGGAATCACTAGCGGCGTGGCGTCCGGAGCAGCGGTGTTCTGCGCCCGGGCCGCGAATACGCCGGTGTTGGCCAAGGTTCCAATGACGATACCCACCGAAAGGGTGAATACGAGAAGTGTGAGGGAGAGCAGCTTCTGCTGCCGTATCTTATCGAGGAAGAACATAGGTCGCATTGCCTTTTTACTTTTTACCATTATAGAAAATCGAAACAGAAATTGGTCGCCTGAACTTTTGATGTCACCGCCGCCTGATCGGTTTCAATTCTACTAGCAAGATGCCTGCCAATATGAACAGCGCTCCGATGGCAGCGCGCCGCGAAAGCACTTCGCTGGTCAATACAAAAGACGTGGCCCACGCGAAAACGGGTTCAAGTGCGAATATTAAGGCCGTCCGCGTTGGTGTTGTATAGCGTTGTGCCCATGTTTGCACCGTAAACGCCAGCGCCGTCGCCAGCAGCGACGTCACCCCGATGGCAATCAGCACCTGCCGGTTCCAATGCAACATCGGGGTTTCCACCCACCAAAATGAAACAAGCCCGATGGCCGCACATGTGCCGATTTGCAACAGGGTCAGCCATTCGAAAGCCAGCCGCCGGGAATAATAACCCAACACCATGATATGAAAAGTGAACACCACCGCGCAGCCGGCCGTCAGCAGATCACCCTTCCCGATGTCCAATGCCCAGCCTGTCAGCGTCATCAAGCCGAGTCCGGTGGTGGCGATGGCCACGCCTAGAACTTCCGAAAGCTGCGGCGCTTTTCTATAGACGATGGCCGACGCCAAAGGTACCAGCACGATGTACAGACCGGTGATGAATCCTGATTTCGACGGCGTGGTTAGGCGCAGCCCCAGTGTCTGCAGCAGATAGCCGAGATAGAGTACAGCTCCGGTGACAATGCCTCCGGTCCACCCGCCGCGGCGGCCCGGCTTGGCGGGATTCAGGGCGTAAAGAACTCCCAGCGCGATGGTGGCCGCCGAGAAGCGCAATGCCAGAAACAGCACCGGAGAGACGTCTGTCAGCGCGTCTTTCACCAGCACGAACGTTCCGCCCCAGATCATCGCCACCAGCGCCAGCGCCAGATCGGCGCGCCACTGGGGAGGTGTCTGTTCGCTATTCATTCAAAAGCAGAGAGAGCGCCATCAGAATCCGCTTCAGGCCGGTTTCGCGGCCTTCGGGATGGAACCATTCGGTGGTGGTGTGTGCTCCGCCGCCGCGGCCGCCTGCGCCGATGGAAACGGCCGGCAGCCCCATGGAGAGCGGAATGTTGGCGTCGGTGGAGGCGCAATCCAGGTGCGAGCGGATGCCGAGCTGCGCATCCACGGCGCGCAGGATGCCAAGAATGGAAGCGCCATCCGGCAGGCTGCCGCCGGGGCGCGATCCGATTTCGCGAATCTTTGCGGTCACTCTTCCGCCGGCCGCCTGATCGTTCTCCGTTTGCAGAGCTTTATCGACGGACGCCTTCAGCAGGTCGGCCAGTTCATCGATCTTGCCGCTGCTTTCAGACCGGATATCCACTTTCGTGCGTGCCATGTTGGGGATGGCGTTGATGCTGGAGCCGCCGTCGATCATGCCGAAATTAAACGAAGTGCGCGGGGACGAAGCCGGGCCTACGCCGGAGCAGGCGGACACGAAGTTGGTGATGGCGCGGCTAATGGCATGTACTGGATTGCCGATGCCGAAATCGCTCCAGCTATGGCCTCCCGCGCCGGAGAAAACCACCTCAAAGCGGCGGCTGGCTAGAGCCTGGGAGGTGATGTGATCGGTGGTGGGACCGTCCAAAACCAGGAATGATCGGATCTTTCCGGCCAGTGTGGACTTGCCGCAGAGGAACCGCATGCCGTTGAGATTGCCTTCGCCTTCTTCGCCCACATTGGCAACGAAAAGCAGCGACGCGCCAGTGGTTTCCACCGGACACGACTTCATGGCGCGCGCAAGGGCCAGCAGCGCCACCAGGCCGGCGCCATTGTCTGAAACGCCGGGGCCATGCAGAGTGCCGTCGGGGTCCAGGCTGATATCTTCCGGATTGCGCGGCGCCAGGACGGTATCGAGGTGAGCGGTGAGGGCGACGTAGGGGCCCTTTGGATCGGGCTGAAGTTGGGCGATGACGTTACCGCCACGGTCGATGCGCGCCTCGCAGCCCAGTGCGCGGAACTGCGCTACCATCCATTCGGCGCGCTTCTGTTCCAGGAAAGTGGGTGCGGCGATGCGGGCCAGAGCGAGGTGCTGTTCATTGATCCACTGGCGTTCGCGGTTGAACCATTGGAGACATTCGCGCATTCCCTCTGCCATCGGGAAAGGAGGAGGCGTTGCTTTGAGCGTGCTGCCCATGGGAACCCTCAGTGTACCTTGCGGGATGGGGGTGGGTTTACGGCCTATCAGCGCGGCGCTGTAATAGGCGGTGGTATTGAAGAAAGCAGCCTGCTGTCGAAGGCGAACGGGGTTTTGCTCACAATCTTGATCGCACCGAATAGCCGATGATTGGGATTGATCAGATAATTCTTTTGGCCTGGCGCAAGGACCGAGGGAACTTGAAGCACGGCGGTTGAAGCGCTCTTGATCCATTCGTCTCCAATCTGACGAAATGCGAGCGGGTCTCCCGGCGTCCGATTTCTATCGGCAGTGTGTCCGGAATCTCAATAGCCAGCAAAATCATGTTAGTGGGAAGCTTCGCCATGTGCGCCGTATACTCGAGGATTGCGAGGGCGCCGCACGAAGCAGTGTAGGTAACGTGCAGGCCGGGCGAAGTCCAGCGGCCACCTGTCTTTGACGCCCCATCACCGTCTAGAGTGTCATAATCACGCTTGCAAAGCCGTACCACTTTCAAGCAAGCACTCCATACTGAATCCGCAAGAGAAAGTTCTTAACTCGTTCAAAACCGTTAGGCGTACCGAGGAGTGAGATTGGCGATTGATTGTCGGTGGCTAAATTCGGTTCCCGGAGCCAGGATGTGGCGACAGTCTGATCGCCAAAAACCACAGTCGCTAATTGCGTAATTTCTGTAATTTGGCCAATGGGAAGACGAGTCGAGATCCACGTGTTTATCAGGGTAACTTCGCACCCCAAGTTCGCTTCTTCCCAATATCTGCTTGCGTCGCCAAAGGGCAGGAGCGAGGCCGGCGAGTCAATGCCAGCGCGCGGCGCCACGACCTTACGCTGCGGTGTTTTCACTTTTGCCACGCTCTTATTATACGAGAACTGGTCATGTAAGCTGGCTCGTCGCCATTCTTAACTGAGGCGAACCCCAGGCTCTTAGCCCGCTGCCGGCACCTTAACTTCCGGCAGCCTCAATTCAATCTGCTTCCGCGACTTTTCATATGCCGGTGGCAGCATCAGTCCGGTTCCCAGGCTCTCCAGCGGTTCGTCGATCATAAATCCAGGCGGGTCGGTCGCAATTTCGAACAGCACGCCGCCGGGTTCACGGAAGTAAATCGAATGAAAATACTGCCGGTCCATCACGGGCGAAACGTTGTACTGCAGATCGATCAAATGCCGGTGCCAGACGAACTGTTGCTGATCGTCTGGAGTGCGCCAGGCAATGTGGTGCACGGTCCCTGCGCCGCCGCTGCCGCGCCGTCCGTCTGGCGTACATAAGACATCCACCGTCGCGCCGGGTCCGCCTGCAGCCACTTCGTAGCGAAAACGATTGCCATCCTCGGCTGTCAAGCGGAAGCCCATTGTCTCTGTCAACAGCTTCGCCGTTCGCTCGTAACCTTCTTCGGAAATCGTGGCGCTGTGAATTTTGCCGATGGCGTCGTCCTCGCCGTCCCCAAGTGATCCGACTAACTCCAGTTGCAGCCCGTCGGGATCACGCAGGCTCAGCACCTCTTCGTCAAACCGCATCGCAATGGCATCGGTCGAAACACCACGTTGGCGGGCGCGTTGCTCCCATCTTCCGATGGAACCTTTGGGAACGGCGAACGATGTCACGGTCACCTGGCCGCTGCCGTGATTGCCTCGGCGCGCCCCGGGCCATGGGAAAAACGTAAGGATCGATCCGGGCGAACCGGTGCGGTCTCCGTAATAGAAATGGTAGGTTCCGGGATCGTCGAAATTGACGGTCTTCTTTACCAGGTGCATGCCGAGGAAGCCGGTGTAGAAATCGATGTTCGGCTGCGGCGCGGCGGCGATGGCTGTGACGTGATGAATTCCCAGGATCTTCGCTTCCATGCCTGGTTTGGATGCTACGCGGTCGAAATCGATTCACCGCAGTCCGGGCAGTAGTGGTAGTAGGAAAGAACGGCGCGATTGCAAAGGAGGCAGCGCTTCGGCGCGTGGCCGAAGCGGCGAAGCAGCAGGCCCGTCAGCAGGCACAGAGCCGCTGCCAACAGGTATCGCAACGGCGTAGCAAAATAGATCATGTTGTAGCCCGCGCCGAACTCGAACACATCCGGCCTGGCCGGGTCGTAGCGGAGGGGATGCTGCGAGCCCTGCTCATAGGCGAGCGTTCGCGGGGCAATCCAGCCGAAATCGCGGGAACCGAACTGTGACAACGTAGCGGACTCCCACTGCTTCCCATCCACCTCGTATTGGAAAGTACCCTTCATTTGGAAGTAGAGGTAGCCATCCGAATCGTGATTGCGAGGCACCTCCCGCCGAACCAATATTCCGGTGGCGGGCTTCCATTGGGTGAGCACCATCCACTGGCGCCGCGCCTGCCAGCAAGCCGTGATTGTCAACAACAGCGACGCGATTAGGAACACCCAGCTCAGCCGCCGGTTCGTCATAGCCGCACCAACTTCTTTTGCCGGGGAAGCTTGTAGTCGCAGGCATAGCAGAATTTGTCCCACAACTCCACGCTGGCAGCGCAGCCTGGACACAGGCACGTCCCCAGCTTCCTTAGCGACCATAGGGAATACCCGCCCAGCAGCAGGCCGGCTGCGGTGAGAACTGCCGGAAGCAGAAAGAAGCGCGGGCTGGCGCTGAGATTCTGCAGCATATCGTCCGGGTTAGCGGGGTTGTAGTACACACCTATCGGCGTTCCCGGCGCGAACCGGCTCAATTCGGCGCGTGCGCTTTCTTCGGTCAGATGGACAGTGGGCAGAGAAAATGGAACGCGGTGATAGACACCATCGACGGTATAGCGAATGGTGACTTCTCCGCGAAACCGGGCTGCGCCCTTCTTTGTGAACTTTGTAGCGTCGATACCGATCACGGTGGCCGCTGCCGGTTTCCAGCGCTGTAATTCGCGATAATTCCAGATCATCGACAAGACGCCGCTGAGCAGAAAGAAAACGGAAAACCCCACAAGCAAATAAGCAGATCGTCGCATTCCAGGCAGAAGGTGATAGATTACCATTGTTGCAGCCGGACCGACCTGATTCGGATCCCTCGATCGGCGTTATACTGAGGGCTATAGAGGGATTATGAAGACCTATACCAAATTTGGGCTCCTCGTGGTCGCGATCATCGCCACCCTGGGTTGGTTGGCGGCAAGCGGTATCAACGAAACCAAGACGTATTACAAAGAGATCAAGGAAGTGCAGGCGATGGGCGATAAGGCCCGCGATGGACGCCTGCGGGTGGGCGGCGATGTCGTGCCCGGTTCCATTGTGCGCGAAGGCAAAGAAGTGCGGTTCACCATCCATCAGGAAGCCTTGAAGCTGAACGTGGTATACGGCGGGATCGATCCGCTGCCAGACACTTTCAAGGACGGATCACAGGCGCTGGTTGACGGCAAGATGCGGTCTGACGGTGTTTTCCAGGCGAGCAAGATTCAAGCCAAGTGCGCTTCCAAATATGAAGCGAAGCCGATGCAAAAGCCAGCCATCCAGCAGAAGCAAGCGTCGTTGTAAGCAAGCGGGTACGTAAGGGGAATCTATGGAAAATTTGGGAGCGTTGGCGTTAATCCTGGCATTTTGCCTATCCATCTACGCAATTGCGGGGTCGATCATCGGGAAATGGAAGAACAAGCCCTTTCTCGTGCTGAGCGCCGAGCGCGCCGTCTATTCCATTTGGTTTTTGGTTGCCGGCGCGGTAGGGATTTTGGTCCATGCGTTGATTACCGGGGATTTCCGCTTATCTTACGTGGCGCAGAACACCAATCATGCAATGCCCTGGTATTACAAGGTCACGGCGTGGTGGGGCGGTCAGGCTGGATCGCTGATGCTTTGGGCGTTTGTGCTCTCCAGTTATGCCGCGGTGGTGGTCTATCAGAACCGGCGAAAGTTCCGGGAAATGATGCCCTATGTAGTTACGGTGCTGATGATTGTGGACGCGTTCTTCCTGATGCTGATCGCGTTCGTGGTCAGCCCGTTTAACGTGCTGATGCAAGGCAAGGGCATTGTGGACGTGGGCGATGGGCGCGGATTGAATCCGCTGCTGCAGTACTGGACCATGATCATTCACCCGCCGATTCTCTACATGGGATACGTCGGCTTCGTGGTTCCTTTTGCCTTCGCGATGGCGTCGCTCATTACTAAGCAGCCCGGGGACGATTGGATTTTCACCACACGGCGCTGGGCCATCGTTACCTGGTTTTTTCAGACGACGGGCGTACTGTTAGGCGCCGGTTGGGCCTATGCGGTGCTGGGCTGGGGTGGTTACTGGGGCTGGGACGCGGTGGAAAATGCGTCGCTGCTGCCATGGCTTACTTCCACTTCCTTCCTTCATTCGGTGTTGATGCAGGAAAAGAAAGGAATGATGAAGGTGTGGAACATGGTGCTGGTTTCGGCCACCTTCTTCCTTTGTATTTTCGGCACCACACTCACTCGAACCGGGATTGTCAGTTCCGTTCATGCGTTCGCGCAGTCCCCAATTGGCGTCTACTTCTTTTCGTTTCTGGCGGTGGGAATTGCGGCGACGGTCTACCTGATTCTGGACCGTCTGGACTACTTGAAGAGTGAATCGCACATGGAGAGCGTGATCTCCCGCGAATCCAGCTTCCTGTTCAATAATCTGATCCTGCTGGCCAGCTGCTTCTCCATATTGTGGGGCACGCTGTTCCCGGTGATATCGGAAGCCGTCACGGGCGAGAAGATCAGCGTGGACGGTCCGTTCTTCAATCGAGTTAACATTCCTATCGGCCTGGCGCTGTTGTTCCTCACCGGCGTAGGCCCGCTGATTGCCTGGCGGCGCAGTTCGGTGGAAAGTTTGAAGAAGGCGTTCTTTTGGCCGGTGATGGTTTCGCTGGCACTGGTTGCCGGGTTGATGGCGACCGGAATGCGCCATCCGTATGCGCTGATGTCGTTCGGTCTCTGCCTGTTTGTTACGTCCACGGTGTTCTCCGAATTCTTCAAAGGTGCAACGGCGATTCGCGCCAAGAACGGCATGAATTTCATTGCGGCCACAGTGGAATTGACTCATCGCAACACGCGGCGCTACGGCGGCTATCTGGTGCATATGGGCGTAGTGGCGATGTTTATCGGTTTCACCGGCGCGGCGTTCAACCTGGATACGACAGTGGAGGCGGCCAAGGGCGACAGCTTTAAGCTGGGCCGCTACGAGCTGAAGGTGCGCGACATCGTGGATACCGAAAACGAAGATTACGTGTCAAGAAAAGCTTCGATCGATGTTTCGGTGGGCGGATCGCAAATCGACACGCTGTATCCGGAACGGCGGTTTTACAAGGCCAGCCAACAGGGCACTTCCGAGGTGGCGATCCGCCGGCGCTTGAACGAAGATCTGTACCTGAACTTTGCCGGCGCCAACGATCCCAAGAAAGCGGTGGTGCAGGCGTATGTATTTCCGTTGGTCACCTGGATATGGGTTGGCTTCTGGATCCTTTTTGCCGGAACGATTGTCTGTCTGATCCCAAGCAAGGTTCGTATGCAATACGCGCGCACGGAAGTTGTCGGTATCGCCAGGAACTATGCAGAAATTAAGAAATAGCTTGCTGTTGTTGGTTCTCGCCGCGGTCTGCCTGCCGCAGACCGCCACGCAACTGGTGACACCGGAAATCCGCCGCGTTGGCGACAAACTGGCCTGCAAATGCGGCGTATGTAACAACACGGTTGCCACTTGCCAGATGCTGGAATGCCACTATTCGCTGCCTGCGCGCCAGAAGATAGCGGCGATGCAGAAGGAAGGCCAGCCCGACGATACAATCCTCGCCAGCTTTGTGAAAGAGAGCGGAATTTCAGCGCTCGCTTCCCCTCCAGCGGAAGGATTCAATATACTGGGATACTTGATGCCAATCTTAGGCATCGTGGCCGGACTAGGCGCGATTCTACTCTTTATGAAGAAGTCTAAGCGTCAAGGAATTCCAGCTACCGTACCGCCGCTGGACAATGAGATGCTCGCCAAGTATCAGGAGCGGATTGACAAGGACATGGCGAAGCTCGAGTAATGTTTTTTGCCGCAGCGGTCCTCGTCACGTTAGTCATCCTCGGCTTCACTCTGTTCATCCGGTCGAAGGATTTGCCAGAGCCCACGCCGGTTTCCCCCTACCATCATCTGGAGGTGCGGAAGGCGTCGATCTATGAGAACTTGCGCGATCTTCAGTTTGAATATCGCGTTGGCAAGCTTTCCGATGCCGATTATCAGCGAACGAAACTGGACCTGCAAGCGGGATTGGCCGTTGTGCTGGGAGACATCGACAAGTTGAAGCAGTTGGAAGGCGCCGCGGCATCCGCTGGCAAGGGCAAACCGGCAGCAAAGAAAGCGGACGCGAAACCCGAAGCAGGCAAGGTGTGTCCTCACTGTTCGGCGAAGTTTGAAAAGCCGCTGAAGTTTTGCGGAGAATGCGGGAAACCGATGGTGGCGGAGGCGGTATGAAGGCGCTTCTAGCGGCTCTGCTGTCGGCGGCTGTGCTGTCTGCGGCGATCGACGGCACGGTCACCAACAAGACAACGAGCAAGGTGCAGCCGGGCGCCACTGTAACGCTGATCAAGTTGGGCGGCGGCATGGAAACCGTGGCATCCGCCAAGTCCGACGCGCAGGGCAAGTTCGCCATCGCGCAGGAATTACAGGCAGGCACGCCTTATTTAGTGCAGGCGCTTTATCAAGGCGTGACTTACAACAAGGCGATTCCTCCGGGAACTCCCACCACAGGGATGGCCGTGGATGTGTTCGATTCGTCGCCAAAGTCCGGTGATGCAAAAGTAGTCCAGCACATGGTGCTGTTTGAACCCAGCGGCACCGACATTACTGTTAACGAAACCATCATTTACAGCAACACAGGCAAGACCACCTTCGACGACCCGGCGAACGGCACCTTCCGTTTCTACCTGCCGCCTGAGACGAAGGGGCTGGTGAAAGTGCAGGTGGCCGGGCCGCAGGGCATGCCGATCACGCGCGATGCGGTGAAGACCAAAGAGCCAGACGTTTATACCGTGAAGTATCCGGTCAAGCCGGGTGAGACGCGGTTCGATCTGGCGTACGGAATGCCGGCGGCCAGTCCCGGCACTTTTGAGCTGAAGCTGAAGCACGACGGAGATACGGTGCGCGTGGTAGCGCCCAAGGGCGTCACGTTGACCGGCGCCAATTTGAAGGATCTGGGCCCCGAACCACGAACGCAAGCCACCATTTATCAGGTGGTGGGCAAGGACTTGAAGTTTCAGTACACCGGAACCGGATCGCTACGCACCGCGGCGGAAGCCGTGAAGGAATCGGAAGATACCGGGCCGCCCATTGAAGATTCGAAACCGCGCATTTACGGGCGGCTGTATCCGCTGGTCGGTCTGGCGGCGTTCATTCTGATACTTGGGCTGATCATGTTGTACCGCAGTGAACCGGACGCAAAGAAACAGGCATGAGCGCCATCACCGTAGACGGAGTGTGGAAGTTCTACGGCGACTATCCGGCGATCCGCAATGTCTCATTCAGCGTGGAACCCGGCTCATGCATGGCGCTGCTTGGCCGTAACGGCGCCGGTAAGACTACGCTGTTACGCATACTGGCAGGACTTTCGCTGGCAGCCAAGGGCACAGTGTCCATTCTGGGGCACGAAGTTCGCCGGCAGGAGGCGCGCCAGAAGATCGGCGTGCTGGGCCACGGGATTGGAATTTACGACGAACTTTCCGCAATCGAAAATTTAAAGCTCTTTGCACGGATCTATGAAGTGCCGAACCCGCAGCGGACAGCTGAAATGTGGCTGGAGAAGACCGGGCTGGCGAATGTAGCCACTGGCATGGTGCGCGAATTCTCACGGGGCATGAGACAACGGCTGGCGGTGGCGCGGGCGTTTCTGCACGATCCGCAAGTGCTGCTGCTGGATGAGCCGTTTACCGCGCTGGACGACCGGGCGATTGCGGTGCTGCAAGCTCTGTTGCATGAGGCGCTGGCCAATGGCAAGACGGTGATGATGTCCACCCATCAACTGCGCGAGGCGCTGGAACTGGCTACGCATGTGGGGCTGGTGAACCGCGGGAAACTGGCGTATACCGGGGAGCGGACACAGGAAATGCTGAGCGATCCCGGCTGGTTGTACCGGAATTACGGCGAAGCTTAGATTCGCCACAGCTGCTCGCGTTGACCTGAGGTACTTTTGTTCTAGGTGGCGATTTCTGTTTCCTTCGCGATGTTACGCTGCCATACTGGCACATGCGCGGTACGCGGCTGGCTCTCTTTGTTGCAATCTTGTTGGCGGCCATAATGACCCTGGTTGGGCAAGGCCGGCTTGCACCTGCCTCTTCGGCGATACTCTCCGAGCATGAACTGGAAGAGATCAACGCCATGTCCGCGCAGGATCAAGTGATGAGGCTGCTGGAACGCACCATCAATCACTACTCCGGCGCTAGCGAGCAGTTCGGAAAGCGGGCAAATGGCTGGCTTGGAAAGATCCGGACAACGCCCGAACTTACTAATCTTAGCAACGTGGCGTATTTTTCCGACGACCTGCGAGTGCGTTCCGCTGCCTTGGAGGTCTGGCGGATTGAGGCCGGCTTTCGCACGAGCCCGGAGGTGGTGGACCAGATCATCGGCGCTGCCGAGGCCAGCCCGGAGCGCAAGTATTTCTTTCTGTCCCAGCTCGGCATTCTGGGCAATCGGGGCATGCAACCGCAAAAAGTGTTCGACACGCTGATGCTCCACGTGCATGATCCGGACCGCAACATTCGTTCGGGAGCCATCAATGGACTGGCGATGTTGGGCACGGAAAATACAATTGCTCCGTTACTGGAAATCTTTCATAGCGACACTTCTTCCGACCTGCGGGAGCGGGCGGCTTGCGACCTTGCCGATTCCGGAATGTTGTCCCGCGAGCTTCGCAAAAAGGCAGTGCCGGAACTGATCCGCTTCAGTCAGGAGCCTGATCTGGACCAGACCACAAAGAAGTGGGTGTATCAGGCGCTTCGGGAGATCACACAGCAGCAAATTGGCGATGACCCTTCCGCCTGGCTTGCGTGGTACGGCAGACACGGCCCGGCGGCGCGTTGATCAGTGTGTGAACAGCAGTACGACTCGGGCACCATGGCCTTTGCTGAGCTTCTTGTCGCTGGTGTACAGGACTGAATTGGTTGCTTCCGCCAACGCTATATACGCTGCGTCGTAAGCGGTGAAGTTGTGGCGCAGTTCCCAGATGCGCCCCAGCAAAGGGATGTGCGAATAGCGCTCGGCAGGCAGTGTGGCAAGTCCCGCCAACAGTTCCTGGTTACGATGAGAATCGATGCGCTGTCCGGCAACCGTGTTTCGAAGCGCACTTGCCACTTCCACGTCCAGCAAATGCGGTACCAGAAGCGAGCCGCTGCTTGCGGATAGATCTCGCCTGATTTAGGCGGCATCCAGAACGATCATCGCCCATCTCGCAATTCGCGGATGACTTGCGCGGCGCTCCGTTTTGCGGTTATTGGCTTGGCTCGCTGGGTAAGCTCCAACCATTCCCGCATCGTCGGCCGCTCTACTGTGCGTTCCAATTCTCTCTTGAGATATTCTGAGAGGCTCATGCCCTCCCGCGCGGCACGAGTCTTCAAGGTGCTATCTAACGGTTCGGGAACGTCTCTAATCTGAATCATCTTTGACATGCTTCGAGCACACAAAAATATGCGGCAGCTGTGTTCAAGCAAGAGGATACGACCGCTAGGCAATCAGCGGTTCGCCATCCCGATGCACCGGGCTGGTGGCGCTGGCTTCCTTCTTCTTGTACCATTCCACCTTCGATCCAATCTCGCCCTTTTTCGTCCGCTCCAACAGCGTGCTGATTTCCACCTTCGACATTGGCTTAAAAGTCTTGCAAGCCAGCACATTTTCTTCCAGTTGATCCACCGTCTCGACGCCGGAGACAACCGTGTCGATATCCTGGCTCCAGGCAAACCGCAGGCACTCGGGAATCGTCGCAATGCCCTTTTGGCGAATCGGCCCCATCGCATTCGTCTTCATCGCTAGCAACCCCAGACCCTTCTTCCGAATATTCGGCAGCACCGAACCGATGAAGCTGAGGTAGTGCGGGTCAATCAGATTCACCGGATGCTGCACCGTCTCCCATCCGTCGTAGCCGTCCAGCAAGCGCTGATGCACGCTTGGGTCGGCATGCCCGCTGAAGCCGATATGCCGTGCCTTGCCGTCCTTCTTCGCTTTCACAAATGCTTCCAGTGAGCCGCCTGGTCCAAAGATCTTGTCCACCTCGGCATGGGTGGTCACTTCATGGCAGACCCAGAGATCCAGGTAGTCCGTCTTCATCCTGGTGAGCGTCTCCTCCAACTGGCCCATGGCGCCATCGCGGGTCCGTAGCTGTGCCTTCGACATCAGCAGCACTTTCTGCCGCCGGCCGCCTTGCAGTGCCACGCCATAGGTCTTATCGCTTTCCCCATCGTGATATTTGTGAGCGCTATCGAACATGGTGACGCCCAGGTCCATCGCGCGATGAATGAGTTTCACTCCGCCCTCTTCGCCGCGGACGCGCATGTGATATCCGCCCAGCGTGAATCGCGAAATGTTCAGCCCACTCTTGCCAAGCGTGGTCATTGGCATTGGCGCATCGGCCAGCGACCGTAGCGTGGTGCCCATGGCTGCCGCGGATACTTGCAGGAAGGTTCGTCGTCTCATGTGGGAAGGGTCTCCGTGTTGTAGTCGTAAATCGCTTGCCTCAATCTATCATCCCGGAAGGGTTCGCTGCCAGGCGATGCCATCGTGCCAAGGAAATCAAAATGGGTTACTGTCCAAAATGACGAGGGATGTCCTGCGGCCAGATCGGCGGACTGCCGCAGAAATTCCAGGAAGCCCAAGTAGTATTGCTGCCGCGCGTTCAGCGCACCCAGCAGCGTTCCAGGATCGGAATGATACGGCCGCGATACATCCGCCGAGCCTAGTCCAAATTCGCCGATCACGAATGCCGGTCCGGTGGGCAGCTTCCCTGCCAGTTCACCCGCGCGCTTGCGAAACTCCAGCGCGAACTGGCTCGCGCCTGGTCCGCGAACGGCAGGGTAAAAGCTGAAAGCCACGTAGTCGAGTTGCGCCAGGTAAAGGCTCAGCGTTCGGACCATGGCACGATATTCGCTGCGTCCGGCTGTCGGCAGACCCCGGCGCAGACGGACGGCGCTCAGCGCATCGCGCACCGGGCTGTTCGGCTCCAGCGAGTCGTGGTTGATCTTGTGGCCCATCGCCACTGAGCCCTTGACGATCAGTTTTGCCCAATCGGCGGAGAACTCCACTAGGGAGACATCCAATTCCGATCCGAGCGTGAATTCCAGGCGGGTGGCCGGCTTCGCGGCTGCACGGACCATCGCCAACAGCGGCTGAACGACCTCATCCGCGTACTGCCCCTCGGGCGAGAAGTACATCCGCCTTCGCCACTCATAGGGGCCGCCGGTCAGCGTCGTTTCGAAATCAAGATGCGGTTCCATGCGGATATGGAAGCCCGACTCTGCCGCATACTGCACCGCCTCGGTAAGTTGTGCCAACGCGGGCCCCCGCGAGACATCGATGCGCATCGGATTCCGGTCATAAACCAGGTAGGTGGGCGTGAACGTAACCCAGCGGAAGCCGAGCGACTTCAGATCGTCCACCCACGCCCGGTGACTGGCGTAACCGTCCGGGCTCCAGGCGGGCAGGGAATAGGATAAAGGGGGCTTCATTTTATTTGTATTGTTTCGTTTCTATTGTTTGGTTTCGATGGTTCCATCGCGGTTCAGCCGCAGTGTGCGGTCGCGCCACACCACATCGCGGCCCCACGCGCCCGCCAACCAGAGGCCAAAGCCCCACAGGTCGCGGAACGGAATCAGGAACCAGTATCGCGCGGTGAGCGGGCAGCGCAGCACGCCCACGCCTGCAATCAGTCCCATCGCCAGGCGAACAGAGAGCAGTGCGGCTGCCGTCCACCACCACCCACATGCCAGTGCCGCCAAGGCCCAAAGGCTCGCGTTCGTGATCGGCAGTCCAAGGTATCCGCCGCCGCGCGACACTCTAATCGTTCGCGCCCACCGCAGTTGGTGCCGCCAGACTTCACTCCAGGAATCGGCTGAAAGCGATGTTTCCACCACTACCTTCGATAACTCCACTTTCAGACCTAAACCGCTGATCCGTTTTCCTAATTGGTAGTCGTCCGCAATGTAGTTCGCGATGGCCGCAAAGCCGCCGATCTGATCCAGTTGCGATTTGCGAAACGCCAGCGTCGAGCCGAGTCCGAATTCGTTCACGCCGAATAGTGGAGCTACCAGCACGCTGGGTGCGAAGTCCGTGGCGATGCCGATGGCTTCCCAACGTCCCGCCCAATGGTTGGCGGATGCGCGGTACAAACACGTCACCATTCCGACACGTTCGTCATTCAAGGGGGCAAGCACTTGGCGCAAATACTGCGGCTCCACCACGATGTCGCTATCGTTTACCAGTCGCAACGGATACTTGGCGTGCCGTTCCAGGTCGGTCAGTACGGCCACTTTGCCATTCGGCGCGGTGCCCGTGCTGTGGATCAATTGTAGAGAAACGTCAGGAAAATCGGCCTGCAAGCGCTGAATTTCGCGGACCGCCGGATCATTTAAGTCGGCGACACCGAAGAGGATCTCAAACTCAGGATAGTCCTGTTCCGCATGTGACCGGATGGCTTGATAGAAGCGTGGGTCCAGTCCGCGCACCGGCTTCAGGATCGAAACGCCAGGCGTAGGTCCGCCAGCCGTTCCGCGCGCGCGCATCTGTTTCAGAGCGGCGGCAATTGCCAGAAGTTGATAGATGCCGGCAGCGGCCGCAACCGCTCCGAATAGGAAGCCGATCACACCGCCAGCAACAGCACGCCACCTGCTACCAGCAGCGCACCGGCCCATCGAAGAGGAGTGATTTGCTCTCTCAAAATCAGCTTCGCCAGCACTGTTTCCAGCACGTAACTGGCTGCAGTGGCCGGAACAGCGAAGCTCAAATCGGCGATGGTGAGCAGCAGCATAAACGAGAAGAACGACACCGCCATCAAAAATATCGCATACAGCAGTAACGGACGCTTCCCGAGTTCCACAATCTTCGCCCACACGCCCTTTGGTGCGAAGTCATCAATGGGCCCGTGGCGCTTCATTTCGAGGCTCTGCAGAATGTCGCCGCCGGTGGTGGCCGCGACAATCAAGCCCACCAGCAGCCACTGTGTCATACCGGTTGTTTTACTGTACGAGCTGGAGTGAGGCTCACCAGCGCCATGCCCGCCATGATGAGAAACGTTCCGGCCCAGCGTTGCGGTGAGACGTGTTCACCGAGGAAGAACTTGCCCATCATGGCTGAAATCACGTAGCCGATGGATGTGATGGGCAACACGAAGCTCAAATCCGCCCAGCTCATCAATGCCATTCGCGACAGCATCCAAAGTATCAGCAGCGCCACTCCCAGCAGGACCATCGGATTGAAGAATGCGCGGACATAGGGCGTCATGTACGGCCAAACTTCGGTGGACGCCGCCGCCAACGTCTGCGCTTTCAACCCAAGGCTGAGCGCAAAATTACCCAATACATTGCTTAGAATGACAACCAGCGTCAGGATGCGCGTTTGGGACGGCATCCGGTTCATGGTCTGACCGAATCTTGTGCGCTGGCTGCCAGCAGATTCGCTTCCTTTTGATCGGCCACGAACTTCTTGCGCTTTGAGCGAAGGGCAAGATATTCACGCGCCTCTTTATAAAGCCGGCGGGTATCGCCGTTGGCAATCGCTTTGCTAACCACGCGCCACGCCGCCTTGGGACGGAAGTAGTATTCGCCGTAAAACTTCTCCACCCACTCCACCAGCTCGCCCCGATTCAATCCGGGATAGATGATGTTCGGCAACTGGTGCCCGCTCTCATCGGTCATCATGTCGATGGTGATCAGATCGTTCTTCTTCACGTAATCGAAGAACTCAGTGCCGGGGTAGGGGTGGGCGATGGAAACCTGAATGGTTTCCACGTCAATCTTCTTGGCAAAATCGATGGTGTGGCGCAGGCTCTCGCGCGATTCACCGGGCAGGCCCACAATGAAATCGCCATGCACCACTAATCCCAATTTCTTGGTGTTGGCCGTGAAGCGCTCCGCCATATCGATGGTGGCGCCCTTCTTGATGTTCTTCAGGATCTGCTGGTCGCCCGATTCATAGCCCACAATCAACAGGCGGCAACCGGCGTCCTTCATCGCCTTCAACGTGTCGTAATCGGTGGTGACGCGCGAGGTGCAGCTCCAGGTAAAGTTCAGCGGCTTCAGTTTACTGCACAGTTCAATGGTGCGCGCCTTCTGATAATTGAACGTATCGTCGTCGAAGAAGATTTCCTTCAAGCCCGGGAAATTCTCCAACACGTACTTGCATTCATTCGCGATGTCGGTGGAGGACCGCAATCTCCAGCGATGCCCCGAATGGGTCTGCGGCCACAGGCAGAAGGTACACATGGCCGGACAGCCGCGCGAGGTGTAGAACGAAAGGAACGGATTCAGCAGGAACGGGACGTTGTACCTGCGGAAATCCAGATCGCGCTTGTAGACCTTCGTCACCCAGGGCAGTTCGTCCAGATTCTCAATAAATCCGCCTTCCGGATTGTGCACGATGCCGCCATTTTTGCGGAAGCTGACACCCGGCAATTCTTCCAGCGGCGTGCCCTTGGCGTAGGCGGCAATCTGGTGGTCGAACTCGCGTCGGACCACGAAATCGATGGCAGTTTCCGCCAGCGCTTTCTCCGGCTCTACCGTCACCGGCGGACCTACGAACGCCACCTTCAATTTCGGATTCACGTCTTTCATCATGGAGGCGATTTTCACATCCACGTGAAAACCGGGTGTCGACGTGAACAGCACCAGAAATTCGAAATCGCTCGCCATCGCCACCGTCTGCTCAATGGAGACCTTGTGCGGCGGGGCATCCACCACTTTGCTGTCCGGCAACATACCGGCCGGGTAGCAAAGCCAAACGGGATACCAATAGGATTCGATTTCACGCGACGCCGGCCAGCGGGAACTCGCGCCGCCGTCGAAGCCTTCAAATGAAGGAGGATTTAGAAAAAGAGTTCTCATGAAACTAATTTGAGCTTACGGTAGTCATCGGCTAAATACAACTAATCCTTAGGGAAAGCAGCAAATGGAGGGCTGAACGGCGGCGCACGCCATCTTATTGCGTCGCCCGTGCTTCTTCCACCGGTTCATCGGGATCCAGCTTTTTCAAGTTCGTAAAGTCGATGGTGATATCCGCACGGCCCACAATGCGCGTATCTACCTTGCTTTCGATGTGTTTTGGAATCGCAACCCCGTCCTGAATCTCATAGTCCCGGACAAACTCCACCTTCTTCAGAAAGACCGACGGATTCTTCACGAATTCGCCTTCTTCCTTGAGCGGCATACACGTCTTCGCATCCAGCCAGAGTTCGCCCTTGAACAGGCCGACGCTCTTGCGCCGTGGTTTCAATTCGAACAAGTAAATCTGCTTCCCGCTCTGCTCCAAATAACCCTTGTACTTGAAGCGGTAGTTGACCGGTGTGATGGCGTACTGAGAATTGTCTCGCTGGGTTTCGGTTTCCGCCGACAGGTATCGCGCGATTACGTCGCGTTTTACCGTGTCGTCTCCGCTGAAACCGAGCATTTTATAGCTGATCTTGCCCAGCCGGGAAATGACTCGAAGCGCGCTCATCTTGCCTGTTTTGTGTAGCTTAGGAAGGTCCGCGCTGATCTGAACTTCCATCTGCATCCCGCGCAGCGTCTCCTGCTGAAGATGAGACGAAGTAAGGTACTTCTCCACAATATCGGCGCCAAGTTCGGCCTTCTTTTCTGGTTCCGCTTGCAACCCAACCACCAGCGCCGCCAGTACCAAAACGATGATCGCGACTGATCGCAAATTAAAACTCCTCAATAATACAACTAGGATATCATAGACGGCTATGAGTCTATTCCCAGTGGGCACCCGCGGAGAATCCCAACTGCTAGTGACGACGGATGTCGCCGTTTCGTTCCTCGGAATGGAGGAGGCTCGCGTGCTAGGTACGCCGTGGATGATCTTGCACATGGAAATCACAGCCAGAAATACGGTGCTGCCATTTCTATCAGATGGTCACGACACGGTGGGGACTCAGGTTAATATCAAACATCTGGCCGCCACGCCTTTGGGCATGCAGGTACGCTTCTCCGCCGAAGTGCTTTCGCTGGAAGGGCAGCGCGTGCTATTCAAGGTGGAAGCCTTCGATGAGAAAGAGAAAATCGGCGAGGGCACGCACGAGCGGTTCATTGTGGATGTGGCGCGGTTTGCCACCCGGCTCCAGGCCAAGAAGCAGAAGATTTGATACATGATTGACACACTTACCAGGCGAAGTTTCCTCGCCGCCGCCGCTCCCCTGTTGGCCGCGCCAGGCGAGCCGATTATAGACATTCACCAACACACCAACTACGCCGGCCGCAGTGACGAAGAGCTAATTCAGCACCAGCGCGACTTAGGAATATCACGCACCGTCCTGCTTCCGGCGGGCTCAAAGTACGGCTTGGCAGCCGGTTGTGGCGGCAACGAAACCGTGCTGGCCATTGCCCGCCGACTGCCCAAGGAATTCGTCTTCTTCGCCAACGAACTACCCGACATCCCAGAGGCGAAATCCGTGCTGGAAAAGTATCTGAAGCTGGGCGCGATTGGCATCGGCGAGCAGAAGTTTCCAGTGGAAGCCGATTCCAAGGCGATTGACCTGATCGCCAACATCGCCCGCCACCACAATGTGCCGGTCCTGATGCATTTCCAACATCAAACTTACAACCTGGGCTACGAGAATTTTCACAAAGTTCTGAAGCGGCACTCGAAGGTGAACTTCATCGGCCACGCGCAGACCTTCTGGGGCAACATCGATAAGAATCTCACCCAGGCGGATCTTTATCCTAAGACAAAGGTCACCTTGGGTGGCTGGACGGACCGTTGGCTCGCCGATTATCCGAATCTATTTGCGGATATGTCGGCCGGTTCAGGCCTCAATGCCTTGCTGCGGGATGAAGACCACGCCCGCGAATTCCTGAAACGGCACCAGGATAAATTGATGTACGGCAGCGATTGCGACGACCGCAAAGTGGGCACTGCGCGCTGTAGCGGCGTGAAGCAGATTGTGGCCATTCGCCGGTTGGCGCCGAGTAAAGAAGTGGAGCGGAAGATTCTGTACGGCAATGCGGCCCGCGTGTTGAAGATGTAGTTTAGTGTCCGGCCTGCTGCACAACGCGAAGTTTATAAGTTGGCCGATCGTGGATATATATGTTCGCGGTGCGCATGGCAGCGCTGGCGACGGTCTTCCAGTGCTCCCCTAGTTCGCCTTCCAGCGCGCTGTCTACGATCAAGACCTCCGCGTCTTTGCAGCCGGACGCCAAGGGCGGTGTACGGCCGTTGAACACACGGACGGTATGGCCAATGTAGGCCATGCCGACCAGCAAACCCAGAAACGGAATCGCTTGCCCGGCGGCGCGAAAGATGTCGGGTCCGGCCACGGCCACCGGCTTCTTTTGCCCGCCGACGATCTCGGTGTGGGAGATGGCTGAGATGTTTCGCTTGACGGTCGAGGGCACAATGGATTCGATCTGTGCGATGCTTTCCGCGGCCATGGAACCAGCGGCCGGACAGAGCAGAACCAGGAAGCTTCCGTCCGGCTGAACCAGAAGGACGTATCGTTTATCGGCGGAAGGGGCGGGCTTGTTCGGCGTTTCCATGATTATGATTATTGCTTAAGTTTGCCGTTTCCGAAGATTTTCAACCCAGCTTCTTCAACTCCCCGGCCGCCAAGCCGCTCCACTTCCGCATCAACCCGCGCCGATAGGAGGGCAACGTCCGCACCGCCTCCATCGCGCGCTGGAAGAACTGCTTCGCCTCCGCCGTCCGATTCAGCCGTACCATCGTTGCGCCCAGCAAATACAGCCCTTCCGGATCGTATTCCCGGCGCTCGACAAATTTCGCCAAACACTTTTCCGCCTGTTCCATCCGGCCGGCCTGCCAGTGAATCGCTCCCATCTCGCGCCACACTTCGCTGAAGGAATGCTTGTCGTTCTGACGCGCGGCGGTTTCGCAATATGCCATCGCCTCCTCAAGCCTGCCTTGTTCACGGGCAATCCGGCCCAACTGAAATTGAGCGTCGGTCTCGGTCGGATCAATGGCAATGGCGCGTTTGAATTCCTCCGCGGCCTGCGTCACCTGGCGGCGCTGTTGATATACCAGGCCGAGTTGATAATGCGGCTCCGGATCGTGCGGGTTCACTGCAGCCGCTTCCAGTTGCCGCCGGAAGTTGGCGCGGCTGCGGAACCCGGCGCTGAGGTCGCCCCAACTGCTCTGGGCATTGCTGCCGAACATCCGATACAGCCAGAAGAGTGCGAATGGCGAGCCGAGAAATCCAAGCATTGGACCGAACACCTGGAACAGAAAGTATCCACCCACCAGCGCAATCAATCCAGCCACGGCGATTACTAAGCCCTTCCATAGGTCGGCGCCAAAGAGAGTGCGCGCGGCACATGCCACAAAAAATGCAAACAGCACCTTCGCCGCCAGCCACGGGCCGAACATTACCCACGGGCTAAAGGGCATTGGAGGCAGAGCCAAGCCCAAGGCGGCAAGCGGCAGATGCGCCGCCGCCCATGCCATCAAGGTGCAGGTGGCCAGGCCACCATAATCACGATAGAGTACCACGCCAAATCCGCCCAGGGATTCCACGCCGCACGCCGTCAAAATGGCCGCGGGCACAAAGACCACCATCAATCCAAGGAGCGTGGTAAACACGGAAAAACGATTGGCGGTGATTAGCTTCCAGGCCAACATACTGGCCGGATCGAAGTGGGGTGTCGGCTCTTCTTCGCTTGGATTGTCCTGCGCGTGGCTAGCGGCGGCCGGTATCATTGCCTGGACCGCATCCTGCTGTTTGGTCACCAAAGTATATTGCAGAACGCCAGAGAGCAGAACCACCAACACTGCGCCAAACAGCCAGTTCCCTTCGTCCAGCATCGCACTCATAGACGAGAATGGGCGCCAGTACAAGCCTGCCAGTAATTTCAGCTGTCCCATCATGCGAATGCAAGGCAGCGCTTCACGTTCTCTTCTTCCACCTTCAGCTGCGCTCCCCGATCCAGGCCAGGCGTAGCGTCTTGGCCAGATAGGTCCCGTTTCTGTCCGGGAGCGTGGCCCAGCATTTGTCAGTCGGACAGGGCACCGTTTTCGGACGTGCGTTCTGATTTGTAGGGATCACCCGAGTCATATCCGGCTTGCCTGTTCCCATCACCATTTCAGACAGCACAAACCCATCGGGCGATTGGCTGGAAATCCGCGCCGAGATCGATCCCGGCGATCCCGACGTTCAGCTCTGCTGTTCTCCGGAACTGAGCGACGCAAGGCCCATCGTAGACAACCGAAACTGGAACCGCCAGACCGAGCGCGCCTACGCCAATAGACAAGATTACACCGGAGTGGCGCGCTGTGCCAAAGGCGGCTCGGCAAAACTGAAATCGATAGAAATGAAACCCATCTCCGCGGACAGGAGGGCTACCTGGAAAAAATCCATTTCGCAACCAAATTGGAACGAGAAATTGATCTTCCCGCATTGACCCGCATGCAATCGTATATGTACCCCAAATGGCAATCTCTCGACGCACGTTCACTCAAACCCTTTCAGTAGCCGGCCTCGCGGCAGCATCCAGACAAATTTCGGAAGCGCAATCCGCCGGAATCTTTCAACACGGAGTAGCTAGCGGCGATCCTTTGCTGAACCGCGTGATCCTCTGGACCCGCGTCACCACCACCCAGCCCGTCGACGTCATCCCGGTCGAATGGAGCATCTCCGAGGATCCCTCGTTCCGCACCGTCTGGCAACGCGGCGTCAGCTACGCGTCCCCTATTTACGATTTTACCGTGAAAGTCGATGTCCCGCGACTCAAGCCGGGCACCACTTATTACTACCGCTTCTCCGCGCTCGGCGCCTCTTCCCCCATTGGTCGCACAAAGACGCTGCCCCTTGGAAGCGTATCCAGCATGCGTTTCGCCGTCGCTTCCTGTTCCAACTGGCCCTTCGGCTTCTTCAACGCATACCGTCTCATCGCCAACCGCCAGGATCTGGACCTGGTGCTGCACCTCGGCGACTACATCTATGAATACGGCAACGCCGAGTACGGCGACGGCAGCAAGATCGGCCGTGTTCCCGCGCCCAACAAAGAGTGCATCACCTTGAGTGATTACCGCCAGCGTTACGCTCAATACCGTACCGACCCGGACCTGCAGGAAGCACACCGCCAGCACCCCTGGATCATAGTGTGGGACGATCATGAAACCGCCAACAATTCCTGGACCGACGGCGCCGAAAACCACACTCCGTCCACCGAAGGCGATTGGTCCGCCCGTCGCGCCGTGGGCACTCAGGCATGGTTTGAATGGCTCCCCGTTCGTGAGAATTCCTCGTTCGATTCACGCATCTACCGCGTCTTCCAGTTTGGCGGTTTGGCCGACCTCGTAATGCTCGATACCCGTTTGGCCGGACGCAACGAGCAGGTGCCGGAAAGTAGCCCGCGCGTCGCCGACCCCACCCGCACCTTGCTCGGATCTGAGCAGGAAAGCTGGTTCTACCGTGAGCTTTCGGTCTCTCAAAACCGCGGCACGCAGTGGCGGCTGATCGGACAGCAGACCATGATGGGCCAATTGCTGGGAGCTGACGGCAACCCGTTCAGCGCGGATCAGTGGGACGGATATGTCGCCAGCCGCAACCGCTTCCTCGGTTACCTCGGCGCAAACTCGGTGAACAACGTCGTGGTGCTCTCGGGCGACATTCACTCCTCCTGGGGAAATGAGATCGCGCCTAACCCGTTCATCGGTTCCTACGTCAGTCAAGCCGTGGAGTTCGTCGGACCCGGCATCACTTCTCCCGCGATCGAAGACCCTGCCCAGGCCGCGGGGCTGCAGGCGCAGATCGGCGCCACCCACCCTCATGTGAAGTACGTGGATCTGAATCGCCGTGGCTATATGCTGGTCGATATTGACAAGGACCGGGCGCAGTGCGAGTGGTATCACATGCGCACCATTCTGGAGCGCCGCGCCGAAGAAGACTTGGGCCGCACGCTGCAAGTAGCGGCCGGCTCCACGAAGTTGGTGGCCGCTTCCGGCCCCAGCCGTCAACGTTCGAACCCGGCCCCCTTCGCGCCGTAATTCGATGCGTGCCTCCGGCTATTTGAGAAGACGAGGAATCGTTCCGACGATTCCCGTTTTGTTTGATTAGTCTCTTCGCGCATGCCCCTGTAATTGGCAAGTTTGCGCTCAACCGGAACCAACGTTCAGCACAACCTTATGTCTCGGTCACTCGGCCTCTTCTTCACGAACTGATGAAGGTCCAGACAGCAACACGGGTGGAATCTAGCCGGCAAGTCCCGCAACGATCACGAATGACCGCTGTCCCTTTTGCCGCCATGTTGGCGCCCGGGGAAGCCCCTTCCAAGAAAGAAAGGCACCTCCGCTACGTCGCCAATCCCGGCATTCGCAACTACGAGGAGAACGGCGGCGCCGGTGTCGTCATCCACAACATGGACGACGGCTGCAAATTCGTCAAACGCATTCCCATCTGGGACGTGCCCGCCGGACAGAAGCCGGAAAACGTGAAGGGCATCGCCGCTGGCGCCAAGACCGGAAGAATCTACGTCACCACGCGGAACCACATGGTCGCGCTCGACGCCATCCGCGGCCAGAAAATCTGGGACAAGACCTACGAAGGCGGCTGCGATCGGATGGCCATCTCTCCCAACGGCTGCCTGCCACGCTGGACCACTCGTTTGTGGCGGCGGGCAGTCTTGATCATCCAGTTCCCTTCGTCCAGAAACAGTGTCAGAGGCTTTTCCACGTAGATATCTTTTCCAGCTGCGCACGCCATGATGGTGATCAGCGCCTGCCAATGGTCCGGCGTTACCACTACTACCGCTTGAATCTCTTTATGGTCCAGCGGCTTTCTGGTTCTCGAAGTCGAGAACATGCTGCGCGCCAATCAGGTCGTACCCTACAAAACCCACCGTCACCCGGTCGTTAGCGCCCAGGTTTCTGCTGTAAGACACCGCCGTGGCGGCCGCCAGAAAATGCCTTTGCGTAGCTGACATGGCGGCGAATCTATCATTTAATAGGTACATCCATGAACAACACTGCCATCAACCCAATCATCGATTCCGGCGACGACTCCCTGTATGACATCCACACCCGGGGACAGGGGCCGAAAGGGGCTCTTCCGTTGACCGCCGAAATGCTGTTGACCCGCCCCTCCGGCGATCTCTTCGGCCTGACGCAGGACGCGGGCATGGGCTGGGACCCGCAGAAGTTGGGTGGCAAGGAAATCCTGCTGCTCAGCACCCATGGGGGCATTCGCGCCGCCGACGGTACGCCCATCGCACTTGGTTACCACACCGGCCACTGGGAAGTGGGGCTCTTGATGCAAGCCGCCGCTGAAGAACTGAAAAAGGCCGGCGCCGTGCCGTTCGCCGGATACGTCACCGATCCCTGCGATGGCCGCACCCAGGGGACCACCGGTATGTTCGACAGCTTGGCTTATAGAAATGACGCCGCCATCGTATTTCGCCGGCTCATCCGCTCCCTGCCCACGCGCCGCGGCGTGATCGGCGTAGCCACCTGCGATAAGGGACTGCCCGCCATGATGATCGCCCTGGCGGCGATGCACAATCTCCCCTGCGTTCTGGTGCCCGGCGGAGTGACGCTGATGGCCGAGGATGCCGAAGACACAGCCCGCGTGCAAACCATCGGCGCGCGGTTCGCTCACGGACAGATCACTTTACAACAGGCTGCCGACATGGGCTGCCGCGCGTGCGGCTCTCCGGGCGGCGGATGCCAGTTTCTGGGAACGGCCGCTACCGCGCAGGTGGTTGGCGAGGCGCTGGGCATGTCGCTGACGCATTCCGCGCTGGCGCCTTCCGGGCACCCCATCTGGCTCGACATGGCCCGCCGGTCCGGACGCGCGGTACTGAAAATGGAGTCGCGCAACGTAACCATGAAAGACATCGTGACGGACGACGCGCTGCACAACGCCATGGTCACTCACGCCGCCTTCGGAGGGTCGACGAATCTGATTCTGCACCTGGCCGCCGTTGCCCACGCGGCGGGATTGAAACGGCCAATGGCGGACGATTGGGCGCGCATCAACCGGCAAGTTCCGCGCTTGGTGGATGCGCTGCCGAACGGGCCGCGCAATCACCCCACGGTGCAGGTGTTTCAGGCCGGCGGTGTTCCAGAGGTGATGCTGCATTTGCGGCGCGCGGGGCTGCTGAAGCTGGATGCTTTAACAGTCTCCGGCGAGAAGTTGGGGGCGATGCTCGATTGGTGGCAGGACTCCGAGAGGCGTGCGATCCTGCGGACCCGCTTGCGCGAGCGCGATGGAATTGACCCGGACGGCGTCATCATGAATCCCGATTCCGCCGCCGCACGCGGCCTCACCAGCACCGTCTGTTTCCCGCACGGGAATCTGGCGCCGGAAGGTTCGGTCATCAAGAGCACTGCCATCGATCCCAGCGTGGTCGATCCGGATGGCGTGTATAGAATGACTGGACCCGCTCGCATTTTCCTGACGGAAGTAGCCGCGGTGAACGCCATCAAGACGAACCAGATTAAACCCGGCGATGTTTTGGTAATTATGTGCCGCGGCCCGCTGGGTTCCGGCATGGAGGAGACTTATCAGGTGACGTCAGCTCTGAAGCACCTGCCATTTGGCAAATATGTGTCGGTTCTGACGGATGCCAGGTTCAGCGGCGTCTCTACTGGCGCTTGCATTGGGCACATTTCGCCGGAAGCGTTGGCGGGTGGGCCGCTCGGGAAATTGCTGGAGGGTGACCGGATCGAAATACACATTGATCGCAACAGACTGGAAGGTTCCGTGAACTTGGTAGGAGCAGGCGATGTTGAGTTTGGCGTCGAAGGGGGCACGCGAGTGTTGGCTGGCAGACAACCCAGGCCGGATCTGGCGCCCGATCCGGAATTGCCGGACGATACGAAACTGTGGGCCGCATTACAGTCGATTGGGGGTGGGGCTTGGGGTGGATGTGTGTACGATGTCGAACAGATTTTGAGGGTAATTGAGGCCGGGAAGCGAGTTCTAAGTAGTAGGCCCTAGAAGGCTACGGAATAGCCCAGTACCTTCGGTTTACTCCGATAGGGGTCTCAGTACTGATCCAACTGGGGAGTCAATGGGAAAGTACTAAGGGAAACCGTCTAAGTCATTCTAGTTGCACTAGTTCGTACGATTCTTCTTGACTCGGATTGGCAAATTCCGTTAAAGTACAGAAAGATGTAACGGATCTTCTGTAGTTTGGGGGTACAACTCCCCATCGAACAGGCGGCCGAAGTGAGTAGGTTTCGGAGGGAGTTAAAGTTATGAAAAAAATAATCTTGGCGTCAATGTTCGTGGGCCTGTCATCGGTCGCAATGGCGGTGCCGGTGTGTTCCGCGCCAACGCCCGACATCACCTCGTTTACCGCGGGTGGCGGTTGCACCGTCGGCAATCTTCTATTTTCCAACTTCGTTTATACTGGATCAGGACTCGGCGAAGGCCCCACGGCGCTAACCAGTATCATTCTTATACCTGGAAATGTTCGGTTCAACATGAACCCGAACCAAGGGAATCTTTCCCTGCTGCAGACGTCGACGCTCACGTTCACGGTTTCGGGGCTCGATGCAGATGCGCTCATCATTGGAACTTCCACTCAAAGCGGTGGCACGGGTGGTGCTACGATTCACCAGGTGGTTTGCACCGGCGCGATTGATATAAATGGAAATTGCACGGGGACGGTTCTGCAGGACGTTACCAACGGGGCAAACGGTATCACCCCGACAAATTCCTTCGCTCCCCAAGCCAGCGTCAATGTCTTTAGAAACGTCATTACTCCCGCCGGTAGCACCTTCACAGGCGGTAGTTTCGATGTGCAGGCTACTCCGGAACCGATTGCGTTTGCGTTAATGGGTTCTGGTTTGATCGGATTGGCATTGTTTCGCAAACGGCGGAAGAACTAAACCCGCTTGGAAGATCTCTCGGAGGAATTATAAATTATGAATCGCATTTTTATCCTGACAGGCTTGCTCGCGGCTTCCTCGTTGGCGGCATTCGGTGCTCCCCTCTGCTCTGCTTCAACGGGCGTCAACGTGAACACGTTGGCCTTAGGGTGCGAAGCTGGTCCGTATCTATTCGACAATTTCAATTGGACTGACGCCAATGGAAGCGGCGGTGGACCGGTGACAATTATCTCGGCAGGCCCTGGCCAATTGATCAGTTCGATCGACATGGTGTTCGGCACGTCTCTTGGCGCGGCGGTCACACAGGATCTGCACTTTACCTTTCGGGTATCTACTTTGAACGGTCTGGCAGGAATCTACCAGACGGCTCTCTCCGCGACTGGGTCTGGAAGCGGTTCGCACGTTGCCGAGCGGGGATGTACAACGGTGATTGATCAGGATGCTGGTACCTGCACCGGCACAGTGTTGTACGATTACGCCGCTTTTGCCGGTCAGACGATCGCCATCACGCCTAACGCGAACAACGTTGGTGTGAGTCAGTTGTTTGTGTGGAAGGATTTGAACTCCGACGTCCGCGGTTCCTTAACTACCTTTACTGAAACTTTCCAGACTCCTGAACCGATGTCGCTCAGCCTGTTTGGCGCTGGCCTGCTCGGCTTGGGTTTGATTCGCAAACGCCGCAAAGCTTAGTTTTCAAGTCCGGTTTTACCCGAAGGGCCAAGAGACTTGATCTCTTGGCCCTTTCTGCATTTAAAAGCCCTCTTTACACCTGCCATAATAGAGATATTCCATGGATTTGAAAGACCTCGATTTGAAGAAAACCGTGAACCTTCCGCGGACCGATTTCCCAATGAAGGCGAACCTGGCCCAAGCTGAACCTAAACTGCTGGAACGATGGGAGAAATCGCAGCTGTACCAGCAGATTCGCAAAGCGCGCGCCGGCAGGCCCAAGTACGTCTTGCACGACGGTCCGCCCTACGCCAACGGCAATATCCACCTGGGCCACGTTTTCAACAAGGCACTGAAGGATTTCATTGTGAAGTCGAAGACCATGTCCGGCTTCGATTCCCCCTACGTTCCAGGATGGGATTGCCACGGCCTGCCCATCGAGATCAAAGTCGACGGCGAACTCGGATCGAAGAAGGCGAAGATGTCGGCCGTGGAGATTCGCCAGGCTTGCCGCAAGTACGCCACCAAGTACGTCGAGCTGCAGAAGAAGGACTTCCAGCGCCTGGGCATCTTCGGCGAATGGGATCATCCGTATCTGACGATGACGGCGAAGTACCAATCCACCATCGCCGGGGCCTTCGTCGATTTTCTCGATCAAGGCTATATCTACAAAGGCCTGAAGCCGGTCAACTGGTGTTTGAATGACCGCACTGCGTTGGCCGAGGCGGAAGTGGAGTACGAAAACCACACGAGCTCGTCTATTTGGGTTCGTTTCGTAATGACCTCGGACCCGGCCAAGATTGCTCCGGAGCTCGCCGGGAAGCGCACTTACGGCCTGATCTGGACCACCACGCCGTGGACCATTCCGGCGAACCTGGCCATTGCTTATCATCCAAAATTCGACTACGTCGCCGTGGACGTTGCCGGAGATGTCTATATCGTCGCCGCGGACCTGCTGAAATCGGTTGCCGAAAAACTCGGCTGGCCGGATTACCAGATCCTGGCCACCTTCGCCGGCGACCGGCTGGAAGGCGCGGTATTCCGCCACCCGTTCCTCGATCGCGATTCGGTAGGGATTCTGGGCGATCACGTGACTTTAGAGCAGGGAACCGGCGCGGTTCACACCGCACCCGGGCATGGGCACGAAGATTACGTCGCGGCCCGGCAGTACGGCATTGAGACGTATTGTCCGGTGGACGCAGGCGGCCGCTTTTATCACGCCGAAGTCTCCGCCGGACGCTTGCCCGAGGAGTTGATCGGGAAGACCGTGTGGGAAGCCAATCCCCTGGTGATCGAGATCTTGAAGGGCACCGGCGCGCTCCTGGGAATGCAGAAGGTTGAGCATAGTTATCCGCATTGCTGGCGCTGCCATAAACCGACTATCTTCCGTGCCACCGAACAATGGTTCATCGGGATGGAGCGCAACAACCTTCGCACCCGCGCCCTGGAGGCGATCCGCAACATCAAATGGATGCCGGCCTGGGGCGGAGACCGCATGTACAACATGATCGCCAGCCGCCCGGATTGGTGCATCTCGCGCCAGCGGATCTGGGGCGTCCCGATCGTCGTATTCTACTGCGACGGCTGCCGCGAACCGCTGACTGACAAGAAGATTCTGGATGGCGTAGTAGCGCTGTTTGCCGAACATACGGCCGATGTCTGGTACGACCGCACGGCCGCTGAGCTGATGCCCGCCGGGACCACCTGCGGCAAATGTGGTGGCGGAGCTTTCTCGAAAGAGACAGACATTCTGGACGTCTGGTTCGACTCCGGGTCAAGCCATCTCGCCGTGTTGGGCCATAGCGACGAACTGCCGTGGCCGGCCGATCTGTACCTCGAAGGCGGCGACCAGTTTCGCGGTTGGTTCCACAGCTCGTTATTGGTGGGTATCGGGTTGAAGGGTGCGTCTCCGTATCGCGAGTGCGCGACTAACGGCTGGACGCTGGACGGAGAAGGCAAGGCGATGTCGAAGTCCGTCGGCAACGTGATTGAGCCGGACAAGATCATCAAGCAGCATGGAGCGGAACTGCTGCGATTGTGGGTGGCGTCCGTTGAGTTCAACGAAGATGTGCGGCTGTCCGATACCATCCTGGCACGCCTGACCGAGGCTTACCGGAAGCTGCGGAACACGTTCCGGTTTGCGCTGGGGAACCTGGGTGAATTCGATCCGGCGGTGGATTCGCTCGCTGCCGGCGAACTGCTCGAAATCGATCAGTGGATCTTGTTCCAGGCCGAGGAAGTCGTGCGCAAAAGCCGCGCCTGGTACGAGGATTTCGCGTTCCATAAGATGTACCACGACGTGTACGATTTTGCCACGTCGGATCTGAGCGCGGTCTACTTTGACATTGTGAAAGACCGGCTTTATACCGCGGCTCCGAAATCGAAAGCCCGGCGCAGTGCGCAGACCGCGCTTTATCGCATCAACTACGCGCTGGTGCGGCTGCTGGCGCCGATTCTGACGTTCACCGCGGAGGAAGTCTGGAGCAGCATGCGGCATTCGGCTGGTGAGCCGGACAGTGTCCACCTGGCGCTGCTTCCAGAACCCGAAGAGTTGACGGCCGGTTTGACCGATGCGCAGCGTGACCGCGCGGCCAACTGGCACCGGCTGATGGAAGTTCGCGCACAGGTATTGAAAAGCCTGGAGGTGGCGCGGCAGGAGAAGTTCATTGGCGCGCCGCTGGAAGCGCATGTACACATCGCCGCCAATGGCGACGTCTATCCATTGTTGAACGAGTATGCGAAAGATCTGCCGGGGCTGTTTATCGTCTCGCAGGTGGATCTGGAAAATCGCGCCGATGGTGCGACAGGCGACGCGTTATCCGTGAAGATCGGACGGGCGGAAGGAATCAAGTGCGAGCGCTGCTGGAAATACACCACGGATGTGGGATCGGCCCCGGCCTTCCCAACCGTCTGTGCCGCTTGCGCCGGGGCCCTCTCGGAGATGGAGCTGGGTTAGAGCGGTCATGACTGCACGAATCTGGTCTCTGTTGATCGCCGCGCTGGTCTTCGTTCTGGATCGCGCGACGAAGGTCTTGATCGAACGGAATGTCTCCATCTGGGATACGCACAGCGTCATTCCCGGATTTTTTAATATCGTCCACACCAAGAACCGCGGCGCGGCGTTCGGAATGTTCTCCGACGGAACCAGCGAAGTGCGCACGTTCCTGCTAATCGGCGTCTCGGTTGCCGTGCTGATTTTCGTGGCGGTGCTGCTGTTGCAACCGTCGCGCGCCGGCTTCTCCGGTTCACGCGCTACGATGATTGGCTTGAGTCTGGTGCTGGGCGGCGCGATTGGGAATATCTACGACCGTATCGTAAGTGGGATGGTGACGGATTTTCTGGAGTTCTACGTGGGACAATGGCATTTCGCTGCGTTCAATGTAGCTGACAGCGCGATCACTGTGGGTGCGGGACTGTTGCTACTGGACATGTGGATGTCGCGAAAGCAGGCGGTGCAGGCTTAATGTTTCCCAAGATTATCAGTTACGGCGATTTCTTCCTTCCCACCTACGGCGTGATGGTGGCGCTGGCCTTTCTGGCCGCGCTCTGGATCATCGGGCGTCTTGGCCGCGAGGCGCAGTTGCCGGCCGAGCCGTTGATGAATCTGGGCATCTATTGCGCGCTGGCGGGGATGCTGGGCGCTAAGCTGATGATGTTTGCGTTCGACTGGCAGATCTATTGGAACGATCCGCGCCAGATCTTCTCTCGCGAAACCTTGCAGGCGATGGGTGTCTACCAGGGCGGCCTCATCCTTGCGGTGCTGACGGCGGTTCTCTATATGCGGCACGCTAAGCTGCCGCCGTTGGTCACCTCCGATGTATTTGCGCCGGGGTTGGCGCTGGGACACGCCATTGGCAGAATTGGTTGCTTTGCGGCCGGCTGTTGCTGGGGCAAGGAATGCGCGCGGCCCTGGGCTGTGACTTTCACCAATCCCGATGCGCGCCAGCTGACGGGCGTTCCGCTGGGTGTGCCGCTGCATCCCACGCAGCTTTACGAATCACTGGCCGAGGCGCTGATCTTCGTCTATCTTTACCGCCGCTTCCACCAGCCGCACCGCGAAGGCTCCATCATCGGACTGTATCTGATCCTCTATTCGACGGTGCGCTTTGCGGTGGAATTCGTGCGCAATCACGAACAGGCGCTGCCGTTCAACGGGCCGCTGTCGTTGACGCAATGGATCTCACTGGCAACCTTGGCCGCCGGCATTTGGCTGACTCTGCATAAGCGCCCCCAAGCGGTTACTGCATAATACAAGGATGGCCATTGTCCATCCTTTCCAACCGTACCGTTACAGCGAGAAGGCCGGCGACTTGAATGATCTGGTCACTCAGCCCTATGACAAGATCAATCCGGCGCTGCAGGCGCGCTATCTGCAGCGCAGCCCCTACAACCTGGTACGCGTGATTTTGGGGGAGCGGTTTGCGGCTGATAACGATCAGAACAATGTCTACATCCGGTCGGCCAACTTCTTCAACGCCTGGATCGCCGACGGTATTCTGACTCGGGAGACCGAACCCAGCCTGTACGCCTACTACCAGGAATTCACGGTGCCGGATAGCGGGGAGAAACTGGTCCGCAAAGGATTCATCGGATTGGGCGCGGTGACGCCGTACTCGGAGCGGGTGGTGCACCGGCATGAGCAAACGCTATCGGGTCCGAAGAAGGACCGGCGGCAGGTTCTGGAACACACACGGGCGCACTTCGGGCAGATCTTCATGGTCTATTCCGATGTGGATTGCCAGGTGGACGGGCTCTTGGATGCAGCTGCCAGCGGGACGCCGGTG